>JBOEGK010000046.1:0-19379 GCA_050633385.1 Hyphomonas sp.
CACAGGGGTTGGATAAGTCACCCCCTCACCCCCGTTTGAGACAGGGTGAGAGTCAGATGAGATAAAAATGAGAGCTTTTTGAGAGTGTTTTGACGCCCTTATCCAGAGGATAACGGGGTGGAGAAATTCGTTACGTTTTAACTACTTCGCTACCTTCCTATGACACCCTATTTTTGGTAGCTATCAATCAACCTTCAGGGCCGCAAAATCGTGACCAAGCGCAAACTCATGGAATACCTGATCACAGGCCAGCTTGCGCTGTTCCTTGTCGGTGCGCCATTCCTGCCCCGCTTTCACGAAAGCCTTGTAATTGAAGGCATAATTGTTGGCGCTGCCTTCTTCCTGCCTGCGATTGTCTTACACATGGTTCTCCCGGCCGACTTCACGCTGGGACAGAACAAGCGACCGCGCGGTTAAACTACTCCGGTTTCAGTGACAATAATTCATCTGGTGGCGGATCAACCCCCGTGTTAACTTTAAGGTAACTCGGGAGGACGCCATGAAAAACCATCGCAAAATTAAGCTATCCATACTCAGCGCCACAGCCCTCTATCTCCTCTCAGCCTGTAGTGCTGGCGATGAAATGAGGACTGAAGCTCCCTACACAGAGCCTATGGTCGTCGAAGAAAACGGCGGATCAGGTGAAGCGGTTGGGGAGATAGACTCTTGCGCGGCCTACCCGACAGACGTCGATATGTACGTCATCTGCTTCAACACCTATGGCGACGTCGCACATGAACGCAACATCGCAATTGAGGGCAGTATAGAACAAACCCTCGCCGGGCTGGAATACGAATTCGGCGTCCCCGTTATGTTAGACCTCCCAACCGAAGCGGGCGCTCCACTCGACGAGATTTCAGACGACGCCGAATATGCCGAAGAAGCCGTGGACGACTTCGACATGCCTACCTCGGAGCAAACATCACCTCCTCCGCCTCCGCCTCCGCCTCCTCCGCCCCCTCCGCCACCACCACCGGTGGTTAGCGTACCACCACCACCACCACCCGCGCCTGCCGAAATCACCAAAGGCCGCGTCGCTCACCACGCGCCATCGCAAATGGTGCTCGGCCAACCCTACTTGTTGGAAATAGCTATTCAGCCACTGCAAAGCTCAACCGACACTGCCGCTGCTGACGTGTCGCTGCGCGAAGCTGTCGGCACAGGCCTAACGCCCGGCAGCGACGAGCCAGCGCCGGATTTGGCGTTCACCACCACACGCGCCAGCGAGGTCATGCGGGCCAGCCTCAAGGGCGATGGGTTCGACATCACCCAAACGACAGAAACGGAACAATTTCTGTTCGAAGGCGAGCCCACTGTTTGGCAGTGGCAGGTCACTCCCCGCCAAGCCGACGCCAATCTGGTCGTCTACTCCCTCGCCCGCGTCCTAAAAGTGAATGGCGAAGACCGCGCTCAAACGGTTAAAACACTGCCTGTGTCAGTCTCCGTGCGCTCACTCGATGACCTGTTAGCAGAGGATGATAAGACTGTCGCAAACGCGCTTGACGGCACACCTGAAGCAGACGCCACGCTGGGCTCTGCTCCAGCCAGTATCGCTGACGCCGAAGAGCCACCCGTTGTGCTCGCCAGCGCCGCAGGTTGCTCAACCCTTGAAGGCAACAATCCAGCCCGCCATGCGTTCGTGCTAAACAATCAAACATACACCCCTCCAATCAGCACATTGACAGAAACAAAAACTGACGGTGATCGGCTCAGCCAAGCTCTGGTCAACTCAGGCTTTACCGTCACACGATGCCAAGACCTGGATCAACGCGCGACGATAAAAGCGCTCAGCAAAATGGGGCGAACGCTACAGACCCGCAAAGCTGCTGGCGAAGAGGCTGTGTCCTTTTTCTACTATTCAGGCCATGGCGCCAATGTGAGCGGTGAGAACTACATTCTGCCAAGCGATTTGGACGGCGCTACGCCAACAGATATCCGCGACGGTGGTGTCGCGTTTGAGGATATTTTCAATCGCCTCACCCCAGTTTCTACGACAAGCTTTGTCGTATTCGATGCCTGCCGCACTGTTATGGATGATCAATCTCGCGGCATCGTTCGCAGCTATACCCCCGTGGGTTGGGCAACAGGCGTGCTACAGGCCTTCGCAACCAGTCCCGGCCAAACCGCCGCGGATAGCGGGGTCTACTCTAACGTGTTGTCAGAAACCATGCTCAACCTTGATGACCCAGCAAATGTTGTTTTCAAGCGCGTTCAAGACACTGTTGCGGAGCGTACAAGCCGCGCGCAGGTGCCCGTCTACACAGACGCAACCACTGGGGGAGACTTCTACTTCAAGTCTCCATCATAACCGCAAACCATAAAAAAGCCCTCGCATCTGCAAAAGGATGCGAGGGCTCTTATTTATTGGTCGTTAGAGCAGAAACCCTGCCCTACCAGAAGCTTAGTAACGTAGCGGACTAGTCTCTTTTTTCGGTGCCGCCTTAGTCTGCTTCACCGGATTGCCAACAATCACCTGATCCATCGGCGCTGGAACGCTATCCTTAATTCCACAGCAACGCACCTGCATCTCAAGAACACGGTCATTGAAACGGCAAACATCATCATTGATTTCACGCAAAATTGACGGTCCACCAGAACGATAAGTAAAGCGTGTCTGCTGGCATGAGGTCAGCGTGTAGCCCGGGCGGCAGGTGCCGGTATCGGTCTTTTGAACTGTGCGTGTCTCACAAACGATATCATCGCGCTTGCTGAACGCATCATTCGCGCGCGCCATCGCAGCATTTGCACTTGCTTGTGCTGCATCAGCGCTTGCCTGCGCGTCTGCAGCAGCGATCATAGCGCCATTTGCCATTTTCTGAGCATCTGACAAACGCATGTTTGTATCAGCCAATGCAGTCGTCGTACCGTCAATTTCGACCTTCAAACGGCAAACATTCTCATTTGCCTTCTTTGGGTTCGCGCAATAGTCAGCAACTGTCATGTCATTCGGGATGGTCATACAACCCGCAAGCGAGATAGCGAGGCCAGCGCCTAGCAAGATTTTTCCAACACCCATATCGATCTCCGATTTTGGTTTATATTTTGCGGGCTATTAACGACTCACCCATCGATGGGTCAATGCACATCGCGTACCACGAGAATTAAGCTTTGAGTTTATAACCCGTCTTAAACATCAACCAAACTGCCCCAACCGACAGCAGAGAAAGTACACCCGTCACTGCAACTCCAAGCGCAACTGAGGAGTTTGCAACCCCTAGGAAACCATAGCGGAAGCCGTCAATCATATAGAAAAACGGGTCGAGCTTTGCGAGTGTCGTAAACGGCTCGATCATCACTTTGATATCGTAAAATGTACCAGAGAGGAAAGTCAGCGGGACGATCACAAAATTGGTAATCGCCGATAAATGATCAAATTTGTCAGCCCAAATCCCCCCAATGGCACCCAAAGATCCCAATATTATAGCGCTTGTCAAACTGAACCAAAGAATTGGCCAGATGTGCACAACATCAAGCGAGGCCAAACCCGTCAGCTTGATCGCGAGACCAGACAGCAATGCCACAATCAACCCCCGCGAAATCGCACCTCCAAGAAAACCGATCGTTAGCTCGAGCGGAGAGAGCGGCGGCATGAGAAAATCAACATGCGTGGAGTTAAACTTAGCCTGCACCAAACTGGAACTCGTATTCTGAAATGAATTTTGCAAAATCGCCATGACGACAAGACCAGGCGCAAGGAAGTCATTATATGCCAGCCCCTCAAAGTCACCGATCAACCGTCCCCGATCACCAAATGCGAGCTTAAACACAGTCATAAACAAAAGCGTCGTTACAACGGGCGCAAAAACCGTTTGCATCCAAACCTTCATAAATCGCCCGACTTCCCGGCGATAAAGTGTCCACAGGCCAAGGCCATTGAAGCTACCGTATGATTTTACAGAGCGGCCAGCCGAAGCGGAATTTGTGTCAATTGGGGTGATGTCTGTCATGAATAGATAGATAAGGGCATTTCTTAAAAATGACACGCCAAAAGTTAATGTTCTACACGAGTTCACCTAATGGACCTCGATTCATCCACAAGAAGATGGAATCTGGCACAATATGTAGAAAGCCTGTGGAAAGCGGCATCTGCATATTGTGTTTAGCAACTCGCCTGATACGATATATAGGTGTTGAGCAAGGTGGAGAGCATGATCCGCCACAATATATAGGGGCTACAGGGCTTGAGTACTAAGTTCTGAACCTAGCTGGGAGCTAAATCTATGTCTTGGACTGAAGAACGGGTCACCGTACTGAAAAAATTGTGGGCTGAAGGGCATTCAGCCAGTCAAATCGCGAAACAACTCGGTGGCGTCACGCGCAATGCCGTTATTGGCAAGGTTCACCGCCTAGGCCTATCGGGTCGCGCCACTCCATCGCGTCCTGTCAAACGACCACCGCGCCTTGCCCGTCCGAAGCCACGTATGATGCCAGATGGTACAGTCAAAACACCAGCACCGGTGGCACCAGAGCGCCCAGCTGCAGCCAAAGCACCCATACTACGCGAGCCACTTTCCGCGCCACTCCCCCCATTGAAGCTTGCTGATGGCGACGCCGCAACCATTCTCACCTTGAGAGATACAATGTGTAAGTGGCCAATCGGCGACCCGGCAGATCCTAAATTTGCGTTCTGCGGGCGCAAGTCTGATTGCGGACCTTACTGTGAAGAACATGCCAAACTAGCCTTTCAGCCGGCGCGCAAGCGAGAACAAAAGAAAGGCGGATATAATTATGTCCGCAAAATTGCAGGCTAAATCCTGCCATTCAAAGTCCATCACTACCCACCCCGAAGTTGTCATGACTTCGGGGTTTATTTTTGTCTCAAATTTCGGGAGGAGCTTTGGGAAGCCAAATCGCGAATGCACTACCGCGACCTGGTTCACTCTCTACCGCCATCCCGCCGCGATGATGGGCCATAATATGCTTCACAATTGCGAGACCGAGCCCAGTCCCGGTGATCTTGCCACCCCGACTTTTGTCGGCGCGATAAAAACGCTCACCCAAGCGGGGCAAATGTTCTTTCTCAATACCCAGCCCCTGATCCTCCACTCGCAACCAGACTGACGCGTCCTCAACCCCGGGCCGCCCCATCGCCTGAAGTAAAGTCATGCGTTCACAGCCTGGCCAAGCTTCCGCGGCAGCAAGACGGGCTTTCACGAGAGATCTGGCCTCACCAATTCTAACCGTGATGACACCGCCGTCTGGTGTATATTTTACGGCGTTTGAAACAAGATTCTCGACGACCTGCATCATCTCATCTTGATACCCAATGATGGGCAGTTTTTCAGACTCCTTCTGGAGTTCCAACGTCACCCCCTTGTCCTCCGCTAATGCCTGCAGCGCCAGAAGAGCCTCCTTGGCAATCGACACCAAATCTGACTCATCTGTCGGTTCAACATTTTCGGAGAATTCGATGGCAGATAATGAAAGCAGATCGGACACTAACCGGCTCATACGCTCAGATTCGCGCGCCATTATATCGAGAAATCGTCCCCAACTTTCCTTATCATCCTTTGCTGGCCCGCGCATGGTTTCAATAAATCCTGACACAGCCGTCAAAGGGGTACGCAATTCATGACTCACATTCGCGATGAAGTCGGATCGTGAACGCGCCGCCCGGCGAACGGGTGAGAGATCTTCCATCACGACAAGTATATGGTCAGCCCCTTCCGGGCGAGAAATGTGTACACGCCACGTTTCGCCTGGCGCAAAATCTACATCAACTGAAATAGGCTCTTCGGCTGTGTTCTTTCCAACAGCCTCGACAGCAGCGAGCAACTCGACGGACGTGATCACATCGCTTGCATGGGGCGTGTCTAATCCTTCGAGTTTGAGGATCACATCAGCGTGATTGTTGAACGCAACTATGTGCCCGCCTACATCAACCTCGAACGCTGGCAACGGTAAAGCCCGCAGCAAATTTTCCCATTCATTTCTCATTGGATCTCCAAACGCATCACAGAAGAAATTCTATCGAGGCCGACTCTTAAGGCCAAAAAAACTCTTGCGACAGTGGATAATAAAATAGCAACAAAAATAGGCAGCGCCATCAGAATACGGTCGTATTGTTTATCAAAAAAATCGTACAAAAACAGCATTCTAAAATCACTTCAGGACGTCCACTCAAACAGCGTTCCATACCTGAGCGAGCTGAGCGTCTCATGTCATTTTCCTTGTCATTATCGATCTTCATTTTGGATAGAAAATAATATCGACGGAAAATCCCAGTCATCCCGTTAAAATACGAAAGGGGCAACAAATGTGACTAATATTAACCAACGCTTTTCTGCCGATTGGTAGAATGAAGCCAACCACCCAAAAATTATTGATTTTCGATAATTTTTGTTGACACCCATGCAGGACAATTCTACCCCACAAGCTGACTAAAGAGTGATTATTTTTGGAATGAACCGGTCTTATATCCTTCTTAGCTTGGCTATTGTTTCGGCGTGCGCCACATCCCCTGCGTCAAATGACCAAATATCAGGGGAAAAAGTAGAATTTTTTTCTGTCGCGCCTGAAGCACCTGAAATGTGGGCTGCACGCGGCGTGACCGGCACCGCGCCAACCACAGATTGGTTGGCCCAATTCAACGACCCAAAAATGGTAGAACTGATTGCCGAAGCGTTGGAAAATAATCCAACCCGCCAGTCACGTGCAGCACTGACACGAGCGGCAGAAGCCTTCTCGCGTGTCTCGCGCTCTCAGAAACGCCCGAGCTTGAACCTCACTGCCAGCGGTGGAGCAACTTCGACCGGAACCGAAATCGCAGGACAGACTGAACGATTCACGGACGGTCTATATGGTTTGAGTATCGATGGTAGCTGGGAAATTGATCTTTGGAACCGCCTTGGTGCGGGTGTAGCAGCTGCAGACGCTGATTATGCAGCAAGCGAGGCGGATCTTGCCGCAACGGAACTTTCCATAACCGCTCAAACTGCCAACGCTTGGATCACCCTTAATCAAGCTCTTGCGCTCGAGCGCGTTGCCGTTTTGACATTCGAGGCACGTGACCGCGTTCTCACCCTGACAGAGCGACGCTTCTCTCGCGGTCTCTCGACGGCGCTGGATGTGCGCACCGTTCGGGCCGAACGTGCGGGTGCGGAGGCAACAATCGCCGCGCGCCGTCAGTCTTCTCAAGAAGCCGCCCGACGCCTTGAAACACTTTTAGGTCGCTATCCTGAAGCAGAAATTACAGCGCCGGCCGTATTACCCGCGCTGGACGAAATTGCTCCTGAAGGAAACCCCGCGCTTCTCCTATCACGACGTCCCGATATCGCCGCTTTGGAAGCACGCGTGCTATCGGCGGGTCTATCGGCTGAGCAAGCGCGCTTAGCCATGCTGCCCTCCTTGCGTTTGAGCGGATCGGCCGCAACCAGCTCCGCCGAACTTGAAGATATCATTGATCCGGCAACTATAGCTGCGCGACTCATCGCGAGCCTCACTCAACCCCTCTTTACAGGTGGTCGGCTTGATGCTCAGCGCGATGCCGCCGTGGCTCAAGCCGAGGCCAGCGTTGCAAATTATGCCAATGGTGCACTCACAGCATGGCGAGAGGTCGAAAATGCTCTCGCAGCAGATGTGCTTCTCGCCATTCAGGAGGATGCGCAACGCCGTTCGCTTGAAGAAGCAACATACGCTGCCAGTTTGGCAGAGCGCCAGTACACAAGCGGTACAATTACGATTTTCAATCTGATTAGCGCTCAAACCCGCCAATTGAATGCTGAAAGCCAAATGATTGTCGCACAAGCCAATCGCGCGGCAAATCGCATAAGTTACCACGTCGCACTTGGTGGTGGCCTCCCCGTCAGCGTTGCCACCAACGACGATGATTCCAAGACCGAATTAGCCGAAACGCCCGCCGTCACAGCAGGCGATGGCATTGCCGAAACACCGTTGACTGAAGACGCCGCAGAATCTGCGAGCGACAGGAGCTAGCCTACCATGGGACGCCTTATAGCGATCATTGCCCCATTATTGATTATCCTCATACTTGGAATCGGCGGCAGCGTTGCCTTGAACTTGATCAAGCCAGAGCCGGAAAAAGTTGAAGCACCACACGGTGGCCTCAATGTATTTGCAGAACCCATAACCCGTGGTGATTTGCAATTGACCGTCGAAGCACAAGGGGAAGTGATTCCGCGCCGCGAAATTGTTGTGTCCCCACAAACGTCCGGACGTGTCTCATACGTGTCCCCAGACTTTATTGACGGCGGGTTCATCAAAAAAGGTCAGCTTCTGGTTCGTGTCGAGGCAGCAGATTATGAATTGGCGGTTGTCCGCGCACAGTCTGGCGTCGCTTCCGCACAGCAACGCTTAGTTCGCGAAGTTGCCGAGGCCGAACTGGCCGCGCAAGATATTGCAGACCTCGGACTAGAGGACGTATCCCCTCTTGCCCGCAGAGAACCACAATTGGCCGATGCCCGCGCAAACCTTGAAAGCGCAAAAGCACAGCTTAAAGACGCACAGCTAGCCCTCAACCGAACAGCTGTTTACGCTCCATTTGAAGGCCGGGTTCGCGAACGCAATGTCGATATCGGGCAAATTGTATCGCCCGGCCAAACCTTGGGTCGTGTGTTTGCAAACGATGTGGTCGAAGTACAACTTCCACTTCAAGACGATGAGATGGGACGCCTCGGCTTGCCCTTGGCTTTCGCAGCAAGCAAGTCCAAACCCGGTCCAAGTGTTATCTTCACAGCAACAGTTGGTGGTAAACCGAGAACATGGCACGGCGAAGTCGTTAGGTCGGCTGCAGCAGTGAACTCTCAAACTCGCCAGATCAATGTCATCGCAGAACTGAAAGATCCTTTCGGCGCGGGTGCAGACGGAGACGCTCCCATGGCACCCGGTTTATTCGTGAACGCCACAATTCTCGGCGAGACACTTGAGAATATTTTGATTGCGCCACGCGCCGCGCTCCGTGGTGGCGACAAACTTTACATTGGACTTCCTGAAGCAGGAAAACTCTCTATCAGAGATGCAGACGTCATTTATTCTGATCCCAAGGGCGCCTACCTTTCCGCTGGCGCTACAGAAGGTGAGATGGCGATTACCAGCCCGATCCAAGCTGCATTTGATGGCATGAACCTAACTGTCATGGAACGCATGGAAGACGGCACGATCAAAACATATGAGCGAGATGACGCCAAACCGAGCGCCCAAAATGAAGGCAAGAAAGCCGCTGCCAATCAACAAAAACCCAATGAGGGAGCAGTGCAGTGAATGGTCTCGTTGCTTGGTTTGCTAGAAATGCAGTTGCCGCCAACCTGTTGATGATTGTTGCCTTCATTGGCGGCATCTTTGGATACTCACAAATGGAAAGGGAAATGTTCCCTGTTGTGAACATCACCGGCGCATCTGTTGTTGTCGTATGGAACGGTGCCTCCCCTCAAGATGTAGAAGACCAGATCGTAACTCGCATCGAAGAAGTCGTTGCTGACCTTCCTGGCCTGGATCGCATCACGTCGATCGCGAACGAAGGCACTGGTGTCGTCAACATTAAAGGCCGTGATGACATCGATATGGAAGCCTTCCTCGACGAGGTGAAGCTTCGTGTCGACCAAATCAACAATCTTCCGCAAGCTGCCTTTCAGCCCCAAGTCTCAAAATGGGAAGAACGCAATCGCTACATGGGGCTGGCAATTTACGGCAACACTGATCGGCGCACACTAAAGAAAATCGGTGACAATGTTCGAGACAAAATCGCCTCCCTGCCCGGCGGGGAACTGGCCGAACTGAATGGCGTACTTGATGAGCAAGTCAGTATCGAAGTCAGTCAAGAAGCTCTGCGGCGCTTCGATCTCACTTTTAGCGAAGTCGCCTCTGCGATCCGCCTGTCTTCTCTAAATTCATCCGGTGGGCGTATTGAATCTGCGACGGGCGACGTGCAAATAACTGCCCGCCAACTTGCGGACTCCGAAGAGCAATTCAAAAATATAATCATCCGGCAAACCACTGAGGCAGGCACAGTGCGTGTGAAAGACGTCGCGACAGTCATCGACGGATTTACCAGCAACAAACTCACAACAACACACAATGGCGAGCCTTCAGTCTTCGTCATGATCCCATCACCTGATGACATGGATATTGTGTCATACACAGCAGGCTTCCGCGAGTTCATTGAGGAAGCGAACGATCACGAAAACGGCCTGCTGCCAGAAGGCGTGCAAATCGGCGTTCTTTGGGACGACTCCGAAATGTTCAATGCGCGTATGGAGCTGATCACCTCGTCAGCGCTCTTGGGTGCAGCGCTCGTCTGTCTCGTCTTGCTGCTCTTCTTGCGCCCTATCGTGGCATTTTGGGTGACAATCGGCATCATAACCGCATTTGGCGGGGGCATCATGCTCCTCCCCTATTTTGGCGTATCATGGAACATTCTCTCGACCTTTGCTGTCTTGCTCGTCATCGGTGTTATCGTCGACGACGCGATTGTTGTCGGGGAAAATATCCACAAAGAAGTTGAGAGTGGACGACGCCAAGGTCTCGATGCCGCTATCTTCGGCACTCAGATGGTTATGAAACCTATCATTTTCGGGGTTCTGACAACGATTATCGCCTTCTTGCCGTGGGCCTTCATCACTGGACCAACCCGCATGTTTACACAGCAGATCACATTTGTTGTTGTCGCAGCACTGATCTTTTCAATTATCGAGTGCATGCTCATTCTACCCGCCCACTTGGCGCACCTGAAACAACAGAGTTTTGATGGTGTAACGGGCGGCATGATGAAGTTTCAGCGGCGCATTGCTGATAGTCTGCTTTGGTTTGCACACAATATTTATAAACCAATTTTGGAACTTGCTATCCGCTTCCGCTATGCCACAGTCGCCTTCTTTGGCTGCCTGTTTTGGCTTGCACTGCAAATGCAGATGTCCGGGATCGTACCGTTCAAGTTTATGCCTGAAATCGAAGGTGATTTAATCCGGGTGCAAATCGATATGCCAGACGGAACACCCTACTCCCGAATCCTTCAGGTACGCGATCAATACGCAGCCGGACTGCAAGCAATCATCGAAGAAACCAAGGAAGATTATCCAGAGGTTGAGGGCGGTTTGATCCGCGATTACTCAGTTATCGCTGACGCTGGTGGTATGCGCAGCTTTGTAGGTCTGGCACCGCCTGAAGAGCGCCCAGAAACAACTAGCACCGCCGATATTTCAGATCGGTTCCGTATCTTAGTCGGAGACATTCAAGACGCTGAAGAAGTCAATTTCGACTCTATGATGAACAACGATGATTCCGGGGTGCGCTTTGCGCTAAACCACAATGATCTCGACCATTTGCGAGAAGCCGCTGAATATGTGAAAGCGCACTTGGCGACTTACGCCAACACCTATGATATTGGCGACAATTTATCATCAGCCGCCGAAGAAATCCGCATCACCCTGAAGCCGGGAGCGGAGACGCTGGGTATTTCATTGGCGGACGTTTCTAACCAGTTGCGCCAAGCCTATTATGGCGAAGAGGTTCAGCGCCTTCCCCGCGACGGCGAAGATGTACGCGTCATGGTGCGCCTCCCCCTCGCCTCACGTGAAAGTCTCGACAGTCTCGATACGTTACGCGTTCGCACGGCAGACGGGCGAGAAATCCCAGTCACGCAAATTGCTGACTTTAAATTCCAACCCGGAATCAATCGCATCGTCCGGCGCAACCGTAACCGGTCCGTATCTGTCTTCGCAGAAGTCAGAGGAGAAGGTGGTCGTGGACGTATCATGAGCGGAATGGATTCCGGCTTCTGGCAAGAGTTCGCTCTACGCTTCCCAGATGTCGAGCGTGGAAGCGCTGGTGGGTTCGAGCAACAACAGCAATTTTTTGATGAAATTCGCCGCCTGATCGTTGTCGCGATTGGAACGATGTACATTCTGCTCGCCGTCGCCTTCCGTTCTTATTCTCAACCGCTGTTGCTCATGATGGCCCTCCCCTTCGCGTATTGCGGGGCGGTTTTTGGATTGCACATCTTCAACACCTCAATGGCCATGTTTGCTTTCTTCGGAATCGCGGCCGCCGCAGGGGTTGTTATCAATGACAACTTGGTACTGATCGACTATGTGAACCGGCGACGGGATGAAGGCGTAGGGGCCGTTCAGGCGCTCGTGGATGCAGGTGTATCGCGCTTCAGACCAATACTACTCACCTCGATCACGACGTTTGTTGGTATCTTGCCCCTTCTGGCCGAACGCTCTGTCCAGGCTCAGTTCCTGAAGCCGATGATTGTGTCGCTCGGGTGCGCGGTTGCCTTTGCACTGTTTATTTCTCTGCTCTTCGTGCCAGCCATGTACGCTGTCGGTGTCGAAATCGGGCGAATATTCCGGTGGACATGGAATAGCCGCGCCTATCGCATGATTGGGGATAGCTATTCTGGTCACGTATCTGTCGATGAAGATGAATTGATAGGCACATCAGGACATAGCGACCTTGGCCCCGTAGCTCCAGCAGAGTAAGATTGCCCCGAAAACTCGATAAAACGCGGAGCCATTTCGCTCCTGCAAGAAAAAGTGCGCAAAAAATTGCGCGGGGAAAGGATAGTTATGAACCGTTTGATGATAGGCGCTGCCGCGATTGCTTTGCTCGCTGGCTGCAATAGTGCCAATGTAGAAACCGACAAGCCCACAGATGCTGTCCTAGAGACAGCAGACGCATCGCCAGCCCAGGCCGCTCCCTCTGGTAAGTTCCTAACGTCTGAAGGGCTGGAACTCAGCACCGCGGACTATTGGGGTGATTGGGGCATAGACCTCACTCAGCGCGATGATAGCGTTGCAGCGGGCGATGATTTTTATCAGCACGTCAATGGCAAATGGCTCAACAGCTTTGAAATACCCGCCGACCGCACACGCTATGGTGCATTCACTTTGCTTGCTGAAAAGTCCGAGCAACGTGTTCGCAAAATCATAGAAGAAATTGCTGCAGAAAGACGCTCACCCGAAAGCATCGAAGGTAAAGTCGCTGCCATCTACAATGCTTATATGGACAAAAACGCTATTGAAATGGCCGGCCTAACGACGATTACGCCATACCTCAAACGGATTGAAACCATTGAGACACGCGAAGATTTGGCTCGCACATTTGCCGCAACCGGGTTCGCCTCCCCTATCGGTGGTTGGGTCGATATCGATGCCAAGCAAACAGATACGTATATCTTCCACCTGACTCAATCCGGTCTGGGCATGGGTGACCGCGATTATTATTTGAACGACAGTGATAAAAACCTGGAAATAAGAGCGGCTTACAAAATGATGTTGGAGTCCTTCTTACACGAAACAGGCTCCGAAGACGCCTCTGCAGATGCCGACACAGTTATCGCCCTGGAAACCAAAATTGCTGCGGCACACTGGGATCGCGCCGCAGGCCGTAATCGCAATCTCACTTATAATAAAATGAGCGCTACACAAGTCGCCGCTCTGGCTAATGGCTTCCCTATCGGTGTGATGCTGAATGACCTCGGCCTCAATCAAGAAGAGGCCTTCATCGTACGTCAGGTCACACCTACCCCAGAGGAAATCGCGGACAACGGTTTAGACGGTGAAGCGCTTGAGAAAGTGTCAGGGGGCGGCGTCGCGGGCCTCTTTTCACTCATGAACAATGAACCAATCAGCGATTGGCAAACCTACTTACGCGCTCATTTCATGATGGATCACGCAAGCGTGCTCCCGGCGCGTATCGATAACACCCGCTTCGAATTCTTCGGTAAAACGCTTGGCGGCGCAACGGAACAACGGGCTAGATGGAAACGCGCAGTAAGCACTATTGAGAGTTCAGTGGGCGAAGCAGTGGGCTCAATTTACGCCGATCGATATTTCCCGTCTGAAAACAAGACAGAAATGGATGAGCTGGTTAAGAACTTGCGTGCTGCAATGGGCGCCAATCTTGAAGAAATTGATTGGATGGGCGACGAGACTAAAATTGAAGCCGAAGCCAAGCTCGGTAAATTCACACCAAAGATCGGTTATCCTGAAGCATTTGAAACCTATGACGAGCTGAGTGTTGGAACCAATGCTTTCCTCAATCGCATGGCTGTCAGCGCCTGGGAGTGGAAAGATATGATCTCGCAGCTAGGACAACCCATCGACCGAACCGAGTGGTTTATGCTTCCGCAAACAGTAAATGCTTACTACTCACCAACACGGAATGAGATCGTGTTTCCCGCTGCAATTTTACAACCTCCATTCTTCAACTTAACTGCTGATCCGGCAGTGAATTATGGCGCTATTGGCGGCGTAATCGGACACGAAATAGGTCACGGATTTGACGATCAAGGCGCTAAATCTGACGGTGACGGCGTTCTGCGCAATTGGTGGACACAGGAAGATGAGGCCAATTTCAAAGCGAAAACAGAAGCCTTAGTCGCTCAATATAACGCAATGTGTCCGCTTGATGATGGTGAGACATGCGTCAATGGTGCGCTCACACTGGGCGAAAATATCGGTGACCTTGGCGGTCTTTCCATGGCCTATAAAGCCTACAAACTTAGCCTTGATGGTAAAGAAGCCCCGGTCATAGACGGGCTTACAGGCGATCAGCGCTTTTTTATCTCATGGGCACAGGTCTGGCGCTCCAAGTATCGTGAAGAAGCGACGCGCCGCCAGCTTCAGACAGATCCACATTCGCCGCCGATTTATCGCGTGAATGGTGTCGTTCGAAATTTTGACGAGTGGTATGAGGCATTCGGCGTAACGGAAGATCATGAACTCTATTTACCGCCCGACGAGCGAATCAAGATTTGGTAAGGTGACAAAAACTCCAATAAGCACTACAGAACGCGGCGATTTTTTCGTCGCGTTTCTTTGCAAAATTCACGATATATTTACGAAATCCGGTGTAAACCTAGCACTCTATCCCGCAAGAATTCGGGAAATACTTGTAAGAGGTTTGTCCCATCTATGGCATTGCTTGACCGGATATTTGGATCGAAGAAGACTGCCGCTGTACCGGCAGCCGATCGCGTTGATCAGGTAATCGCACCTGAAAAAGATACGCCGCGCCCAGCGCGCGCGATGGTTTATCGCGAAGTCACTGTGATGTATGAGTCAGGCTACACGCGTAAAGGCGTCGTTCTGGACTATTCTGATCATGGTGTCCGCCTCCGATTTTCGACTGTTGAGCGGTTACCAGATGAGGTTCGCCTTAAAGCTGACGCGGTTGGCCTTCACGGCGCTGCTCGCGTCGTCTGGCAAGAAGGCTCAGAAGTCGGCCTGACAATGATCTAGCTCGCCCCTCGCGAAACTGTTTTCGTGCCCCGCCGAGCTCATCAAATCTTCATTGTAAACAGTAGGGTGCGGCGCTGCGCCCCAAAGTTCCTCTTGACGAAAGCCCGCTCAGCGCGGCAAGTGTTCGCAACTGCAATAAAATTGTGAAGCGAATGAGGAGCGCCCCAATGTCAGAACAAGATCCAGTCGTTATCGTCGGAATGGCCCGCACACCAATGGGTGGCCTTCTTGGCGACCTGTCAGCTATGACTGCCAGTGAGCTTGGCGCTTTCGCCATCCAAGGCGCTGTAAAAGAAGCCAAGCTAAGCCCAGGCGACGCAAATGAGATTATCATGGGCAACTGCCTACCTGCTGGTCAGGGACAGGCCCCTGCCCGTCAAGCTGGCTTCAAAGCCGGTGAAGATAAAGGCCTAGAGGCTACAACAATCAACAAAATGTGTGGGTCTGGTATGCAAGCGGCCGTCATGGGCCGCAATGCGATCCTCGCAGGCGATGCAAGCATTGTGATCGCCGGTGGTATGGAATCCATGACGAACGCACCGCACATGATCAACATGCGCAAAGGCGCAAAGTTTGGTGACGTATCTGCGCAAGACCATATGGCACTCGACGGCCTGTCAGATGCCTATAAGGGTGGCCCTATGGGGCAGTTCGCGGACATGATCGCCGGTGAGTATCAGTTCACGCGCGAGCAGCAGGATGCCTATGCAATCGAAACGCTAGGTCGCGCTCAGAAGGCCGCAGAAGCTGGCAAATTCAAACGTGAAATCGCGCCAGTCACGATCAAAACCCGCAAGGGCGAAACAGTTGTAGATACTGACCAACTGCCACGGGAAGCTAAGGCTGAGAAAATCCCGGCTCTACGCCCTGCTTTCTCTAAAGATGGCACTGTGACAGCGGCCAATGCCTCAGCGATTTCTGATGGTGCTGCGGCGTTGGTTCTGATGTCAAAATCTGAGGCTGAGAAGCGTGGTCTGAAACCTATCGCAACGATCGTTTCCACGTCATCACATGCGCATGAGCCGGAATACTTCACAACGGCACCTGTGCCTGCGATGAACAAGGCGCTTGAAAAGGCTGGCTGGACCAAAGACGAAGTCGAGCTTTGGGAAGTCAACGAAGCCTTTGCGGTTGTGCCAATGATCGCGATGAAAGAAATGGGCATCTCCCACGACATCGTAAACGTCAATGGCGGCGCTTGCGCAATGGGTCACCCAATCGGTGCTTCTGGTGCACGCGTTATTGTTACACTGCTTGCAGCAATGGAAGATCGTGGCTTGAAAAAGGGTGTTGCATCACTCTGCATCGGTGGCGGCGAAGGCATCGCAATGTGCCTAGAGCGCGCTTGATCCGCGACGAAATCACGAAGCATTTCCCCGAGCAGGCTGGCTGGTGCCATCTGCTCGGCTCCCCATTCACAGCTGGATTGCTGGAACTTATGGGACAGAATTACGAGGCGGGCGGCATTGTCGCTCGCCTTTTGCATGACTACACCGGCGCGCCACGTAAAGACGCGCTAGGACTGCGCCTGACAGGCTCCCTACACTACGCTGCACTCACCGGACTTGATGCTGAATTGGCAGCCAACTATCCCGCGAATAGGCCCGGCGTGCGGTTTGATGCAGTTTGGGGGCTCTGCGAGGCGTTCTTGATGCAGAATGAGGCGTTTGTGCGCAATTTCATTCAAAGCGCGCCGCAGACCAATGAAACACGCCGCTCTATCGCTTTTCTGCCGGCCTTCATTGCTGCGTCGCAACAATTTCCGGGCCTTCCCCTGCACATGGTCGAGCTTGGTGCGAGCGCAGGTTTGAACATGAACTGGGACAAATTCGCCTATCAGGCGAGCGGCTGGCATCGTGCTGGGCAAAGCGATGTCAATATTACGACCGACTGGCGTGCGCCTCCGCTCGCGTCGCCAGATTACCCTATGCATGTGGCGAGCAAGACTGCGTGTGATCTAAACCCACTTAACATACATGACGTTGAAGCGCTGAACCGTATCCGCTGTTACGTCTGGCCTGATCAGGCCGAACGTCTCTCCCGGCTTAATGCGGCGATTGCGCTGGCGCAGGCTGAGGGCACACAGGTGACGCAAGCAAGCGCAGATGAATTTCTTGATCACGTTTTGGAGCAATGGAACGCGCGCATAGCGCCCGGACATTTGATCATCTATCACTCAGTCTTCCTGCAATACCCGCCTCGTCCGATCATTGAGGGCATACTCAACCGTATTGAGAGCGCAGGCGCACAAGCAAGCGCTGAGCGCCCTGTCTCTTGGGTGTCATATGAACCGAGCGTGATGTTTGATAAGACACGCCCTCAGGGAGAGATGTCGACACGCCTGCAAAGTTGGCCGAGTGGGGAGACCCAAATCCTGCTTCGCTCCAACGGGCACGTTACGAAAGTTGAGGCGGCTTAGCCTCTACTCCGCACTTTCGCTGACAAGGCCGAGCGGGAGAGATGTTGTGCGCTTGGCGACACGTACCACGATGCGCGACTGCACGTCTGAAACGAGTTCTGTCCCAAGCAGCTTATCACGCAAGAAGTTGTCATAAGCGTGCATGTCGGTGGTGACGATGTGCACCATATAGTCCACCGCGCCCGTAATCGTCATGCACTCGACAACCTCCGGCCAGCCCTGAACGATGTTCTCGAAGGCCTGAAGATTGTCTCGGCTAGGCATTGCAAGTTTGACGGTTGCGACGACCTCGAAGTTGAGGCCCAACGCAAAATTGTCGAGCAAGGTCACACGGCCCTTGATGAAGCCCGCCTCTTCCATACGTTTTATGCGACGCCAACATGGGGACGAAGACAAGCCTACACGCTCTGCGATATCCGCGACAGACAAGCTGGCATCACGCTGGACGATATCGAGGATCTTCGCGTCTATGGAATCTAACTCTTGGGACAATTTGTCGAAAACCTATTGTATTTTAGAATAATTTTCCGATCTTCTGCACAAGAAACTCTTATGACGCAAGCATTTTTCGAATTTAATCGATCCCATGGTTATGATGCCGCACCCCTGCTCGGGCCTGCTCAATTGATAGGCGTTTTAGCCTAGCTTCGCGCGAGCGCTGACTCAATCAATGCGGCAGTTTTGTCGGCGCCATAGAGGGCGGCAAAGCTGCCGAAACGTGGGCCTTGGCTTTGGCCGAGCAGAACTTCGTAGAGCGCCTGGAACCAGCCGCGCAGATTTTCAAACGCATGATCTTTGCCGACCGAGAAGGTGAGCGTTTGCAAATCTTCACCCGATGCGGCGCTATCAGCCTGCTTCAAGCGTCCGGCCAGATCGGCCATTGCTGCGCGCTCTTTATCCGTAGGCGCACGATAAGTTTTCGAGGGTTCGACGAAATCCTGATAATAGCTCATCGCATAGCCAGCCAACTCATCCAGCAGAGGATGGGTTTCAGGCGACGCCTCTGGCGCATAGCGTTTGATGAAGCCCCAGAGCTGGTCTTTATGCTCCGGATTTGCCACCGCGACGAGGTTGAGCAGCAAGGCAAAGCTGACAGGGCTGGAGGCAACTGGCGGCTTGCCGGAGTGAATGTGGAAGACAGGGTTCTCTATCTGACGTGCTGGCTCCTCGGTCGGGAACTTCTCCAGAAACGTCAGATACTCGTCCACCGCTTTAGGGATGACATCAAAGTAAAGCTTCTTGGCTGTGCGCGGCTTTTGGAACTGGTACAGCGACAGGCTTTCGTCCGGTGCGTATTTCAGCCACTCCTCCACCGCGATGCCATTGCCCTTGGTTTTGGAAATCTTCTCGCCTTTGTCATCGAGGAACATTTCATAGACGTATTGCTCTGGCGGGCGATGGCCGAGGATGCGGCAGATTTTGGAATAGATCGGCGCATTGGCCTGATGGTCTTTGCCGAACATTTCAAAGTCTACGCCGAGCGCGGCCCAGCGCATACCGAAGTCTGGCTTCCACTGCATCTTTACATTGCCGCCCGTAACCTTCAGCGTCACTTCCGTGCCGTCCTCGTCATCGAAGGTGATCTCGCCTGTCTCTCCGTTAACGTGCTTCATGGGCACATACAGGACATGGCCGGTTGTCGGGCTGATCGGCAGGAAGGGCGAATAGGTCGCGCGGCGCTCTTCACCCAGCGTCGGCAACATCACATCCATGATGTCCTGATACTTCTGCGCGGCCAAAAGCAGTTTTTCATCAAACCG
>JBOEGK010000047.1:0-61170 GCA_050633385.1 Hyphomonas sp.
GGATGACACTTTCTGGTGAAAACCCGTCAATATCACCACCACAAAAACGCCCCACGCCATGGGGGTGCGTGGCTTGTGGGGATTGTTTTGTGCGCGGGTTAGTTCCGTGCTTTGTCGACGAGGCGGTCGTTTTGGGCCCAGTGCATCATGCCGCGGAGTTTTTCGCCGACTTCTTCGATCAGGTGATCATTCATGCGGGCGCGTTTGGCGTGGAAGCCCGGGGCGCCGGCCTGATTTTCGAGAACCCAGTTACGGGCGAAGGTGCCGTCTTGAATGTCGGTTAGAACGCGCTTCATCTCGGCTTTGGTTTCTGAGTTCACAACGCGTGGGCCGGACTCATACTCACCATATTCAGCGGTGTTGGAGATCGAGTAGTTCATGTTGGCGATGCCGCCTTCATAAATCAGGTCCACGATCAGCTTGGTTTCGTGAAGGCACTCGAAATAGGCCATCTCTGGCGCATAGCCGCCTTCGACCAGTGTTTCAAAGCCTGCCTTGATCAACTCGACGATACCGCCGCAGAGCACAGCCTGCTCACCGAACAGGTCGGTTTCGGTTTCTTCTTTGAACGAGGTTTCGATCACGCCAGCGCGTGTGTTGCCGATGGCCTTGGAGTAAGACAGGGCCACGTCTTTGGCGGTGCCTGTTGCATCCTGATGGATCGCGATGAGGCCCGGAAGACCGAAGCCCATTTCGTATTGCGCGCGTAATGTGTGGCCCGGGCCTTTTGGCGCGGACAGAGACACGTCAACACCCGCAGGCGGACGGATCAGATTGTAGTGTACGTTAAAGCCATGGCCGAACATGATGTGCTGACCTTCGCGCACATGTGGCTCGATCTCGTTGGCCCAGAGCACAGCCTGAAGCTCATCAGGGATGAGGATCATCACGACGTCAGCCCATTTGGTGGCTTCGGCCGGTGTCATGACTTTCAGGCCTTCAGCTTCGCACTTTTTGCGGCTGGCTGAGGTTTCCTTGAGGCCGACAACAATGTCTTTCACGCCAGATGAGCGGGCGTTCAATACATGGGCGTGTCCCTGGCTACCATAGCCAATTACTGCGACCTTCTTCTTTTTGATGATCGCAAGGTCTGCATCCTGCTCGTAATAGATATTCATTGGCTGTCAGTAAGCTCCGCTACAAAATGGTTTTTATAAAAGTTGAGTTATTCAAACAGGGTTGCATTGCCAGCCATTGCTGGCGTTTGCGACCCCGATAATGAGTTCGTTGAGATCGTTTACGGGTCCGGTTGATCGCGTGTGACGCGAATATGCAAATTCGCCGCTATCAGTTTCAATCGTTGTGACGATATCTTGTGCATCTAGCAATAGTTTCACTTGTCGCGACCCGTCTGCGTTTATGATGACTTCCTCGCGCTTTCCGTAAGCCGCGGGGCGTGCAGCCATGATTTTGCCGGTGTAAGCCGCAATGTTTTGGCCCACAGTATCGTCTAACGTCGTGCGCAATCTACAAGAGCCGACGCGGGCATCTGGGGTGATGGGAACGCGGCGTACATCGAGGGTCAATTGATCGTTTGAATCGACGATGTCGTACACATAGGCCGCGCCACTGGGCGTTGCCGTGTCGACAATGCGAATTGCCGGGCGGAAATAGATATTAAACAAGCGCTCTGATTCATCGGCGATTTGTGCCGCTTTATCTAGATCGCATTGCAACTGGGCGTCTTCAATTTCGTCGGCAAGTGCAAGCGCTGATCCAGCAATTTTGGGTTTGCAGCTTTCCGGTTCTTCCTGAGCCGCTGAGGCTCCGCATGCCAAAAGAGTGGCCGCGAGCGTGAGCGTGATGAGCTTCTTCATCCTTTTTCCTTTCCCCGCTTTATCGACAATACACCTGTTCTGGAGACCTCTACCAAGCCGAGTGGGCGCATGAGGTCAATGAATTGGGTGATCTTATCCGAAGTGCCGGTTAATTCGAAGATGAAAGACTCATTGGTTGTGTCGATGACATTTGCGCGGAAAATCTGGGCGATCCGAAGGGCCTCGACCCGGACATCGCCTGTGCCTGCGACTTTGATGAGTGAGAGTTCACGCTCGATGCCGCGTTTTGATTTTGTGATGTCGACCACTTCACCAACGGGAACGAGGCGGAGCAATTGCGCTTCGATCTGTTCGAGAATATGGGATGTGCCTTTGGTGACGATTGTGATGCGCGAGCGATGTGTGCTGGCATCGACCTCGGCGACGGTGAGGCTGTCGATATTGTAGCCACGACCGGAGAATAGCGAAACGACCCGCGCCAAAACACCCGGTTCATTGTCGACCAGAACAGCCAAGGTGCGCTGTTCTTCCTGCTGGTCTTCATGCGACATGAAGTAAGCAGATTTCGGCAGGCTTGGGCTTGTTGGGGTGTTTCCGTCGCTCATATTGTCGTCTCCATTGGTGCGGCTGTAGCGCTTTGGCCTTCAAATGCAAGGTCTGGACGGCGTTCGTGCAGTTCTTGCCGCAAGTCATAAGCGCGAACGAGCGCGTCGCTTTGGTTTTTGCCAGATTGGGATTCATAGCGACCGACAAAATCATCCATACGCTCGGGATCTAGATAAACTTGCAGCTCTGACACCAATAAACGACGACAGTTTACGACAAATTCGCAGGCATTCTTGCCGACATATTTGTCGGTCAGCGTCAGTGCCTCGATTTCCATATGGGCCCAGACGAGCGCGTCTAGCATGGGTGGGCGACTGCCGCGAAAGGCTGAGGCTTTGTGCTTGCCTTTGGCGTTGGTATCGACGTTTGGGAAAAACATGCGCCCTCTGTCGATGATCGCCGACAAGGTAGACAGGATCTCGTCCTGATCTCTGTTGAACGAGACCCGGTCTGTGCGCTCGGGAATATGCTGGGCGAATGTCGACGCCTTGGACATGATGCCGATGGCCTCATTGCCCCATTGGATAGCGGCGGCGTCTATGCTTTGGCGCAGGCGCAGATGCTGGAGGTCTGTTTGTTTTTTGGTTTCACGTTTGGCCGCCATGGCGCTGTAGACAGCCACAAGGGCGGAGCCACCGGTGAAAATGACGCCGTAATTGTCGTAGATTAAATTCATGACCGCTGTGAATGTGTTCATGATGCTCTCCTGACAGTTGCGCCCCCACGCAAGCCACTCGCCGATCAGACGAGTTTTTTACCCGCCTCGTCAATCTCATCACCTGTGATTTCACCCAGGATCATTTCATTATGTGCGCTACCTGATGGAATCATGGGCAGGCAGTTCTCTGCGCGCTCGACCAGACAATCGAACAGGACCGGACCGGGATGGTCGATCATTTCCTGTATTTTTGCATCGAGTTCTGACGGGTGTTCGCACCGGATGCCGTGACCGCCCATGGCTTCGGCCAGTTTCACGAAATCGGGAATGCTTTCCGAATAGGTGTGCGAATAGCGCTCACCATGCAGCAATTCCTGCCACTGGCGCACCATGCCCATCCACTCATTATTGAGAATGAATACTTTGACGGGCAGATTGTGTTGAACCGCTGTGGAGAATTCCTGCGTCATCATCTGGATGGACGCTTCACCGGCAATGTCGATGACGAGGCCATCGGGGTGTGCCGCTTGGATGCCTACCGCTGCGGGCAAGCCGTAGCCCATTGTGCCCAGTCCGCCGGAGGTCATCCAGTGATTAGGTTCTTCAAAATGGTAGAATTGCGCCGCCCACATCTGGTGCTGGCCCACTTCTGTCGAGATATAGGTGTCGCGATCCTTGGTCAGTTCATACAGGCGCTCGACCGCGTATTGCGGTTTGATGAGGGTGTCGGAGCCGGCATAGGCGAAGCATTTGCGATCGCGCCAGACTTGGATTTCCTGTTTCCACGGCTTCAGGTCGAGCATCTTCTTTTTGCGCTTTTTCAGCTCGGCGATGATGGCGTTCAGCGCGTTGGCGCAATCGGCCACAACAGGAACATCTACGCGAACGATCTTGTTGATCGAGGATGGGTCGATGTCGATGTGAACTTTGATTGAGTTCGGGCTGAACGCATCAACGCGGCCAGTTACGCGGTCATCAAAACGGGCACCAATGCAGAGCATCAGGTCGCAATCATGCATCGCATTATTGGCCTCGAAGCTACCATGCATACCGAGCATGCCGAGCCAATCCTCGTGGGCGGCGGGAAATGCGCCAAGCCCCATCAGGGTTGAGGTGACCGGAATGCCGGTCATGCCTTGCAATTCGCGCAGGGCTTTGCTGGCAGGTGGACCGGAATTGATGATGCCGCCGCCCGTGTAGAATACGGGGCGTTTAGAGGTGAGCAACAAGTCCACAACGGCGCTGATAGCCTCTGGTTGCGGTTGGGTTTGCGGCGCATAGGTCGGCTTATGGATGCCGTCCTTAGTGACATACTCGCCAGTTTCGAACTGGATGTCTTTTGGAATGTCTACAACAACCGGACCGGGGCGCCCGGATGTGGCGATCAGAAATGCCTCGTGCAGTGTGCGAGCCAGATCGTTTACGTCGGTAACGAGGTAATTATGTTTGGCGCACGAGCGGGTGATGCCTGTCGTATCGCATTCCTGAAAGGCATCGGTGCCAATCAGATGCGTTGGTACTTGCCCCGTGAGGACAACCATTGGAATGGAATCGAGCATCGCGTCAGCAATCGGGGTGACCATATTGGTCGCGCCCGGGCCAGAGGTCACGAGCGCTACGCCCGGTTTGCCAGTTGAGCGGGCATAACCTTCAGCGGCGTGACCGGCACCTTGTTCATGGCGCACCAAGATGTGGCGAATGCCTTCAGACTGATAAAGCGCATCATATATCGGCAAGACAGCGCCGCCAGGATATCCGAACATTGTATCGACGCCGTGCTCTTTTAGCGCTTCGATGACAATCTCAGCGCCCGTCATTGTGCGGGGTTCAGATTTGGCGGCCTTTTTTGGCGTTGTC
Source organism: Hyphomonas sp. (assembly GCA_050633385.1). Lineage (GTDB taxonomy): Bacteria > Pseudomonadota > Alphaproteobacteria > Caulobacterales > Hyphomonadaceae > Hyphomonas. The sequence continues at coordinate 4,900 of JBOEGK010000047.1, forward strand.
TTGGTTTGAATGTTCATGATCTCAGCTTCGAACTCTATGGATGATGAGGGTGAAAAGTGTGTAGGACAAAAATTGGTTTGGGGAAAAGAAAAAGGGCCCCCGAAGAGACCCTTTTATGCGCGCACCTGCCAGCGACTGAAATGTTCAGTCACTCACAGGTGCTTTATAACGACTAGTTTTTGCGTGCGCATAGTGCGTTTCCTCCAACGACGAATAGAGCAATAATATGCCTAACCACTCCTGTCAATCTCCCTATAAAGGGCAAAAACTACCCGCATCCGGTCCGCAAGTTCGACGGACGGGATTCGTGGCCAGAACGGGAACTGACGCCCGATCCATGTGAACTGGCGTTTGGCATAGCGCCGGCTGTCGCGTTTGGCGTTTTCGGCGGCCTGCTCTGCGCTCATCTCACCGCGCAGAAAGGCGAGCATCCACGGAACGCCACAGGCTTTCATGGCGGGCAAATCTGGATCGAGATTGCGCTCCAGAATCGTGCGGGCCTCTTCCATCGCCCCTTGCATCAGCATGCCCTCAAAGCGCCGATCGATTTTCTGGTAGAGCCGTGCTCGTGGCGGGGTGAGTGCACAACCGATCCATTCATCGGGGCGGAGTACGGGTGGTTGTCGGGAGTTTTGAAAGGCGGTGATTGCTTTTCCGGTAGACAGAAAAACTTCTAGCGCCCGAGAGAGACGTTGACGATCGCCTGTGCCAAGGCGTTGCGCGGTTTCTGGATCATGCGGGGCAAGACGCGCGCGCAACCCATCCGCGCCCTCAGCCTCTGCGATCGCGCGAACATCTGCGCGAATATCGTCGGGAACCGGGGGAATGTCTGACAGGCCCTGCGTGAGCGCCAGCAAGTACAGCCCCGTGCCGCCGACCAGCACGACCCGCTTGCCGCGTCTTTCAATATCTCTAAGGCAGATGCGTGCCTCCTCAAGCCATTGACCCGTTGAGTAGCGCTGATCTGCGCCGATATGACCAAACATATGATGGGGAATGCCATTCATCTCTTCCTGTGTGGGCCGCGCGCTGATAATGCGCAGGTCAGAATAGACTTGCATCGAGTCAGCATTGACGACTTCAGCATCAAGACGCTTGGCCACCTGAATGGCGAGATCGGTCTTGCCGCTAGCGGTTGGACCATGGATGAGGATTGCAGGACGCATCCCTTGAAACTAGGGGTAAGTAACAAAACTTGGAAGCCATCAAGGACGATATGGATGACAAAAGCTGATAATAATCATGAGGATGCAATCGCAGTTGTTGCCGTGACCGCGGGAAAGGCCCCCGCGTTGCGTGATGAGCTGCGCGCGGCGATTGTCTCTGTCGACTTGTTGCCAGCCTCAATTGAGCGTGTTTTGTCTGCGTCTGATGATGTCACCGCGATCGAATTGCAAATCATGGACACGCGGGCTGATAAGGTGGCGCGACTGCGCGCGGCGCTCGCAGCCGTGAACGCTGATGTCGCGGTTTTGCCGTTGGCCAGTCGCCGCAAACGTCTTTTGATCTCTGACATGGACTCGACGATTATCGGGCAGGAATGCCTCGACGAGATTGCCGCCTTTGCCGGACTGAAGGAACAAGTTTCCGCGATTACCGAGCGAGCGATGGCGGGCGAACTGGATTTTGACTCTGCGCTAACCGAGCGTGTGGGCATGCTAAGCGGCCTAGACCTGTCGGCGTTGCAGCAAGCCTATGAAGAGCGCATCAGCTTGAACCCCGGCGCGCGTACATTGGTGGCGACGATGAAAGCGCATGGCGCGAAGACGGTACTCGTCTCGGGCGGGTTCACCTTCTTCACCGAACGCGTGGCTGAGGCTGCCGGGTTTGAGGACCATCGGGGGAACACACTGATCGATGATGGGGCAAAGTTGACTGGTGATGTGGGGCGGCCAATTCTAGGGCGCGAAGCAAAGCTGCACGCCTTGGACGAATTTGCAGCGCGCCAAGGGCTGGGGCGAGCTGATGCACTGGCGATGGGTGACGGGGCGAATGATCTCGCCATGATTAAAGCCAGTGGCCTTGGGATTGCCTATCGCGCGAAACCGATCGTTGCGAGCGAAGCGCATGCCGCGATCGACAGCACAGATTTACGGACTGCGTTGTTCTTCCAAGGCTATCATCAGGACGAGTTTGTCGAGGGCTAAATTGCTTTAGGACTTCGACAGGTTGATGGACAGGAACTGGTCAAACCACCCGGCATCACCGCGACGCTTTACCCGCAACAGCAAAGGCTGTTGAGGTGTTTTCATCGCCTCGGACAATTGCTCCATTACGCTGGTGACGCTGTCGACTGATTTTGAATTCAGTTCGATGATGACATCACCGCGCACCAATTTGCCATAAGCCCGCCCACGTGTGCTGACTGTACTGACCACGACGCCGGAAACGTCTTTGGGAACACCGAAGCGGCGGCGGATATCATCGTCGAGACTGATCAGTTCTGCACCAAGCTCATTGCTGGAGGCGGGCGCATCGAGCAGATTGTCTTCTGTCGTCTCGACCTCAGGCGTTTTAAGCTGGCCCAGTGTCACTGCGACGGTTTTGCGTTTGCCGCTGCTGACGAGTTCCAGATTTGCTGTGTCGCCGACAGAGGTTTCGGAGATCATGCGGGTCAACTCACGCACACTTGTGATGGCGCGGGTGTTTATGCTGAGTATGAGGTCGCCAACGAGCAAACCAGCTTCTTTTGCGGGGCCATCGTCAGCAAGTCTTGTGACAACCACACCACCCTTGCCCGTGCCTTTGAGCGCTTTGACGAGATCTTCGTCTGCATCCTGTACATTTACGCCGAGCCAAGAACGCTCAACCGTTCCGTTTTCCATCAACTGACCTGAAATGCGTTTGACGAGATTGGCAGGCACAGAGAAACCAATGCCGACCGAGCCGCCAGTTGGCGAGATGATTGCGGTGTTTACGCCAACAACCTCGCCGCCGAGGTTAAAGAGTGGCCCGCCCGAATTGCCGCGATTGATCGCCGCGTCGGTTTGAATGAAGTCATCGGAGCGACCGGAATTGAGATCTCGGTTGCGGGCAGAGATAATACCTGCGGAGACTGACCCGCCAAAGCCGAACGGGTTGCCGATGGCGATGACCCAATCACCGACTTCTGCTTTGTCGCTGTCGGCTAGATCAACGTAGGGCAGCGGCGTCGGAGACTTTACTTTCAGAACGGCGAGGTCAGTGTCTGCATCGCGGCCAATCAATTCGGCGGTCAGCACACGGCCATCGTGAAAATTGATATCGATTTCATCAGCATTTTCGATGACGTGATTATTTGTGATGATGAAACCATCGGCGCTGATAACGAAGCCAGACCCCAAAGAGCCTTCTCGGCGGAAGCCATCTCCGTCACGGCCAAAGAAGTCGTTAAACCGCTCCATCGGCGAGCCGTTAGGAAAATTCGGCATGCCCTCAACGGCGATGGTTTGTGACGTGGAGATATTCACAACCGCAGGCATCAGGCGTTTAGACAGTTCACGGAAACTATCTGGCTGGGATTTTGTATCCAATTGATCGGCTGATTGCGACAGGCTGGCCTGAGCAAGTGCGGGTAGTGGCATGGCTGCCAGAATGGCAGCAGCGGCGAGTGCCGAAAGACGCATGAGGCGAACAAAGCTCCTGAACGCAAGATTACTATACGGTTTTAACCAGTATGGCGGTTTGCCCGCCAAGTGCAACTGTCTCAGGCAGCCTTCAAGGCGATGATAAAGAGCCCCGCCCCGAAGACAGCGGCGAATAGACCCGACATGACGATTTGATTGCGAGGCATTTTCGACATCATCGCGGCCATTTTGCGCATAGAATCGGGGGCGACCGCATAGATCGCCCCCTCAAAAAAGAGCCATAGCCCGAAGGCGGTCAGTATAAGCTTTAAGCTCATCTTGTTTTAGCGACGTGACCCATTGGCACGCGCTGCATTGATGAACTCATCACAGAGGGCCATATTGTCTGGCCCAACAATGATCTGCGTGCCGGCCGTGAAGGCTTCTTCACAAGCTGTGAGCGCGCGTTGGAAACGGAAGAATTCCGGGTCACGTTCATAGGCTTCAGCGTACAGTTCTGTCCGTTTTGCATCACCTTCACCGCGGACTTCCTCAGACTGACGATTGGCTTCAGCCAGAAGCACCGTGCGGTCACGATCAGCTTTCGCCGTAATTTCCTGTGCCTTACGGTCACCATTTGCGCGAATAAGTTCGGCTTCCTGGTTACGTGTGGCAGTCATACGGTCAAACACGCGTTGGGATACATCGTCCGGCAAGTCAGCGCGGCGAATCCGAACATCAACAATTTCGATACCTCGACCGGTGATTGAGTCAGACAGATTTGTACGGATCGTATCCATCAAGACAGCGCGCTGGCCGGAGATGATTTCTTCAGGGAGGCGGCTACCCATTGCGTTACGAATAGCTGTTTCAGCGAACTGAGTTAGCTGAGTTTCAGCGATACGCCGGGTTTGAAGCTGTTGATAAAACGCCAGAGGATCGGAAATCCGGTAACGCACGAATGCGTCGACGATGAGTTGCTCCTGATTGGACGCGTAGACAACATTGTTCGGGATATCGACCCCGATATTGCGTTTGTCATATTTAATAACGTTCTGAAAGAACGGGATTTTAAACTTCAGTCCCGCTTCTTCCTTGCCCGGTGCGTTATACACCTTTTTGGCGGCACCCACTTGAAGCACCAAAGCTTGTTCGCGTTGATCTACGATGAAAAAGCTGTTGAGGGCCGTGAAAATAGCAGCAGCGGCTATTACCAGGCTAAAAATACCAAGACCTTTCAACATTAGTTGCCGCCTCCATTTCTTGTGCGATCAATCGGCAGATATGGCACCGCGCCGGAATCTGAATCGAGGATCAGTTTATCTGATTTCTTGAGCACGCGTTCCATCGTTTCCAGATACATCCGTTCACGGGTGACCTGTGGCGCTTTGCGATATTCATTCAAAATAGCGTTGAAGCGAGAGGCCTCACCAGTCGCGTTAGAGACCACTTGCTCACGATAGGCTTCAGCCTGTTGAATGACTTGTTGTGCACGACCTTCGGCGCGCGGGATGATGTCATTCGCGTATTTGTTGGCTTCTTGCACTTTACGTTCGGCATCCTGATTGGCGTTGACCACGTCAATAAAGGCCGCGAGCACTTGATCGGGCGCTGCAGCGTTCTGGATTTCGACGTTTTGAACATTCACGCCCATGCCATAATCGGTCAACAGAGCTTGCAACTGGTCGCGCACCTGTTTGGAAATTTCGACACGGCCATCGGTGATGACAGCATTCAGTTGCGATTTGCCGACAACTTCACGCATCACGGATTCAGCGGCAGCTTTCACCAGATCATTGCCATCATCGACATTGAGGATGAATTTTTGTGGCTCGGCGCCATAGAACCAGAACACCTTGAATTCGACAGCCACGATATTTTCGTCGCCAGTTAGCATCAGGCGTTCGTCCTGACGTGAGCCGATCTCTGTTGTTTGCTGAACCTGAGAGGGCAAAATTTCATGCGTCTCGATCGGAGCCGGCAAGTGGAGGTGGATGCCGGGTTCGAGGTTACGTTGCCATTCACCAAATTTGAACAGGGCGGCGCGACTGGTTTCGTCTACGACGACGATCCCTGTCGATAGCCATGCGAAAAGCGCAATACCGCCAATGACGAGAAAGCCGAGCGGGCCAAACGGGTTGCCGCCGCCTTTGCCACCGCGACGTTTGCCGCCGCCACCACCGCCAGCGCGCTGACGAAATTTGTCCTGCATCCGGCGCATTTGTTCTTCAAGGTCTGATCCGCCCTTGTTTCCGCCGCCTTGATTTGGTCGTCCCCATGGAGACCCTTTGTCTCCGTCAGAGCCACCATTGCCTGACCCGCCAGACCCCCAAGGGCCTCCGGATTTAGATTTATCGTCCCAGGGCATAGCCCCTCCTGTTCATTGTGCAGTCTTCCATATAGGAAGTTTTATAGATATGTGCACGCCCCTTCGTGGGCTTCAAGGATACAAAAAGGCCCAATTAGTGTTTGGATCGAAAGAAAAACAGCTTCGTAGACGTGAAAACCTTGTGAAATCCGCCTTGGGTTCGCCTGATTGGCTGGAATCTGTGACGGTTGATGGGGATGGACGCGCCATTCTCGTCATTAAGGCAGATCCGCAGAATCGGGAGGCTGCTGAAAATCTGCGGATTGAGGCAGAGGGCAAGGCGGAAACTGTAGAAGGTATTCTGTCTGTGACCACTGTGCTGACCGCCGAAGGACACGCCCATAAGCCGAAATCTGCGGCACCAAAGCCGAGTGAATTGCCAATGAGACCGGCGCAAAGACGGGTCCGCAAAGGGGCAAGATTGTCCGATGAGGCGATGAATCAAAGCCCGCTCCCGCCTAAAAGTGCTGAAATTTCAAATATTCCCGGTGTAAAACGCATTTTGGTGGTTGCGAGCGCCAAAGGCGGGGTGGGTAAGTCGACCGTGTCTGTCAATCTGGCTGCCGCGATGGCGAAAGCTGGCATGCGGGTTGGGGTGCTCGATGCGGATGTGTATGGCCCGTCCATCCCGACAATGTTGGGTACGGGTGATCGGCAGCCTGAAACCAATGACAATGGCAAATTGTTGCCGATTGAGGCGCATGGGATCGCGTCATTATCGATCGGCTATTTGAGTGACCCTGATGCGCCGATGATCTGGCGCGGGCCGATTGTGTCATCAGCGATTCTACAGATGCTGAATGACGCTGATTGGACCTCTGGCGGGTCGCCCTTGGATGTTTTGATCATCGACACACCACCGGGCACGGGTGAGGCCCAATTGGCGCTGGCGCAAAAAGTGCCGGTGACGGCTGCAATTATCGTGACGACACCTCAAGAAGTGGCGCTGGCCGATGTGCGGCGGGGGGCGGCGATGTTTACCAAAACCCATGTGCCTGTGCTGGGTATTGTCGAGACAATGAGCTGGTTTGAAGACCCGACGGGCGCGAAACATTTTCTGATGGGCGAAGGTGGCGGGGCCAATATGGCGGCGCAACTTGGCCTGCCGCTGATGGGACAATTGCCGATGCTGCAAGCTATTCGCGAGGGTGGCGATGCGGGCAAACCAGCAGCGTTGTCTGATGAGGCGGCGGGAGCATTGTTTACATCGCTGGCGCGCGACGTGGCGATCAGCCTCGATCAACTGGCGACCAAACCAGTGCCTGAAATTATTTTTGAGGACTAGGGCACCCTATTCGAAAGCGCAGAAATCTGCGGTGACGCGGCATTCCTCACCCGTTTTGGCGCAGGCCAGCACGGCATTGGCCCGGGCATAGTCTGAGCGGGGTGACTGGGCATGGGCTGCAGCACTGTTGGAGCCTGTGGCATAGGCGAAACAACTGGAGAAGCTGGCGACGATCTCGCAGGCTTTGCCATTGCTGGTGTCGCACTGGGAAAGCGCTTTGGTGCGTGCAGCCTGTTCAGTGGCTTCAAACCGGGCGCGGCCATCAATCTCATTGGTGCCGATAGCATAGGCGCCCCATTGGCCAGTAAAGCGCGGTTTGGGGCGAATATCACAGTGTGGATATAGCGCATCGCGCGCGCCAACATCATCCGGGGTGAGCCCACGACGCCAACGGCCGGGGCCTTGGACATCCCGCCCGACCATGACGGCTGCGCCATCATAGAATGGAGAGTGGCGTAATGTGCGTGATGGTTTGACGCAATCAATCTGCATCTGAGTGACGGGGCGTGCATCGGTGTCGAGATTGTACCGGGGCGATTCCTCTGGGTGACCAAAGCCGAGGGCATGACCGACCTCATGTAGCATGATGGAAGGAAAATGCAGGCAGTCGGGCCGCCCTTTTTGGGTGTTGATATAGAAACAGCGTGACGCGTTGATCCGCACATCTGCACTGGCGATGCGATTGGCATGTTCGGCAGGCTCACCATTTGGCAGCAAGACCAAGCCATCTTCGGGACGCTCATAGAAAAGCGTGTAGCCGGTCACGCGAATGTTTCTGAAGGGCGGAAATTCGCGGCCGGTCTGGGCGAAAAAGTCTATTTCAGCGCCTTGATGCGATTGGCCAATCGCTGCCAGAGGGACAGAAGGGGCGATTTTGCCGGTAATGTCGGTGAAATATAGGCTCGGATGACCGGAAGCCCACTCGTCCAGCACATCGGTGAGCGCAGTGTGAATGTCGTCGCACGTGGCATCATCTATGAATTCCAACTCGCACAGGCTGTCATCCATGACATATTCAATGCCGCCGCCTATGCCGCGTTCTCCGGTTTCCACTAGCGAGCCTTGCGTCATTGACCAGCGCGGGGCACGGTCCAGATGATCCTGAGGATCTGTACCACCGCCGCGCGGGCCTTCCACAACAAAACCTGTTAGCCCCATGAGTGCGATGAGTGACAGAGCAAGGCGGCGTAAAATCATATAATGTAAGATAGCAAGCAGGAGCGGGGCTGGCCACTCGCAATAGCGGTTGCTTCTAAGCGCGCTCAAGCTCTCGAATTGTAAAATCGAAGTCATTATCTTCATCGGCCTGATAAGGTTTTGAGCTGCGCTCGACCCAATCAGACGCGTTGAGCGCCGGGAAATGCGCGTCACCTTCAGGGGCGGCATCGACTTCAGTGATGTAGAGCCGGTCTGCAAAGGGCAGGGCGTGGGCATAGATCGCTTCACCGCCAATGACGAAAATCTCTTCATTCCCATCACGCGCTGCCATTGCTTTGGTCGCGTGCAGGGCGGCGGGCAGGTCTGAATAGATGCGCGCGCCGGGGGCTTTATAGGCCCAATCGCGGGTCATCACGACATTGATACGCCCCGGCAAAGGGCGGCGGGGCAGGCTTTCCCATGTTTTGCGACCCATAACGAGAGGGCTTTTTCCGGTGGTTTTGCGGAAGTTGATCATGTCAGCCTTCAGGCGCCATGGCAGCTCGCCAGCATTGCCAATCACACCATTGCGGCCTTGCGCCACGATGAGGCTGAGTTTTACGGAATTTGCCATTGGCGATGCCCTGTCTGCTTAAATGCGTCTGCATCAATACACTTGAGACTGGTATGGAGACCAGAAAAAGGTCATGAAGATGTCAGTTGGTGTGCCGTATAGGCAGACTCGCTGACAATAGTGAACTTAATTTCGGAGGCTGTCATCAATACGCTTGTCGGTATTTTGACCAATGGAAACCCACATCAATTGGGTTTCGCACTGCTGGCACTGGGGCTGACGGCGGCGGCGATATGGGTGCTCAAAGGGCGCGTTTGGGCGTTTGTTTATGTTGCACTGATCCCGTTTTTGAATTGGTCTTTCGGGGTGATTTCAGAGTTTCCGATCCTTGCAGCGAATGATGTCTTCCCGAAGGGGGTGTCGCTGCATCCGATGACAATGGTGACGGGTATGGTGTTCGTTGTACGAGATTTTGTGCAGCGGGAGATGGGGCATCGCGTTTTACTTCTCATGGCGATGGCTGTGGCGTGGTCTTTCTATTATTCATGGCCGGTTATCGCGCTGGCGAGCGGGATTGCGTTTGCGGTCTCTGAGAGTGTGGACTGGCTGTTATTTTCTTTCACTAAGTACCGGTTATCGACCCGAATTTTGCTGTCCAGCGCGTTGGCAGCGCCGGTGGATACGACGATTTTTTTGTATGGTGCCGACCTCGCCAAGCAGATGGAACTGGGTCTGGAGCCCGGAAATTCGCTGCATATTGCCAACTGGATTGTCTTTATCATCGGTAAGATGGTGGGCGCAGTGGTTGTGTCTCACCTGATCCGGCGGCGCGAAGATGCGGGCTTGATCAACCCTCAGGAAGCGTAACGCACGCCATCCGGTTTCATCCCTATTGCTCCCGATATTTTGCCTGATACGGTTGCTTTAGAGACAAACATTTGAGGACTTACCATGGCGAGCGCACCTAAGGATTATTCGGCTATCACCCAAGCGATCGGTGAGGGAATTGGTGGACTTCGCAAGACAGATTCGCTGCCAACGCTGGATCACTTCAATGCAATGGCAAAGTCTGCACTAGCCGATGGCGCGCTCAGCACCAAAACCAAGGAATTGATGGCGCTGGCGATTGGTGTGTCGAAACAGTGTGACGGGTGTATCGGGTTTCACACCAAAGCGTTGAAGCGTTTGGGCGCCACTGATGAGGAGGTGGCAGAAGCCTTGTCTATGTGCGTTTACATGGGGGGCGGGCCTGCGCTCATGTATGCAGGAGACGCGTGGACGGCGTGGCTGGCCCTCAAGTAAATTAGACCGCGACGGGCGCTTTAATGTGGGCGTGGGGAACATAGTCTTCGATTGTGAAGTCTTCATACTCCCAGCCGAACAGGTCGGTTTTGTCTGCGTTCAGTGTGATGGAGGGCAGGGCGCGCGGCTCGCGAGAGAGCTGTAGCGCCGCTTGTTCCATATGATTGCTGTAGAGGTGGGCATCACCGAAGGTGTGAACAAACTCGCCAGCTTCTAACCCTGTTGCACGCGCCATCATGAGGGTGAGCAACGCGTAAGACGCGATGTTAAAGGGTACGCCGAGGAAGACATCAGCCGAGCGTTGATAGAGCTGGCAGTTCAATTTGCCATTCATCACGTTGAACTGGAACAGGCAGTGGCAAGGCGGCAGGGCCATATCATTGACATCAGACGGGTTCCACGCCGAAACGATCAGGCGGCGCGAGTTGGGATTGGTTTTTATCTCGTCCAATACCCACTGGATTTGGTCGATTACCCGCCCGTCAGGCGCGGCCCAGCTTCGCCATTGTTTGCCATAGACGGGGCCGAGATCGCCATTTTCATCTGCCCATTCATCCCAAATGGAGACTTTATTCTCCTTTAGATACGCAATGTTGGTGTCACCCTTTAGAAACCATAGCAGCTCAATAATGATTGATCGCAGATGGAGCTTCTTGGTTGTGACCATTGGGAAGCCATCTGCCAGATCAAAGCGCATCTGGCGGCCAAACACCGCGCGCGTGCCAGTGCCTGTCCGGTCTCCGCGGTCAAAACCATTGTCTATTATATCCTGCAATAGATCGAGATACTGTCTCAAGTTCCAAGGTTCCTTCATCAGAATCAGCGTCGAAATTTCCTTAACACATCCTTTCAGAAGTCGGCAGGTTTAACTGCAGCATTCCATAAAATCGAAAGAGTATTCCTGCACACTAAGGTTGATAGGAAACTGAAATGGGTGGGGCGCGCTTGTGGCCAAGTCATATTTGAAAAAACTCGCTACGAAATTTCGTCGCGATGATCGTGGTAATGTAGCGATGATTGCGGCGTTGTCCGTGATACCAATCGTGTCAGTTGTGGGGCTTGCGATTGATCTTCAGATGACGAGTACACAGCAGGCCGGTGTTCTGGCCGCAGTGGACAGTGCCGTTATCGCGGGTGCTAAATCCCTGCAAGCTGGACGAACAAAAAAACAGATCGAACAAGAAGTGAATGACTATGTCAGTGCTTTGATCAAAGACAAGTCGCGCGGGACAAGCTGCAACCGTGTTATTCTAAACTTCGGGAACAATGATGAAACGATCAACGCATCTGTTTCATGCACTCAAAAAACAACCCTTAGTCATATGTTTGGTCGCGAGACCATGTCATTCAAAATCGAATCTGGGTCAGCCTATGGCGTCGGCGATGTTGAGGTCGCGATGGTGTTTGATGTGTCTGGCTCCATGAACAGTGCAAACCGCATGAAGAGTTTGAAACAAGCTGCGAACAATGCCGTCGATATTCTTCTTCCCAAGGATAAAAATACGGGTGAAGTCCAGAGTGAGGGCATTCGGATTTCAATGATCAGTTATGACACCATGATGAATGCTGGGAGTTACTTCAAAAAGGTGACGGGTCTTGATGCGAAACGTACCATTACGGTCCCGTATCAGACGTGTAAAAAGTGGAAATGGGAAAAGAAAAACGGTAAGTGGAAGAAGTATTGCGACAGATATGAAGATGGTGAAAAAACCTACAATGTTGACAGTACATGTGTCTCTGAACGTACCGGTGATGATGCGTTCACGGATGAGGAGCCTGCTGAGGATAAGTGGATCACACCAGTCGAAGTTAAGGTCAAAAAGAAAAAAAACGGTACGCCGAAAGGGATTTCAGTCGAGACTTGTAATGAGTTTGGCCCCCAGCCTTTAACGAACAACCGCCAGAAGCTTGAGAAATATATCAAAGATATTCAACCGCGCGGTGGTACGGCCGGTCAGTTGGGTATCGCGTGGGGATGGTACACACTTTCACCTAAGTGGAATGATGTCTGGCCGTCTGCGAGTGAGGCGGAGGAGTATGACCCAGTGAAAAATACAAAAGTCATCATTATGATGACTGACGGTGAGTTCAACACTGCGTTTGATTATTCTCTCGGCGATTCAAGCGAGCAGGCGATTGCGATGTGTGATGAGATTAAGCTGGAAGGCGTTTTGATCTACACTGTTGCTTTCCAGGCGCCTCAAAAGGGTAAGCAAACATTGAAGTCTTGTGCGACGTCTGACGAATACGCCTTCGAGCCAAAGAATGCGTCTGAATTGAATAATGCATATGCGGATATTGCGCGCTCTATCTCTGATCTTCGCATCAGTCACTAAGGCGACAAAACGAGAATATCTGGCCTGTTACTCAGCAGGTCAGATCATTTTCTTGGTTAATAGTGGTTAAACACAGATATACGAATATTTTTCACAAACCTAACGGCGATGAAATCTATTCCTGCGATACATGATCATTGTATCGGCAGGATGCCGCTGGAGGCACGAAAAATATGAGCAAACTTATGCAGAAGCCAAAATTTCGCAGCTACCGCAAGGATGATCGCGGCAATGTGGCGATGATCTCTGGACTAACAATTATTCCGATTATAGCCTTGGCAGGTTTCGCAATCGATTTTCAAGCGACGACGACTCAGAAAAACCTGGTGCAGGCAGCCGTCGATAGTGCTGTGATCGCCGGATCTCGGTCTATGCAAAATGGTGCTTCGGAGGAAGAAGTGTCCGCTGAAGTGAATCGCTATGTTCAGGCATTGACGGCAGACGCAGCTGGTGGTCTTCAATGTGGATTAACGGTGGTCACGTTTGCTGAAAATTCTGAGGATATATCAGCGTCGATAAACTGCAGCCAGAAGACGACCCTTACCCAATTGATCGGTAAGCAGAAGATGGACTTTCATGTTTCATCCGGGTCAACGTATGGTGTCGGTAAAGTTGATGTCTCATTTGTATTCGACGTTTCAGGCTCAATGGATAGTGATGGCCGTATGGACGCGTTGAAGGAGGCAGCGGAAGATGCTGTCGACACATTGTTGGCCGCTTCATCTGGCGAAACTGGTGACGTGCGTATTGCGATGGTGCCATATGCGACCGGGGTGAATGCTGGACAATATTATGAAGCCGTGACCGCAGACCCCGCGCCACAAAGCACGTGGACAATCATTCAGGAAATTGACTGCGCAGCGCGTGCTGATGACGGGTATTGTGCGGCTTGGTATGACGTCGGAAGCGAAGAAACCATGACCTCTCAGCGTCGCGATACTTGCACGTTCGACAGGACAGGTAGCGCCGCGTTTACGAACACCGTTGCAAGCGAAGATGATCCGCTGGCGGTTAGTCCATATTTCGAATTGGACTTGGATCAAGATCGTAACTTCCTCGATAATGGTGGCGTGAATACTGATCGCTTTCGTAGAAGCGATTATAGAATTGAATCGTCCGCTGGTGATTGGGAGTCAACGTTGAACAACTTCAAATTCTGGCGCAATGGTGCTGGTAGTTGGCGTAATCGGGTTTACTCTAAAGAAGGCCGACATATGCTGGAGATCAACACGACAAGTGGCATAATTTCGCAAGAAGTAGATGTTGAAGTCGGTGAATACTACAATGTTGTCTTTTCTATGCGGCGGCGTCCTGGACAGGGGGCGAGCACCAGCCGCGTGCGCGCGCACTGGACAGAGGCGAGCGTTCCACTAGTGGTTTCCTCCCTCGAAGGGAGCGGGCAACATGTTGAAATCACGCCGGGTTCAAGCTGGGAAACATATCACTATGTTGTGTTGGCGACCGATGAAAAAATGCGTGTGTCATTCGAAGGCATAGACGGTGACGATGTTGGTGGATTGCTAGATTATGTCTGGGTGTCTGGTCGTTCCGATCATTGCCCGGTGCAGGAGCCACTTCCGTTGACAGCCGATCAGGATGATCTGGAAGACTTTATCGATGCGATGGTGCCGCGCGGCGGTACATCGGGCCATCACGGTATTGCATGGGGTTGGTATGCAATTTCAAATGAGTGGGCAAGTATTTGGCCAGAGAACAGCGCTCCGCATGGAGACAATGAGGCGAATGTCACAAAAGCTATGATTGTGATGACCGATGGTGAATTCAACCATACCCGCCATGAGGCGCAAGGGACATCCGCAGAGCAGGCAGAAATATACTGCGACAATGCAAAAGCAGATGGTGTCGTGATTTTCACAATCGCCTTTAGTGCGCCAGAAGAGGGTGAGGAAATCCTTGAATACTGCGCGTCGGGTGAGAGTCGAGCGTTTCAGGCTAACAATAAGGAAGAGCTTAAGGAGGCGTATCAGCAGATTGCAACCTCTATCGCTGACCTTCGTATCTCTTTCTAATGAATTGTGGCCGATCCGGTATATCGGGTCGGCCATTTTTTAACGGGCCGGCTCATAAGGGTCAGCCACAGGTTGGGGCAGTCACAATGATCGGGTTAAAAGGCATTAGACAATTTCGCGCCGATACGGGCGGGAATGTGATTATGCTGATGGCGTTTATCGCGCCCGCTATTCTTGCCCTCGCAGGCGTGGCGATTGATGCGCAATATACTCTGAGACAGAAGGTAAAAGTTCAGCATGCTTTGGATTCAGCCATCCTTGCGGGTGCGCTGGCCAAACGCGGTGGAGCGACTGATGAAGCCGTTATCGCTGATATTAGAAACTATGTCGACGCATTGCTGGTTGAGGCAGGCGGAGGTCTGGATTGCGACCCGGTTTCCGTCGTATTCTCGAGTGGCACGGACATTGAGGGATCAATAAGCTGCGCCCAACCAACACATTTATCTTATTTGATTGGCCAAGAGGAGATGCAGTTCGGCGTCGATTCTACCAGCACATATAGTGTTGGAAATGTTGATATCGCATTTGTGTTCGATGTATCAGGTTCAATGAATAGCGAAAATAGGTTGCCGCTATTGAAGACGGCGGCGCAAGATGCGTTTGATGTTCTGCTCCCGGATGATAAAGAGCCTGATGGATCAGTTCGGTTAGCGATTGCAACCTATAACAATTCCGTCAATGCCGGGCCCTACTTGGATCAAGTAACCGGGGGATTAGTCGTCGGTGCGGATGTCACGAATGCTGTCGCAGAGCAAATTCAAACATTGAATTTCAATTCGCGTATGCTTGATTTAGCGACAGGTGAGCGGTTCTTTTATTATCAGGAGCAAGGCGCTTGTGTTCGCTGGGGGCGGCGCGGGTGTCGTGAATACGAGTGGAACACGCGGCGACGTTTATACAATGACGTAAACGTAGAGACCCAATGTGTTTTTGAGCGCATCGGGCCGCAAGCGGCAACAGACGCGCCACCTAGCGAGGTGGCCCCCGTTATAGCAGGAAATGTGGTTTGGGATTTCGATGACCGTAACCGGGATAAAGAACGTGGATATAGTCAGGCGATTTCAAATTCTCCCTCATCTTCGGGTGCATTGAGCACATCCTATCAATCTTGCCAGGCTTCAGTTCCAATTCCGCTAACGGATGATAAAGAATTGTTAAATGCGCATGTGTCTAGTCTTGTGGCTGGCGGCGGCACGGCAGGACATATAGGTCTGGCGTGGGGCTGGTATCTTATCTCTCCCAACTGGTCGAGTATTTGGCCAGAAGAGTCGGAGCCGCGCGCCTATGACGATGAAACGTCGATCCGTGCTGTCATTTTGATGACGGATGGCGATTTCAACTCAACTCATCCATTGGCGCTAACAGGATCTTTCCAGCAGGCGCAGGCATTGTGCGATGAGATGAAGGCGACCGACCCCAACATGATGATCTACACAGTTGGATTCCAAGTGCCTGACACCGTGCAAACGACAGGGAGTGGCGAGACGATATTAGAGTATTGCGCCACCGATGCGGCACATACATTTGATGCAGCAAATGGTGAGCAATTGCGGCAAGCCTATCAGGAAATTGCACGCGATATCGCCGATCTTCACCTGAAACAATAGGTTCAGGGCTTGCATGGCGCGCCGAATAGGCGACATTGGCATTCATGTCTAATAAGTCTGCAGGGCCGGAGCTTCTCCGCTTAATTGATTTGATGTCGCGATTGCCCGGGTTTGGCCCGCGATCAGCGCGGCGTGCGGCGTTGCATATGCTAAAACGCCGTGACCAGTTGATGTTGCCGCTGGCTGAGGCGTTGGCGGAGGCTGGCGAGAAAATCGACAAATGTGAGGTTTGCGGAAATTACGACACGGTTCAGCCGTGCGCGGTGTGTCAGGCAGATGGCCGAGACGAGGGCCTCATTTGCGTGGTTGAGGATGTACCGGACTTGTGGGCACTGGAACGCGGCGGATCGTTTAAGGGGCGCTATCATGTTTTGGGTGGTGTCTTATCTGCAATCGACGGTGTTGGCCCTGATGATTTGAATATTGGAACGCTCAAGGCGCGCGTCGTTGCGGGTGGTATTCGTGAAGTTATTCTGGCGCTCAATGCCACTGTAGATGGGCAGACCACGGCGCATTATGTTGCCGAACAGTTGGACGGGCAGGGCGTTGAGATTACGCGGCTCGCGCATGGCGTGCCGATTGGTGGAGAATTGGATCATCTAGACGACGGCACATTAGCCGCCGCCTTAAGGTCTCGCCGCGAAGTCTAGCCTATTCCGCCACATCTAAGCGGAACAGGCCATTCAAATCCTTAGTTGCTAAATAGACATGGCCGTCTGGCCCTTCGATGACGTCGCGGATTGAGTACTCACCCGTCAGCAAGTCTTCGCGAGCTGCGACTTTGCCATCTTCCATATCGAGGCGCACCAGTTTCAACCCCTCTGGTCCATTCATGCCGCCGACGAGGAAGTCTCCCTTCCAACCATCGTAAAGATTTGTGGTCAGGCGAGTGAGGCCGGATGGCGCGATAGATGGCACCCAATAAGAGAGCGGCTGTTGCATGCCCTCTTTTTCAGTGTGTTTTGAGATGATCGCGCCGCTATAGTCGATCCCATAGGTGATAGCGGGCCAGCCATAATTGGCGCCTTTGGTGATCATGTTGAATTCGTCCCCGCCTTTGGGGCCATGTTCAGTCGCATACAAAGTGTTTGTCTCAGCGTCGAAATACAGCCCTTGAGAATTGCGGTGCCCGTAAGACCAAACGGCCGGGTGTCCGCCCTCACCATCTGCAAACGGATTATCAGTGGGGATAGAGCCATCAGATTTAATGCGAATCAGCGTGCCATGAGTGTTGATCGGTGTTTGCGCATCTTCCATGTGCACATAGGCGTCACCGAGTGAGACGAAGAGGGTGTCGGCATCGGCGAATTGAAGGCGGGAGCCGAAATGTGCAGGGGCAGCGCGTTCATCCGCCACGAAAATCTCACTCACGTCTTCAAGCGTGTTTTCTGCTGCATTGAAAGTGGCGCGGAGAACCACCGTAGCGTTGGCTTTTGCCGCGCCCTTTGAGTAGGCGATGTAGAGCGTGTTATTCTCAGCAAAGGCGGGATCGGTGGTGAGGCCGAGATAGCCGGCTTGTCCCGTTGTGAGCGCGGGGGGCAGCCCGGTTATGGGCGTGGGCGTGCAGGCGGCTTCGGTGCTGGCATCGAGGGCACCCGTCGCGCAGGCCGCGCTGAGCCATTTAAGGCCGTTTTCTTTTTCTGTGAACACTAAGTCGCCAGACGGCAGGAAGGCCATGCCCCATGGAAATTCTGCGTCTGAAATTTTGGTCAGGCTGATCTGTGGGGATATAGATTTTGCAGATGCGGGCGCAGCGAGATTTTCAGCCGGCGCTGACCCATTCTGAGGCTGGCCACAAGCGGTGAGGGCAAAGCCTAAAGTGGCGGCGAGAAAGCTATGTCTAATCATGCGGGTCTCCAACGACTTTGGGTCGAGCATAGTTCACACCGGCAAGAAGGCAAAGAAAAAGGGCGACCAAACGGGCCGCCCTCTCTTAGGTCTCTCTGCGCGGGGCAGAGTTATGTTTTGGTTTAGCTACCAAGACTTCTTAACAGTCAGGCCGTAAAGCGCTGGCTCTGTCAGGAAGATGTTGGTGAACAGGCCGGAGCTGTCATCAGTCAGGTATGTACCAGTGATCACTTCTTCGTCTGTCAGGTTCTTCGCGTAAGCCTCAATGCCCCAACCTGACTCATAATTGTTGAGCAGGATTGAAAGGTTCACGTTTGACCAGCTTTCCAACTCGTCACGTCCACTATTCCACACGCGGCTTTCGCTTTCAGCCTGCATGTAATAGTCGCCGCGAATTGTCAGATCCCAGCTTGAGTCCGAGATGTTCTGGAACGTGTACTCAGCAGCCAGGTTCAACGTCATGTCTGGCGCGCCAGGCATTTTGTTGCCGTCGAGGTTTGCAGCTTCACCTTCGAACGGTGTCAGTGCGTCTACGGTCTGGGTGTTACCGTCAGCGTCTACATAAGACACCTGCGGTAGACCGAACGCTGCACCCGCGCCGGTAAAGCTACCAAGGCAAAGGCCGCCCGTGTCGCCCGCGCCCAAGCCAAGTGGGTTTGCCACTGGGTCAGTTCCGGCTGCGATCATACCCAGGATAGTTTGGTAACCTGCTGCAGATACAACGCAGTTTGAGTAGTTTTCAGCATTCTTAAGCGCAACAAGATCGCTACGCCCGTTTGTGCGATCAAGAACGTCGATACCGAATGTGTCCTTCACTTTGGCATCAAGGAAGCCGACATTGGCTGTCAGCAACCAATTGTTCGCAGGCGTCCAGAGATACTCAAGCTCAAAACCATTGATTTCAGCGTCTACGTTAAAGTTCACAGAAGACCGGTTGATGATCTGTGTAATCTGATAACCTTCATAATCGTACATGAAGCCCGTCAGGTTCAACTGCTGTGTGCCATCGGCAAATGTGTTCTTTGTGCCAACTTCCCAAGCATTCACGAATTCCGGATCGAAAAGTTGTGGGAATAGATTCGCACCGGCAGGTTGTGGTGGGTTGATACCGCCGCCCTTATAGCCTTTCGCATAGGAAGCGAAGAACAGGGAATCATCTGTGAAGTCTAGATCTGGCGTCCAGTCTGCACCGATACGGCCTGTGACTTCCTGGAAGTCAGCCTCAAGCACGTCTTGTGGCACGCCCGCCTGATCTTCCGGGATAACAGTAACCGGCGTGAACAGAAGTGAAGGCACAACTTGCTGAGACTTCTGATCATCTGTGTAACGCAGACCGACTGTGACAGTCAGATCTTCTGTTGCGTCGAAGTAACCTTCGCCAAACAGCGCTTTTGATTCCAGTTGATATGGTGAAACGGAGCGGAAATAGTTCCGTCCAGTTCCGTCCAGCGCGCCAGCTAGGTCTGAGCCATCTCCCGGGTTGGCATCGTCAACAGGGCTGAGGCCACCAAGAATTGCTCCTCCAAGAGCACTGTGATTGTTAATTTGCGTGACCGCAGTCAGTCCGTTGGAGAGCACGTAGTAGCTGTTATTGGTGTTCTCCAAGTTCGCGATCTCATAATCCATGTAAATGGCGCCGAGATTGAAGTTGAAACGACCATCAAAGTCAGATTGCAGACGAATTTCCTGCGTGATCGCTTCACTGTCACTTGCAGAAATGTCGAAGACGCGAAGCTGGTTCGAGGCGCCCAGTTGAGGATCGGTGACGACCCCACCGGGGAAGAGTTGTCCGTAGACTGCTGCCAGCGCAGGGTTACCGAAGGGGGCGCCGGTCGTGTTGAACGGAGTGTCAGGGACAAATTTGTTATAATCTTCTTCCGAAGATTTCGTCACTTCATTGCTGCTGGTCAATGATGTCAGGGTGAGGTTTTCACCCAGATCCATTTCCAGTTTCAGTGTCCACAAGTCTTGTTCCGCAGCATAACGCGGATCGAAAGCGGAAGAAATGTTGCGTAGGTTCGGATCCAATGGGCTTGTCGCCAGATCGCCGTTGGCAAGACCAGCCAAGATGGCGTAACCACCTGCCAGTGATGCTGCCGTATTCACACGGTCATAGCTGTCAGATAGCGGTGCTTCTGTACAACCCAGCGAGGTGTAAAGCTGATCCTGCGGGCTGATCGCAACACCGCCGAAGGACGATTTGAATGGGTCTTTCGAGCAAAGCTGCTTACCTGTGCGCAAGCGGCTATCGTCTTCTTCGAAGTGCTCGTATGACAACCAACCGCGGAAAGTTTCTGTTGGCTCAAAGCCAAGCGTCGCCCGCATACCCCAAAGCGAACGATCATCAATGTCGTTGCCTGTGGCTGTGTTGTTCACATACCCGTCACGCGTTGTTGTTGAGCCGGCAACACGTAGAGCCATCTTGTCGCCGATTGGCACGTTGAACATGCCTTTGGCTTTGAGTGTGTTGTGGTTGCCGTATGTCAGAGCGATATCGGCTTCCTTCGTGCCGAACTTAGGCTTGGCGGTGATAACGTTGACCACGCCGCCCGTCGCGTTACGGCCGTATAGCGTCCCCTGTGGACCACGCAGAACCTCGACGCGCTCCATGTCGAAATACTCGGCTTCGAACAGCAAATTGTCCTGAAGTGGAACATCGTTCTGGTGAACACCCACACCGGCGTCAGAAGAGTTACCCACAGCGTCGTTACCGATGCCGCGAACCTTGAAGTTGTCGCCCGTGAAGTTGCCTTTGGTAAAGCTGACGTTTGGCACTGCTTTTACAAGGTCAGAACCGCCGGTGAGTTGAAGGCGCTCAATAGCGCTTTCATCAAAAGCTGACACAGCGATTGGAACATCTTGAATGGATTCTTCAACCTTCTGGGTGGTCACTGTGACCTTTGTCAGAGTACGCTGATTGTCGGCTTCCTCAGCTGCGGGTGCTTCTTGCGCAATCGCAGCAGGAGCAAACAAGCTCATTGCGAGCGCGGAGGCGCCTGCAAGCCAGATAGATTTCGAGTCTCGATTGAATGCCATTTTGTAATTTTCCTCCCCTCGGGCCGAAGTTGATTTCGCCGAGATACTTGTGATCAATTTTATGATGAGGGTCCTCTAAGCCGGGACTCCTTCAGTAATGCAGTGACCAGAATAACCTTGCAGTTGTCAACGCCCTTTCACGCTGATTTCTATAGAAGTCTCCGAGTGGGTGACAAAAATGTTACTGTTGCAATGTTTGATTACTTGGCCGGTGTTGCGGTGACTGCTAGAGCGGACGCATGACACCTTCGAATAAAAAAGCACTCGTATTGCTCTCGGGTGGGCAGGACTCAGCGACCTGTTTGGCTTGGGCGTTGGATCGGTATGAGCATGTTGAAACGCTGGGATTCGATTATGGCCAACGCCATCGTGTCGAATTGGATTGCCGTGGCGTTTTTCGAGACAAGCTTGGGGCACTTTTTCCCGAATGGAAGCGCCGTCTGGGGAGCGACCATCTGCTGGATGCCAACGTATTGTTATCGCTTGGTGAAACGGCGATGACGCACGATGTCGAGATTGAGATGACGGAGGCAGGCTTGCCCTCGACGTTCGTGCCGGGGCGTAATCTGTTGTTCCTGACCTTAGCGGGCGCTCTGGCTTATCGACGCGGCATTGATGTGTTGATCGGTGGCATGTGCGAGACGGACTATTCTGGTTATCCAGATTGTCGGGCTGAGACGATGAAAGCGCAGGAGCGCACGCTAAGCTTGGGCCTCGACAAACCCTTCACTGTAGAAACGCCGCTTATGTATATTGATAAAGCGGGTACATGGGCGTTGGCTGCCGACTTGGGGGGAGATAAATTGGTCCAGCTGATGATCGAAGACACGCACACATGCTATAAGGGAGATCGCACCCAGCGGCATGCGTGGGGATATGGTTGCAATGCCTGCCCGGCCTGCGAATTGCGTCGTTCAGGCTGGACAGACTGGATGGCGACGCAATGACGTATTCAGTCAAAGAAGCCTATTACACGCTACAGGGCGAGGGCGCTCAAACGGGCCGAGCCGCTGTATTTCTTCGTTTTGCCGGCTGCAACCTTTGGAACGGGTTGGAGCGTGATCGCGACACCGCAGTGTGTCAGTTCTGCGACACGGATTTTGTTGGCACTGACGGCGAGAATGGGGGTAAATTCACGACGCCCGAGGCTTTGGCCGAGCATGTGCTGGAACTGTGGAGTGCTAAGGCGGGATCGGCGCGTCCGGCCTATGTGGTTTGCACAGGTGGAGAGCCGCTATTGCAGCTGGACTCGCCTTTGATCCAAGCGCTCAAATCACGCGGGTTTGAGATCGGTGTTGAGACGAATGGAACAATCGCGGCACCTGAAGGGCTGGACTGGATCTGTGTCAGCCCAAAAGCGAATGCGCAGCTGGTTCAACGCTCAGGAAGCGAAATTAAGCTGGTATATCCTCAAAATGCACCAGAAGCGCAGCCAGAACGCTTCACAGAACTAGACTTTTCGCACTTTTTCCTGCAACCGATGGACAATCATGAAACGGCCCGCAATGTGCAGGCTGCTGCTGACTATTGTATGAAGAACCCCCAATGGCGACTGAGCTTGCAAACCCACAAACTGATCGGGCTTCCTTGAAGCTTGAAGGGCGCGTGTTCGAGATCACCAAATCGGTGAATTTCGAAGCGGCGCACTATATGGGCACCAAGCCAGAGGGCCATCCCTATCGCGGTGTGCATGGGCATTCGTTTGGTCTTGAGGCCACCGTTGCTGGCGTTGTGAAGCCGGGCGAGCAATGGGTCGAGGATTTCGGTAATCTGACCGCGCATCTTAGCGCCACAGCGGCCAAGCTGGATCATCGGTTACTAAACGAAATTGAGGGGCTCGACGTGCCAACACTTGAGCGCATTTGCCTGTGGGCGGCGCGTGATTTGGCCGAGGTGTTGCCGGGCCTGAAGCGGATCGCAGTGACCCGCCCCAGCCTGAATGAACGGTGTGAACTCGTTCTGTAACCCTAGCGGGTTTCTAGCGCGGCAATCTGCTTTACAAATTTCCGTGTGATACGTGACGAGGCTGTGTTGGCATCGCCCCATGTCGTGGGTGAGGCAAAGCGTAGATCATTCTCGAAATCATCATCGGTCAGGCTGGCGATGACGTTCTTGTCAGCGTCTCGCGCGCTGAGCGTGAGCTTCATGCCACCTGTGCTGATCGAGCGTCCGTAATCGAGGCTGAGCTCGTCACCGAGTTGCTTCATTGTTGGCTTGTTCGGGCGCGCATCTTCGATAACTACATCAATTTGCGAGACGGTAAGACCAGCCTTGGCCAAATAGCGCGCCAGGTCTTCGCGGATTTCGTTGGCAAGATATTCGCCTTCTTTCAGGCCATAGTCTTCTTCGAGCTTTTCGGTGAACGTGTCGCTGAAGGTCACGTTGAACTCGCTCGCAGATGCGATAGGCGTCAGCAGCAGGACCGGAAGTGCGAGAAGTAGGGCGCGTTTCATCATCTTATCTCCTGAATTTGCGACTAGGTTTATCATAATCATTTCGGTTTTGCGAGCGTGTGGTTCACACCGTATCAACGAAGACGATTTCGCTTTCTGCAATGGCCGTGACAGATAGTTGGGTGGCGTTCGAGATTGCCGCGCCATCGCGGGCGGATAGTTCTATACCGTTTAGCGAGGCAGTCCCGGCAGCCAGCACGAGGTAGCCAAATCGGTTTTCGGTCAGATTATAGGTCAGGGTTTCCCCGGCTTTCAGCCGTGCGCCCATCACTTTTGCGTCTTGTTTGATGACCAGACTGTCGTCTTCGCCCGTGCCGGAAGCAAACACGACCCATTGGCCGGATTTGTCGGCCTTCGGGAAGGTGCGTGCCCCCCAATCGGGCGCGCCGCCTGCCTCTTTGGGTGTGATCCACAATTGGAAAACAGTCGTGGCGGTGTCTTCTGCGTTCCATTCAGAATGTTGTATGCCGCTTCCCGCGCTCATCACCTGTACGTCACCCGCTTCAGTGCGGCCTTTATTGCCCATAGAATCGGTATGGGTGATCGCGCCGCTGCGGACATAGGTGATGATTTCCATGGATTCATGCCCATGGGTGGGAAAGCCGGTATGCGGCTGTATCGTGTCATCATTCCAGACCCGCAGCGCGCCGTGGCCCATGCGGGAGCGGTCGATGTAACGGGAAAACGAGAAATGATAATTCGCATCAAGCCAGTCATTTTTAAACTGGCCGAGCGATGAAAACGGTCTGTGCTCGATCATGACGAAACGAACCTCCTATCAGGTGTTACATCACCTAGATGGGGTCGGTGACGGGTCGATCCAATCACTGTTTTGTCATATCACTTATGCGGGGTCGGTATTCGTAAATTCTCTCGCATTTCGGCTTGCTCCGACTCAGTTGGTGATTCATCAAGAGTGAATGCCACATTCGCCTACTCTTGAAGATGCCCGTGCGCTGCTGAAGCGTGTGTATGGATATGACGCCTTTCGCGGATTGCAGGAGGCTGTGATCGCTGATGCGCTGGCTGGCAAGGACGCGCTGGCCGTGTTGCCAACGGGGGGCGGTAAATCACTGTGCTATCAAATTCCCGCATTGCTTCGTAAAGGGTGCGGTATTGTGATTTCCCCTTTGATTGCCTTGATGGCCGATCAGGTGGATGCCCTGAAGCAAGTAGGTGTGCGGGCCGAACGTCTTGATTCGTCCATGCCGTTCGAGGCGCGACAGGCGGCGCTGAGTGCAGCGGCCATGGGCGATATGGATATGCTTTATGTCTCGCCAGAGGGGTTGGGCACAGGGTTGGCCAATCGGTTGGCTGAATTGCCTATCTCGCTGATTGCCGTGGATGAAGCACACTGCGTCAGCCAGTGGGGGCATGACTTCCGGCCAGATTATCGCGCCTTGGGCCGGATGAAGGAATTGTTTCCCGGTGTGCCGCGCCTCGCCGTAACGGCCACCGCTGATACCCGCACGCGCGATGATATATTGCTGCAACTAAACCTGACCGATCCGATCAGTCATGTGGCGAGTTTTGATCGCCCCAATCTGACGCTCGCCGCTGAGCCGAAATCTGGCAATCGCGCCGGTCGGGTCGTGTCGCTGGCCAAAGCGCGCAAGGGCCAATGCGGCATTGTCTATGCAGCGACACGCAAAGCGGTTGAGGATCTGGCTGAAAGTCTGAAGTCTGCGGGTGTGCCGGCGCTGGCCTATCATGCTGGACTGGACGCTGAAATTCGCGCCGAACGCCAACGTGAATTTCTATTGGAAGACAATATGGTGATGTGCGCCACGGTCGCCTTCGGTATGGGGGTCGACAAGCCGGATGTGCGCTTTGTCATTCACGCCGATCCGCCCAAAACGATGGAAGCCTATTGGCAGGAAGTTGGCCGCGCCGGACGCGACGGTCTGCCCGCCGATGGGGTCGCTTTGTATGGCCCGTCAGATATGCGCCGCTCATTGAGCTGGACTTATGAAGGTGATGCGCCCGAGGAGATCAAGCGCGTTCAAATCACCAAGACGCGCCAGCTATTCGCCTTTTTTGATGGAGATGCCTGTCGGCGCGCGACGGTGCGGCGATATTTCGGTGAGGAGAATGTCGAAACGTGCGGCGTGTGCGATATCTGCACGGGCGCGGCGGCAGAGCCTTATGATGCGACCCGCTGGGCGCAGATGGCGGTCTCGGCTGTGCTGCGGTGCGGGCAATCTGTCGGGCGGGCGCGGTTGATCCTGCATTTGATGGGGCAAACAAAAGATGATCTCGACCAACGCCTTTCAACCGAGTCGACTTTCGGTGTGGGGAGTGAGTTGAGCAAGCAAGGCTGGATGCGTGTGTTTGATGCGCTGTTGTTCACAGGGCTTCTCGAAGAAGGCGGCGAAGTCATGCGCCCGATTGTGAAAGTGCCTAGCGCAGATATCGCCCGCGCCCTCTTCAAAGGTGAGCGGGAATTGATCTTGCGCGAAGACGTGACACAGGCGCGCAAGAAATCATCCTCTAAAAGCGCCTCGTCTCGCGCCAGCGTCGCAGATCTGTCAGAGCAGGATCAGTCATTGTTTGACGCGCTGCGCATGTGGCGCACGGAAACCGCGAAAACGCGCGGCGTGCCGCCCTATGTCATCTTTCATGACAAGACTTTGGCCGAAATAGCCCGGGAACGCCCGGTATCGCCCGGTGAAGTTCGCCTCATTTCCGGCGTCGGCGAGAAAAAAGCCGAACGCTATGGCGAAGATGTCGTGCGGATTGTGGCCGAAGCTGCATAAGACCGGTTAACTTTTCAGCCCTAATTGTCCTTTGAATACTACTTGCTTGTGGGTTGCAGCGTTCTAACACTTGACCAAGGCGTCGGCAGCACGCACCTATGACACAGCTATGATTCCGTTCTTTGTCCCGGAGACAACATGACACTTGATTACCGCCTAGATGACGACAATGAAGACGCCCCGATCGGTGAGCCGAATGCTTTTCTTGAAGAGGCCTTGTTCAAGGCCCGCACGATCCTGCTGACTGGAGGTATCGACTTTAAGCAAGCCCGCCGCGTGTGTGAGCGTTTGTTGGCTCTTTCTTCTGAAAGCCCTGACCCGATTTTGCTGGTGCTGTCGTCACCCGGTGGCCACGTTGAAAGCGGCGACATGATCCATGATATGATCAAATTTGTCGGCGCGCCCGTAAAAATTCTCGGCACAGGCTGGGTCGCCTCTGCTGGCGCGCTGATCTATTCCGCCGCAAAAAAAGAAAACCGCTACGCCCTGCCAAATACGCGTTTCTTGCTTCATGAACCGCGGGGTGGCGTTGGTGGCCAAGCAACCGATGTTGAGATTCAAGCACGCGAAATCATCAAGATGCGTGAGCGCCTGAATAAGATTTTTGCGGATGCAACCGGAAAATCTTTGGAGCAGATCAAAAAAGATACTGATCGCGATTTTTGGATGAGCGCTGAAGAAGCGGTGAAATACGGCTTGGTCAACAAGATCGTCTCCCATCGAGACGAAGTAAAATAAGCGTTTTTTCGTTTTTTGAATTCCATTTTTGCAAGACGCGGCGGAGGAGACTCTGCCGCGTCTTCATATTTCGTTAGGTATCCGTTTGCGCCCCGTAAAGGTTTATAGGTCAGTATCTAATCTTAACGAAGTTGGATGGATAAGATCGAATGCCAGTACGCGTAGAGGACATTGCCGTAAATGTGCGGCCAGTTTCACCCGAAGCCAAAACGATGGCGGTCTTGGGTCTGTTTTTGTCTGATACGTCTTTGTTTGCTGTTCCCGTCGTTTCGAACGGAGCCGCTTTGGGATATGTGACACGTTCAAAACTGACGGAAGCGCTGGCGGCACCCAATGGGAGAGAGCATTGCTCGCGCCTGCCAATCACGTCGATGATGTGCGAAAATCCGCCAATGGTGGAACACGGCACAGCCGCAGCATTGGTGGCCAAGCTTGCCGCCGACCAGAACACACCCGCGCTGACAGAGGCCGTCATCGTGCTGAAAGATGGTAGCTATAGTGGTTTGATTAGCCCGAGTGCATTGCTGACCGCGGTGGCGCATGAGAACGCAGCGCGCGCCAAAGCGATGAAAAATGCATCCAAGAAATTCCAGCACGTAAAAGCGCAAGTGCAACAGAGCGCAAAAGAAAAATCAAAGTTTCTAGCCTTTTTGAGTCATGAAATCCGCACGCCACTGACCGGTATTTTGGGCGTCGCTGATTTGCTGCAAGACAGCGTGAGTAGCGGCGAGCCGCGTCGTTTGGCGCGTACAATCAGTGAGAGCGGAAGCCATTTGGATCGCCTGCTGGGTGATTTGCTTGATTTGTCTCGATTGGAAGCTGGCAAGTTGCCGGTGACGCCTGCGCCATTCGATGTGCGCGACTTTGCGCTCGAAGCGCGTGACCTCTGGCAATCGCGTATTGCGGGCAAGCGACTAGATCTGCGCATCTCTGTGCACAAAGAGTGCGAGACGCGGATTGAAGCAGACGCCATGCGGATCAGACAAATCCTGTTCAATTTGATGAGCAATGCGCTGAAGTTCACTGAAAAGGGTTATGTTCGTGTAGCGCTGAGCACTGAAAACAAAGCCGGCGTCTTGAAACTGAAAATGACTGTGACTGATACAGGCTGCGGTATTTCTGCTGAAGACAAGGCCCGCATGTTTGTGGCGTTTGAGCAAGCGCGGCCAACAACTGCGCAGACGCACGGCGGATCGGGGCTTGGCCTGTCGATCGCGAAAGGTCTGACGGCGCGGCTTGGCGGACAGATTTCGCTGACTGACAACCCGGGCGGCGGTTCTGTCTTCACCGTTGTGATGCCGGTTCTGCGCGCTGGACCGCGCTTGGCCACGTCTACTGACTCTCCGAAAAAACGCCAGCGCAGCCTTCAATTGGGCCGTTTGCTGTTGGCCGAGGATCATGCGATCACAGCCTTAGTTATGTCGCGCGCCTTGACGGCAGCGGGATGGCAAGTGGAGACGGTTACGACCGGCGAGGCAGCGATAGCGCGGGCGGTGGAAGCGCCGTTCCAAGCCATTCTCACAGATATTCATATGCCCGGCGATAGCGGTGAGGCCGTTGTGCAGACATTGCGGCGTTCTTCCGGGCCTAACCAGCTTGCGCCAATTCTTGCAGTAACAGCAGATGTCAGCCCAGAGAGACGGGCCGCATGTGATCGCGCCGGGTTCTCACATTTGATCGAAAAACCAATCCGTCCACGTGCATTGGTGGCAACACTCGCTGATGTGCTGATGACGGGGGGCAATCAATCTGCGATAACATCAGCTCGTCTGTCGCGTTCGGCGTAAACCGAATTTGATCGCTTTCGATATCTAGTATTTTCTGACAAATTTTTGAGGCAGGGGCACTTTTCTTGTGGCGACCCTGTTGCCTTTTGAGATCGTTTAGATAATAGAAATGTTATATTATCACGTAACGATTGGATCAAAGCGATGAGACGCAAAATTTTAGCTGCAGCGATGGCTGGTCAAATGGTTGTAGGGGGCGCACACGCTCAGTTGACTGGCGATGAAGAACGCGTGGAATCAACAATTATCGTAACAGCGCCTGGGCCGGATCGTTCAGCTGCGGAACTGGTGGGTAACGCGACATCCATTGAGCGCGATGAGATCTTGCAGACCTTGTCGAGCACATTGGGTGACTCGCTTGATCGTGAACCGGGCGTCGCCACTACGTTTTTTGGCCAAGGCGCAAGCCGACCTGTGTTGCGCGGATTGGGTGCCGAGCGCGTTCAGGTGCTCACCAACGGCATCGGGGTGATCGACGCATCCGCAGCGTCTCCTGACCACCAAGTTGGCGCGGATGGTATCGATTCTGAGAAGATCGAAATTCTGCGTGGTCCTGCTGCACTGGTTTATGGCGGACAAGCAATTGGCGGTGTGGTCAATGTAATTGATGGTTTGATCGCAGAAGATATTCCGCATGTGCCTATGTCTGGTGATCTATTTGCTGCGTATAATAGTGTTAATGAGGGCACCGAGTTGGCAGGCCGAGGTCAATTTGTCGCCGGGCCATTTGTGCTGGCGCTCTCTGCCTCACAGAGAGATTTTGGTGACTATGAAATTCCCGGTTTCGCCGAGTCAGCATTGTTGCACTCCATGGAAGTGGGTGACCATGATGAGCACGAAGACGATGAACATGACGGCGAGGAACATGACGATCAAGACGGTGAGGCGTATGGCCTCTTGGAAAACTCTTTTCTTGAAACAGAAACGCTCAGTGCTGGTTTAAGTTGGGTTGGAGACGGGGCGTTTTTTGGTGTCGCAGTGCGTCAGCAAACCGCCCAATACGGCCTGCCCGGTCATGAGCATCATCATGAAGAAGAGCATGATGAAGAGGATGATCATGAAGACGAGGAGCATGAAGATCATGCCGAAGAGGAGAACCCGTTTATCGACCTTAAACAAACGCGCATAGACCTCCGCAGCGGTATCAGTATCAATAATGGCTTTCTGACTGATGTAACTGCTGCACTGTCCATCGTTGACTATGAGCATGCCGAATTTGAAGCGCCGGGTGAAATTGGGACGCAATATACTTCAGAGGGTGTCGAGGGACGTGTAGAGTTTGACCATTCTTTGAACGGATTGGATGGCGCATTTGGGGTTCAGTATCTTAGTAAAAATTTCGATGCTGATGGCGCTGAAGCTTTCATCTCTGAAACAGATACAGAAAGCCTGGGTATCTTTCTCTATGAAACAAGCGAGTGGGACAATGGCGCCGGGATAGAGGGCGGACTACGTTTTGAGAATATTTCTTATGATAATGCTGAGTTTGGTTCTGTCGATTTCGATTTGTTCGGGGCGTCGTTGGGGCTGCACAATCACACAGATACGGGTGTCTTCATAGGTGCTCAGCTTTCGTACACAGAGCGGGCGCCAAGTGAGAGTGAATTGTTTGCTTTTGGTGCTCATCTGGCAACAGAGCAATTTGAAATTGGTGATCCGACTCTCGATAAGGAAAGTGGCGTGAATCTTGAGGGCACAGCGCGTTGGCGCGGTGACAATGGCGGGATCGGCATTAGTGTCTTTGCGACGTCATTTTCTGACTTCACTTACCTTGCGCCGGCCGAGGCGGTGATTGAGGGCGTGCTGCAAGACGAACATGATGAATTGCCAGTGTTCTTGGTCCTGCAAGATGACGCGACCTTTTATGGTGGAGAGGTTTATGCCGACTATACCCTTGAGGACGGCCCATTCGGGGCGGACTGGTTATTTGATGCGAGCCTTGATCTGGTGCAGGCTGAGCTTGATGCGGGCGGCGATGTGCCGTTCATTCCGCCAGTAACTTTGAACACGGGAGCTGCGGCGCGGTGGAATGCGCTTGAACTCGGCGCGGCTGTCACAATGGCAGACAATCAAAGCGATGCAGGCGCCGGACAATTGATAACGGATGGATATACGACGCTAGATCTGCGCGCAGAGTATGACGTTTCTCAGTTTGGCATAGGTAAGCAAGGCGCTGTTGTTTTTGTTGAGGCCCGCAATGTAACTGATGAAGTGGTGCGCTATGCGACATCAGTGTTGAAAGATGTTGCCCCTGCGCCCGGTCAGAACATTCGTGCTGGTGTGCGTTTCGTGTTTTAAGTTTTTTTCCAAGTCTGTTTTTTTCGAAGCCTGCTTCCATCGCATTTTGCGACGGGGGCAGGCTTTTCGATTCTGGGATTGGCGCGCGCTGCAATTGGACATGCAGTCGGTTATATCTTTGTTTTTAATTGAAAAATGGTGGTTCGAGGGAGACTTGAACTCCCGACCTCACGATTATGAGTCGTGCGCTCTAACCAGCTGAGCTACCGAACCTTTTCGCCATGCGAACGGGCCTCATACACGGCCCAGTGCAAGGCTGCAAGCACCTGTTGGTGTCTCCATGTATTTCGCATTGTTTTGTGTGGCAAGCTTGTTCCTGCGCGACAAATAGCGGTAGGCTTGCGCTTATGTTGAAAATCGTACGCCTATTCGGTTTGGTTGTAGTGATGGGCCTTCCCGGAACCGCTATCGCGCAAGGGGATTTGGCCGTGTCTGCCTTTAATGAGGGACGGTATTCAGAGGCGCGGGCACTGGCGAGCGATAGTGATGCGGATGCAATGGCGTTTCGTGCAAAGGTGCTGCTTTCTGAGGCGATTTCGGGCGATAATGGGCTATCTGATGCACTATTGACGCAAGCTTTGCAGGCGGCAGATGCCAGTCTTGCACTGGAACCTGATCATGCCGATGCGCGGTTGCAGCGATCACTTGCGATCTCTCTGGCTACCCGCGCGATGACAGCGCGGGAGGTTCAAAAGTCTGATCTTGTGGACGAGGCCAAGGCAACGGTTGAGAGCTTGCTCGCAGAGGACGAGACGAACGTCTATGCGCATATGTTCCTGTCTGTTTGGCATTTGGAAGTGTGGCGACGGGGCGGGCGCATTGGCGCGATCGCAATGGGGGCGAACCGGAAGACGGCGCGCGCGCATTACACCGCTGCGGCAGCCCTTGCCGATGATGACGCGTCTATCCATTGGCAGTATGGCAAGGCGCTCGCGGCGTTGAATGCGCGCAAGTATAAAGACGAGATCAATATTGTGCTGGACAAGGCCATCGCTGCTGAAGCGGAGACAGCGCTAGAGCAGACCATGCAAGCTCGCGCGAAGACGCTAAAGAATGCGATGGCGAGCAAGCCGAGGCGGGAGGTTGAAGACCTCGCCGCCGCAATGAATTAGCCACCTGCGCCAATCTGAGTGCCCAATTCGTAGCTACGCGCAAGCAGACCAGCGCGCCGTTCGTCAGATCCCGTTGAGCCACATAGCAGCTCCAGCCGCCGGGGTGAGAAGCCGAAGAACCCGAATGTGCCATCTATCCATGCTCTCTCTAGGGCGGCGCGGTGGCCCTGGGCTTCGATGTCGTCGGAGTTCGTGCCTGTAGGCATGAGCAGCAGGCCAGGGCGCGGCTTGAGGAGGGAGCCTTCTGGATCGGCGAGTTGGTCATAGGCCCAGCCCCAGCTCCACACCCGATCAACCCAACCCTTCGTCATGGCGGGCATGCCCCACCAATAGAGTGGGAAGACGAGGCAGATCGCATCAGAGCGCTCAACCCGCTCTTGCTCTCGCAATACATCCGCGGGCAGGGGCGTCTCATCGCCTGCATCAATATCGGCTTGCGACCAGCGCGGATCAAATCCCTCTGCATGCAGATCAGCAAGTTCGGTGGTGTGGCCGGCCTCTCGCGCGCCGTCCATAAAGCGCTCGGCAATGGCGCGGCTGAAAGCGTTCGGGTTTGGATGGTCAAGGACAGTCAAAACATGCATACGGCGTCTCATTCTATAAAGTGAGACGCCGTGCTAATCCCTCAACCTTGGTTGAGGTCAAATGGTTTTAGAACTTCTACTCGCCAGCTTCTTCCATGAAGCGTTCTGCTTCCAGCGCGGCCATGCAGCCCATGCCGGCGGCGGTGACGGCTTGGCGGTAGGTCTCATCAGTTACGTCACCTGCTGCGAAGACGCCGGGCACGTTTGTCGCTGTAGAGTCAGGCGCGGTGATGAGGTAGCCGTTTGGCTTCATTTCAAGCTTGCCTTTGAACAGTTCAGTCGATGGAGCGTGGCCGATGGCAATGAACACACCATGGGCAGGCACGTCTGTAATGTCGCCGGTCTTGACGTTCTTCACACGCGCGCCGGTGACGGACAGGACAGGTTCCTCGGTGCCAACAATCTCTTCGAGCTGGCTGTCCCACATGATCTCGACCTTGGGGTTTTTGAACAGACGGTCTTGCAGGATCTTCTCTGAGCGGAGGCTGTCGCGGCGGTGAATGAGCGTGACCTTGGAGGCAAAGTTGGTGAGGAAGAGCGCTTCTTCCACAGCCGTATTGCCGCCGCCAATGACAAGCACTTCCTTGTCACGATAGAAGAAGCCGTCGCATGTTGCACAGGCAGAAACGCCAAAGCCCTGGAATTTGTCTTCACTTGGAAGCCCAAGCCATTTGGCCTGCGCGCCGGTTGAGACAATGACGGAGTTGGCGGTGTAAACCGTGCCGCTATCGCCAACCGCTTTGAACGGGCGGGAGGAGAAATCGACATCGATGATGTGATCTTGCTGAACCTTTGCACCCATCGCTTCGGCGTGCTCTTGCATCTTCACCATCAGCTCGGGGCCCTGGATTTCGGAGAAGCCGGGATAGTTTTCAACATCGGTTGTGATGGTCAATTGTCCGCCGGGCTGAATGCCGGTGACGACGAGCACGTCGCGCATTGCCCGTGCGCCGTAAATTGCAGCCGTCCAGCCAGCCGGGCCGGAGCCGATGATAAGGATTTCGACGTGCTTGGTGTCGGCCATTTTTGAAACTCCGCGCGGGGTGAGAACGTGTGTAAGCAAGCCCATATAAGGGGCCAGCGCACAGGCTTAAAGTGGGCGGCGCAGATTCGCAATGTTTGGGGGTGGGGGCAGTGTGTTTCGGGCACGAAAAAGGGGAGGCCGCTTCGCGCGATCTCCCCTTGATTTATCGTCGCTTTGTAGAGCTAGCGAGAGGCGTTTGCTTCGAAGTTCGCCTTCACTTCTTCCATGTTCGCTTCCGCGTTGGCGGCCTGGCTGGCTGACCAATGGGTGCGGGGGTCGGCGCACGTTTCCATTGCGGCGCCAAGCTTATCCATAATTGAGTTGGTTTCGAACATGTCGAGCTTGTAGTCAGCTTGAATCTTCATCAAGTCGGACTCCAAATCTGAGTCTACATTGTCGCCACCTGATTTGATCATGCGGGTCAAGATAACGCGTGCGGGTTCAATTCTTGAAGGGTGAACTTCGTCGGTCAATTCTCGCGCGAGGCAGGCGCATCCGGACACGTCGCTCACATCTGTTTTGAATTCGACGTTATAAGTCGACATTGTGCTGGTGCATGCGTTTAGAATGGGCGTTTCTGCTTCAGAAATTTCAAACCGTTCCATCGCTTCAGCACGGCGTTGCTTGCTCGCCTGTGAACCACCAACACCGAGCGCCAGTATAACTGATCCCCCAATTAGGTATCCAATGATTTTGCTCATACTGACTCTCCCTCAACAATTGATGTCGAAAGAGGGCTATCAGCTTTCAGTTAGAATTCGCTGATATGGATTGATGAAATTCAATCTAGTCAACAATCTTGGGCTGAGTGAGGATTTCGACGGTGGTGTGGGACACGTTGAACTTTGTCTCCAGTCGGGCTTTGACAGACTGGCGAAGGCGTTCGGTGCATGTGTCGGGCAGGCTTGTGACTTCCAGCGTTATGAGGGGTTTGGTTTCGTTCAGCGCCCATGCGTGGACGTGGCTGACCTCTGCAATGCCGTCGACATGTTCAAGCAGGTCTGTGGTGATGGCGTCTGTTGAGAGCCCCTTTGGTGTGCCTTCAAGCAGGATGTGACCGGATTTTCTGGCAATGCGTACACCTGCGATGCCGACGAGGATGGCGACGAGCGCCGACAGGATGGGGTCAATCGGCATCCAGCCTGTTGCGATGATGATGAGGGCCGCAGCGATGGCCGCGACTGAACCGAGCAGGTCGCCCGCCACATGCCACAGGGCGCCTTGCATGTTGAGGTCTTCCTTTGAGCCGCCGTGGAGGACGAGGAAGGCGATGATGTTTACAAGCAAGCCGCCGCAAGCGACGATGAGGAGGACATTGCCCATCACCTCAACAGGGTTAAACAGGCGCAGGGCTGCCTCCCAAATGATCCAACAGGAAAGAGCGATCAGGGCGATGCCATTGGTGAAGGCGGCGAGGATCTTCATGCGCGCAAAGCCGTAGGAGCGTTTGGCATCGGCGGGACGATCCGCGAGTTTGTAGCCGAGCCATGCCAGCGCAAGTGAGCCCGCGTCAGTGAGCATATGAGCTGCGTCTGCCAGTAGGGCGAGCGAGCCGGAGATGAGGCCGCCTGCGATCTCCGCCACCATGAAGCCAGCGGTGAGGACGCCCGCAATGGCAACACGGCGACGGGAGTCGGCTGTGTCCATATTGGCGTGGTGGTCATGATCGTGATCATGGTCGTGACCGTGATGATGCCCATGTTGATGAGCGTGGTCGTGCGTATGGTCGTGTGAAGATGTCATGATGTTTCTCGTGCGGGTGATTGCGCGCGCGGTCAATTCATGTGTGATAGCATAGCGTTTTTAACCATAAGGGGAATGTGATGCCGCTTCCACGTCTTCGCCAGTTTGTTTTCGTCGCCACAGCTTTGGAAGCCGGAACGGTTTTGCAAAACGTGTTGGGACTGGGCGCGCCCTTTCATGATCCGGGGGTGGAACAGTTCGGGCTGAAGAATGCAGTCTATGCGATTGGCGACCAGTTCATCGAGATCATCGTGCCGACACGGGCGGACGCAACGGCGGCGCGTTATCTGGAGCGCAATGGCGAGGGCGGATATATGGTGATCGCGCAGGTCGATGATATCGAGATGGCGCGGGCCAGAATTGATGAGAGCGGTATGCGGCGGGTGTGGAATATTGATCTGGAGGATATTTCGGCCAGTCATATTCATCCGGCAGATGTTGGCGGGGCGATCGTGTCTGTTGACGAGGCACGGCCGGAGCCAAGCTGGCGCTGGGGCGGTGAAGGCTGGGAGCAGCGGGCAGGCAAAGGCGCGATCGAAGCGATCATTATGGAAAGCCCAGACCCTGAAAAGCTGGGGGATAAATGGGCAGCGGCGCTGGGCGCTGAACGTGTGCCTGACGCAATAGAGCTCGACGATTGTGACATTGTGTTTGCTGAAGGCGAGCGCGAGGGCGTTTTGATGCTGAGCCTTGACGTTCCAGACCCTGAA
This sequence comes from Hyphomonas sp., assembly GCA_050633385.1. Classification (GTDB taxonomy): domain Bacteria; phylum Pseudomonadota; class Alphaproteobacteria; order Caulobacterales; family Hyphomonadaceae; genus Hyphomonas. The sequence goes on from JBOEGK010000047.1 coordinate 41,173, forward strand.
GGCGTGATGAAGCGTGCGCGTGCGGCGGGTTTGCCGTGCGAGGAGGATGATGCGTATCCGCACGGTGCGTTTGGTTTCTGCGGGGTGTATGTCACTTTGGAGAAATCAGACCCTTAAAGGGAATGCTGCGATCTGTCCTGTTTCTTGCAGGAGAGGGCGTATGACAGATCGTATTGTAATCTATAATAAGCAGACCGTCGCAATGGCGCAGGCCTTCGCGTTCCTTCTTTTGACGCCGATAAGCACTGGCGTGTTGCTGTTGAGCGGATTGGCTTTTCTGCGTGGAGACTGGGTTTCTGGTCTTATTTTGCTATTGATTGGCGTGCCTGCAACAGTGTTTTGCTTTGCTCAAATTTCATTCTCTATGCGTGCTGCAAAGCCGCATGCTGAAATGTTGAGCCTGACTCAGAAGACATTTTACGATTGTCGCATTATGAAACACCCTGTTCCGTGGTCGAAACTGGAATGGGAAACTTGCCCTCGTTCTGGGCGTATTTTTATCAATGTCGATAGGGAATATGGCGGGCATATGCACCGTGGGTTGCCTGATCTGGTAATGAGTTTAGCGCGCAGGCTCACGGGACGATTCAGCTATCCTGTGAGCAGTGCGCAAACGGGTATGCCGAAAAGCACGCTTGCCCACGAAATGCGCGCATACCGTCGCCCAACCGGCAACCATTCCATGCGAGATGCTGTCCCGGCGGAATAGCCAGCCGGAGCGTCCGGCAGTCGCTGTTGCGAGCCGGATTCGTGTTTGCGATTATCACGCCAATGCTAGGACGTATTGTCGGGCAGGATAGCGATGTTCACCGCATTATAAACCGTATACAGCGTATGTGGCGCAAAGCCTGTGGGTGATCTGAGCGCCGGAGATGTCGTGGGATTGATCGTTTTCGGATCATCGAGACGGGCGCGCATCGCCGTGAGATAATGCGCCGGACGGTTTAGCACATCTATCACCGCATGAAGACGGCGTATTAATGCCGCAGCCGGTAACATATCGGTCGGGCGCTTGGGGTATGCCGATAAGGGGTGGGTCGTGGCCTCATCCAGAAAGCGGATGCGTGGCCCCTTTAGAACAGGCGGCGGCGGCGTGTTGCCGGGCCGACCCGCCGGATCGCTGAGGCGAAAGCGGGGGTGTCGCACAGGTGAGGCAGACGTCGGCGCTTTGTGGGTTGATACCGGCTTTGGCGCCCTGCGAGCCGGAGCGCTTGGCGCAGGCATTGCGCCGAGTTCATAGGCCATGAGATAAAGCACGCGGCGCAAGAGCGGTTCGATTTCGTTAAGTGCCCGTGTGAGCCGGAGATGGACAGGCCGCACGAGGAAAGCCAGCCGACCCGTGGGGCCGAGCGCGAGGCCCTCCATCAGCTGACTGATGAAATACCCGATCTGTTCAAAACTGAACAAAGTGGCCGCGCGGGCAGACTCTGGCAAACGAATTTCCATGCAGCAGAGTGTGACATGGATTTGCAGGGTGTTGGATAGGCGGAAGTGTTTCCGCGCGGATTTACGAGACCGGAGCCGCCCCGAAAAGAGGCGGCATCCTTGGTCTCGTTTTTTGTGTCTCCCGCGTGGGCGGGTGGTCTAAGCGTCGACTTCAGCTTCGAGGGCAAACTCTTCGATGAACTCACGGCGGGGTTCTACGACGTCGCCCATGAGTTTTGTGAACATGTCGTCGGCTTCATCGGCATGATCGACGCGCACTTGCAACAGGGTGCGGGCGTTTGAATCGAGCGTGGTTTCCCAGAGCTGATCGGCATTCATCTCGCCGAGGCCCTTATAACGCTGAATCTTCAGGCCCTTGCGGCCGCTTTCGAGCACAGCATCCAGCAGGCTGATCGGGCCGTGAGCGGTGATTTCGCCTGATTTTTCATGACGTAGCACGATGGGTTCACTATAGATGTCTTGCATGGTCGAGGCGCGTTCAGCCAGACGTACTGAGTCTTGGCTCGCGAGGAGCGGTGCTGGCATGACGGCTTCTTCGTCCACGCCGCGAACTGTCCGTTGAAGGACGAGTGCGCCTTCGACGAAACGACCTTTCCAAGTGTCTTCACCCTCTTCGGCGATGCGATTCATACGCTCAGCGGTAAGCTCGGCTGCGGCCGCATCAGCGCCTGATGCGAGTGCGCCGGCAAGCGCCGCCTGTTCGACGAGCGTTGCAGGTGCACGTTGCGCGAGGCGCTTAATGTTGCTGCGGAAGGCGGACGCCTGACGCACGCGATCGCGCAAGTCTTCGCCACCGATCTGTGTGCCGTCATGCAGGATGAGTGTTTCGCCATCAGTGCCTTCGTTAATCAGATAGGCTTCCAATTCAGCTTGGTCTTTTACATAGCGCTCAGAACGACCACGTGACACTTTGAAGAGGGGCGGCTGGGCGATGTAGAGATAACCTTTTTCGATAATCTCCGGCATCTGACGATAGAAGAAGGTGAGCAAGAGTGTGCGGATGTGTGCGCCATCGACATCAGCATCGGTCATGATAACGATTTTGTGGTAGCGCAATTTTTCGATGTTAAACTCATCGCGACCGATGCCCGCGCCCAGCGCCATGATCAGTGTGCCGATTTGATCTGATGAGAGCATCTTATCAAAACGGGCGCGTTCCACATTGAGGATTTTACCACGCAAAGGCAGGATAGCCTGATTTTCACGTGACCGACCCTGTTTGGCCGAGCCACCCGCAGAGTCCCCCTCCACGATGAATATTTCTGATTTGGCCGGGTCTTTCTCCTGACAGTCGGCGAGTTTGCCGGGCAGGGAGGTGATGTCGAGTGCGGTTTTGCGGCGGGTGAGTTCGCGGGCCTTTCGGGCCGCTTCACGGGCGGCGGCGGCCTCGACGATTTTCATCATGATTTCATGAGCTTCTTTGGGATGCTCTTCAAACCATTCTGCAAGTTTTTCGCCCATCAGGGATTCGACGACGGGGCGCACCTCTGACGAGACAAGTTTATCTTTTGTCTGTGAGCTGAACTTTGGGTCCGGCACTTTTACAGACAGAACGCAGGTGAGGCCCTCGCGCGCATCATCACCGGAAATATCGACTTTGTTCTTTTTCGCGATGCCGGTCTCATTCGCGTATTTATTGATGATGCGTGTGAGCGCACCACGGAAGCCGGCCAAGTGTGTGCCGCCATCGCGTTGAGGGATGTTATTGGTGAAGCAGAGAACATTTTCGTGATAGGTATCTGTCCATTCCATCGCGGCCTCGACCGTGATGCCGTCTTTTTCGCCGACGGCATAGACAGGTTCTGGAAAGAGCGGTGTTTTCTGGCGGTCAACGTGTTGAACGAAGGCTTTGACGCCGCCTTCATATTCCAGCGTGACTTCGTAAGGCTCTGCCTCACGCTCGTCGCGGAAGATGATTTTGACGCCGGAGTTCAGGAAGGCCAGTTCGCGCAGGCGATGTTCCAGCGTTTTGCGGTCATAGTCTGTCATCGTGAAGGTGGATGAGGAGACCATGAAGCGCACGGCGGTGCCGGTGTAGGGCTTGCCCGCGTCAGTATCAGGGGACGGGCCGCGCGTGATGAGCGGGTTTTCGGTGCGGCCACCTTCGACAAAGCGCACCCAGTGCTCTTCACCGTCGCGGTGGATGGTCAGCTCCAGCCAGTCTGACAGCGCGTTAACAACCGAGACACCCACGCCGTGGAGGCCGCCTGAGACCTTGTAGGAGTTCTGGTCGAACTTACCGCCCGCATGGAGCTGGGTCATGATGACTTCGGCCGCCGAGATGCCCTCTGTGGGGTGCATGCCGACGGGAATGCCGCGACCATTATCGGTGATTTCAGCCGACCCGTCAGGATAGATGGTGACGGTGACGCGGTCTGCATGGCCAGCCAGCGCCTCGTCAATGGCGTTATCGACGACTTCGTAGACCATGTGGTGCAGGCCGGAGCCGTCATCGGTGTCACCGATATACATGCCGGGGCGTTTGCGGACGGCTTCTAGGCCCTTGAGAACCTTGATAGAGCCTGCGCCATATTCCGCAGTGTTTTCAGGCGCTTGCGTGTCTTGATCTTCGGCCATTCGAGCCTCCCCGGCGATTCGTCACAATTCTTTTGTGATTATAAGCGGTGGGGGCCGAAAATGGAACCTTTGAGGTGGTTTTAGATGTCGAAAATGCAGCGTATAAAAGCGTTATATTTCAATGACTTATCGGCTTGTCGGCGGGTGGTGGGTTCGGGGAGCGCTCCGGGACAGAAAACCGGGTTGGAATCGACCCTTGATCAGTCGCAATAATATCCGTCGGTCAACACCATCGTGATGGTGCCGCTTGGTTCCCGATGAGGGAAATAGACTGTGCGAAGAGGGGCGCTTTCGACGATCTTAAAGTCCCTGAACGCGTCCTTGAGTTTCTGAAGTTCGGCTTCACTTAGCCCGTGATCCATCTCTGATAAGAAGTAGGAATAACCGCCGGTGATCTCGAGATAGGCCTCGGCTTTAATCCATTCGCGCCCGTCCTCATCAGTGATGAGGTTTATGAATCTGTAGCTGGGTTCCAAACCGCCTTTATGAGTCGGCAGCGCGAGGAATGCGGCGGGGTTGTCTGGATCGATGAGGCCGGCGACGACGAGGGGCTGGAGCGCCTCAAGCGCGAGAAAGGCATCTATCTCATCCGGTGCGAGGTGGTAAATCCGGTCTTTGGATCGAAAGTATCCACCCATGGGTGTGTTGTAGGCTGAGGATAGGTGTGGCGTCGCGTAAGAAGCGGATTGGGAAGGGCTGCCTCCTTCACCGTATCGGTAGGCCGCTGGCTGGAGTGTGCTGTAGCGTAATTTTTTGGCCCAGACGCGCTCACCTGCATGGGTTTCGATCTGAATGAACTTGCCGTCAGAGTCGAAAACCTGAAAGGAAAAATAGTCACTCACTGGACGTTGCTCGGCTGTTTCGATCGTGTCGACATAGGGTGAGGGGACATGGCGGAATGTGTGGCAAAGCCGGGTGCCTATTGGGGCGGAGTCTTCAATCGGGGCGGCGTAAACACTTACAGCGCAGACTGCCGAGTTGGGGTTGAGGCCAGCGTCAAGGTCGTAGGGTTCCAACCGACCCGGTTGGATATATCCACGCGCTTTCGTGCCAATCAGGCCATTTTGAAAACCGCACCATGAATCTGCTGCCGCTGTTGCTGGCAAGCAGAAGAGCGCTACCACTAAAGATACGATGAGGCGCATAAGATACTCTCCCTTGGGTAGCAGTCTTAGTGGGCTTTGCGTTAATCTTTAGTTATAGCGGGCTGGGGCGGGGTTAATCCGTGTGCGGCTTTTTCTTCGATTTTTTGACGAGCTTTGCTTTTGAGGGGGCGCCGGTCTTTGGCCCTTTGATGTAGGGCTTTTTCTTGCCCTTTACATAGGGACGTTCACCGCCTTCGTTGCTGCTGGCGTCTGCCACTTTGGGGCGATTGCGATGGCGGTCTTTCTTACGGGGCTTTGCTTCGTCTGATGACCAAGATGTGCGCTCGGACCGATCTTCGGACTTGCGCTTGTCATAGCGAGGTTTGTCACCGCTCTTGCCTTTGAAGGGAGGTTTGCTGCCGCCGCCCTGTTTGCGGAAGGGTTTGCCGTGTTGGGAGGGGGCGCTGGAGCGCGGATCATAGGCTTCCTGTTGCGGTACGCCATCCAGTTCATTGACGCGCAGGCTTTTCTCGAGACAGCCATTGTCATCCAGAGCGCCCATGAGCTTTTCGACCGCGCCGGGCTTCAGCTCGATATGCGTATCATTCATGTTGACGCGAATGGCGCCGATGTCACTTTTTGAGAGTTTGCCGGAATTGCACAGTAGGGGGAGGATCCAGCGGGCTTCCGCATTTTTTCGGCGACCCACGGTGAGCTGTACCCAACGCGCGTTTTCAAAGCCCGGAGGTGTCTCCCTCGGCCCACGCTCGGGGCGTTCTCTGCGGTTGCCGCGCTCGTTGCGGTCAAACCGATCGTTTTTCTCAAACCGCTCATTGCGGTCGCGTTTGTCCTTGCGCGGGGGACGATCATCCACATCGCGCAAATCTTCGGGAGCCGAACGGCCCGCGCGATAGAGTTTGACGAAGGCTGCGGCAACGGCGGTTTCGCCATGCGCTTCGATCAGTTTGGCAGCGAGGGCGGCCTCGGACTCTGTGGCGGGGTCAGTAAACTGTTCGGCCTTTAGCAGACGGGCATCATCAAGCGCGTTGATCTCGTCAGCGCTGGGCGGCTTGCCCCATGTTGCTTCGATCTTGGCATCTTTGAGTAGGCGCTCAACACGGCGACGCGCGCGCGGCACGACCAGCATGGCGCTGGTGCCTTTGCGGCCTGCGCGACCCGTACGACCGGAGCGGTGTTTGAGGGTTTGCGGATCACGCGGCATTTCTGCGTGAACCACCAGATCGAGGTTTGGCAAATCCAACCCGCGCGCGGCAACATCGGTGGCGACGCAGACACGGGCGCGACCAGAGCGCAGCGCCGCAAGGGCATTGCCGCGTTCTTTCTGGGACAGTTCACCTGACAGGGACACAACCGTGAACCCGCGATTGTTGAGGCGCGAGAGCATGTGGTTGACGGCATTGCGCGTGGAACAGAAGACCAACGCGCTTTCACTGTCTGAATGGCGGATAATGTTGACGATGGCGTTTTCTTCATCGCCCGGGGCGACCAGAAGCGCGCGATAGTCGATGTCGATATGCTGTTCTTTTTCTGCCGCCGTGGTGATGCGCAGGGCGTCGTTCTGGAACTTTCGGGCCAGCGAGGCGATGCCTTTTGGCACCGTCGCCGAGAATAGCAGGGAGCGGCGGGTTTCTGGCGTGCCTTCGAGAATGTGTTCCAACTCTTCGCGGAAGCCCATATCGAGCATCTCGTCGGCTTCATCGAGCACAACGACTTTGACAAAGGAGGTGAGCAGATTGCCCCGCCGGATATGGTCTGACAGGCGACCGGGCGTGCCGACGACGATATGCGCGCCACGGGCCAGCGCCCGACGTTCTTCGCGCGGGTCCATACCGCCAACACAGGTGGCGATTTTGCCGCCAGCCTGAGCGTATAGCCATGTCAGTTCGCGGCTGACCTGTTGGGCCAGTTCACGCGTTGGGGCCACGATAATGGCCATAGGGGCGTCTGCCGGACCGAGGCGATCGGCGCCGTCCAGCAGGTCTGCGGCCATTGCGAGGCCGAAGCCGACGGTTTTGCCGCTGCCGGTCTGGGCGGAAACGAGCAGGTCACGGCCTGTGGTTTCAGGTTCCAGCACAGCAGATTGAACTTGGGTGAGGCTTTCATAGCCACGGGCATTAAGCGCTTCGGCCAAGGCTGGCGGAAGGAGAGGGGCGTCTGTCATGTAAAAATCAGGTCTTTCAAAGCGGCGTCTTAAGCAGTCCATCCGCTTGTCTACGCCTGTATAGCGGCGCTCTTATGAGGCCGCATGTTCCACAAGAGCAGGCTCATCGCACGTTTCAGGCCAAAGGGCTAGTGAGGGGCATGATTTGGGAGAGGTTTTGTTGCGCCGCACAACTATCGGGTTAGGTGGCCCTGGCCGCTGGGGCGCTAGTCAGTGAGTTGATCAGGGCGGAAGACTTTACCGGCGGCAACGTAAGCGTTGTTTGCATCTGCCTTGGCTTTGGTCGCGGCTGGATCGTCGAATTCGGCATCAGGTGACGCTTTGATTTCATAGGTGCGCGAGAAATCCCAAACCGGGAGCGGGTCTTTCGGGATGCCATTTCGGAAAATCGGTGTGACCCAGTGAATACGGTGTTTCTGCTTGTACTTATAGTGCAGACCGATCCGCATTTCGTAGATGAAACCGGCATCAATGCTGGGCCAGAAGATGAACTCTTCCGGCTCTCTGGGCATCAGTGTGAAATAGTCCACATCCGTGCGGCGTTCGCCTGTGTAGGTGTCAATAAGGGGAGCGTAGTATCGCCCTTTTTCTGGCGGGATGGCGGCGCTGAATTCACGAACGGATGCCCCTGCGCCACGCTCGCTGACATAAAAGAGGATCATATCATCCGGCACGGGACGAACCTCCAGCACGTCCACAACGAGGTAGGGAGCGATTTGTGTGAAATCAAGATCAGCCTGCGATGTGACGTTAAAGGACATCACCCATTCATGCGCGAAGGCTTCGGGATCGTTTTGATATAGCCAGTCTCGCATGTCGCCGAAATCATTGTATTTCAGATCGTCATTGAGCCGGCCCTTATGACGGGAGGAGAAAACGATATTGTCGTTAAAACTGGCGCGTTTGGCGGGATCGAAATGTGCGACCAGCGGGTCAAAGTCTGCCGGTTCTTCGGTAGCGCCCGGTAAGTTGGACACTGTATCGCCGAGGCGTTCTATGTTGGCCAACTCCTGATCCTGCTTGTCAGACGAGGCGCGGCTGTCGGCACGGTCGACGCCAAAGGCATAGATGGAGAATACAAAGCCGCAGACACCGATGATGGCAAACAGGCCCGTGACAAAAGGATGCCGCCCGCACTCCTCGATCAGCGCTTTGACCGGGCTGGTTTTGACCGGCTTTGAGTCTTCAGGTGGCGTGATCTCTGTTTCGTCTTCCATTCTGTTGCCTTCGCCCCTCACCTATGAGGATGAGCTTACGGCAATCGGGTAACTTCCTCAACCGGAGGGGAAGTTGGTCTGTTTTGCTTGACGGCATCATATGCATCCTATCAGCTTGTTAAAAAGTATTGGGGAGGAGGCGAGATGAAGGCGGTTGAGAATGAGGGGCTTTTGGTTCGGGCGGCGAAGGTGTTGCCGAGCGGGGTTTACGGGCATCAGTCTACGGGGCTGTTGCCTGCGGTTACGCCGCAGTTTTTTGCGCGGGCCGAGGGCGCGTATCTTTGGGACTATGACGGCAATCGCCTGATTGATCTGATTGGGGGGTATGGCACGAATTTACTGGGCTATGGGCATGAGGTGATTGATGCAGCGTATGTCGAGCAGATGCGATTGAGCGATGCGGCGACGGGGCCATCGGCGGTGATGGTGGAGTTGGCCGAGCGCTTTGTTGATCTGGTGAGCCATGCTGATTGGGCGATGTTCTGCAAGAATGGCACAGACACAACGACGATGGCGCTCATGGCGTGCCGGGCTTATCGCGGGCGAAATAAAGTGCTGGTGGCGAGCGGGGCGTATCACGGGGCAACGCCGTGGTGCACGCCGGTGCCGAATGGCGTGACGCCGGAGGATCGCGCGCATTTCATTTATTATCAGTATAATGATGTAGAGAGCCTGACGGCAGCTGTGGCCGAGGCGGGCGACGATTTTGCGGGCGTGTTCGCAACGCCGCACAAGCATGATGTTGTTTTTGATCAGGAAGCGCCTGACCCGGACTATGCTATGGCAGTGCGCGAGCTGTGCGATACCCATGACGGATTGATGGTGGTGGATGATGTGCGCGCGGGGCTGCGCATTGATCGCGATTGCAGCTGGCAGCAGCTTGACGTGCAGCCGGATCTGTCTTGCTGGGGGAAATCTATTGCAAATGGACATCCGATTTCGGCATTGTTGGGGAGTGAGCGCGCGAGAGAGGCGGCGGGACGCATCTTTGTGACAGGTTCGTTCTGGTTTGCCGCGGCGGCAATGGCGGCCTCAGTGAAAACGCTGGAGATTGTGCGCGAGAGCGATTATCTGGAGCGCATGATCGCGATGGGGCAGCGCTTGCGGGTGGGGCTGGATAATGTGGCAAGCCGGGCGGGCCTGAATATCAGCCAGACAGGGCCGGCACAGATGCCGTTGATAATGTTTAATGATGAGGCGGGCGCACGGAATTTGCCGCTGACGTATGCGTTTGCCGAAGGCATGATAAGGCGCGGCGTTTATTTTCATCCGTATCACAACATGTTTATCAATGGCGCGATGAGCGATGAGGATATTGATAGCGTGATTGCAGCGGCGGAAGAGACCGCGCGCGCACTGCCGGACTTGGCAACCTATGAGATGAACCCGATTGCCAAGCAGCGGTTTGGTTTGGCGGGTTAACACGTTCTATCCGTTGAGGATGGCCGCATGGTGTTTGATGTGGTCGTCCATATGGGTGGCGATGAAGTAATAGTCGTGGCCATAGCCGTCGCGTAGATTATAGGTGAGGTTTTGCCCGTGTGTTTTGCAGGCCTCGATGAAGATTTCCGGTCGGAGTTCTTTTTCGAGGAAGGTGTCGGCTGTGCCTGTGTCTATCAGGATGTTGGCGCGGCTCTGGGTTTCTTTGACCAGTTCTGTGGCGTCATATTGCTCCCACGCAATTGAAAGCGGGCCGAGATACGCCTCGAAAGCTTTCTGGCCCCATGGCACCCGTGCCGGTGAGGTGATGGGGGAGAAGGCGGAGCAGGATTTGTAGGTGTTCGGATTTTTCAGGTGTAGCGTGATGGCGCCGTGACCGCCCATGGAGTGACCGAAAATGCCTTGGCGGGACATATCCGCAGGGAAGTTTTGGGCGATGATGTCTGGCAGTTCATCTTTTATGTATTGATCCATCTTGAAGTGGGTGTCCCAAGGCGCTTCGGTTGCAGTGAGGTAAAAGCCTGCGCCTTGGCCGAGGTCATAGCCGTCATCGTTGGGCACATCGTCTCCACGTGGTGAGGTATCGGGCGCGACGATAATCAGCCCGTGCTCGGCGGCGGCGCGTTGCAGGCCGGATTTTTCCATCACGTTCGACCAGTTACAGGTGAGGCCGGAGAGATACCAAAGAACGGGGCAGGGCGTTTTGGCCGCTTGCGGGGGGACATAAACAGCAAATCGCATCGGGGTGCCTGTCACGGTGCTGTTATGATCATGCACGCTGAGCGTGCCGCCGAAAGACTTCCAGGTCGAAACGTCGGTAAGGGTCATCAGTCGTCATCCTTGCTGGGTTCGAATATTTCAGTATCTTGATTGAGCATGTAGCGGGAACCGATTGGCGCGTCGATAAGGTGGAGCCACGTATCATCGCGGTTCAGTACAGCGCCGAGGGCCACATATTGAGGGTTGGGATTCTCGTATTGCTCGTCCGTAAGCTGATAGACATCTGCCCGGATGCGCCAACCGCTGTCGGGGTATTGGTCACCTTCGCGTGTCATGTCTGCTTCTTCGCGGTAGAGATATCCGACGCGCGCTGTTCCGTCCAATATTTCCTGATCAACCAAGCAACGTTCCCAGTACTGTTTCGGCGGGATGGGCGGTAAATGCGCATCGCGGCCCTCTCCTTCAAACCGGTAGTCGATAATGTGCCAGCGATTGAAGGTGACCACGTCGCGATAGTTTAACATGGGCATATCGTCGGGATGATTGACCAGCGTGCCTTCAAACTTTTCGCCGTTGATCGTCGTAATTTCCACCCACATGCGTTCAGCGGGATATTTCCGATCTGCCGGAATTGCGCGGAATATGAGCTTTACGATGTCACCAGCTTGCAGCAGGTCCAATCGGTCGTCTGCTGGCCGTGCGAAAGTGTAAGGCGCTTCAGCAGCGATGGGGCGTGGATCATCAATGCTGTAGCTGGCCGCTGCTGCGCTGTCTGAGTCATCCGTCATGGCTGCAAAACAAACACGGTTTGCCCTGATTGAACAGGATTTTTCTGGATGAGGGTTGAGCGCTTGCCGCGCATGGCGTTTAACCGGAGTGGACACAGGAGAAAACCGGTATGAGCGACTATACACTCTATGGATCAGAGGTGAGCCTATATACGGGTAAGGCGCGGGCCTATTTGCGGTGGCGGGGGGTGGCGTTTGACGAGGTGCTGGCCACCAAAGAGGTTTATCGCGATGTGATTATGCCCAGTGTTGGCTGGCCTGTCGTGCCGGTTGTGGCGATGCCCGATGGAGCAATCGTGCAAGACACGGCTGATATTATCTCGCAAATTGAAGCCGCCGAAGCGCGTGTGCCTGCGGCCTTGCCGGACGGGGCGCAACTGAAGCTGGCCGCGCGATTGATAGAATTGTTTGCCGATGAATGGATGGTTATTCCGGCCATGCATTACCGGTGGAATTATAATGAAGACTGGGCCTATGGCGAGTTTGGCCGCATGTCTGCGCCCGATAAGTCGCCTGCGGAGCAATATGCGATTGGCAAGGCAAATGGCGAGCGGTTTCGCGGGGCGACGCCGATGCTGGGTGCGACGGTGGCGACCATTCCCGGTGTCGAGGCGGCGTATGAGGCGTTTTTGCGTGATTTTACCGCGCATCTGGAGCAGCATGACTTTGCATTGGGGGCGCGGGCCAGCCAAGCCGATTTTGCCCTGAACGGGCCACTCTATGCGCATCTGCTGCGTGACCCCGAGAGCGGGCGGATCATGGAAAAACTGGCCCCGAAAGTGGCCGATTATGTGCGCCGTGTTCAGGCAGGTGAAGGCAAGGCGGGTGATCTGGTGGCCGACGATGCGGTGCCCGAGACGCTGGCGCCTATATTCCGTCGTCAGATGGAAGAGCAAATGCCGGTTCTTGTGCGCACGGCGGCGCTGTATGAGACGTGGAGCGCCGAGGAGCCGAGCGGGGCGAATGTGCCGCGCGGGTTTGGTATGGTGGATTTCCAGACGGGTGGTTTCGAGGGCGAGTGTATGGCGCGTAGCTTCCCGTTATGGCGGTTGCAGGCGGTGACCGATGTGATTGACGGGATGAGCGCGGCGGAGAAAAGTGTTGCGGCGCAATGGCTGGAATCTGTGGGCGGATCACCATTAATGGATTTTCGCTTGTCGCGCCCGATTGTGCGTGAGAATTGCCGCCTCAAGCTTGCCTAGGGGCTTGCGCCCCGAACCTGTCGGGACGCAAGTTTAAGAACGGATCTAGCCGCGGTGAAGCGCGCAGAGTTTGTTACCATCCGGATCGCGCAGATAGGCAAGATAGAGGCGACCTGCTGCGCCTTCGCGCCAGCCGGGGGCATCTTCAATCGGGGTGCCGCCAGCGGCTGCGCCGGCTGAGTGCCATGTGTCGGCTTGATTGGTCGAGTCCATTGCGAAGCCGATTGTGCTGCCATTGCCGATGCTGGCGGGGTTTCCGTCGATCGGTTTTGTGACGAGAAATACAGCGCCATTGTGCAGGTAAACGAGGCGGCCTTTTGGATCTGTGATGCCTTCTTTTCCGCCTACGGATGTGAAGAGCGCGTCGTAGAAGGTTTTAGCTTTATCAAGGTCGTTAGAGCCGACCATCATGTGACTGAACATTTTGCGTTTCCTTTGGGTTTGATATTTATTAGGCGCTGGCCATTGCGGCGGCGATGCGTGGGCGCAGATGGCTCATATAATCGCCTTTGCCGAGGGCGAGGCCTTGCGCGCGTAGAATGTCGTAGGCTGTGACGAGGTGGAAGTAGAAATTAGGCATCAGCCACTCGTCGATATAGTCCGCGCCAGTGAGGGTGAGTGTCGGGAAGCTGGGAATTTGAAGCGATGTATCGGCAGCGGCGAACGCCTCGTCGGCCGATTGCGCTTCTATGCGGGCGATGGTTTCGTCGACGAGGGTTTTGAGGGCGTCGAAGCTTGCACCTTCCGATTCAAATTCGCGGAGTTCTGCATCGTTCAGCTTGGCGATAAGGAGTTCAGCCTGACGGCACGTGAAGCTGATCTGGTAGGGGAAGGGCAGCATATCTGGCGCAAGGCGCGCGGCGAGGATGTCTTTCTTGTCAGCGTCATCGGGATGAAGCTCGGCCTCCGCCCGTTCCAGAATGGCCTTCAGCGAGACAAGGCGTGTACGGAATATTTCTATGCTTCTCTGGATGGTGCTCATTTTGTTTCCTCCGGTTTCATGTCACGGCTAGGCTCAGCGGGACTGGTAAGTGGATAACGGCTCTAAAACACCACCACGCTGCGGATGCTTTCGCCGGCGTGCATCAGGTCGAAGGCTTTGTTGATGTCTTCGAGGGGGAAGGTGTGGGTGATCATCGGGTCGATCTCGATTTTGCCGTTCATATACCAGTCGACGATTTTTGGAACGTCTGTGCGCCCCTTTGCGCCGCCGAAGGCTGTGCCTTTCCAGACGCGTCCTGTGACGAGCTGGAAGGGACGTGTGCTGATTTCTTTGCCCGCTTCGGCCACGCCGATGATGATGCTTTCGCCCCAGCCGCGATGGCAGCATTCGAGCGCTTGGCGCATAACGTCGGTATTGCCTGTGCAATCGAAGGAATAGTCTGCGCCGCCATCTGTCATTTCGACCAGTTTGGCGACAATGTCTTTATGGTCTTTGGGGTTCACAAAGTCGGTCATGCCGAATTTGCGGCCCCATTCTTCTTTGCTGTTATTGATGTCTACGCCGATGATTTTATCTGCGCCAGCCATGCGTGCGCCTTGAATGACGTTGAGGCCAATGCCGCCGAGGCCGAAAATAACGACGTTTTCACCGACTTGGACTTTTGCTGTGTTGACCACTGCGCCAACGCCGGTGGTGACGCCGCACCCGATATAGCAGGCCTTGTCGAAGGGGGCGTCGTCGCGGATTTTGGCCAGCGCGATTTCGGGCAGCACTGTGAAATTGGAAAAGGTCGAGCAGCCCATATAGTGATAAATGGTCTGGCCTTTGTAGGAGAGGCGGCTGGTGCCGTCTGGCATGAGGCCTTTGCCTTGCGTGCCGCGAATGGCGGTGCAGAGATTGGTTTTACCAGAGAGGCAGCTTTTACACTGGCGGCATTCGGGCGTGTAGAGCGGAATGACGTGATCGCCGGGCTGTAATGTGGAGACGCCAGCGCCGACCTCACGCACGATGCCTGCACCCTCATGGCCCAGCACGGACGGGAAGAGGCCTTCGGAATCAAGGCCGTCGAGTGTGTAGGCATCTGTGTGGCAAATGCCGGTCGCCATGATTTCGATGAGCACTTCGCCGGGGCGTGGGCCTTCCAGGTCCAATTCAACGATTTCGAGTGGTTTTTTGGCTTCAAAGGCAACGGCGGCGCGGGTTTTCATGGTAAATCTCCAGATTTCTTAAGAGGTTTTGTCATGCTTCTTTGATAGGTGGCAAGAGAGATGGATTGACAATTCTATATAAGTGAGTATTCACTTACAAAAAAGACTGACCGGAAACTGAGCCAGAGGGCACGCGCGTGGACGAATTTATCATCATTATCCTGTTTGCCCTCATTCTGTGTGTGTTGGGGCCGATCGCCTTTTTTATGACCTTGTTTCAGGGCGGCAAGGTTCGGCGTCTGACGGATCAGGTGGACGGGCTGGAGCAGGCTTTGTATTCCCTTCGTGCGCAAGTGTTCGACGCCAGTAATGGCGCGGCGCAGGGCGTGTCACCGGCCGTGCCTGAAGAGGTAAGCGGCGTGGTGCCGGACCCTGATCCTGACCCTGTCGCTGAGCCTGAGGTGACACCTGATCGGGCGACGGAGGTTTCGCCGCCAAATGCGATCCGGCTGCCTGAGGATGATGAGCCACTGGTTGATCGTCCACACGTCTTGCCCGCTGCTGCGGCTGCTGCTGTTGGGGCGCAAAGCCCTTCCGCGACCCCTGAAAGCACCGGTCTGGATTCACCCGCCCTGCAAACAAAGCCGGCGCGGCGCGGAATCGAACGGGCATTGGCGGCCAACTGGATGGTTTGGGTTGGCGGACTGGCAATTGCGATGGGCGGATTGTTCCTTGTGCGCGTTGCCATGGATGCCGGATTGTTTGGCCCGATGGCGCGTGTCGTGATGGCAGCCGTGATGGGCGGGGTGCTGATCGCGGCAGGTTTGCACGCGCTGCGCTGGCCATTGGTGCGTGATGGTGACGGCATGGTGGGGCGTTTGCCCGAAGTGATAAGCGCGGCAGGAACGACGACCTTATATGGCGCGACCGTGGGCGCAGGATTGCTGTATGGATTTGTGCCGCCGCTGGTGGCGCTGGGTCTGTTTGTGGCGGTGTCTGCTGTGGCGGTCGTCTTGTCGCTGAAGTTTGGGTTGTTGCTTGCGGCGCTGGGATTTGCTGGCGCGTTTGTCGGCCCCTTGCTGACCGGATCACCCGGCGGGGATGTGTTGCCGCTATTGCCATATTTCGGCGCGATAACGCTGGCAGGGCTGTACCTTGTGAAGCTGCGGGGGTGGCGCTTCCTGACGTGGCTCGTGCTGATTGGTGCGGGTGTCTGGGGCGTGATCGCCACGGGTAGTGTTGAGGTCGCACGTTACTGGGCCGTGCCAGCTTACGCCTTGATTATCGGTGCAGCGGGTTTGCTAATGGGCGAAATGGGTGCACGGGTGAAGCGCCAGACGATGTTTATCAATCCGTTTGCGGATGTTGAGAATGAGAGCGTATTTGTCGCCTTTGGGTTCTGGCTAGTAGCGGGCGGTTTGATTTTGCTGACCGGGATGGGGTTAAGTCACCATGCGATAGGTCAATCTCAACTCGCGGTGACAGCGGCGCTGGCGATTTATGGCGGTATGGGGCTGGTGATGACATGGCAGCGCCATGGCTATGGGTTGGTCGCACCGATCTCTGCCATTGTGTCTTTGGTCGCGCTGATGATTTGGCCTGATCGACTGATTGATATGTCGGTCACGCCGATTGCGTTTGCGATCGGGTTCGGGTTGCTGGGCACCGTGTTGATGATGCGCGATCGGGAGCAAAACGTGCCACTGGCGTTTGTTGCGGCCCTGACGCCGCCGGTGATGTTGTTTGTTGCATTCTGGCGTGGCGGATTGGAGCCAGGTTTTGCGTGGGGGCTTGGCGCAGCAGTGCTGGCGCTCTGTCTTGGCGCAGTGCTTGAGTGGATTGGTCGCCAAGATGGCGGGCATGATGCGCGCCCCGGCCAGACAATCGCATTCGCAGTGGGAGCGGGCCTGTCGGCAACGCTGGCGCCCTTCCTCGTTCTGCATGGCATATGGCTCGCGCCTTCCCTGACGGTTGTTTCGGCTATGTTGGCCTTGGTGTGGAGACGTTTTCCTTATGAGCCTTTGCGTTTGGCGTCGCTCGGCGCGCTGGCGGGAAGTGTTTTCCTGATGATGCGTCCCGGCTTGCTGCGCAATGTGTCCCTGAGCGAGATGCCGATTGTGAATGAAATTACCGGATTGTTTGCTGTGGCGATCGGCGCGGCACTGGCTGCGCGGTGGGTGGTGCGTGAAGTACCGCATTTTGCGCGCGCTTTTGAGGGCGCAGCGTGGATTCTCGGGTTTGGCTGGATCGGTCTTACGATCCGTCACATCGCAGGGGGCGGAGACCTTTATGATGGGCAGTTGGGTGTTGGCGAGGCGTCGGCCTATGCGATCTCTTACCTTGGTGCAGCGACCAGTTTGGCCTGGCGGATGAGAGCGCCCGGCGCATGGATGCGGGCGATTGAAACGCTTGCGCTCTTGCTCGGTGTGGGGGGGCTTCTGCTCGTGCTTGGGGCCACTTTGGGATCGAATGAATCATATTTTGATATGTCGTTGCTTGCCATTCCGGCTTGGTTGATGCCGACGTTCCTCGTGGCTGCATTGGCTGTCGGATGGCGGCGTCGGGGCTATACGATTATGCCGCCGCTCGCCACCTGCGCGGCGATGGCATTGGGCTTTGCCTGGGTAACGGTTGAAACGATTTGTGTGTTCGAAATGCTGAACTTTGGCGATGACGGCATGTGGATATTCTCGGCAAGCTGGATCATTTATGCG
This sequence comes from Hyphomonas sp., assembly GCA_050633385.1. Classification (GTDB taxonomy): domain Bacteria; phylum Pseudomonadota; class Alphaproteobacteria; order Caulobacterales; family Hyphomonadaceae; genus Hyphomonas. Next base: position 58,635 of record JBOEGK010000047.1, read on the forward strand.
TTTGTCCTGCTGGCGATTGCGATTTGGCGCGGATCAGGCGTGGTGCGCTTCGGTTCATTGGCGGTGCTAATTGTGTCGATCCTCAAAGTGTTCCTGTTTGATCTGGCAAATCTGGATGGATTGGCGCGTGCCGGTAGTTTTATCGGTCTGGGCGTCGCATTGATCGCTGCCGCCTTGTTCTATCAGCGCTTTGTCTTCCGTAAGTCACCTGCCGGTGACGAGCCGGAACCTGCCACCTAGAGACTTGTTTTCAGGCACTGGTTCGCCTATATAGAGAGTGTCTTCGGACTATGGCGATAAACGCGCGTGTAATAAGCGGCTCGGACCCGGGGGCGGTACCCGGCGACTCCACCAAAAGCAGGTTCAGGTGACACTCTTCGCCTGTTTCTGACGGGGTCGAAATAGGATCGACGGACGTGTAAAGACGAGGCCTTTGCCGGAGTGAGCTCCCTTAGAAGCTCATATCACATAGTTGCAAATGACAACTTTGCTGAAGGTGAACTGCTCGCAGCCTAGTCTGTGCGCGGTAATCCGCTTTAACTCCTAGGGGTTCAGATCCCTAGGCGGGGCCCGGAGGCGCCTGGCAACAGAAGCCTCCACCTAATCCTTTTTCCATTATTGCTTTTTCAAGTTTTCTTGCGGGAAATCCAATGTGATGCGCTGTGCTTGAGTGTGCGCCATTTCTCGCGGGATACCGCGTGGATGGTCCTCACAAACCGGGACATTAAGCGCCGCGGGGTAAAGGCATTGGTTCAAAAAGGCGTAGTGGTTTGCACCCTGAATGATGTGACCCGTCACGCCTGGAATGTGGGCGTTGATACGATCAGCATTTGAGATAGCTGGCGCGATGCTATCTAAATCACCGACAATGCTGACATAGGGCAGGGCAATCTCTGACAGGCTGTCTGTTGTGAGGCCTTGGCCGAGTGCAGGGGCAATGGCGACGACGGTCCGAATGCGTTCGTCTTTAAAGGAATTGCTGTGCTGTTCCATGTGATCAACCAAGGTTGGATCTGTTTTAAGTATCGCTTCAAAATCGGCTTGCGCAGTCGGGTATTCGCTTTGGGGATCGCAGGTCGCATCTGACGCTTCGGAACGACAAAAGGCTCTGAACTGTTGTAAGTCTAGGCGGCCGCCAGCGAGAGCGGTTACTGTATATCCGCCCAAAGAGAACCCGACAGCGCCAATTCTATCCTCATCTATGAGGGGTGCCCATGCAGGGTCATCGAGCAGCAAATCCAATACGCTCGTTAGATCCAGCGCGCGTTCCCACGGCATCCGAAATCCGCGAGGGTCAAAGCTCTCCTCGGCTGCTGTATTCCCGTGATGATCGACAGCCGCGACTATGTAACCATTACGCGCTAGCTCTCTGCCCAACCACATCATTTGCAGGGCTGTGCCCCCGGTGCCGTGGGACATCACGATGAGTGGATAGGTTTTTTGTTGTGATGAAATTGGAGCCTCGGGAGACGCGAATCCGCCGGTAAAAATTGACGGCGGTGATTTTGGAATATCGATCCGGACCATTTCTGCACTGCCATCTGCAGGATACCATATCGTCGTCATCAGCGGACGCGGACCCGTCATATTCCAGTTAAGCCTATCCGGATCATAGAGTTCCAGTCGGGTCATTCCAATCGGAGAGGCGTCTGTGTTGGTGCTTGTTGTCGAGCATGCTGCGCATGAAAAGGCCAATATCAGGAAGATCAGAAAAGTGTAAATGGTTCGCATCAGGACCGCCTTACTGGCAGGTGGATAGATACGTTTCCCGTTCCAGTGATGGGATTGAAGTCCTCACTGTAGCATTCGAATTCAGGTGAATTCGCGACTGTATAGTCTGAGTGAGGTAGCCATTTATTGTAGATCGCGTTCCAGCTTTCACGGATACTGGAAATATGCCCAGTATGGAGAAACTTGGCGTATAGGCCAGAGGGGATGCGAGCAGATTTTGAGTTCGTAAATGCGTAGGTCCGGACAGGCTCGGCTAGTCCACATAGATAGTCAAAAGCCCCTGTCTCATCATAGTTCATGGAGGCACCATATGAAACGGTGCCAAACGCAGCGTCTCTATGCTCGAGTGATTGCGTAAGTGTCTTCCATAAGGATGGAATCTTTGCCCTGGATTGCGCATCAAACCGACCTTGCAAACCATGAATGACAAAGCTGGAAATGTTTTCGATTTCCGGATTGTCGGGTGTGTTGCGCCCAAGGTCGACCATTATGGGCTCAAGTAATGACAGCTTTGATAAGCCTCCACAGTTTCGAACTCTACTCGGTTGCAATCCAAACTCGCTTCGAAATGCACGGGTGAAGGCTTCATGAGATTGGTAACCAGCGGTGATTGCCACAGAGATGATGTCTTGATCGCTGCTTGCCAATGACTTCGCTGCTTCGGTCAGGCGCCTACGTTTGACGTATTGCATCACCGAGATGTTCGTGGCTTTTCCGAACGCGCGAATGAGGTGGTACCGTGAGACGCCGCTGGCGCACGCGACATCATCCAGCGAGAAGGGCTCATCAAATTGATTTTCTATGT
>JBOEGK010000048.1:0-42421 GCA_050633385.1 Hyphomonas sp.
GCTGGTTGAGTTGCCACGCTCACCAAAAGCGGTGCTTGGAATCCACCTGCCCGGCGTTTCTCCAAAAACAATTCTGCATCAGACACTTCAAACGCCCGATTGATCGCCTCTACCACGTCTTTCGTTCCATCCGGGCCAACCGTCTTTAACGGAACATCTCGTCCAAGCAGCCAGCTGCGATTGCGCACTTCATCTAAGCCTTCAACGTGCGGACCTCTAAGTGAAAACAACATCACAGCATCAAGGCTGCGAAGCGTTTCATCATCCACACTGCTCCCAATGCCCGCTGGAGCACCCATGAGAATCCGCTTGCCCCCAGCCATCACAACGGCACACGGCACCTCTGATTCAGAAACACCGCACGGAACCAGCGCAAAATCGGCTGGCTTCACCTGCGCAGACAGGTCACCTTCATTAGGTTCAGTGGAACACGCTGTGGCGATGCACAGCACCGTCGCCAACCCGAACACCTGACAGAGAGCAACTATAGGCTTCATCAACTTCCGATCACTAAATCACCTGGCTCAATTACGATCCGATTCTCGAATGATCCGATACCCTCCAATTCCACACGCACGACATCTCCCGCCTTCAACCATTTGGGCGGTTTATGTCCGGCTCCCACGCCAGCGGGGGTTCCGGTAAAAATAAGGTCTCCCGGCTCCAGCGTAAACGCAGCTGTCAGATGCGCTATTTGCGCGGGAATATCATGCACCATATCGCGCACATGCCCGGTTTGCCGCTGTTCGCCATTCACAAAGCTGCGCACTTCTACACCAGCAAGGTCTCGCACCTCATCAGGGGTCACCAAAGCCGGGCCAATCGGAGCGTGCGTATCGAACCCCTTGCCCATGATCATGGTTTGGCTCGCCTTTTGCCAATCGCGCACGGAATAGTCACACCCGCAGCAAAACCCAGCGACTAACTCCATCGCACGCGATGCTGGCACATGCCGACCACGCTGTCCGATAACCACAACCAATTCGGCCTCATAATCCAATTGCTCAGACACTTTGGGCAAATGCACATCACCAAACGGATCATTGATGCTGGTGGCCTGCTTATTGAACCATTTCTGCACGCTTGGTTCACTCGTATTTATGAAGCTCACACTCTCCGCCGCATGCGCCGCATAGTTCACCCCAATACCAAGAATTTTTCCCGGTCGCTTAATCGGTGAGAGCAACTTCACCTCCGACAACGCAATACGGTCGTCAGAAACAGGCATCCCGCGCGCACTCAGAACATCGCTTGCTGCAATAGGTGCAACACAGCTCTCAATCAGCGCTCCGACACCAATAATCCCACGATGCTCAAAACGCACAATCCGCATACCGTAACCTTTCCGTCACACTGCTCACAAAAAAACTATTTCAAACCGTTCATCCCGCGTTGTGCCAAGGTTTGGCAAGAGCTACTGAGAGGTTCAGTAGAGGATTACCCACCATGGAACTTGGCGTTCGCGCACAGGAAAGCTCCCTAAAAGACATCTTTGCAAATGGGGAGCGCTTAATCATGCCTCCCTATCAGCGCAGCTATTCTTGGGGAGAAAACGAGGCGCTCGAATTATTGGGCGATCTCATAGAGTCGCGCGAATCCGGCTTGCCTCACTTTGTTGGAGCGGTTGTTCTCATCAATGGACAAGACGCTGGCATCGTCGAAATCGTTGACGGTCAGCAACGCCTCACCACGCTGACAATCTTGCTCGCCGTCCTGCGCGACATGGAAAAAGACACAGACAAAGCCGCCGAACTCCATGCGCTCATTGCAGACGCCGCGCGGCCAATGCTCGGAGAATCAGCTGGCTGGCGCCTGACGCTCAATCACATGGATGGCCCATTCTTTAGGCATATGATTCAAGAGCCCGGCGCGACCTTAGCGCTCGACAATGAACCGGGCGATAGTGACAGCCAACGCCGGATGACCCGCAATGCTGGCGCCTTCCTCAAAGTGATCGATAAAATGAAAGACGACGAACGTCGCGCCCTCGCTGACATTGTCACAACCGGCTGCGCGCTAGTCCGCGTCATCGTCGATAATAAAGATCAAGGCTTCAAAGTGTTCCGGGTGCTCAACACCCGAGGGAAAGAACCAGACGCGCACGACATCATCAAAACAGAACTGTTCCAGAAAGCCCGCTTCTCAATTCCAGACGCCGCTAAATACTCAGAAGCCTGGGCAGAGCACGAAGCCCTGCTTGGCGGGTCAGCCTTCGATGATCTTCTCCGCCAAATCCGCGCAATCCACGACAAGTCACCGAAGGGTGATTTGGTGGCAGGCTTCCAACGGTCTGTGATTTCAAAGATGGACCCTCGCGTCTTTTTAGACGACGTTCTCCCTCGTCACGTAGAGGCCTATCGTCAGGTCACGACTGCGCAAGTCTCAGACAGCCCCAATCACAAAATCGTCTCTGATAAACTCAACCAGTTGCGCGCGCTTGAGCAGCAATCTTGGCGCGCGCCGGCAATCAAGTTCATGGTTGAACGCGGCATAGACGATCCTGCCGCGCCGCAATTCTTCACCATGCTTGAGCGGCTTAGCTATGTCATTCAGCTGATCCTGCACGACCGCGACCAACGCAACAAACGCTTCAATAAGGTCAGCGAAGCAATACGCACGGATAAGCAACTCTTTGCTAAGAACGGGCCATTCAACATCTCACGTGATGAAGCGCGCAAAGTGGCCGACAGGCTGCTCGGTCGTTTTGCGACATTCGGCCAACGCCGCGCTATGGCCCTGCGCTTGAATGCGGCGCTGGAGGGCGGTTTCACGATCGTTCCCCAATCCGACGCCACTGTCGAACATGTGCTGCCCCGTAGCGTTCAGGAAGACAGCCACTGGACACTCACATGGCCAGACCCACACAAACGCCGCGAGCAATGTGACACGCTCGGCAATTTTGTTTTGCTCACCAATAAAGTAAACCAAAAGGCTGATCGGTTGGATTATCGCGCCAAAAAAGAGATCTACTTCAACGGCGCTGGCGGCACTGAATTTGCCCTCACCCGAGACCTGCGCGAACAGGATGCGTGGACATCAGAAGTCGTTCGCCGCCGCACCCTCTCTCTCGCCCAAATTTTGATGCAGGAATGGAACCTCGCCCGCAAATAACACGCACAAAATCAAAGATGGGTATGGCGCACTGCGTCGCTTTTTCCCTGTCTTTGCTCTAGCGCGATGACATTTTCAGGCATACGGTCTGGCCAAACTCGATAAAACAACGGAATTTGGGAGACAGGCATGAGCCTATTTGATCTAACTGGAAAAACAGCAATCATCACCGGGTCGTCACGCGGCATCGGTAAAGCCATCGCAGAAGAAATGGCGGCTCAAGGCGCACAAGTCGTCATCTCATCCCGCAAGCCCGGCCCATGCCAGGAAGTGGCCAAAGAGCTGAACGACAAACACGGCGACAATACCGCCATCGCCATTCCAGCCAACATCTCCTCAAAAGAAGAACTGCAAACCCTTTGCGACGAAACCCGCAAAGCGTTCGGCAAGATCGACATTCTCGTCTGCAACGCCGCGTCCAACCCATACTATGGCCCACTAGAGAAAATCGAAGACGATGCGTTTGAGAAAATTCTCTCCAACAACATCATTTCAAATCACTGGCTCATCCAAATGGTCGCGCCAGAGATGAAAGAGCGCAACGACGGCGCCATCGTCATCATTTCATCCATCGGCGGTCTGAAGGGCTCACCCGTCATCGGCGCATACAACATCTCTAAAGCAGCGGACTTCCAGCTCGCCCGCAACTATGCGCTAGAGCTTGGCCCGCACAATATCCGCGTCAACTGCGTTGCGCCGGGTCTCATCAAAACCGATTTCGCCAAAGCGCTCTGGGAAAATCCTGACAATGTGAAACGCATCGAAAATGGCACACCAATGCGCCGCATCGGTGACCCTGAGGATATCGCTGGTGCGGCCGTCTATCTGGCTTCACCTGCCGGTCGTTATGTCGCCGGACAGATGATCGTCGTCGATGGCGGTTCTGTTATCGTTTAACCGTGCACAAAACAGACTCACCCGAAACCGGGCCAGCCGATACGATTGATTTCGACACGTTCCGTACGGTCGACATTCGTATCGGCACCATCCTTGAAGCTGCCCCATTGGACGGTTTGAGAAAACCGGCCATCAGGCTGCTGATTGATTTTGGTCCCGGTATCGGTGTGAAAAAATCCTCCGCCCAAATCACGGCACATTACGATCCCACTGCACTTGTGGGTCGACAAATTGCGGCCGTGGTGAATTTCCCTCCCCGTCAGATCGGAAAATTCATGTCAGATGTTCTCACGCTCGGCTTCCCCGATTCCGATGGTGAAATCGTTCTGTTCTCTCCCGATCAACCAGTTCCCAATGGAGCGCGCCTCGCATGAGCAAGAAACAACTTTCAAATCAAGCCAAACAATTTCTCGCCTCTCTGCAATCAGGTGAATGGGAACTTCCGCGCGGTCTTCAGAGCATGGGCATTCGCCCTGACCTGTGGCTCAAAGACTTTGACTATGGCTACACCCGCTACGAATGGCCCAATACCGGGGAACGCGATATCAGTTCCGAACGCACCTTTGGGGGCTGGGTCGCGGGCTTCTCAGATCATATCGTTTCAATCACAATGGCCAGCGCCCTGAATGATGGTGAGTGGTTCACCACGACCGAACTTCAGACACGTATCTTGCGCCCCGTCATGCATGGCACCATCCATATTGAAGGTCGCCTTATCAGCCGTGGTCGCACAACCGGACTGGTCGAAGCAGATTGGAAAGATGAAAACGGCCGCCTACTCGCCCGCATCACTGCGGCTAAAGCCATCCGTACACATGATGAGTTACAGGCTCGAAAATAACGCTATGGCAACAACAAGCACGCATCGCCATACGAATAAAATCTATATTTTTCAACGATAGCATGGGCATAAGCCGCCTGCATCACATCTGTGCCGATCAACGCGCACACTAGCATGAACAAGCTGGAGCTCGGCAGATGAAAATTTGTCACCAGCGCATCAGTTGCATTCACCGCATCGCCCGGTTTCAGGAATATATCCGTCGCCCCCGTTTCTGGATGCAACACACCGGCATGGTCAACGCAACTCTCCAATGTCCGCATCGCCGTCGTCCCCACAGGCACAAGCCTATGTCCACCTCCGCGCATCGTGTTGAGTCGGTCAGCGGTCTCTGATGATAACCGTCGCCACTCCTCATGCAGACGATTTTCTTCCAGATGACGTTCCTCCAAAGGCTTAAACGTCCCCAACCCGACATGCAGACGCACATATTCGCGCTCAAGGCCCGCCGCCGCGATCTCTTCAAGCAAGCGTGGCGTAAAGTGCAGACCCGCCGTGGGTGCCGCAACGCTCGCTGCGTCCTCCCCTGCAAACTCAGTTTGATACGTGTTTCGGTCCGCCGCATCCGCGGCACGGCGGCGCGCAATATAGGGCGGCAATGGCATGGCACCATATGCGTTCAGCGCTGTCTCCAATGCCTCGCCAGCCACGTTAAACCGCACCACCCGCTCCGCACCGAACGTCTCATCGAGAAGCGTCGCGTTAAATCCATCAGCAAACTGAATAACGTCACCCGTCTTCAGTCGACGCCCCGGCCTCGCCATCACGCGCCAGCAGTCAGCATCAATTTTCTCGACAAGATTCATATCAACAGTGACATCGTGTCCTGTCTCATCACGCGCGCGGCGCACACCCATTAGCGCCGCAGGTAAAACGCGCGTGTCGTTAAACACCAACACGTCACCAGCATTCAGATATTTCGGCAAATCACGAACCGTCGCGTCTTCCAAACGCCCATCACCATGAACAACCAGCAATCGCGCAGAATCCTGCGGATCTGCCGGGCGCAAGGCGATCAACTCTTCAGGAAGATCAAAGTCAAATTGAGAGAGGTCCATTCAGCGCAAAGCCCAACTGGGCCTCTCCCAAATCTATTTGGAAACAGTCGGAACTGAACTCAACGAACAAATATGTGGCTCACCAGAATTTGAGCTCGCAATCACCTCTGCCAACTGCGCCGCAAATTGTGGCCCGTCAGTGCGTAGAGACCACGCTTCTGGGCGCTCATCTTCGGGCAGGTCGGACGCAACCGCCGTACTCTTCAAAATATCGGGATCGACGACCGCACCATTCAGGCTTTGAGATCCCGCTTTGATCGCCAGCACGACATCCTCGCCCTCAACCACACGGCCCCAGGCTGTATATTGACGGTCCAAATGCGGTGAGTGATCTCGCATCAAAAAGAACTGCGAGTTCGCAGAATTCGGATCTGACGTGCGCGCCGTCGAAACAATACCCCGACAGTGTGGGATGTAGGTTTCAAGCAGGCCATCAGTATTCATTTCAGAAAGGAACAATGGCTGCGTCGCCATCGGAAATCCATTCAGATATCCGTGCGGCGCAGAATCCTCAGGCCCGATCATCGCATCCATCTTCATTGCGTTTGGATCGCGCTTGAAAGTAAATTCTCCGGGAATATCCGGCAGCCCCGACTCGCGATTGTGAAGTGCAAAAATGTCTCCACCCTGCGCCATAAAACCGTTAATGACCCGGTGAAAACTTGTTCCAGCATAGTCGCCAGACCGCACCAATGTGGAAAACTGCTGATAATGCTTCGGCGCCACTTCAGGAAACGCCTCAATCAGAATGCGCCCTTTAGTCGTCTCGAAAACAAACAGGTTTTCAGGTGCAATCTTGCGCCAATTGGCCGGATCAGCCTGAGCCTCAGCAGCGGTGATGGCGGGCTCGACCGTGGGCGTCTCAACAGGGGTTTCCGCAAAGGCTCCCAGCGAAACAGCAAGGGCCAATGCCGCGACTCCAAAGACTTTAAGTGTCATTTTCCGTATTTCTCCAACAGCGCAGTTTTCACTTCAGGTGTGACAAACGGCGTAATATCGCCGCCAAGGCTCGCAATCTCTTTAACCAATCGCGAGGCCACAGCCTGATGTTTAACATCGGCCATTAGGAACACAGTTTCAATGTCGGGATTCAGTTGCTCGTTCATCGCCGTCATCTGGAATTCATATTCAAAGTCCTGAACCGCCCGTAAACCACGCAAGATTACTTGCGCTTCGCAGGCTTCAGCGAACTTCATCAGAAGCCCATGCATCGGCATAACTTTAATCTGGGCTGTGCCGGGTCCCGCCAATTTGGCACACTCCGCTTCAACCATTTTCACGCGCTCCTGCAACGAGAACAAAGGCTTCTTCGCTTCGTTGACAGCAACACCGATCACAAGCGTGTCGACAAGTTTCATCGCCCGACCGAAAATATCAATATGGCCGTTCGTTGGTGGGTCAAATGTCCCCGGATATAGTCCGATGCGATGCAAAATTTTTCTCCCCAGAAATAAGCCAGAAACTAGGCCTCCGGCGCCCCACTCTCTTCTGTTGGGCCCTGTTCTGCATCATCCATACCGTTTTCAGCGTCTTCTTCAAGTCGTGCAACAGAAACCACGCGTTCGCCTTCGGCTGTACGTAGCACCCAAACACCACTTGTCGAGCGACCCGCAATGCGAATCTGGTCCACCGGCGTGCGGATCAATTGCCCGGCATCTGTCACCAACATCACTTGATCGCTGTCTTCCACGGTAAACGATTGGGCGACCCGTTTCACTGGTCCCGTCTTCTTGTCACGACCCCAGATATTCTGCGCCACAAGGCCTTTGCCGCCCCGTCCTGTTGTGCGGTAGTCAAAGGCGGATGAGCGTTTGCCCATGCCGTCATCGGCAATCGTCAGAACAAACTGCTCGGCAGCGCCCATCTCGGCAATACGCTCAGGGCTAAGGGCTGTGTCGGCGATTGCTTCTTCGCCTTCATCCTCGCCAATATCCTCGTCTTCGCCCGTCGCAGCGCGTCGCATGGCTGAGGCATGCTTCAGATAAGCCCGCGCCTCTTCAGAGGTCACAGGCATATGATGTAATATACCCATCGAGATAACGTCGTCACCTTCACCCAAACGAATGCCGCGCACACCGGTCGAATTACGACCCGCAAACACGCGCACATCGGTGACGGCAAAGCGAATGCATTGGCCGAGCGCTGTCGTCAGGATCACATCATTGGCTTCAGAACATGTCTTCACCGATACGATGCTGTCCCCCTCATCAAGCTTCATCGCGATTTTACCATTGCGATTTACGCGGGTGAAATCAGCCAGTTTGTTCCGGCGCACATTACCAGAGCGCGTTGCAAACATGAGATCCATTTTCTCATGCGTCGCCTCGTCATCGGGCAGTGCCATCAGGCTTTCAATGCGCTCATCAGCCGTCAACGGGAAGATGTTGACAAGTGCTTTCCCGCGCGAATTTGGCCCGCCCATAGGCAAGCGCCAGACTTTCTCTTTATAAACCATGCCAGCCGACGAGAAGAACAGCACTTCGGTGTGCGTCGTGGCCGAGAACACGTTGACCACGAAATCCTCATCCTTCATCGACATGCCAGACCGGCCTTTGCCGCCACGATGCTGGGTCCGATACGTCGAAAGCGGTGTCCGCTTGATATAGCCGCCATGTGTAACAGTAACGACCATATCCTCGACTTCAATGAAGTCTTCATCGTCCATATCCACGCCGCCAAAGCCATACTCAGACCGGCGCGGCACAGCGAATTTATCTTTAACTTCTCTCAGTTCGCCACGGATAATATCCATGATGCGCACGCGTGACCGCAAGATATCAAGCAAGTCGGCAATCTTCTCTGAAAGTGCCTTGGCTTCATTGCCGATCTCATCACGGCCAAGCCCAGTCAGGCGGTGCAAGCGCAAATCAAGGATCGCGCGCGCCTGCTCATCAGACAAATAGATCGCTTCTTTCCCATCCCAGCGCGTGCGCCGGTCGGCGATCAATTCAAGCAGCGGCCCCATATCCATCACCGGCCACGCTTTTGCCAGCAATTGCTCGCGGGCCGTCGCCGGATCCTGCGCATTTCGGATAATCCGGATCACTTCGTCAATATTGGCAACAGCCAGCGCAAGGCCAACCAATACATGCGCCCGATCACGGGCTTTGTTCAGCTCAAACTTGGTGCGGCGAACAATAACTTCCTCACGGAAATCAATGAAGCAGTCGAGCACCTTGCGCAAATTCATCAGTTCGGGCCGGCCGCCATTCAGCGCCAGCATGTTCACGCCAAAGGATGTTTGCATCTGGCTGTATTTGAACAACTGATTCAGCACCACTTCGGGGCTGGCATCCTTTTTCATCTCGATGACAACGCGAATACCATTCCGGTCGGATTCGTCGCGCAGATCGGAAATGCCCTCGATACGTTTGTCACGCACCAGTTCGGCAATTTTGGAAATCATTGCCGCTTTGTTCACCTGATACGGAATCTCGGTGACGATAATCGCCATCCGCCCATTACGGCCTTCTTCGATATCCGTTTTGGAGCGCATGATGACCGAGCCGCGGCCCGTCGTCATCGCTTTGCGGCTTCCTGCCTGCCCCATAATCAGGCCACCGGTCGGAAAGTCCGGCCCGGGCACGATCTCCAGCAAGGCTTCGTCATCAATCTCGGGATCGTCCATAACGGCCAGAGTGGCGTCAATCACTTCGCCCAGATTGTGTGGCGGAATATTGGTTGCCATCCCCACCGCGATACCGCCGCCACCATTGACGAGAAGGTTCGGGAATTGGGCGGGCAGCACCACAGGTTCTAGCTTTGAATCATCATAGTTTGGCTGGAAATCGACGGTGTCTTTCTCGATATCATCAAGCAGATACGTCGCCGCTTTCGTCATCCGGCTCTCAGTATACCGCATCGCGGCGGGCGGATCATTGTCGATCGAGCCGAAATTACCCTGACCATCAACCAGCGGCACACCTAGCGAGAAGGGCTGCGCCATGCGCACCAGCGCGTCATAAATCGCGCTATCACCATGCGGGTGATATGACCCCATCACCGCACCGACGATATTCGCAGATTTCTTATACGGCTTATCCGGCGTATTACCGCCCTCATTCATCGCGTAGAGAATCCGGCGATGCACCGGTTTCAAGCCGTCGCGCACATCGGGCAACGCACGGCTAACAATCACGCTCATCGCATAGTCGAGATAAGAGCTTTTCAGCTCGTCTTCGATCGAGATCGGCTCAATACCGTCCGGCAATGGGCCGGGGCCCTCACCACCATTTTCAGGTGTTTCCGGGTCGTCTGGCGGTGTCGTATCGTCACTCATGGATAAGCTTTCTGCGGGGCCCAAAACCCGGAACGGCATGCCGCCCCGAATCGCCAATAATTACTCGGCAAATCAATAGCAGTCAGCTGCCCGGAATGCCACCCTTGCAACGTTTTTTTGACAGTGCCGAATTCTCGCCAATTCTTTACCGTCACCTTCTATTCATTGAGAAATTTTCTACATACAGCAACCAAGGGTTAAGCATGTTTTGGTAGATTGATCCTTCCAAGGATTGGGAGTCACCATGTCAGTACAAACGTCGCTCCCGACCGCGCGGGCCGCCGGGTCAAAAATAACCCTGCCATATGACTGCAAAATTCTACTGCGCACACTCGCCATTCCGTTGGCAGTATGGGTTATTGTGGCCCTCACGGTCCGCTTTGCGATACCTTACGATTCACCATCTTGGCAAAATTTCGCGACCTATGCCGACTATGTTGTCCGCAATGGCGGCACATTCATGATTTTCCTATTCATCTATGTGTTGAGAAAACTGCCCAAAACACAGGGTGAGAGCAGCATAGTGACCGACCTAAAAGGTGGTTACAGAGCTTATTCAGATCATGCATGGCAGTTGCCAATCATGCTCTTGGCCTCCGCTGCCAGCTTCATGTTGTTCATGTTCAGCTATATGAGCCTCAAAGTCAGAATCGAAGAGGTCGTGCCATTCAAATGGGATGCTCTGTTCGCCCAATGGGATAAGGCACTCTTCTTCGGAACGGATCCATGGAAAGTCTTTGCTTGGGTCTACGACGTGCCCTTCCTCGTGCCCGCGATAGACTTCGTCTACGAGGCTTGGGCGGGCCTACTCGTCGGCAGCTGGATCGTCTGCTTCGTGATGCATAACATCCCACTCAAGCGCCGTATTCAGTTCTGCCTTTCCATGCTGATCGCATGGTTCTTCGGCGGCAACATTCTGGCGACAGTATTTTCATCGGTTGGCCCTTGCTACTATGAACAACTCACCGGAGACCCCTATTTCGCTGAGCAAATTCAACGATTGGCCAACGTCAAACACTTGGTAGTGCTTGAAACTCAAAATGCGCTCTGGGTCTCGCACATAGAAAAATCAAACGTCGGCGGCATTTCAGCCATGCCGAGCATGCACTGCACGACCGCCTTTTTGTTTTTCCTCATGTTCGGCCGCACCCGACTTTCACGTCTCGTCACGCTGTCATTCTTCGCCTTGATCTGGGTGTCATCGGTCATACTGGCCTGGCATTACGCAATAGACGGATTGCTCGCCATTCCCGTTGCTATATCAAGCTGGATGGCTGCCGGATGGATCAGTCGTCGCGTCACTGCAAAGCATGAGACGACAGGTGCTGCCGTCTAACGACACACCGGTCTCAGCCGCCAATGCAGCACGCAAAATGCCGCAGAAACAATACGGGGCTGAATATTAAATCAGCCCCGTCACCATATCCTGAGTTATCCGGGCAACCTACGCGCTAGAACGGAATTTCGTCGTCTAGGCCCGGGGCATCAAAACTCTCGCGTGGACCGTCCATCTGGCGCGGGGCACCACCGCCGCCACCACCACCGGAATAGCCGCCAAAGTCGCCGCCGCCACCTTGTCCACCGCCACTATTGCGACTGTCGAGCATCGTCAATGTGCCGCCAAATCCACGCAGCACAACTTCGGTCGTGTACTTGTCATTACCGTCGCGGTCTTGCCATTTACGAGTCTCGAGCTGACCTTCAATGTAAAGCTTAGAGCCTTTCTTTACATAGCTCTGAACGACGCGAACCAGCCCCTCACTAAACACTGAAATGCGGTGCCACTCGGTTTTTTCCCGGCGCTCACCAGAGCCCTTATCTTTCCAAGTCTCAGACGTGGCCAACGAAAAACTCGCAACCTGTCCACCATTCTGGAATTGACGCACCTCCGGGTCGCTTCCCACATTCCCGATGAGGATAACCTTGTTTACTGATCCTGCCATTGCGCCGTCTCCGATCTCGCTTTTCGATTCGCACTGCTTTTACAGCGCCCCACATCATTTGTCGCCGTAAACGCGTCGTATTCCACATGACTCCGCACAAGAGCGGGACAATAAGTTGAAAAAGGCGAAATGCAAAGTTGAGCACATTCGCGAATTATTCAGATTTATATGAGATAAATCAAGAAGACAAGAAAATTGTTCTTACTTTGTTCTGGAATGGGTGGACGGAAAAAATGACGACGATAGCCGACACGGTTACGAGTAAACGCTTTGCAATATCTGAAACACATCGGGATGCGATAATTTTCGCAAAAATTGCCCTTCCGATTGTCGTGGCCTTCGTCGCCTCCGGGCTTATTTACAGTTACTTCCTCGGTGCCGAGACCGCGCCGAATGCGCGTACCTACGTTGACAGGTTTATGGCCGTTATTCGCGCGATTACATTCATGGTTTCCTTGGCGACATTTTCGGTTCTCCTGCGCCTCCTGATGAAATACAGATTCCGGCTACCTGACGGCGCCATAGCGGAAGAGATTGAAAAAATACGACCGCACCTGACTGCATTCCCCATAATGCTGTTATTGAGCTTCGTAACATTTGCCGCCTTCACCTACACTTTCGTCTCCTTCAAGGTGCGCATCCCTTATGTACATCCTTTTGATCTCGACACCACATTTGCGAATCTAGACGCGGCCTTGTTTGGCGGGCGTCAGGCATGGGAATATTTCCGCTGGGCTTATGATAGCCCCTTAATCATCCCAATTATCGACTTGTTCTACACAACTTGGGTTCCACTGATTAAACTCTGCTGGGTGTATGCCTTTGTCGCATTCTTCGACACGATCGAGCGCCGCGTCAGATTTTTCCTTGCCTTCATGTCTACATGGGTGATCGGCGGCGTGCTTCTGGCGACCCTCCTGTCATCTGGTGGACCCTGCTTCTACGGCCTCCTAGTCGATGGACCGGACGTTTATGCCGAACAAATGGCCCTGCTCCAGCAATTCGATATTGGCGCAGTTCGATATCAAGCAATCCTATGGCACGATTACGACGCCCCGGGTGTCGGTACCCTCGGCATCTCGGCTATGCCAAGCATGCATTGCGCCAGCACCATGCTGATCGCGCTGATGTTCAGCCAAACCCGCTTCATGAAAGCCGTTAGCTGGTCCTTCTTCGTGATCATCTATCTGGGTTCATTCCTGCTCGCATGGCACTATGCTGTTGATGGCATTCTTGGCGGCATAGTCGCTGTGGCTTGCTGGCACGCTTCAGGATGGGCGACCCCGCGTCTGATCAAGCGGTTCGGTGGCGCGCCCGCTTAATCGAAAGCGTGTTCACAATTCGTTCTTTACGACTCTTGGAACTTTCCGTAAGGCAGTGCATCTAAAGTTAGATGTTACTCCTTGCGGAAAGTCTCTATTATGGCTGAGTCTCCCTTCATTCGCGTTCGCGGCGCGAAGGAACATAATCTCAAAAACGTCGATGTGGACATCCCGCGCGGTGAACTTGTCGTGATGACTGGTTTGTCCGGTTCGGGTAAATCATCACTCGCCTTTGATACAATTTATGCCGAAGGTCAGCGGCGCTATGTCGAGAGCCTCTCGGCTTATGCGCGCCAGTTTCTAGAATTAATGCAAAAGCCTGATGTCGAAAGCATCGAGGGCCTGTCTCCCGCCATTTCGATCGAGCAGAAAACAACCAGCCGCAACCCCCGCTCGACGGTCGGCACAGTCACCGAAATTTACGACTATATGCGCCTGCTCTGGGCGCGCGTCGGTGTGCCGTACTCGCCCGCCACGGGGCTACCCATTGAAAGCCAGACCATCAGCCAGATGGTCGACCGGACAATGGCACTGGAAGAAGGCACCCGCCTTTACCTCCTCGCCCCGATGATCCGTGGCCGCAAAGGTGAATACCGCAAAGAGTTTGCAGAGCTTCTCAAAAACGGTTTCCAGCGCGTCAAAGTCGATGGCGAATTTTACGAGCTCGAAGACGCCCCCAAACTCGACAAAAAGTTCAAACACGACATAGACGTGGTCGTCGACCGCATCGTGGTACGCGATGGCATGCAACAACGCCTCGCCGAAAGCTTCGAGACAGCCCTCGGCCTCGCTGACGGCATCGCCATCGCCGAATATGCAGACATCGCAAAGGGCGAGACAGAACCCAAGCGCATCACCTACAGCGCAAATTTCGCTTGCCCCGTCTCCGGCTTCACCATTCCCGAGATCGAACCGCGCCTGTTCTCGTTCAACAACCCGTTCGGCGCCTGCCCCAAATGCGATGGTCTGGGCCAACAGCTCAAAATCGATGAGGCACTCATCGTCCCCGATAAAGACCTCGACCTAATGAACGGGGCGATCGCGCCATGGGCAAAATCCTCATCGCCCTACCAAACCCAAACCCTTCAGGCGCTCGCCGATCACTATAAATTCAAATTGAAAACCCCATGGAATAAATTGTCCGCAAAGGTACAAAATGTCATCCTCCACGGCACGGGAAAAGACGAGATAGACTTTGTCTATGATGACGGCATGCGCCGCTACGAAGTCACAAAAACCTTCGAAGGGGTCATCCCAAATCTCGAACGCCGCTTCCGTGAAACAGACAGCCAATGGGTACGTGACGAACTGGCGAAGTTTCAGGCTGCTGCCCCCTGCCCCAAATGCGAAGCCAAACGCCTCAAGCCCGAAGCGCTCGCTGTAAAAATAAACGAACTCGACATCTCAGACATCGCGCAATTTTCGATCAGCGAAGCCCGCGATTGGTTCGGAAATGCCCATAAGGGCTTGACCAAACAGCAAAACGAAATCGCATCTCGCATCTTGAAGGAGATCAATGATCGCCTGATTTTTCTCAACTCTGTTGGGTTAAATTACCTCTCACTCGGTCGCTCCTCTGGCACATTGTCCGGTGGGGAAAGCCAACGCATCCGTTTGGCCAGCCAGATCGGCTCCGGCCTCACCGGTGTGCTCTACGTTCTCGACGAACCCAGCATCGGCCTGCACCAACGCGACAATGACCGCTTGCTCGAAACCCTCAAACACCTGCGTGATCTCGGCAACTCGGTCATCGTGGTTGAGCATGATGAAGACGCCATCCTCAACGCAGACTATGTCATCGACATGGGTCCACATGCCGGCGTGCATGGCGGCGAAATCATCTCGCACGGCACACCAAATCAAGTAATGGCTGATCCAAATAGTCTGACAGCAGATTATCTAAACGGTACGCGTGAAATTGCCATCCCCACCCGCCGCGTCGTAGAGAAACCCAAGCGAAAAATCACTCTGAAGGGCGCAACCGGCAACAACCTCAAAAGCGTCGACGCGACCATCCCCCTCGGATCGTTCACCTGCATCACAGGTGTGTCTGGCGGCGGCAAATCTACACTCATAATCGAGACGCTCTACAAAGCGTTGGCGCGAAAACTCAATGGCGCCTCAGCGGCCCCCATGCCGTATGAGAGTATTGAGGGGCTAGATAATCTCGACAAGGTTATCGACATCAACCAATCCCCGATTGGCCGTACACCCCGCTCTAACCCTGCCACCTACACGGGCGCTTTCGGTCCGATCCGTGAGTGGTATGCTGGCCTGCCAGAATCCAAAGCACGCGGCTATAAAGCCGGCCGGTTCAGCTTCAACGTCAAAGGCGGGCGCTGCGAAGCCTGTCAGGGCGACGGCGTCATCAAGATCGAGATGCACTTCCTGCCAGATGTCTACGTCACCTGCGAAACCTGCAAAGGCAAACGCTATAATCGCGAAACGCTGGAAGTGCTGTTCAAGGGCAAATCTATCGCTGACGTTCTCGACATGACGGTTGAAGATGCGGCCAATTTCTTCTCTGCGGTCCCAGCCATTTCCAATAAAATGGTCACGCTCAATCGCGTCGGCCTCGGCTATATCAAAGTTGGCCAGCAGGCCACCACCCTGTCAGGCGGCGAGGCCCAGCGCGTGAAACTCGCCAAAGAATTGTCCAAACGCGCCACTGGCCGCACGCTCTACATCCTCGATGAACCGACGACGGGCCTACACTTCGAAGATGTGCGCAAACTTCTCGAAGTCCTGCATGAGCTTGTTGATACCGGCAATACGGTTCTGGTCATCGAACACAATCTAGATGTCGTTAAAACCGCTGATTGGGTGCTCGACATCGGACCAGAAGGCGGTGACGGCGGCGGTCAACTCATCGCGGCTGGCACCCCGGAAACCATCGCAAAAACCAAAGGCAGTTGGACAGGCAAATTCCTCGCCGAAGCGTTCCGTCGCCAAGACGAACGTCGCGCTGCCGCAAACAAACGCACCCGCGCAAAGGCCAAACCCAAGACAGCGGCGAAGTCCAAGACACCAGCAAAGAAAACAACAAAACCCAAAGCGAAAGCTAAAAAGTAATCAGTCGAAACTTCGCGCAATACCGCCATTGCCAATCCAGTTTGGATCATCTTTCGCCACCAGCGCTGCTGGGCCACCCATGACGTGCTGCATTAGCGCCATAAAGGCCAGCCAAACGAGGCAAAGCCCCGCAACCGGAACCCAGAATGCAGGTTGGGCGGCAAGCGCTCTGATGTTCAATATCCCATTGAAGCCCGGCTGAAAATGCCAAACCACCAACCCAATCATCACACCGTAGAAAACCATCACGCCCAAAATTGAGACAATCCAGAGCACGAAATTAGCGCCCATCAGCGTTCCAACCCGCCCCTTGGTCAGCCTCCATGATTCAAAGAATTGTATCTTTTCATCCCGCACAGTCAGCGCAGCCGCAGCTGATAAACGTGTCACAATATACAGCACGCCAACAATCCCGATCAACGCCATAACGCCACTGATAATTCCAGCGACCAGCATGCCCGACGAGGATTGCATCACAGCGCCAATCAACAATGGTATACCCACAAACAGTGCGAACACGATATAAATGGCAAAAATGATGGCCAGCCATAAAAGCCCGACAACAAGCAGGCGCCACTCATCATTTCCCAATCTCAAGCGAAACCCCTCACCGCGCATATATCGGCGTTGGCTACATCCTTCAAAAGCCATCCACGCCAACAAAGACAACGGCGTCACCAACAATGACACAATGCCCGATTTGTTAGACGCCTCAGACAACCGATCCGCCAGCTCTTCCGGCGGCACACTATTTGAAAACATTTCCAGATACAGCGCGTAAACGGGTAAATTGAAGAAAATGCCTACCCCCTGCAACCCCAATTGCACGAGCAGAAACACCGCAACGAATTTGATCAAAAACCCGCGAGGTCCAGCTGTTTTGCGAAAGTGCGTGACCGCATTCCCAAAATTGAATTGTAACGGGCTCATAGCCTCTCCTCTCTACGAGAACACATCAATATTGTGCTCCATTCCCAACTGTTCGCGTGGGTCATACCGGGCTGCCAATGCGGCGGGCGCCGACGCAAAATGCTTGTAAATCGCTTCTGTCGCCATTTGCACGAAAACTATAATCGCAAGTCCCGTCAAAATGACCGGGCTAAAAAACGCATCCAGAGCTTCTTGCGGCGATTGAAGGTCCGCAATGGCTTCGAACGGTAACGCCATGGTGAAGCCGCTCTGCACAACTTGATTGATCACTCCGGCAAGCACAGAGCCAGCAATCGCCAGAATGACATAGGCACCTAATATTGGCCAGAATCGACCGCGTGACACATGCCACGCGCCAAAGAACCGAACCTGTCTCTCTTTTACGGTCAGCGCGAAACACGGCGCGAGCCGGGTCGCAAAAAACACATAGACGGGAAAGATCAGAAACATCAGACCAAACGATCCACCCACCACGCCCAGTATCGCTGCCTCACTCGGGTCCGGGCCTGTGCCGATAGCGGATGAAAAACCACTCCAGAAAGCGCCCCCAATCAAAACGAAAACAGGCGCCAGCGCGATCAAACCCATTGCACTCCACCCCAGATAAACCGCCATCACGCGAAGCTCATCACCGCCAAACTTCAACGAGAACCCCTCATCTCGAATATAGCGGCGCATTGTTGTGGATGTTAAAATTGATGATACGACCCAGTAAGCCAGCACACATACTGCCAAGATCGGCCAAACACCGATCCAGAAATTCTCCAATAGAGCCATCACAGCCTCCGGCGCATTCTCTCCCGCGTTGGACGCAGCCTCCAATTTGTTCAGTAAATTGACGATTTGAGCCTTGGAGGCAAACAACACGATAAGCATAACCGCCACGCCTGCGAGGCCATTGGCCAAACCGATCAGCCACGGAACGGATTTTACATGTGGCGCGTTAAACCCAAATGTCAGTGCGCGCTCAAACTTAAACCCCGGCACCATGACCAGTCTCCCCGTCCTATTTTAGCTTCATCTAACCAGAACGCTGACGCCACATCAAACGCTTTCACTACACATCCAGCTTGCGATACGCCGCCACGGCCAACCCGTGGCCGGTCAATATAAACGGGATCAGCAACGCCATGCTGACAAACGAACGTGCAAATGCGACTGCCGCGCCCTCCGCCCCAATCACAGAATTAACCAGCACACTCAGGCCAACTGCCAGAGCAAACGGTCCAATATGCGTGCCCAGTGAGGCCAGCGCGAGCGGCTTCACATGGCCCCTTGTCTTTGGCCACGTGCGAAACACGTGCGCGGTGCCCGTGTCGGCGGTCTTTGCCCCGGCGATCAACAGGCGAAGCGCAAGATAGGACAACCCCAAAACGCTCGCCAAAATCGCCAAACCATAAATCAAGCCATACGGCGTGAACATCATATCATTCACCGCTGCCTGTATGACAGCGGGATCAGTCTCTGCATCAAACTCAACCCCGCTGCCGACCATCAAAAAAATGCCCGGCAAGACGCTCAGAAAAAAACCGACAAAAATTCCGACAAAAGAGAACACCAGATAAATCGCCAAATTTGTGTGCGCCAATGCACGAAACTGCCCGTTATTGCCCAGCATTGCACCATAAGCGCGGCGCGATCCCTCAACTCCCACACAAAACGCCACAAACAACGCAACCAACGCGCCCCAGCCCGCCTGCAATTGGCTAGCCGCGCTATAAGCGCCAGCGGCAACGCATAGGCCAAACAACCAAGGCAAAGCTGGCAACGCCGCGACCTTCGCCATCCCCCATGCCTCAATCATCAGAGAGACAGGCGACAGGCGTGTTTGATCGTCTTTTACTGTATCAGTCATGCCGATAGCCCTACCGAGTCATGGCCCTCTCAGCAATCGCCATCTTGACGCGAGACCTCCCTCCGGCCACATCGCCCAGATGAGCATTAAACCTATACATATCATCGGCGGCGGCATGGCCGGATCAGAAGCAACATGGCAGGCGGCAAATGCTGGCGTGCCGGTCATCCTGCACGAAATGCGCGGCGTCAAAGGCACCGAAGCGCACCAGACCGACAAGCTGGCAGAGCTGGTTTGCTCAAACTCCTTCCGGTCAGACGATCACGAGATGAATGCGGTCGGCGTCCTGCATGAAGAGATGCGCCGCGCCAATGGCCTCATCATCCCGACGGCGCATGAGCATCAGGTTCCAGCAGGCAGCGCGCTAGCGGTGGATCGTGAAGGCTTCGCAGAGGCCGTCACCGCCAAGCTCGAAGCCCATGAGAATGTCACCATCATTCGCGAAGAGATCACAGACATCCCGCCAGAAGACTGGGACAGCGTCATCATCGCGACCGGTCCGCTCACCTCCATCCCGCTCGCCGAAGCGATCCACGCCCACACGGGTGAGGACGATCTGGCCTTCTTCGATGCCATCGCGCCAATCGTCTACATGGATTCCATCGACATGGATCAAGCGTGGCTGCAATCACGCTATGACAAACCCGGTCCCCATGGCGAAACGGCGGCCTACGTCAACTGCCCGCTCGACGAAGACCAATATAATGCTTTCATCGACGCGCTGATTGATGGCGAGAAAACCGAGTTCAAGGAATGGGAAAAAAACACCCCCTATTTCGAAGGCTGCCTCCCGATCGAGGTGATGGCTGAGCGCGGCCGCGAAACCCTGCGCTTCGGCCCGATGAAGCCCGTCGGCCTGACCAATGCGCACCAACCCGACATCAAAGCCCACGCCATCGTACAGCTACGTCAGGACAATGCTCTCGGCACGCTGTGGAACATGGTCGGCTTCCAGACCAAGCTGAAACACGGCGCGCAGACCGAAATTTTCCGCATGATCCCCGGTTTGCAAAATGCCAATTTCGCGCGCCTCGGCGGCATTCACCGCAACACATTCCTCAACTCACCGAAATTGCTCGACGATCAGCTTCGCATGAAATCCCTGCCCCGTTTGCGCTTTGCCGGACAGGTCACGGGCGTTGAAGGCTATGTTGAAAGCGCGGCTATGGGCTTGCTCGCAGGCCGGTTTGCCGCCGCCGAACGGCTCGGAAAATCCCTCGCGCCACCCCCGCCCACAACGGCGCTCGGCGCGCTCATCGCCCACATCACAGGCGGCCACCTTCAAGGTAAAATGACGTTCCAGCCCATGAACATCAATTTCGGCCTTTTGCCCGATATAGAATTCTCAAAGCAAGGCCCAGACGGCAAACGCCTCAAAGGCAAAGACAAAGGCCGCGCCAAAAAGCGCGCCCAAGCCATCCGCGCCTTGGAAGACGTTAACACGTGGCTCGCTGCGCAATAGACGCGGGTTAGACTTTTCCGGTACTGATCGCCTTCATGATCGAAAATCGCTTGGTCAACGGGTTGGGCGATTTACCGTCAACATACAATTTGCGCAGCCGAAAATGCGCAATGGCAGGTCGAATGTCCTTCGGTGCGGCCTCTACATGAGGGCCAAATTCCTGACTCTCAGCCCGGCGCACCGCGGCATAATATGGCGCGACTTTACGCATTTGCTCGCCCCAGCCATGCGCGGGTGCCATCACACTCGCAGCAATCGCGGCCAACCAGCCCTCTGGTTCCAACCCGCGATCATGCGCTTCATAAGCTGATTGATACCCATCCACCAGCTTCTGTAAGGCGCTAATGTGCAGTGCCTTACACTCAACCATTTCGGCAAGTGCGAGACAGACATCATGCTCGCGTGAGGGTTGTTCGTTCTCAATCTCTTCCAACGCATCTCGCCACCATTGGAACCGAATGGCGCCAAGGCCCTGTTCACTGACCACCAAGCGTACACGCGCCAACTCATAGGATAATCCATATAGAGCGACTAAAGCCTTGCGCGCGGGGGCGTTTGCAAACCGGCTGGATATCCATCGGTCCTCATCTACGCGCCGCAATCTATTGTCGATCGCGCGCCATTTGGTTTGACCTAGAGTCGCTGTCACGTCGGCCTCAAATCCATTCTCTTGAACCTCCCCGTTATAGACAGTCCGCAGCCGCCAAGAAAAGGACAAAACACACGGATCACCTCATGTTCTCGACCAATCCTTACGACCGCCTGCCGCCTATCCCTTTCAATTTGTGGAAAACTGCTCTATGTGCACCGCAATAAGACGTTCCGGGCATGGATTTCGCCCGGCATACAGCCACCAACCGGGTGGCTTCGGGCATAACAACTTTCCCTGCTTTGGATACATATCAAATTGACTGAAAATACAGAAAACAACGACGCCACTCCTGAAATCACGTTTGAGGATCTGGGCCTAAGTCCGGACATCCTGAAAGCGATTACCGATTCAGGTTACACACACCCTACGCCGATTCAGGCGGGTGCGATCCCTCACGTAATTGCTGGCGGAGATGTCACGGGCATCGCACAAACAGGTACGGGCAAAACCGCAGCCTTCGTGCTGCCAATGATTCATCGATTGTCTCGTGGCCGCGCCCGTGCGCGCATGCCGCGCTGTCTAATCCTTTGCCCAACGCGCGAACTCGCCGCACAAGTGGCTGAGAATTTCGAGCAATATGGCAAATACCTCAAACTTACCATGGCGCTATTGATCGGCGGCGTAAGCTTCAAGGAGCAAGAAGGCCTTCTTCAGCGCGGTGTTGACGTGTTGATCGCGACACCCGGCCGTCTGATCGATCAATTCGAACGTGGTAAGCTGCTCCTGATGGGTGTCGATTACCTCATCATTGATGAAGCCGACCGGATGCTCGACATGGGCTTTGTCCCTGACATCGAAAAAATCTGCGCCAAACTGCCTCCCCGTCGCCAAACATTGCTATTCTCAGCAACCATGCCGCCAGAAATTGCACGTCTTGCAAAGACGTTCCAGAAAGATCCCAAGCGGATCGAAGTGGCCCGTCCGGCGCAAACGGCTGAAACCATCACACAACACGTGGTCAAACTGCCGACCGATAGCGCCAAAGCCAAACGCACCGCACTGCGCCGCGTCATCGAAAAATGTGACGTGAAAAACGGCATCGTTTTCTGCAACCGCAAAGTCGAAGTGGATATCGTTGCCGCATCACTCTCCAAACACGGACACGACGCTGCGGCCATTCATGGCGATCTACCGCAAGCCTACCGTACAGAAGTGCTGCAACGTTTCCGCGATGGTGACCTGAAACTACTGGTCGGCTCAGACGTTGCCGCACGCGGCCTCGACATCCCAGATGTCAGTCACGTTTTCAACTATGCGCCGCCACCAAAAGACGAAGACTATGTGCACCGCATTGGGCGCACAGGCCGCGCTGGACGCAAGGGCGAGAGTTATACGCTGGTCGCACCAAACGACGCCAAATCATGGGGCTTTGTCCTTAAAATGATCAAACAGGACGTCGAAGAATTTATGCCCGAAGGCCTGCTCGAAGAGTTGGAAACCCTTCCCGCTGATGAACCTCGCCGTCGGGGCGGACGTGATGGCGGACGCAGTGGTCGCGGCGGAAGAGATCGTGACCGTGGTGGACGCAATCGCAACCGTCGCAGCGAAAACACCGAGTCATCCGACAAATCACCAACCTCAGACGCTAGCACGGAGTCAGCGCCAACAACTGAAACACCTGAGGCCGCACCAGAAAAGCCAAAGCGCGAGCGCACGCGCAAATCGGAAGCTAAATCCGATAACGCGTCAGAGGCCAAGCCATCGCGCGGTCGCGGTGAAGGTCGCAACAAACAAGACCGTCCGCCGCGTGATCGCAAGCGCAAGGATGACGACCTCCTGCTCGATCCTGCGCCAGACAATGTCAAAGGCTTCGGCGACGAAGTCCCCGCATTCTTGAAGAAACGCTAATTTCTTTGGCCCCTGCACAGCGGGGGCCAAATTGTATAGACTGCTGGCATGACCAAACCGCCCAATTCATTTCTCACCGCTGCCAAAGATATACTCGGCCCCTCAGGCTGGAGCACTGACGCAGAGGCACTCGATGCGGTTTCATCCCCTTGGCGCGGCACCTATAGCGGCCACACCCCGTTTCTCGCCCGACCCGCCTCAACCGCAGAAGCCGCCGCTCTGGTGAAACTCTGCGCAGAGCACAACATCGCGATCACCCCACAAGGCGGCAATACTGGGCTGGTCGATGCTGGCACCCCGCATGGAGAGATTTGCGTATCGATGACCCGTATGCACGCCGTTCGTGCGCTCGATCCCCTCAATAATTCCATGACCATTGAGGCCGGTGCCCCTTTGGTCACAGCGCAAACCGCCGCCGCTGATGCCAACCGCCTTTTCCCGCTCTCGCTCGGCTCAGAAGGCACCGCAACGATAGGCGGTCTGATCTCCACAAATGCCGGGGGCGTCGCCGTCCTGCGCTACGGCATGATGCGCGATCTGATACTCGGTCTCGAAGTCGTCCTTCCATCCGGCGAAATCTGGAACGGCCTGTCAGGTTTGCGCAAGAATAACACAGGATACGACCTCAAACACGTTTTCGCCGGCGCTGAAGGTACATTGGGCCTCATCACGGCTGCGACTCTAAAACTGTTCCCACGCGTACAAACCGCCACCGCTTGGGTCACCTGTGAAAGCGCTGACGACATTGTCGCCTTGCTGGCCAATATTCGTGATGTCGCGGGTGACAGCATCACCAGCTTTGAGATGATCCCAAAGAACGCCATCGAAATGGTGATGAATGATGTCCCCAGTACGCGCGATCCCCTGCCGTCGAGCCTAGCGTGGCGGGTCTTGATTGAACTATCGATGCCGCGCGAAGACATGGCCCGTGACCTGCTGGAAAGCGCCCTCGCCTCCCAGCTCGAAAATGGCTTAGTCAAAGACGCCGTCATTGCCGAAAACCTCAGCCAAGCAAAAGAGTTCTGGCATATCCGCGAGACAATCCCGCTTTCCAAACGCGCCTATGGCACTGCGCTCAATCAGGACATCGCCGTTCCGGTCAGTCAGATCCCCGCCTTTATTACCGCCTGCAACGCGGCCATCTCGGCAGCAATAAACGAGGCCGAGTTTGTCATTTTCGGGCATGTGGGTGATGGAAACCTGCACTATTCTGTGTGCGAACCGAAAGGCAAAAGCAACCCGACGCTACGAGGTCATCAAGACGCTGTGTTCCGCATTGTCTTCGACACGGTCATGTCATTCGGCGGCTCCATTTCAGCAGAACACGGCATTGGCCGCCTCAAACGCGATGAAATCGCCCGTCTGCGCCCTGTCGCAACACATATCATGAGAGACATCAAACGCGCGATAGACCCCAAAAACATTATGAACCCCGGCCGTGTGATTCAAACCTAAGCGCAGCCTGTTAACCCGCCAGTAACCCTAATTAACCAAATCCTATAGCGGCGCAGAAAGCGTGGGGAATGGCACATGGTTTGGTATCGCGATCTTAGGAATAAGCGCCTCTTCACCGAGGCGGAAAAAGATTGGACTTCTCGTCGCCTGCTCGACCTGCGTGCCCAGCTTAAATCGCCCGCCCCCAAAGGCGTCCCCCGCAAAACGCGAGACTCCAGCCTGATCATTGGCACTTGGAATCTGCGCGACTTCGACAATAACAAATTCCGCCACGGCCCCCGCCGTCAGGAAAGTCTGTTCTATATCGCCGAAATCCTCTCTTCCTTCGATGTCTGCGCCATTCAGGAAGTCAACGAAGACTTAGGCCCGCTTAAAGATGTCATCCGGCTCATGGGGCCAGAGTGGAACTTTATCGCAACCGATGTAACCGTGGGCGCTTCAGGTAACAGAGAGCGCATGGTGTTCGTCTATGACACCCATAAGGTTCGCTTCCGCAATGTCGCTGGCGAAGTCGTTTTGCCGAAACACGCCTTGCTGCCAGACGAACAACAATTCGCACGTACGCCCTTTATGGTCTCGTTTCAGGCCGGTTGGTTTAAATTCACGCTCTGCACCGTGCACATTTATTTCGGTGAAGATTCCAAAAACTCTGAAGGATACAAACGCCGGGTCAGCGAGATTGAGTATATTGCCGAGGAAATGGCACGCCGCGCCAAACGCGAAGATGAAAACTATGTGCTGCTCGGTGATTTCAATATCAAAAACACAGTCGACGAAACGATGAAGGCTCTAACCAAGGCCAACTTCCAGCTTCCGCCAGAGCTCTTCCCTTCCAATGTATTAGGTACCAAATATTATGACCAAATTGCCTTCCGCACACGCGCAGATGAGGTGACGTTCTTATCAGCTGGCGCGTTTAACTTTACTGATACTCTCTTCAAGCCAGAGCATTACAGTCACTACGCTCCCGCGCTGCCAGCCCGCCACCGCGACCTGTTGGAAGACGGCAAACCAAAAGACGAGAAAGCCGACAAGGAGTACTAC
Source organism: Hyphomonas sp. (assembly GCA_050633385.1). Taxonomy (GTDB): domain Bacteria; phylum Pseudomonadota; class Alphaproteobacteria; order Caulobacterales; family Hyphomonadaceae; genus Hyphomonas. Next base: position 25,770 of record JBOEGK010000048.1, read on the forward strand.
AAAAAACGCTGGATGACGTGGCAGATGTCTGACCACATTCCGTTATGGGTGGAACTGGCGATAGACTTCTCGGACGAACATTTACTCCACAATTTGTCAGCAGACTTCGAAAACACAGACACACCGGCTCAGCTTGAAATAGACGATCTGGACACATCGCCAGTACCGCCAACACTGCCCGACGCAAAAAGCAAAACACGCCGCAAAGCTCCGAAAGTTGCGCGCAAAGAAAAACGCGGCACCATTTATCCAATTTCCAAGCTCACCTTTAAGGAGGCGTGGAAAATATTCTGGTGGGTCGCCTCGGGTAAATCTGATCGCTTCAAGCGCGAACGTCGGAATGCCCAACACACAGAGCCACCAGAAAAAGTTAAAACACCGAAAAGCTGATACAAACGCTCAGTATAAACATAGTTTCATCTAACGCTCTCAACCAACATTTTTTAACTCCACACGCGACACAAAATCGTTGGCGCCTCACATTTCTACAAATTTAAGCCTTAATTTTCATAGCACTTCTCGAAAAATGACCCTTCTCCAATCGCGCGAATAGTATGCAGTCAAATCAACCTATTGGATAAACAAAACGACAGATTTCAGTTAGCTGCTATTCCTAACGAAACATTCAGTTCACAGGGACATTGGCTCCGGCAATATCCACTCACGTTATTCGTAGAGTAGATTAAGGAGAGTCGCATGAAACCTGTGTCAAACGGGCGGCGCACGATGTTGGGAGCGATTATTGTAGCGGGGTGCCTGTTATCGGGCTGCTCCGATGGTGAAGTGAATTCATCAAACTTGAACGCGACCAGATCAGGCACCCTCTCCGGCTCTGCAAATGACCGACTCACTCTTATAGAGGACGATGCCGAAGCCCAACGCTTCCTCGCAAAAGCGACGTTTGGTCCGACAATGGAAGACATTGCTGCGCTCTCCCGTCGGGATGCCTCTGAATGGGTGAGACAGCAATTTACCGTCAAACCCTCGCCTTATCTGCCTCGTATTCTCGCTCTTGAATCAGCCGGTGAAAACATAAAGCCGCGCAGACATTCCGCTCTCATTTGGAATGATATGATAAGTCGAGACGACCAATTACGTCAGCGCATGACTTTCGCCCTATCGCAAATCATTGTCGTTTCAGATAGTGACATGTTTGGCTACACTCCTCAGTACGCATACTATATCGACACCCTGCAAAAAAACGCCTTCGGAAACTACCGAGACCTGCTTGAGGACATCACCTACGCACCGGCAATGGCAAAATATCTAACCTACTTTCGAAACCTCAAAGAGGACCCGAAAACAGGGCGAATGCCAGACGAAAACTATGCGCGCGAACTCCTTCAACTTTTCACCATTGGCCTCGTCGAACTCAATATGGACGGCACCCCTAAATTGACGAACGGTCAGGAAGTTGAAACGTTTTCCAACGACGACATCCAAGGGCTAGCGCGTGTCTTTACTGGCATGACGCTGAAGGGTGACAATTTTTGGAAAGCGCATGAAGACGGCACCTACTCTCGAATGGTGACATCCACCGAATGGCATTCTTCAGGCGAAAAAGCTTTTCTGGGAACCCTTATCCCCGCAGGCACTGGTCCAGATGAAACAATCACCCAAGCGCTCGATACCATATTCGCTCATCCAAATGTCGCACCATTCGTCTCCAAGCAGCTTATTCAACGTTTCACAGCAAGCGACCCAGACCCTGCCTATGTAGAGCGGGTTGCAACAGCGTTCGAAACGGGCACTTTTACCGCCCCAAACGGCATCCAGTTTGGCACCGGTGAGCGCGGTGATTTAAAGGCCACACTGTCCGCAATCCTGCTCGATCCCAGCATCCATGTTGAGAATGGCGCCACCCCCTCACATGACGGAAAAGTCCGTGAGCCTATTCTCAAATTCGCAAATACGCTGCGCGCATTCGATGCGTCTCCGGTCAAAGCGGAAGTGGAATACAAATTAGATAATACAAGCAGCGGCTTCGATAGCCTTGCACAACATCCTATGCGCTCTCCATCTGTCTTCAATTTTTATCGGCCCGGATTTGTATCTCCGGGCACAGAAAGTGGCAATGCGGGCAAAACCGCCCCTGAATTTCAAATCGTCCATTCCGGCACAATTGTCGGTTATCTAAACTTCACAAGCCGATTTATACTGGATCGGTCGCCAACACGGGACAAAACCGAAAGCTTCACTCCCGATTTTAGAGATGAAATAGCGCTCGCTGAAACACCGAGTGCATTGGTTGACCACCTCGACCTATTGCTAACCGGAAAAACACTCTCCGAGCCTATAAGGCAGGAAATTCAATCCGCTATTGAATCTATTCCGCTCCGGGAAGGATCTGAGCCAGACGACATGGAGCGCCGCGCACAATTAGCCATATTCCTCGTTACATCATCATCCGCATTCGCGGTTCAGAAGTAGAGGAATTGAAAATGACTATTTTTGACCGACGCAATTTTCTCAAAGCCGGTGTCTCCGCAGGGTTCCTCGCTGGTACAGGCGCGCTCGGCGCGCTCACAAGCAAAAAAGCTTTTGCGGCCGAAACGTCAGGCTACAAAGCACTCGTGGCGATCTTCCTCAAGGGCGGCATGGATCACGCCGATACCGTTCTGCCATATGACCAGCCATCTTATGACCTTTTGAAGTCCGCGCGCAGTAATCTTTTTAACCGTTACGCAGCTGCAGGAAACTCCCGCTCACGTTCTGGAATGCTTCCGTTACACCCTCTGAATTCGAGTAAACTGAACGGATTGCAATACGCTCTTCCTCCTGAGCTGTCCGGCATGAGAGATTTATTTGATGCCGGTGACCTCGCAATTTTGGGAAATGTCGGCCCCCTTATCGAGCCTATAAACAGAGCGACGATGGCAGACAGAACGGCCTCGGCACCACCACGCCTATTCTCCCACAATGACCAACAATCGTCGTGGATGGCGCTCGCAACAGAGGGGGAAAAGATTGGTTGGGCGGGCCGGTTCGCAGATGCTATCGCTGCGTCAGATTCATCCTTAGACCCGACATTTCTATCAGTTTCGGCTGGCCCGAATGATGTGTTCTTGTCAGGGTCGACGGTCTCTCCATTCGCCACAACGCCTAATGGCGCACCCAGCATTGAAATGGTGAGAAATAGAAGTTGGCTTGGCAACTCTAACAGCATGGATGAAGCCCGCGCCAAACTCGATGCATTCTTAAGAGCCGGATCATTCTCAGAGAGCAATATTTACGAACGTGATTTCACCGCAATGACCCAAGCGGCGATCGAGAAAAACCAAGCTTTCAACGCGGCAATGGCCTCCAGTCTGGCCATGACGTCGCCATTTCCGAGCACCGGCTTGGGTAAGCAATTAGAAGCCGTCGCCGCGACAATCAACATTCGAAACTCGCTCAAAACAAACAGGCAAATTTTCTATGTGACGATGGGCGGCTTCGACACACATAATAACCAAACAAACACTTTGCCCGCCAAACACAGGGAAATTTCAGAGGCAATCTCAGCCTTCCGAACAGCCCTAATCAACAATGGTGCATGGAATGACGTCACTCTATTCACCATGTCAGACTTCGGCCGCACCACAATCGACAATGGTGACGGCACCGATCATGGCTGGGGCGCACACCATTTCATCGCCGGTGGCTCAGTCGATGGTCAGAAAATTTACGGAGAGATACCTCCTGCTGATCTGACTACGGATGTATTCACCAAAAACAGAGGCCGCCTCATTCCAACAACATCAGTAGAGCAATACGCGGCAACACTGGGTTCCTGGTTTGGTTTAGAGGAGAGCGAACTTGCCCGCGCACTGCCCAATCTATCCAATTTTACCAACAAAAACATAGGCTTCCTTGCTGGCAATAACGCGTAGGCGGAGCGCCACAAGGTCAGGCTCCATCAGAATCGCCACTGATGGGGCCTGTTGTTTTTTGATCTATCGTCGTCCGAATAGTCGCTCAACATCAGCGAGCTTCAATTCAACATAGGTTGGCCGTCCATGATTACATTGGCCAGAATGCGGCACAGACTCCATCTGGCGCAACAGGGCATTCATTTCTTCGCCGGTTAATCTGCGCCCCGCCCGCACAGACCCGCGACACGCCATATTGCCCATCACCTCCTCGAAACGTTCTTTCAGCGCCAGACCAGAATCATACTCTGCAAAATCATCCGCAAGATCTTTTATCAGGCCCGCCACATCCATTTGCCCGAACAAGGCTGGAGTCGCCCGCACGCAAATTGCACCGCTTCCAAAGGCTTCAATCTCTAGGCCAAGCCCGGCAAGCTCATCGCTGCGCTCCAGCACACGTCCCGCTTCATCTTCGGTCAGTTCAACAACATCGGGAATCAACAGCGCTTGACGCTTCACGCCACCCTCAGCCATCTGGCGCTTCATATCCTCATACACCAGCCGTTCATGCGCCGCATGCTGATCAACTATCACAATACCGTCTTCGGTTTGCGAAACGATATAGGTCTCGTGCAATTGCGCCCGCGCCGCACCCAGTGGGTACGCCTTATCAGGCCCCACCACCACTGGCTCAACCCGTGCTCCCGGTGCCCCTTGCTCTACATAGTCAGACGGCGCCCGTTCCTGAAATCCACTTATTGCCTGGTCATATTCTGGCGCCGCAGTTGGTTGAGGGGGACGTATCAGCCCTCCACCCACTGGCCGAGTTGATGCCCAGAGTGAAGCCGTGGGCAATTCCTCAACGCGCGCCTTCTCCAATGCCGCCCCCGCAACAGTGGTGGAAGCCCGATGCCCCGCCGCTGCCAGCGCATGGCGAAGCGCACTAATCATCAACCCCCGCACATTTCCCGCATCGCGAAACCGAACCTCAGTTTTCGCCGGGTGCACGTTCACGTCCACATATTCAGGGTCAATTGTCACGAACAATGCCGCCAAAGGGTGACGATCGCGCGCGAGAAAATCCTGATACGCCGCGCGAATTACACCATTCAGCATACGGTCTTTCACGGGACGCCCATTGACAAACATATACTGCATCTGGGCATTGCCACGATTGAGCGTCGGCAAGCCAGCAAAACCATTCAGGCGCAACCCATCCCGCTCAGCCTCAATCGGCACGGCGTTCTCTTTAAACTCGCGTCCCATAATTGCGCCTAATCTCGCAAGCTGCCCGGCTTCGCCCTCCGCCTCGGCGGCATAGCGAAATACCGCCCGACCATTGCTTTCATAGGTGAATGCCACGCTCGGATTCGCCATTGCGAGGCGCTTCATCACATCACTCACCGCCATCGCCTCTGAGCGTTCGCTCTTCATAAACTTCAGGCGCGCTGGCGTCGCATAGAACAAATCTCGCACATCTATTCGCGTGCCGGTTTCTCCGCGTCCAGTGAAAGCAGCAGGGCGTGGTCCATCCAGAACACCCGCCTGAATACCAATCTCGGCCGCCTCCTCATTGGCCGCGCGCGAGGTAATCACCATCCGGCTGACAGATGCAATAGAGGGAAGCGCCTCACCGCGAAATCCCATCGTATGAATATTCAACAGATCAACATAACCATCCGCCCCCGGAGAAAGCTTGGATGTCGCATGACGCTCCAGCGCCACAAGCAAATCATCTGCCGTCATCCCGCACCCATCATCTTCAATGGTCAAGCGCTGTAATCCGCCGCCTTCGATACTCACCACAATCCGGCTCGCGCCAGCATCAATCGAGTTTTCGACCAGCTCCTTCACCGCAGCAGCAGGGCGCTCAACAACTTCACCCGCCGCGATCCGGTTGACCACATCGGCGGGAAGTTTTTGAATAATAGGGCGTGTATTCAGGGAATCGGGCATCCGCAGATATTACCGCATGCTCGCGCATTTGTCTTTGCTCGCTTACGGTGTGCCCACCAGCCCGGAATCTGCCGGCATCGCGCGCGCCATCGCGCTAAGCGGTACAGCAATGTCGACTTCGTGGAACAATTCCTCATCAGTCAACTCAACAGGCACATTCGTCTTGTGCCCCCCAATATTCACTCGCAATGTGTAAGCGCCTGGCATGACGCTTTCAAAACTGTACTGGCCAAACCCGACAGACTGAATTGAATGGGGTTCCTCGTCGTCTGCCTCTGGGATCAGTTTCACCCACTGCCCCTCAAGCCGCTGTTCACCTGTGTCCAGTTCGCCATTTTCATTGCCATCAACATAAACCGCACCGCGCACCTGTCCCGAGGCAATCACAGGAATATTCAGCGTCGTCACACGGCCATCACCCACGGTCGCCCGTGGGTCATTCTCTTCTGAAATCAAAAGCCCAAGCGGCAAACTTCGTCGATCAATCTTCAATGAATACAGACCAATAGGTATATTCTGAATTGTATAACCACCTTGCGAATTCACGTTCAACGCCATGCGTGTGCCGCCAACACTCAGCTTCACACCGGGAATCCCCGGCTCGTCGTCTTGTTGAATGCCATCACGGTTGCGGTCGAAAAACACATTGCCCTTCAAAATACCGGCGCCATCTTTCGGGCGGGTGTGTTTTCGGCCCTCATTGAACAGAATAGATCCCCTCAACGAGATGGAAACATCATTGCGACCCTGAAAATCGGTTGAATAGGTCGCATTCAGGTTAGCCGCTTTCGACAAACGCCACACGGCGTTCATACTTCCGAACATACTTGTCGCCTGCGCGTCTGGTCTGACAGCCGCCAATGTCGAAAACTGCCCATTTAGGCGGAACCGATCGCCAAACGCATGGCCAGAGGTCGCCGTCGCAGATGCGCCAAAGTTTGTTTCCGTGCCCTGCGGTGTCCAAACCACATTGGCCGTCGGGTTCACACTCGCATTCACCCCTTTGTCGAAGCTCTTTCTCCACCCCGGCAGTGAGGCAGTGATGATTCCCCGCTTTTGCGATTGCCCCGCGCTATCGCTTTGCGAATACGAACCGCTCACATTGCCCCATTCAAACGGCTGAATCGCCCGAACGGACGCAGACGTTTGAGTTTCTTCAACATTTGACTGAGTAAATCGCGCCATACCCGTCGAAACAGATACGTGCGGACCAGCTGCGCCCAGTTTCGCGCTTACAGCGCCGTTAAATGAACTGGTCAGAGACGTTTGGTCACCATCGGTATAGCTGACAGACGAACGCAGACCGGCCGCCAAGTTACGCAACAACTCACGCTCTTTTGCGGAATGCCAGTCAATAGAAACCGATCCGGTTGTGACACCACCGCTCGCTTCTTTTGGTCCGGGCGCTGCTTCAAGTCCCCCAAGCGAAGATGCCCGGAATTGTCCACCTTCATAAGAACCGACAGCATGCACACTTGTCTGATCGCTATACTTGTAGCGCGCTTCAGCGCGGCCACGCAGATCCAGCACTGCATTGCCGTCATTGGTGAACCCACCAATCTCACCCGACACATAAGCCGATTCCAAACCCTTTTCGCCCGGCGCGTCTATCTTCAACTGCTTACGGCCGCCCAACACAATCCGTCCAGAATTGGCATCGTCTGACACAACGGCTGAGACGCCCCATTCCTGCTGACCGTCGGTTGCGATAAATCGTACACCCGCCGCTGCGCCGCTAAAGGTTGGCGCAGACACATTTTCAGCTATCTGGCGCGACCCCATAACAGGCACACCGGCGGCAATCGCCATAATCGTATCGTCGCCTTTTTTCTGGCGATACGCCACACCGCGAATACGGCTCACACCCGTGCCGGTCAGCTCACGAAAGCCGCCATTGTAATCGCCGACTGTGGCGCGCCATCCGTCCAATGCCTGCACATCAACAGACATCCAACGCGGCACATACCCGGCGGGATTATCGATACCACCGGCAGTTTCAATCGTTGTTTCTGTGTTGTATCCGCCAAATCGACTGGTCAGTCCCAGCGTCACCGGCCCATTGTCAGAAATCTGATAGTCAAGCTTCTCCGGGGTAAACCCTGTGTTTGCGGCATCATCAACAACCTTCTCACCCGGCAAGGCCAAGCTCGACAGGCGGTCATCAAGCGTCACATCGACACGGCTGGTGCCCGGCACCAGTTTCACATGCGATCCGGTTAGCGTTTCAACAGCTGAGAACGGCATCACCAGCGTGCCCGGCTCAACATAGTTCACGTCCGGCGTCACACCGCTGGGGATACCATTGATGGTGACCAGACCTGTGGCCAGCTCCATAGAGATCACTGCGGAGTCATGAACGCGGGTCACTGTCACTGTGCCCGCAGCCTCATCTTCCACCAATGTGTGGCCCAACGCTTTGATGATCGGGCGCAACGGCACCAGCAGAACCGGGCCAATCGTGCGCGGCTCTTCGCCCATTGCCGCAGTCACAGGCGTGTCATTCACCCATAAATCCAAATCAAATTGCGGCTTCAGGCGTTCATCAAGGTTGAACGTCCAGATCTCCGCTTCGTCCTGGCTTGCCACGGTTCCTGTCAGCACCGAAATCGCGTTGACGCTCAGCCAGGTATCAGCCACATCGCGCACAGGAAAGTTCGGCAATTTGCCCAAAACTGCACCATTCGCGCGCACTTTCCCGTCGGAAAAGTCCAGCCCGATAACGGCCCCATCCTGAAAGCGCCAATAGCCCAATATCGACTCTCGCGCCTCAAATTTTGATCGTAACGCCTCAAAGATCGGGTCCGCCTCAATTTCCATCGTGTCGAGGCCCACATTGCGCGCCCGCACAGACAGCGCCTCACCCTCAACCAGAATATCGATATGCTCAATTGCCGCCGCCCGCTCCGGCGCAGCATCCACAACAGACACCGGCGCCACCGTCTCGACAGTTTGCGCAGACGCATACGGCTGGAACAATCCAGCCGCCACTACGGCGCAAGTCGAAAGGAGGAGGTGAGAACGCTTCATGTCAGCCGGGGGGCAACGTCAGGCATTTCAGCAGCAAAGCCGCCAAAACGCGCTACTCGCTGCAAAGCTCCTGTTCGCGAAAAGCAGCGCACGCCTCAGATGTCGCACACTCTGTGTCCAAAACAGCAGGAAACTCATGCCCGCCGCCGCGCCGAGGGTTTTCCACGCTAAAGCTTGGCGAAGCCGCATCAACATTGATCGTGAAAGTTTGATCGAGCAGCACCATCGCGCGCCCAACCGACACCATCTCTGCTGTGCGAGAGGTCCAGAGATCACCCACATTCGTGGCCCGCTTCAACGGTTTCAGGCAAACGCCTGTCATCCACAAATCGCCAGTTTTTGTATCCAGCAGAAACCCGTCGGACGACCCCTCCAAACCGACCCAAAGGTCGGCGGATTCCGGTCCAGCCGTAGCAGGCCCCGCCACGAGACTTACGGCCAGCGCCGCAAGCCCGAAAGCTGCCTTATTCATCATCATCACCCAGTTTATGGTTTTATATTTTATCCAATGAATACTAGCCGTTCAGGGTTAATATCCCCCTTTCTCGGACTGAAATATTGCCAGTCCCAACTGCTGAAATCAGGCCCATGACAGCGCGCTGGCGAACTGTCGCAGTCAAAACCTTTAAGGGTGACACAACTCAAAAAATAACCAATAAAAACATTGCGATACAGCCCCCATCGAAAGGAGCACTCAAACCGGAATTTAAGTTAGGAACACCTCACAAACCCATGTTTTTAAACAATTTTCTGGAAAAACAACCTCAACTCACCGCAGACTTGCTTTCCCAGCAAACGGCCCTAAAACTGACAAGAGGAACCCCTCACAACGGACTGTTTTTATGAGATTTTTTATCAAACCCGCCTGCGCCGCCGCTTTAGCGCTCGCAATCACTGCATGTAGCAAAGACGCGCCCGCCGCATCACAAGCCGCTGAAAAATCGGAAGAAATTGCCACCGTAGCGACTGAAACAATCGATACAGCCGCTATAGAAGTCGAAAACACAGCTTCAGAAGCATTGGAATCCGCACCAGCACCGGCTGCAGCGGCCGCTAACGAGTTCGCTAACCTGCCAGCGCCCTTCAACGAAGCCAGCCACTCGGTTGGTAAACGCACCTTTAAGCTTTGTGTCTCTTGCCACACCGTTGACGAGGGCGCCGGAAATCTCGTCGGGCCAAACCTTTGGGGCGTCGTCGGCGCTGAAGCGGGCGCAAATTCAGACTTCGCCTACTCTCCCGCCCTCTTAGAAGCCGGCGTCACATGGACACCAGAAAACCTCGACGCCTATCTCGAAAACCCGGCGAAGTTCATCAAAGGCAATCGCATGTCATTTGCGGGCGTGCGTAAACCCGCTGATCGCGAGGCGCTCATCGCCTACCTGATGCTGCAAACTGGTTACGCCAGCGAATAAAGCCATATCCATAAAAACAGTAAAGCGGCGAGCAGGGTTTCCAGCTCGCCGTTTTTTGTTTCCGCCGCACAGATCAGCCCCGAACCGTGATCGCAATCAGATAGGACTGCTCCTCAAACTGGCCACCATGCTCGGCGCGATACCCCACCGATACATCGCCCCAGTCGGCATGATAGCCAAAACTACTCTCTGTCTTAATGCTGTCGGCGCTGAAATTCCCCCGCTCCAGCCACACTTGCTGACCAATGAACAGCTTGGCTGAAATATCCGCGCCATACCCCAGCTCAACACGCTGGCGTTGGCAGCCTCCCTCATGCTCAATCGCGGTGACATCACCAAAGGCATACCATTGCCGACCCTTTTTCGTTGCGCCGGAATAACCAAGGCTCGCCCGCGCCTCCGCCCCTAACGACTCGCAGATTCTGGCCCCCGTACCAACAGCGCCATGCACTGCGCCAAACTCAACCGCTCCGGCAAATCCCTTTTTCTTAAAAACCTGTTTGCGCACAGCAATGCGGAAAGCATCTTGATCCTGCGCGCCCGCCTGATCAAACCTCACAACCTCAGCCTTGGCCATTAGGGTCAACGTCTCTGTCAGCCCACGCTCTGCATAAACATCCCCGCGCCACGCATCCGCCCCATCCAGCACTTCGCGCGCAACCAGCGTTCTACCATAATACCCCCCCGGCTCCTGCGCCCACGGCCCAGCATAGGCCACACTCGGCACTGCCATGAATCCGGCAAGCGTCAGTACAATCCGCAAAGCGACCTCCCGTCTCAAAAATCAAACATGGATTGAAAGGAATGCAACTTACGCGCCGTAGGTGAACGCATACAAATACCACCGCCTCAAGTTGCATTCCGCCCATAAGCCATGCAAACCTGCGACATGATCCGCACATTTGCTCTCACGATATTGCTAACGCCACTCATGCTGGCGGGATGCAAACAAAGCGCTGCTCAAACAGTCGGTCCAGACACGCTTTACCGGCAATGTGAAAATCTCTCGATCCACACCACCGGGAAAGACGAACTCACCCTGTTCGACAAAAACGGTCAGAAGATCACCCACCATGACGGGGCGTCGATCATTTTCGAAACCTCGCCCTCACAGATTCCGGGTGCCAGCTCGTGCGATGTCGCCCTGACGGTGAAACAAGACGGAAAGTATGGGTATGTCCTTCCAGATGGAACCCTGTTCGCAGATCGCTTTTTTGAAAACACCACAGGCCTGCTCAATCACGTCACCTTTTTTAAAGAAAACGACAAGTGGGGCCTCATCAATTCTGATGGCGTGATAATCACGCCCCCCACATACGAAAATGTCCGCCTACTTCGCGGCGGCCAATGGTTTATCGTTAAACACGCAGGCGACACATTCCTCATTGACGAAACGGGCAAGCATTTCCCCGTCGAAGCCGAAGAGAGCTATTTTCTTGAATATGGTCAAAAATTGCCCCCTAGAGACACGTACTTAACGTGTTTGCCGACGAACAAACGCTATTCAATCGAGGGAAAGTGGGGCTTGCGCAATTCAGAAGGGCGTCGCCTCCTACCGCCGCATCATCGCGCGATTGCCTGCCTGCGAAATGAAACGATCTGGGTTCCAGATGAAGCGTTGCGGCAATGGTGCCAAATCACCGAAACAGGAGAACCTATTTCAGGAAAACCCTGCCGGGCAGAGGTGTATCCCGGACAAATGAGCCACAGCGCCCCCGAGCAACTTATCGACGACCCGTTCGAAAACAGCATTTTATGGAACCAGATCTGGCTCAACTATGGCGAAGGCCACGCCGAGATGCCCCCACGCCTCATGCCTGACGGCATTCGGGGAAGGAAAACCCTCCTCGCCATCCCGCCGCCGGAAACCAGATAGTCAGCCCCAAACACAAAAAAACCCCCGCCGGAGGATTGGCGAGGGCTTTTCTTTTGATTGCGCCTACGGGGATGGCGCAAGCAGCAATATTAGAGGCGGAAGCGGATCTGGTCGGACCAGAAGCGTTCCAGACGAGAAATCGTCTTGTTGAGCTGAGACAAGTCATCTGGACGAACAGACGCTGTTGGCTCCAACGCATTGGCTTGCTTTTCAAACAGGCCAGCTACACGCGCCCGCACTTTCAGGCCGCGCTCGGTCAAACGCAAAGTCACTGTGCGCTTATCGCCTTCAGAACGGGTCTGGACCAAGTATCCGCCCTCTTGCAGCTTCTTGACGTTATAAGACAGGCTTGTGCCAGCAAATGCACCGCGAGCTCGCAATACAGAGGCAGGTGCCTCGCCTTCGCCAATCTCATAAATCAAAAGCGCCTGAACACCAGTCAGCGAACGCTCGCCGCCACGCTCAAGGTCATCCTTCACAACATCATGAAGACGACGATGCGCCTGCTCAAGTAAAGACAGAGACTTCAGGAAAGACTCGCCAACGGAAAGGTCTGCAGTATCCTGCATTTCGGAAATCATCATTTTTAACCACCACTCAACTGTTGTTGTAGTTTGAGTATAGTTACAGCAATGTTCCTAATATTTTGATAACCACACCACCAAACCAAGTGATGAAGGTTAATATTCGCCCCAATACATTAACCGTTACTTCTTGGTAACGAATTCAGAGCGCATCGCACGTATTCGCGCGGAGTAATCACTCCATCCAGCCTTTATACATAAAGACTGGATGGAGTTTTGTTTTACAGGAAGGCCTGAGTGGTCGCATCGTCCATCATATACTTAGGACTAGGGCCATGTTTATTTGTCATCGGCTTACCGTCCAGCACCATAAAGACAAAGATCACCAACCCGCCTACATATGGAATGAATGAGAGCAGGTAGAGCCAACCCGACAAATCCTGATCGTGGAACCGCCGAACGGTCACTGCCAAGCTAGGCAATATCACCGCAAGCCATAGCAAGACTGTAAAGATCGGCAGAAACATCTCAGTGCCAGCGCTCTCCGAAAGAACAACAGAAATAACGACATCAATGATGACCGCTAAAATGAAGAACAGCGTAATGAACAGGGTAAACCCCCAATATTCAGATCGCCGTGCACGCCCATTAAACTGAACATAGTTCTTCGTCAGACACCGCACGAAATACGTCCAAAGCCCATCACCCTGCCGGGCAGGCACAGCCATCGGCACCGCTCCGGGCGCATATCCGGCCACAGGCTGGGCATAAGAAGGTTGCGGTATTTGCTGCCCCATCGCCTGCTGAGGCGCTGCGGATTGCGGTGGTGGCACATTCGTCGCCCCGCCAGATAGCGGATAAATATCGCGGGCCTCACTACCCATACTCACAAAATCCACTGACTGCCCCGCAACCAGTTGAACCCCGGTTTTCACCTGCACTTGTGTATATTGATACCTCTGGCCGTCTTCGCCAAGAATAGTGCCAACCCCCTCCGGGCCATCGGCCTGTAAAACTTCACCCCGCATTGCGCGCTCCTGCTGTTAAATTTACACCTTACCTTAGTGTCACTTTCAGCCAGACGGCAACAGATTCGTTCCCCGCAGCGCGTTAAGCTCAGAAGCGCAGCTCATCATCCCCTAAGCTTTCAAAGTACTGCGCGACATCCGCCTCACTCACCTGTTCAAGCTCACCCGGCACCCAAGCCGGCTTATTATCCTTATCAATAATGACCGCGCGCACCCCTTCCTGAAAGTCATGGCTCTGAACCTTTCGCCACCCAATACGGTACTCCATGCGCATATTGTCCTCGAAAGACGTCATCTTGCCCCCCTCCCTCAACTGGCGCAGAGCGACCTTCACCGTCTCGGGGGATTTGGTCAGCAATGTTTCAAGCTGCGCCGCGGCCCATGGGTCAGCGTCCTCACGCAATGCCGCGACAATATCCTCCGCCCGATCACCAGCAAAGCAGCGGTCAATCGTCGCCCAATGCGCCTCAAAACTGCCCGCCGGTGCAGGTTGCGACAGATCATCGAGTATAGAATTCAGCATCTCAGCAGCGCCGTCTGCCAAATCCGCCTCTCGCAATTGCGCCTTCAAATTCGCGGTCAGCTCGGACGGTACATAATGCGTTGCAATCTGCGCCGCCGCCACGTCCGTCCCTTTCAGGCGCGCACCGGTTAGCGCTAGCCACGTGCCCAGCTCACCCTTCAGGCGCGGCAAGAACCAGCCACCGCCGACATCCGGAAACAGGCCGATACCTGTCTCAGGCATCGCAAACAAAGTGCGCTCCGTCGCCACCCGGTGAGAGCCATGCACTGACAGCCCAACGCCGCCACCCATCGTCACACCATCCATGATCGCCAGCACAGGCTTCGGAAACGCGGCTAAAGCAACATTCATCCGATATTCGACGTTAAAGAACCGCCGCGCCTCTGCGCCATCGCTCGCGCCACTCTCGGCCAGCATCCGAATATCGCCGCCCGCACAAAACCCGCGCGTCCCACCTTCATGCTCAATCAGAACCAGATGAACCTCTGGGTCGCCCGCCCACGCCTCAAGAGCAGACAGAATTTCCTCACACATTGGCGCATTTAGCGCATGTAATGCTGACGCCCGCGTCAATATTACATTCCCAATACCTCGATCTAAACTAATATTTACTTCATTCACCATTTGTGGATCTTTCTGCGAACATTCTAGGGGTCGAAACTTTTGCTTTGCGAGTAGAGGTAATCTTAACCACTCCATGCCATTTGTGAGTGAAATGAGGAGTCAGAACGTCTGCACGCCCTCCAAATACTCAGCTCAATCAGGGGATTGATATGACTGGAATGAACCGTCGCGGTGGTCGCCAACGTATTGCCGATAAAGGCCAAATTAAACTCGGCCTGTTCAAAAGGCTTGAGTGCGAGATCAAAGACCTGTCGCCTGGCGGTGCACGCATCGTTCCGCCTGAAGGCACAGAGCTGCCGGATACCTTTGTCATGCGTGTCCCTCAATTTAAGCGGCCTCGCCAATGTGTTTTGCGCTGGCGCTCTGGCAACGAAGTCGGCGTAGAGTTTCAGGTTGATTAGACCCCAAACACAGGTCGAGTTTCAATAAACGCGCGTTAATTCGCAAGTTAACCACAGCAATCATTGGCTTTTTTCTTCGTTTCCGTTTAATTCAGACCTCACACATTTTGAGTGGTTTAGGATCAGATGCAACGGTTACCGCAAGGATACTCCATCGCGAGAGCAGATCGTGAGGAAATCGATACCCTTATCGATATCGATCTTGCAGCCGGGCACTTGTTTGAAGATACTGGCCTGATTGCGCAAGACGCCTTATCCGATCATGTCCCCGCTGACGTCTTCGACACCGCGATCGAAAAGAACCATGTCCTGACTGTCAGAACCGAAAAAGGCATCGCCATTGGCTTTGCCCTCACCTCGGAGCGCGCCGACACACTCTATCTTGACCAGATCAGCGTGCATCCCAACTATGGACGTCAGGGACTTGGCGGCGCGCTCATCCGCCGTGTCCTCGAAGAGGCCAAAATCCGCAAATGCAAAACCGTCACGCTTTCCACGTTCAGAGATCTCGCTTGGAACGGCCCCTTCTACAAAAAGCACGGCTTCCGCGAACTCGCGCGGCGCCAGATGGAAGATTGGATGATTGACCTTGAGAAGGTTCAGGCGACGAGCCTCGACATATCAAAGCGTTGCTTTATGCGTCGCAAGGTAAGACGCTTGTAGCAGCCCGCATTTTGGCGCAAAACCGACCACATGACCGATTTCCCGCAAACCTTCCCCGCCACCCGCCTCCGCCGCCTGCGCCAATCCCTTTGGGTGCGCGATCTTGTGGCAGAAAACACCCTCACGCCAGCAGACCTCGTCTGGGCTGTATTCGTGCATGAAGGCAACGGCGAAACTCCGGTTGGCAGCCTGCCGGGCATCAACCGTCTTTCCGTCGATCTTTGCGCCAAAGCCGCAGAGAGGGCGCAAACCCTCGGCATTCCAGCCATCGCCCTTTTCCCCCACATTGGCCCAGACGCCAAAGACCCGCGCGGTTCCGGCGCACTGGACCCTGACGGCCTCGTCCCCCAAGCCTTGCGCGCGATGAAAGCCGCCGCGCCCAATGTCGGCCTCATCACCGATGTTGCGCTCGACGCCTACACCTCGCACGGTCATGACGGCCTCCTCAATGATGACGGCACTATTCCAAACGACGAAACCGTCGCCTGCCTCGTCCAGCAAGCCATGGCCCACGTCAATGCCGGTGCAGATGTCGTTGCGCCGTCAGACATGATGGACGGGCGCATCGGCGCCATCCGCAAAGCGTTTGAACAGGCCGGGCTGCCGAACAAGATGATCCTGTCTTACGCGGCCAAGTATGCCAGCGGCTTTTATGGTCCGTACCGTGACGCCATCGGTTCTGCTGCCTCGCTTTCGGGTGACAAAAAAACCTACCAGCAAGACCCCGCAAACTCCGAAGAAGCCTTGCGCGAAGTGGCGATGGATCT
>JBOEGK010000049.1:0-46317 GCA_050633385.1 Hyphomonas sp.
AAGCCGTGTGATGAAAACTAAAAAGTGCACGCACGAAAAGACATCGAACTTGACACGCATTGGATGCTAGTTTGACTTCAGAAAATGGTGGGCGGTACAAGGTTCGAACTTGTGACCCCTACAATGTCAATGTAGTGCTCTACCACTGAGCTAACCGCCCGATCCATTCGGCCCGATTGTTCGGGAAGACGGGTTAATGGACAATTCGCGCCTAGCCGTCAAGACGGGTTTCGCCGTCTATTTATCTACAGCTCTTAATTATCCGATATTAAAGGTGCGTTGACACGTGCCGCGTCCGCTAAGCCGCCATGACTTTATCGACCTCATCAACGATTTCTCGCAGATGGAAGGGTTTTGACAGAACTTTAGCCCCTGCCGGGGTTGGCGCACCAGATGACAGCGCAACGGCCGCAAACCCGGTGATGAATACAATTTTCATGGCTGGATCAAGCTCAGCACCGCGACGCGCCAATTCAATGCCATCAAGGCCCGGCATCACGATATCTGTGAGCAGCAGATCAAACACTTCGCGCTCCAACGCAGACAGCGCTGTTTCGCCATCAGCATAGTCCTGAATATCATGGCCTGCACGGCGTAATGCCGCTGACAGGAACATGCGCATGGAATCATCGTCTTCTGCTAGCAAGATTTTTGTCACGCTGGTGCCTCTCGGTTCGCTTCCCTAACTTGATAGCATATAAATTCACATAACGGTAAACCTGTTATGAACACAGGGTATTTAGTCGGTGACTTTCTGATAAATTCATGGAAAACTGAGGCTTAAGCCACTGAGAAACACAAATCCTCCTATGAGCATGCCCAATTCAAACTTGGCTGAACCGAATCAATTGGAGGAAAAACCCTTCATTTTTGAGCGGCCTTACACGATTGAAGCGCCCCAAACGGGCAGCGTACCCGTGCTCATGGCCTCACCACATTCCGGGCGCATCTACCCCGATCATGTCACCAGCGCGCTAAAAGTGGACGTCAGAAGCGTCAGGCGCATTGAGGATGCCTATGTTGATAGGCTGTATGATCATGCCGCAGAATATGGCGCCACGCTGATCGCTGCGCGCTATGCGCGTGCGGTTACCGACCTTAACCGTGACGCGAACGAGTTAGACCCGGACATGTTCTCTGACGCCCCGCCCCGCACCTGCGGAACGCCCACAGCACGTGTGTCTGCAGGCCTAGGCTCCTTGCCACGCATTACAGCCGGTGGAGAAGAGATCTACGCGCGCAAACTTACCAGCGCCGAAGGTGAAGCCCGGCTCAGCCAAATCCACGACAGATATCATGAGCGAATTCAGCTAGAACTGCAGTCACTACGCCTGCGCCACGGCCTTGCTGTTCTTATTGATTGCCACTCAATGCCGTCTAAACAACCAAATCAACGCAGATTGCCTGACATCATTTTGGGGGATCGCTTTGGGTCGAGTTGTGATTCCAAGCTTATTGGGCGGGTTGAGCGGGCCTTTAAAGCGTCGGGCCTCAGCGTAACGCGCAATGCACCCTATGCAGGCGGCTTCACCACGCGACGCTACGGTCGGCCCAAAACCGGCATTCACGCACTACAAATAGAGATCAATCGCGCACTTTATATGGATGAAGACACGCTGGAACCGCATAGCGGCTTTGCTGATCTCAAAGATATTCTCGTACGTGTGACGACCGAGATTATTGATGCAACCTCGCGTCTAAAGCGGTTTTAGCCCCATGCAGAACGGGGCAGAGCTGGGCAAAAGCGTGCAGTTTAGGGCGTTTTGAGGCAATTTAGGGCAGATTGAGCGCATAACCCCCTCCCTTTCAGGCAAAAAAAAGCCGCGCAAGAAGCGCGGCTAAAGTCAAAGGGAGGAAACGCCAGAGGCGTCCGCACCGAAGTGCTGAATTGAATATATGTTGCAGCGCACAAAATTTCAACTGCCGGAATGCCGCACCTGCGAAATCTTACTGCATTTTCCCTGAATCAACCAAAATCGAAGGAGAAACACCCAAACGGCACGATGATTGCGACAGCTCCGGCGAACCATCTTGTTTTGGGACATCCCATCATGTCCCGTTTACGCCCGGAGTTATTAAATGGCCGATGAAACAGACCTGCACGTAGGCAAACGCTTGCGCCGCCGCCGCCGCCTGCTGGGCATGACACAGCAAGACTTGGCTAGCCAAGTTGGCGTGCGTTTTCAGCAGATTCAGAAATATGAGTGCGGTGCAAACCGCGTGACAGCTTCACGCCTGTTTGAACTGTCTAAAGCCATGAACGTATCTGTTCAGTACTTCTTTGACGGCATCCAAATCGCAAATGCACCAGATGCAGCCAATGATGCCGAGCAAATGGAAGGCGATATCCTTTCACAAAAAGAAACGCTGGAACTTGTTCGGGCCTATTATCGCCTCGGCGAACGCCCACGCAAACGTCTATTAGAGCTTGCAAAAGCTTTGGAAGGTGACAATTCAAGCACCGGCGCGGCTTGACCTAACTCTTCCCGCGCGGCAAGCCCATGCGGGATGACACATTCTTCTGATTATGAAGCAGACCTCGCGCTAGCGAAGCGTCTTGCAGATGCGGCCTGGACAGCAATCCGGCCGCATTTTCGCGCGTTAAACTCTGTTGCGAACAAAGCCGAAGGCACATCCGCCCTGCCCGGCTTTGACTTTGATCCGGTCACCATTGCCGACCGGAATGCCGAAGAAGCCATGCGCGCTATCCTTGAGGCCGAGGCCCCAGAGGATGGAATTATCGGCGAAGAATTTCCAGAAAAGACCGGCACATCAGGCCGTATCTGGTATCTGGACCCGATTGATGGCACCCGCGCTTTCGTCGCCGGACTTGCCAGTTGGACCACTTTAATCTCACTCGTGGATGATACTGGCACGCCCCAGATTGGCATTATCGACCAACCCGTGCTGGGTGAACGCTATATGGGATGGCCCGGTGACGCCGCCCTTGAGACACCTAACGGCACCACGCCTTTGCGTGTTTCGGCCTGTGATGATTTGCGCAAAGCGACCATTTCGACCACGGATCCGTTCATCCTCAACCCCGCTGAACAAGGCGCCTGGACGCATTTACGCGCCGCAGCGCAGCTCACCCGCTATGGGCTGGACGCTTACGCCTATGCACGCCTTGCCGGGGGGACAATTGATCTTATCGCGGAAAGCGAACTGAAGCCGTGGGATATCGCCGCCCTTATCCCCGTTGTGCGCGGCGCAGGTGGACTGGCGACAGACTGGCGCGGCAACCCGGCCAAGCTGAACGGTCAACTTGTCTGCGCCTGCAGTCAGCCTGTTATGGATCAGGCCTTATTGGCACTCCGCCGTTCTGCGACACTCATCTAGGCGAAAATCAAGGGCCCGTCACGGCATGGCCACGTGCGCGCAGCATAGCGACGACGCTATCATCACCAGCAAGGTGCGCCGCCCCGACAGCGACAAACACATTGCCAGGAGTGTCTAACATGCCTTCAATTTGAGGGATCCAATCCTCATTGCGCGATTTCAGCAGTGCCTCATACACCTCAGTTGATCCGAAGGCTTCAGCATCACCAATCAACATGCCCAGCCCCTCTACGTCGCCATCACTCCATTCTGCGACCAGATCATCAAGCAACTCTGCGCTATCGGCGCTGCTCCCGGCAGACAGAACAAGAAAATTGACTTGCTCATCCTCTGACAATGACGCCATGCGGCCCAATTGCTGATCGACGGTTTCAAGGAATTGGTATGTCTTCTCGGGCGCGCGCGACTGAATGACAAATTCAACACCCGATTCTGGATCAAACCCATCGCTGACCATTTTCATTTGCTGGAGCGTGACACTGGCAAACCAAGGCTGAAGCGTTTGCACCAATTCCAGTGACATATCGACGTCAGCAAGGGCCTCAGCTACCACAGTCTCCTCAGCGTCAGACAACAGATCATTTAGCCGAGTGCCGCCAGTCAGCATGGCCTTCTCAGAGACGAACTGCATCATTTCCTTTGCCGCCGCTTCGCTTGAAACATCGGCCTCAAAAACAATCGTGTCGGCCTGATCCAGTGCAGATTCGATTTCTGGGGTGAGCCAATCGATTTCCGGGCGTAACAGATGAACCGTTCCGAACATGTGGATGGTCGTGTCTTCATCCTTGAGAGACCATAATGCGGGTGCGCCCGGACCACTTGACGCTTTCGCCTTGCGCAACGCCTCTTCAGACAACGCCTCTTGCGAGGCAATATAGTCTCGCAATTCCTCCAGCGACAAATCCGTTGATGTTGCCTCAGATTCAACCGCGACCTGACCCGCGCTTTCGGTTTCCGGTTTATCGGCGTCGTCTTTACAGGCGCTCAACCCCAGCATCAGTAACGAAGTTGCCAGAAGCGCGCAATTACGGGTCAGTTTTCTCATAGCGGGTTGTCCTCGCATTCAATCCAATCACATGATTAGACCGAAATGCCGTGGAAAGTCACGTACCAACCCGCTGCCTGCTACAATCTATATCGAGTCCCACGCATCGAGAATTTGGTCATCCAGCAAATCTTCGAAGCCGATGTCTTGGTGATCCAAGATTAGACCCGGCTCCTGATAAACCAGCTCTTTCAATACCGATGAGCCACCCGAAGCGCCGGCCATTGTTGCGGACAAATCAAGATCTGTTGGCGCAGACGCGGCATCGAGCCCACTGAAATCGAACTCTTCCTCCGCAACATTGATTGGGCCGAGCGCTGGCATAACCGGAATGTCGCCAGCCTTCATGTCTGTTTGCATCTCTGTGGTATCGGCGGTCAGATCAGGATCGGTTCCGGCAAATTCCATGACAGGTGCACTCTTCAGACTCGACACTTCCATCTGTGATGCGGCGACCGTGATGTAACGATCCAACAGATATTGCTCAACCTCTGCCCGCTCGACATCGGTCAACGCACGATCAAAGATAAGAACAGATGCGACGGACAAGGAACCAAAGCCAAGATTGCCGATCTCCTCACCAATCACCAAACGGGACGAGGCATCAGTTGTATCCGTTGCATAAGTTTGCGTCGCAGAATCGATCAGTGTACCATTCAAATAATGGTTCATTTGATTATTGTTCAACACGACAGACTGCACGAGCCATTCATCGACGCCATCATTGTTGCCAGAGGATGTGCCGCTGACCTCGTCATTCTGAACGCCCCAACCTTGCACGGACAAATTATCCGTCCGCCCCGACGTTGTAAGACCAAATGTTTGATTCTGTTGATTATCGCCATAGACCACACCCAACATGCGGGACGTTGTCTCATAATCCACAACGAAGAACATTGTTCGATCTGCCGATCCGGATGGTAAGTTTGACAGATTTTCTCCGCCCTCCCTTACCAAGGCATCGCCCACGCCATCGAGATAAATGGCGCTTTCACCCGTTGGTGTCGCATTCTGAATTAGTTCAGGATCTCCGGTGACGAACATATCAGTGCCGAAACCTGATCCATCGAGCCAGCCGCTGACTGTATTGGTTCCGCCCACCACGGCGACATTTTCACTTGCATCCAATGCGACAACCAAGCCCGCCGTGACCGGCACGCCCCCCGTTGGCGCAGGCGTTTCAACCGTTACAGTACTTGTCGCAGTGGCCGTTCCACCAACCCCGTCTGACACGGTATAAGCAAATGACTGGTCACCCTCGAAACCCGCATCCGGCGTGAACGTAAAGCTACCATCGGTATTGATCGTCAGATCACCATTCGCCAACGCGACCGTCTCGCCATTGGCAACAGAGACACCATTGATTTGCGTGACTGACAGCGTGTCGCCATCTGCGTCACTATCATTGGCAAGCAAGCCAGTCGCCGGATTGACCACAAGCACATCATCAGTATCGACAGCATAAGCATCATTTGCTGCAATTGGTGCGGTGTTGGCAGGCGCTGCGATGGTGAGAACTGTGTTGGCAATAGATGTGCCCCCTGCCCCATCTGACAGGGTGTAAGCGAAGCTTTGATCGCCTGAGAAACCCGCATCCGGCGTGAACGTAAAGCTACCATCGGCATTGATCGTCAGATCGCCATTAGCCAACGCGACTGTCTCGCCATTGGTGACGGCAACGCCATTGATTTGCGTGACGGTCAGCGTGTCGCCATCCGCATCGCTATCATTGGCGAGTAAGCCATTGGCTGCATCGACGATCAGGGCGGCGTCATGCGCGCCCGCAAAGGCGTCGTCAGTTGCAACAGGCGGTGTATTTGGTGGCGGGCCAGCGGCGACGGAAATGGTCGCCGTAGCTGTGTCTGTTCCCGTCACGCCATCTGCGACAGTGTAATCGAAACTCTGGTCGCCAGAAAAGCCCGCATCTGGGGTAAATGTGAAGCCACCATCGATATCTATCGACAGATCCCCATTCGCCAAGGCAACCGTGTCGCCGTCAAGGACATTCACGCCGTTTATTTGCGTCAAAGTCAGCGGATCGCCATCTGCATCACTATCATTCGACAGCAGCCCTTGTAATGCGTCCACGGTCAAAATCGTGTCGGCGTCCGTGGCGTAGGCATCATCCAAAGCGACAGGCGCGGTGGGCGCAGACGCATCCAGATAGGTATTCTGCAAATAGGCGTCGACAGCCAAACGCTCTTGTTCGGTCAAGGCTCGGTCATAGCCGACAAGCGCCGCGACGCTCATAGCGGTTTCGCCCTGATCACCAATATTCGCTGCGAGGACCATACGATCAATGATGGTATCAAAATCGTTCTGGCCAAAATCGATCTGCACACCATTCATATAATGAATATAGCTGCCATCTGATTGCATCACGACTGATTGCACGATCCAGCCTTGCTGACCGGCATTCACATCCGAGCGATTATCGTTTTGCGCGCCCCAGCCCTGAACGCCTAGTTGGTTGCGCGGGCCAGCATTGATCAAACCGAATGTGTGATCGAGCGTGCCTTGACCATAAGCAAAGCCAGCATAGGCGTCATTGCCCGGCTCATAAGCGGTCACAAGGAAGAAGCTGCGTGCGTTTTGTCCTGATGGGAGACCGGAGATAGGGGTCCCTGCGCCATCATCACGGAACAGACTGTCACCGTCACCATCGAAGACAATCGCGGCGTGTCCGCTCGGTGTAGCGTTCAGCACATATTGCGGATCACCTGTTGCGGCAAAATCATTGCCATTGCCGGACCCATCCAGCCAGCTGCTCACAGTATCTGTGCCGCCCAGAAGCGTCACATTTTCATCCGCATCGAATGAGAGAACGAGACCCGAGGTCACAGGCAGATCAGTCGTCTGGGCCTCGACGGTTATCGTGCTTGTCGCAGTGGCCGTTGCGCCTGTGCTGTCAGACACGGTGTAGGCAAAGGATTGATCGCCCTCAAAACCGGCATCCGGTGTGAAGGTAAAGCTGCCATCGGCGTTGATCGTCAGATCGCCATCAGACAAGGCGACTGTCTCGCCGTCGGAGACACCGCTGCCGTTGATTTGCGTGATTGACAATACGTCACCATCAGCATCGCTATCATTGGCAAGCAAGCCGCTCGTCGCATCGACACTCAATGCCGTTCCTGAATCTGCCGTATAGGCATCATCAGACGCGATTGGTGCGGACGTGATGTTAATAGAGACCGCCGCTGTATCGACCCCGTCTGTATTGTCGGAAACTGTGTAGGCAAATGACTGCACGCCACTGAACCCAGCGTCTGCCGCGAAGGAGAAACTACCATCGAGATGGATGGTTAAGTCACCGTCAGACAGTTGAACAATTTGCCCCTCTGTGATGTCAACGCCATCAATTTGTGTAACGATCAGGCTATCACCGTCAGCATCCTCATCATTCGCTAGCAAACCGAGCGCTGCGCTGATGTCGAGCAATGTGCCCTCTGGCGCAGTAAATGTATCATCTGTGGCAACGGGTGGTGTGGGCTCGGGTACCGTCAGATAGGTATCCTGGAAATAATCCTCCACGGCCAGACGCTCTGTCTCGCTCAGTGCGCGGTCAAAACCAGCAATCGCGGCGACGCTCATTTCGGTTTCGCCTTGGTCGCCTATGTTTGCCGCAATAACGATACGGTCAACAATCGTATCAAAATCGTTCTGGCCCGAATCGATCTGCACGCCATTCATATAATGGATATAGCTGCCATCCGATTGCATCACGACTGATTGCACGATCCAGCCTTGCTGACCGGCATTCACATCCGAGCGATTATCATTTTGCGCGCCCCAGCCCTGAACGCCAAGCTGGTTGCGTGGGCCAGCATTGATCAAGCCAAAGGTATGATCCGGCGTGCCCTGACCATAAGCAAAGCCAGCATAGGCATCATTGCCCGGTTCATATTTTGTGACCAGGAAGAAGCTTCGTTCGCCCTGCCCCGAAGGCATCCCCACGATAGGGGTGTCGGTAAGGTTGTCGCGGAACAGGCTGTCGCCATCACCATCAAACACCAGCGCCGGAAGGCCACTGGGTGTGGCGTCCAGCACATATTGCGGATCGCCCGTCGCGGTGAAGTTATTGCCGTTGCCTGACCCGTCAAGCCACGCGGTAACGGTGTCACCATACAGGCCAATCTTGATCGTTGACTCCAATAGAAGAACGAGCCCGGAGCTGACAGGAATAGCTGTGGTTTCACCTACAGACACGGTCAAGGAACCCGAAATCGTGTTCAGCGCACCATCGCTCACTTCCAGGCGAGCACTGTAGGTGCCGTCAGTCGCATAGGCATGAGAGGCCGTAACTTGACCAGATGCATCGACAACACCGGTCTCTGTCGCGCCATCACCGAAGACCCAGATATAACTCATCGCGTCGCCATCGGCATCGATTGCGTCTGCGCTGAAATTGACAGCCACACCGGACGTAACCTGCTCTGCGTCTGCCGCCAAATTCAAAATTTCTGGCGCGTCATTGGGGTCGCCGACGGTTACCGTCTGCGGAGACGAGAAGACATTCGCTGATCCGTCGCTTACCTGAAGCGACACTGAGTAAGCGCCATCACCTGAATAAGTGTGCTCGACGCTAATTTGCCCGGATGGATCAGGTGATCCTGATGCGGACGTACCGTCGCCGAACTGGAGCACATAGGTGAGCGCGTCGGCATCTTCGTCAGAAACCGTGGCATCAAAGCTGTATGTATTGGCAACGCCGGTCTCTGTGACGTTCAGCGCGGCGATGACCGGCGCATTATTTGCGCCGCCATCATCATAGCTGACACGCGAGATCTGACCGCCCGTCGCGCCAAAATTGATGTAATAAAGTGCGCCGTCTACGCCCTCATCAATAAAGACGAGATTGGGTGTGTTGCCCGGCAAATCGCTTGTGGGTTTGAAGTCATACTCGCCCTCAACGACCCGGCCTGTATCATCCAGAACAAGGAATTTAATAAAGTCTCGGGTGTAGTCGCCATAGAAATAAACACCGTCCCACTCTTCGGGGAACATATCGCCGCGATACACAAAACCACCGGTCAGCGATGCACCGATGCCGCGATCATAGGAGAAGAGCGGTGAGGAGAAATAGTCACCATTTGCTGGGTCACCCAAATCGCCATCAGGCAATGGCAGTGAGAGGCGCAAAGACTCCTCATTAGTGTTCACAAGCGTATTGTCCGTACCCTCATAGAACGGCCAACCATAAAACACGCCCGGTTGATCCAAGGAGGCGATATAGATGCTTTCACTCGACAGGCCAGCTTGGTTGCCGCCTACCCCGGCCACATACATATTACCTGTTTCCTCATCCCAACGGGCCCGGAATGGATTTCGCAAACCATAGGCCCAGATCGAATCTGGAATCTCGTTATTCGGGTCTGATGACAGATCAATATATGGATTGGCAGGCCAGCCATCCGTGCCGTCGGGCGTTGTACCGTCCTTGTTGATGCGAACGATTTTCCCACTGGTGCTGGTCATATCGACCGGGAGGTTATCATTACCCGGTCCCTCGCCCGGAGTGGACGTGTTGAATTTATCGGCGGTCGTCAGCCACAACTTGCCATCGGGTCCAAAATCTAGTCCCCCACCATAATGGCAGCACGCGTCGTATCCGTCAGTATCCTGCCACAGCACCACTTCGCTGGATGGGTTAGCCGTGGATGTCAGCCCCCCTGAGTTTTCCTCGTGCGTGAACCGAGAAATGCGCGCCTTTTGCGGGCTACCCGGCGTATAATACACATAGAAATAGCCATTTGATGCAAAATCAGGGTCCAATGTAATGTCGAGCAGACCACGTTCCTGACCGGAATTGATATTGGTCATCTGCATATAGACTGAGGTTGTACCCGTTTCTGGATCCGCGATCAGAACGCGACCACTTTTCTCAATCACAATCATGCGATTGTCATCCAAGAAAGCAATGGACAAAGGTTGGCCGAGCCCTTCAGAAACAACGACCTCTTCAGTAAAGCCCTCCAGGTGGAAAAGAGGAACCTCTCCGATATCGAGGTCTACCGTCGCAACATTTGACAGATTTCCTGCGCTGTCCATCACTTGATACGTGAATGAATCTGCGGTGGCCCCAGCATTTGCTTGATAGCTCACCTCACCCGTTGCCGGATTGAGCGCCGTAACCACACCATTTTGCGGCCCAGAGACAATAACCACGCTGCCCGGATCAAGCGCGGCATCATCAAAATCATTGTCGAGAACGTCTAAACTGTGAACGCTCGTGCCGAGAACATCAAATGTGTCATTAATTGCGAGCGGAGAATTGTCGACCCCATCATTTGAAATATAGGTTTCCCGCAAATAAGCCTCGGTTTGAAGGCGCTCATTCACATCTAGAGCCTGATCATAGATCATGACCGCCGACACAGACATTGCGTTTTCACCATTGCCATCTGCATTTTGGCCAATGGAAATTTGGCGGAGAAACGTGTTGAAGAGATGATCACCAGAATCGATCAGAACACCGTCGCGATATACGCTGAACTCACCATCCTCCAGAACAACCGAGTGCACCATCCATCCGCTGGTCGTGGCGCCAACATTTGAATTGAAATCGTTCGCCGGGCCCCACCCCTGCAGAATGAGCTCGTCGCTGGGCCCCGCAATCAAACCGAAAGCTTGATTGGTTCGCGCCCGACCATATCCAACCCCGGCAAAGCTATCCACGCCGGTATATTCGGTAACGATAAACATGGTGCGGTCAGCAAAATTAGCCGGCAAGTCAGCAAGGTTGCCCACGCGCGTCAGGGCGTCGCCCGCACCATCAAATACAACCGCGTCTTCGCCTGTCGGGGTCAAAGCCGCGCCCAAGATTGGATCACCCTGCGACTGGTCGAGATCATTGCCTGAACCGGACGTATCGTCCCATCCAACAACCACACCACCTTGCACCAGAACCCCATTAATGGATTCCAAACGCAACACTAGACCATCAGTAATAGGAGTATTCATTGCCCACCTGTCCGCATTCTACGAAGCTTTGGAGGGAGTGTTGCGCGCGCGCATCAAGGTCAGTCAAGCCATGTCATTAACATGCTTTAATCAACTTCAAATATTCACAAAATGAACAGGATAATAATCAAATATTTGCCGCTAGCATCGGCAATTTGGTATCCGCGAAATCTGCTGGCGCTAATACACGTTGGGCCACATCCACCCAGTTTGCAGACGGCACGGATGCCCGATCGGTACACGCCAGCGCGCCTTTGATCGCCGCACAGATGGATTCTGCATCACCCGGGCGATAGCCAAACCGCTTCTCGCGATCGGCCGCGGCAAAATCCGGACAGATAGCAGGGATGCCAAACAAACCATACTGAATGAGTTTGAGTGACGTATCCCGCAAATATGTTGCGCCAGGGCTATCCCGATAAGGGGCGATGCCGGCATCTGCATGACGAATGAAGCTGGGCAGTTTTTCAAATGGCATGGTTGGATACCACTCCACCTGAGGCGGCAAACTTTCTGGATTGGCCTGTGACCCAATCACATGGAAGGTGACATCGGGGAATGCGTTTGCTGCGATATGAAAAAACTCTGCATCAAATAGCATCGCGCCAATCGAAACCATATGCTGCCCTGCCCCATAGGGGGATGGACCCGCCAAATTTACGATGGAGGGATCAACACCTTGCGGCACCTTCACGCAGCGCATGTCAGGCGGCAACTGTCTTTGCATCTGCTCCGACAATACACAGGCATAGGCGATTTTTGGCACGGCCCTCTCAAGGCACGTATTGAGATAGGGATCACACCCGATCGTCTCTAAGGAATCCGATGAAAAATACACCAGCCGGGCCGCTGGATTGGCAGACGAAAGCGACTCCAGGAACAGAACCGGCAAGCCCGATTCAACAATGATGATATCTGCCCACTTCGCCCATTCAGTCAGTATGGGCGGCGCCACGCGCCGATATAGGTCGAACGCAGCCCGGGACACGGGTTCCAGAATTTTTTTGCGCAGATTGAACGGGTGCAAGGGCGTTCGCCAGACATAATTCGTAACGCCCTGATGCTCAAAAACCTTATTATAGGCCAGTTCCCGCGCCTCTGCCGGAAACGCGCCCTTGAAGCGTAAAATTTCGCTGATGCCGGGCGTAAACACTCGCACATTAGCATTTTTGACCATCTCATCGACAAGGAAATGAATGGTGCCTCGTGGCGACCGTCGATAGTCATGCCCCGTCAGGAACAAGATGCGCGGCGCGGCGTCTTCCCTATTGGTCATGCGTCCAGCTCCAGAATTCGCGCCGGCCTGCAACGACGACGCAGCAGATCGCCCACCGCAATCATATTCCCGCGCAAGCGACCGAAATAATCCACATCTGGCCGTCTGCGTAGCGTGTTGACGACATTGCCAGCCAGAGCACGACAGACAAATTTCAGCGCGCGCTTTCGGTTCATATTTCCCCGATCAGCAATGCGCAGAGGATTTGCAATTTGCGAGTACCCGAACCGCACACCGCTGGTGCGACCGCGCTTACTGCCCAGATGCACCCCCCGGCATCTTCGGGCGATAACCATCCGGCCAAAGCGCACGGCTTGGCCAGTATAGTCTGTATCTTCCTGCCAACCATAAAGCGGCAGCGCCTCATCAAATCGCAGCTCCCGCGCTGCCGTAGACCGAAACGCCATATTGCAGCCATAGCCACTTAGAATTTCGAACATATCGGTTTGATTGGTCCAGTGTGGCTCCGCTTTCAGACGCCCCTCTACGAAGGCCTTTGCATCGGCATCTGATAATCCTTCGCCTTTCACCCCATCGGCCAAGACCCAACCCGTCAAGCCAACGACATCAGGGTGAGACCCAAACGCCTCCACGGCGCATTCGATCCAGTCATCTGCGGGACGAAAATCATCATCCATAAAGATTACGAAACCTCGGTCGTCCGCTAAATATTCGTGCGTTAGAAGCCAATCGAGACCAACATTGCGCTGAAATGTACTTCCCGCAGACTCAGACAACAATCGAGCGACAGCAAAATCCATCTTACCGTCAATGACAGGCAAGTCTCGGGTCTCTACCCCTATCAGGGTGACGGCCACGGGTTGATAAGTTTGGCGCTGCAGCCACCGCAGTAAGACGGCACATTCCGCAGCCCGCCCCTTTGTCGCAACCACAACCGAAACCGGCACTGAATTGTCAGTTATCATGACCAATCAACTTACCCCTGCTTCAGCCAGTTTATTGTCAAACTGCAATGGCAGAAACACACTACACCTCATGCGCGTATTTCAGTGACGCGCAACTAATTCTCGTAAAATTGCGACTATGAGCATTTGAATTCCCATAGTGTGCGCAAACATTGGGGTCACAATGCTTCTAAAATAGGCAAGAACCAAACTACATCGTGAATCAAATTTAACTATTTCTACTTGAGACCAAATCTCGGTTGTAAACGGGTGAAAAGTGAGACCTATCTGACTCATCTAAACGCCCAAAGAATGGGTTTAAGTATGTGGGACGTAGAAAATGGGGATGGCTGTAGGATCTGTAGATACCCGGAGTGAGATCACTGCGATCGAACTGGATTCTTTCGATCTTCCGTATAAAGGATATCTCTGCCCTGATAGCAGCGCCACGCAAACAGATGAGAAATCACAAAAAGGTTCAGCGCTGAAAAGCGAAGAAACTGGTTTAAACGAGGCGAACATCACCACTCAGGAATCACCCAGTCCGTTGGCAGGGCTGCAATGGCAAGCCAAGTTGAGAGGATGCGGCTGGAAGCGCCTGTCCGATATGCTTGGGGCGCTAGCGCTGATCATCGTGACATCACCTATTATGCTGGTCACTTTTCTTGTCATCAGAGCGCAAGATGGAGGGGCCTCGATTTTTGCTCAGAACCGCGTCGGCCTCCACGGACAGACGTTCAAATGCCTCAAATTCCGCTCCATGGTGGCCGATGCAGAACAAAGGCTGCAGGCCTATTTGGCCGAAAACCCTGACGCGCGGGACGAGTGGGAAAAGGCACGGAAGCTAAAAGATGACCCGCGCATCACCCGCTTCGGACACTTTATTCGCCGCTCAAGCATTGATGAATTACCTCAACTTTTCAACGTATTACGCGGAGATATGAGCCTTGTTGGGCCGCGCCCGGTCGTGCCAGATGAGATGCCTCGTTACGGCATGCAAGCCATTCACTATCTGCGCGTGCGCCCTGGCCTCACAGGCCTCTGGCAAGTCAGCGGCCGTTCTGACACGTCGTATGAAACCCGCGTCTTGCTTGATCGCGAATATGCCATGAACCGCACCTTCTGGAGCGATATCGGAATCATGTTTCGGACGATCCCAGCCGTTCTGAAATCACACGGTGCGGTCTAGTGAAAAACTTACCCCCACGTGAAGTTATACCGGTAACCACCGCGCGCGCGCCGCTGCATGTGTGGCGCCGAAAACCGAAGGTCGCGATCGTGCACTATTGGTTGATCGGCATGCGTGGTGGCGAGAAAGTCATCGAGGAATTGTGCAAACTGTTCCCCGACGCTGACATTTTTACGCATCTATATGATCCCTCCCGCGTGTCCGATACGATCAACGCTCACACGGTGAAAACAACATCCATTCAAGGCATGCCCTTCGCACAGAAGATGTATAAAAAATATGTCTCCTTCATGCCCTCTGCGCTGGAACGGCTGGACCTGACAGAATACGATTTGGTTATCTCCAGCGAATCTGGCCCGGCGAAGGGGGTCATTGTTCGCCCGGGCGCGCTGCATGTCTGTTACGTGCATACGCCGATGCGCTATATTTGGGATCAATACTTTCACTATCGCGAACAGTCTGGCTTCCTGACCCGCTTGATGATGCCACGCCTAACCCATGCGTTGCGTCAATGGGATGTAACATCCGCTGCGCGCGTTGATCATTTCTGGGCCA
The DNA here is from genome assembly GCA_050633385.1 of Hyphomonas sp. Classification (GTDB taxonomy): domain Bacteria; phylum Pseudomonadota; class Alphaproteobacteria; order Caulobacterales; family Hyphomonadaceae; genus Hyphomonas. Next base: position 15,270 of record JBOEGK010000049.1, read on the forward strand.
ATTCCAATGCCGTCGCCGCGAGAATCGAGAAATACTGGCGCCGCGGATCTGAAGTAATCCCGCCGCCCGTTAACACGACAAAGTTCGACGCGAAGCGGCCACGCCAAGACTTCTATTTGTTTGTCAGCGAACTTGTCTCTTACAAGCGCGCTGATTTGGCCATCCAAGCCTGCAAATCACTGAACCGTCGCCTCATCGTTATCGGTGATGGCCCAGAGCTCAAACGCCTGCAAAAAATCGCAGGTCCGAATACCGAGTTTCTTGGACGCGTACCCAGTAAAGTATTAGCCGACCATATGGAAACATGCCGCGCCTTCCTCTTCCCTGCCGAGGAAGATTTCGGCATCGTCCCGGTAGAGGCCATGTCAGCGGGCGCGCCCGTTATTGCGTTTGGGCGTGGCGGCGCGCGGGATTATGTCATCCCCGGAAAGACGGGCCTGTTCATCAATGATCAGTCGCCCGAAGCGATGGTCGAAGGCATTGTGCGGTTCGAGCTGATGGGTGATCAATTCCATTCTCATGACCTCGCCAGCCATGCGGACCATTTCGATGTGGCGAATTTCAAGTCTCGTATCCAGACAAGCCTACTGGAGCAGATCGACAGTCGACCCAACCTCAATTGGCTCGGGGATACGTTGCGCGAGCGCTGGGAAGATAGCGAAGACCGGCTTTCAAACTCCGCCTAGAGATTATGCTGATTGTTTGTTGCGCGGAAGAAACCCCGCGCCCAAACGCAGAAACGTGTTGAACACGCTGCGTTTGAGAGTCCAGATCGCCGCCACATAGGCCAACGTACTCACCCCGCCAATTACGAGGCAACTGAATATAGGCGCCATCGATTGACCTGAGTATTGCCCGGCAAGATACCCGATAAACGCGGCTGTGAAAGACAATATGCCAGGCAGTCCAAACACGCGCGCATAGGCGCTGACATAGCCATTCTCGGGCGGGAAAACTCTGAAAAACATTATCGGACTGACAACACAATTATAGGCGCTAACGGCAATAGCCACACCGAGCGCACCGCCCGAGAGGCCGCCAACAATTGTGAATATCACGAAGACTGCCACGCATGAGACATCGTACTTCATCGCGCGGGTAAACTCCCCCCGCGCAGCCAGTTGAGACCTCGCCACACCTAGAATCGCTTCCATTGGCATGCCGATACTCAAGACTTGCAGAATGAGGACAGACGCCAACCACTTCTCGTGAAACAACATCCGCATTGCCGGCTCAGACACTGCTGCGACGATAAAACAAAACGGCATAATCAAATAAGCTAACATCTCAGCAGCTTCCTGCGCCGCTTTGGATTGCCGGGCTTTGTCCGACTTCAATCGGGTTAATGTCGGCACCAATACAGTGCGCAAATTCGTTCCCAACACCCGCATCGGCACGGCCGCAAGGCGGTAGGCGAAGGAGTAAAATCCAACAATACTCGTCGTCGCGAACAATCCCAGTACGATATAATCAGCCTGGCTCAACACAGCTTGGGAGATGCGCGAGACAAAGACACGACCGCTCTTATTGATAAAAATGAGAGTTCGCCGCAGCGACAGCGCGCCAATAAAATTTGGGGGACTGCGACGCCAGAGCAGGGTCAATCCATACAGCTTCACAAATGGGACAGGCCAGAAGAAGCTCATCGCCCCAAATCCCATAAAGGCAAAACAGACAATTAGCGTTTGAAGCAAGATCGCCTGTGTCACTGTTACGAAAGCGAGAAACTTAAAATCCATCGCATAACGCAGCTTCACGGAAGAAACCGTCGTCATGGAAGTAATCACCATTGCGGCACCGGAGAGCGCCAGCGGCAGCAAGATTTGTGGCTCATTAAACATCGCCGCCGCAAAGGGCCCGATAGCCAGCATCACCGCAAAGGCCAGACAGGATGCACCCAAGCTGAGGGCGAACACAGTTTTCTCCCACAAGGCGATTGTCGCGCCGCGCTGAAGTAAGACCTCATCGGTTCCAAATGATGAGAAACTCCATGCCAGCGTCGCGATCGTACCCGCCAACGCGCTGATCCCAAACGCATCAGGTAAAAGTAGCCAGCCCAGCAATATTTGAGAGAACAGCAAGACGACACGCACAGCAATGCTTTGAATGCCTGCGTACGCCATGCCCGAAACCGCAGCTTTGCGTAGCGACGGCTGCGCTGTGCGGGGCGCGCCAGATGCATCGGCATTTTCAGAACGCGCAGGTGTTCCCTGCCCGTTTGAGAAATTACTCATCCACACATAGCCTTAGCTGCTCGGTCGAAACGGCACCTCACCGCTCATCCCTCTTTGTGTTCTTAACAGCGCTACTTCTGTGTCGAAATTGCATGTTTAGAAGCAGGTTAAAATATTTATAGCATGACCAGACTGAAATGCCTTAGACAATCCTGGCAGCATAAATATTGGCTTTGCATCCAATAGCTGATTGCATATCCTAGTCTTGGATATTGATACTTTTTGGGTGAATTCGATCCGATCTCAGAAGTATTGGCTCAATTTTTTATAAGATAGTATCTGGTCGCGAGAATCGCGGGGCCCGAAACCGATTGGTGTAGACATGCAAAGACCTATGGCGCCCAGCTGGCCAACAACTGCGGACAGCACCGAAACAATTTCCATTGGCGAAATAGTTTCATCACTCTTGCAGCGGCGCTTGCTAATACTGGTTTCGGCATTGATCGCGGGCCTCATTGGATATCTGCACGTCACGTCAATCGTGGATACTTACACCTCATCGACTGAGGTTATGCTTTACCCGCAGCGCGAGCGCGTGCTCGCCTCTGAGGAGATGTTGCCCAGCCGCAATCCCGACAATGCGATGATCGCAACCGAGATTGAAATCATTCGGTCGCGGACCATGGCCGAGAAAATTGTTGGGACGTTCGAACTGGAGAAGAACCCAAACTGGAACGGCACCAAGCCCGCAAAGCAAGGCTTTAGGCTCTGGCTATCAGAAGTATTCGAAAGCAAAGATGCCATCCCCCTCACAGATCGCGCAAAACGCCGCAATGCGATTGATAAAGTTTTGGCGATGACCAAAGCAGAACAGGTGCGAGATAGCCTGGTCATCTCTATCGAGGCATCTGCCTTCGAGCCCACTCTGGCCGCCGATATCGCTAACCTGCTACGTGACAGTTATATTCAGTCACAACTAGACTTCACCACCGCCTCCTCCTCGCACGCGACGACATGGTTTCAGTCCCGTCTCGACCAGTTAGAAGGCGACTTACAACGCAAAGAGAACACCGCCGCCAGCTTCCGTGAGTCACAAGACCTGCTCGCGACGTCCGGCTCCACCCTCACCGAACAGCAAGTGAGAGACACACAAGAGGCCGTCTCCAAAGCCCGCGCCAATTTGCTGGAAAAAGAAGCGCAACTTGAGCAAGTGAAACAAGCGGCCAATTCGACCGATCGTCTGTCTGAAATCGGCCTCGCTGTGGGCTCCACACAAGTCGCTGAACTGCGCCGTCGGCAAGCTGAGAGCAGCGCTCTCCTTGCTGAGCTTTCGAGCCGTTATGGAAAAAAACACCCTGAGTTCACACTTGCCGCCGCAGAAGCACAAGACCTGCAACGTCAGATCGATGAGGAATTGCAACGCATCATCGCTGTCGTTCAAGATGAGGTCGACATTGCCCAAAAGCGCCTCGTTCTCGCCGAACAAGATCGCGCCCGTTTTGAAGGCCGCCTGGCTCAAAATAACCGCTCCCGCGTTCGCTTGAATGAATTGGAACGCGAAGCGAGCACCACGAGAGAAATTTATGAAGACTATTCCCGTCGCTTCCAGGAAGTGAACGATCAGGCAAGTCTGGGTATGAACGCTCCCGTGCGTGTCATCGCCGAGGCGGTGGAACCTTCACACAGCGACACGCCCAGCCTAGCGCTTAGTTTGCTTGCCTGTTTCGCACTGGGCGGCATCATGGGCGTCGGAGGCGCGTTCACCCTGAACGCTATGGATGACCGTATTCGAACAAAAACAGACGTTGACCGCGCATTAGAGAAACCCGTCTTCGGGGTTATTCCTACTGAGAAGTCGTCTTATCTTGAAAATCTCAAATCCGATTCCGCGAGTGTCGGTTTAGCGGCCCGGTTGCTCGGTCAACCTTCTGCGCCTTGGGACATATTGCTACGCAAACGATTCTCGCGTTTCAGCGAAGCGTTCCGCCTTATCCATAAGAATGTTGAATACCATCATTTGGGTGAAGACTCCCCCATTGTCACAATCACATCAGCTGTTCCGGACGAGGGCAAAACCACAGTATCAATCTGCTTTGCTCGGTGTTCCGCAATGGCCGGTCGAAAAACACTCTTAATTGACTGCGATACGTACACCCGCACTGTCACACAGGGTTTAGAGATCGAAGATGATAAGATCATCGGCTTGCAAGCCGCGCTGGAACTCGACCCGTACACATCGCTTGAAACCATCACATGCGTTGACGACCCGACCGGCCTGCATGTGCTCGGCTGCTTGCCTGAGGACAAGCATACTGATGATTTGTTCTCAAAATCTGCCATGAAGAACCTGCTGGAACGCGCCGCCAAAGAATTTGACATCGTCATTCTCGACACGCCGCCTGTCTTGGCTTTATCAGACTCTATCGCTCTATCGGCGATGTCATCACAAACAGTTCTTGTTACCCGTGCTGGCATAACGCCCGCCCGCATTGCTACAGCGGCGATTCAACAGCTGGAATCAAGCGGTGGCCGGGTTGGCGGCATCGCACTTAACGGGGTCAATTCTGACAGTCTTGGGTTGTTCCGTTTCGGTGATAAAGATTTCTATCGCCAGATCCAACGCTCTTACTACCCAGACTGATATCATGGCGTTCACCGTAAATGGCCGTTTTCTGTCCCGCCCCATGACGGGTGTCGACCGCGTCGCAGAGAACATCTTGCTACGGATTGACCGCCTTTGGCCCGTCGAAACACTCGGCCGCTACACGGTCGCTATTCCCAGAGATACGCAGCGCTCTATCACCTTGCAAAATGGCGATGTCACGCGTATCGGGCGTCGCTCAGGTATTTTATGGGAGCAATTAGATCTTCCTGCCGCATACAAGAATGACCTCATATTCAACCCGTGCAACACCGCCCCCCTGCGGCACAGGAACAATATCGTCACGATTCATGACGCTAATGTGATGGACTATCCCGCCTCTTATTCCCGAGGATTTACGGCGTGGTACAAATTTTTGCTTCCTCGCATTGCGCGTCGAGCAAAGTCTGTTGTCACAGTGTCTGAGTTCTCCGCTGACAGACTACTACATCACAACGTGACGGACATTCGGCCTACCGTTATATCAAATGGCTGCGACCATCTGGAAGCACGCGCCCGCCCCCAAACCGAACGAAATGGGTCAGTCCTCTTCGTCGGCTCTCCGGCGGCGCACAAAAACCTCGATTTATTTGTAAAACTCGCCCAAAAATTTGAGCACGCCAATGTCCCCTTCCTCGTGGCGGGGGCGCGCTCGGACTCTGTGTTCTCAGACGCGGCACCCTCAACCGCGCAACCGAAAAATCTGGAATTTCTCGGACGCGTGAGCGAGCAAGAATTGGCAGACCTATATCAATCTGCGCAAGTCTTGCTGTTCCCTTCCTTTGTTGAAGGGTTCGGCCTGACCCCTCTTGAAGCGCAATCATTTGGATGCCCCGTCATTAGTTCCGACCGGCAGCCAATGACAGAAATACTTTCTGATTCAGTTCTTTATGCTGACCCGAAAGATCTGGCCGGTTGGGAGGCGGCGTTAAAAAGCGTGTTGTCGAGCAAAGATACATGGACGCGCCTTTCTGAACTGGGCCGCCAGAACGCAACAAAATTCACATGGGATCATGCCGCGCAGCAATATCTGACTGTGGTTCTGGATGTCCTTTCGCAGAGTGCGCTCGCAGGGGAACATCTGGCCCCGGCCTCCAAGGCGAGCATCGCCTGATGCTTACTTATCTCGTCCTTGCCATTTTTTGGACTGCCCTCATCTACGCGACACTCTCTCGCGGGACGCTTATCATATATCTATTCTTCTCAAGCTTTGCATTCGGCTCACTTGCCATGGTGCCGACCCAATTGATCGGCGGCATTACGTTTTTGCCCGGGCCATTCGCTGCTTTGGGATTACTCGTATGGGTCCTGCGAAAACGAGGCGTCAGTGCTAATTTACTTTCGATAGCCGTATCCCCACGCGGCATGCTGGGCTTGTTATTGTTCACGTTTGCCGCTGTCGCCAGTGCAGTCTTTCTACCGCGTATTTTCGCCGGGCAAGTCTACATCGTACCTGTGCGCGCAAGTGATGCCGGCCTGCACTTGTTACGCCCAAGCGCACAAAATCTGACGCAAGCGGCTTACATTATCATTTCATTTCTAACCGCCATCGCCGTTTTCGCGGCCGTACGCTTGTCCCCACGCTCAATCTATTCCGCCATGCTGGTTGGAGGTATCGTTTTCATCGCAACGGGTATTCTGGATGCACTCTTCGGCAACTCTTCCCTGCTCGACCCGTTTCGAACAGCCTCCTACGCGCTCAACACTCATCATTCCATTGGCGGCATGGAACGGATTGTCGGCCTTACTCCCGAGGCCTCTTCATTTGGCACCGCATGTATGACCATGGCGGGCCTTCTGCACTTTCTGCGACCGGGCATGGAATTGTCGAGACGTCAGAAAGGCTTGGTCTATTGCACAACGCTTGGCCTTCTCGGCATGGCAATCGCGTCGGCATCGTCCACCGCAATCGTTATGCTCGGGGTATTCTGCTTGCTCGCGGTCATCAGCGGCTTCTACAGCTTTGTCATCAAGAAACGCGCCATCGGCCGCAAGCGCGTGACAGCCGGTTTAGTGATTGGCGCGTTTTCGACAGCGGCAGCCATATTCATCGTGGCCTTTATGCCTGAACTCATCGGGCCCGCATTCGATATTTTCGAAGAGCTTATCCTCAACAAAACCACCAGCAAATCATTCGAAGGTCGTTCGAGTTGGAATAGCTCAGCGTGGGCAGCCTTCAAAGACACTTATGGGTTAGGCGTGGGGCTTGGCGGAGCACGAACATCGAGTTGGCCGATCGCCGTGCTCAGCAATACAGGCGTGTTCGGTGCCGCTTTCCTCACCTTCTTCCTTATTCAGATTTTTGCTTTTCACCGAAACGTTTCGGACGCCAGATTACAGCGTGCGGTGAATGGAGCTAAGCTCGTATTGCTACTGGAATTTGCAGGGCTAACCCTCTCAGCCACACAGGCCGATTTCGGCTTAGTCTCCGCCAGTGTTGTTGGTATTATTATCGCATGGAGCGATTCACTCTACGCGGCGACACCGGGCCGCTCCGGAAAGGCAGCGAGTGCACGCTCCCAAGTGCCCGTGGCCTGGGCCAATATCTGATCGGCAACATCTGAATCCAAGCGTGCACGCCATGCCGTGGCGAGTGATTTACTGTCGCGCGTATGTGAGTGCTGCACGTGTTGGCGCGGATCGACCTTGTTCTTTGAACTGGATTCAGCCGTTACCTTTGCACGCGTTTTCTGGTCGAACGGCAGGTCCAATGCTCGGAATATAAATTCAAACCAGATTTCTGGCGCCTCGCACAACCGATCGTGCACGACAAACAGCCACTCAGGATGCCGCTTATGCAACGCAAGTGTTTCCTCAGTCAGAATTTGCCACTGCAAGATTAGCGCATCCAGCTTATCTATTTCACCCCGGCGATAGGCTTCACATTTCGGCACCAGATATTCCGCCCCCTCAGGCAGCGCCCGATTTATGAGTGTCGGCATCTCACTCTCCCACCCCAAAGCAAGATAGCTCGAGATGACAGCGCAAGGATGGCGTACCATGACAACACCCATCGCATCATGCTCACGGGCCAACCAATCGGCAGCATAAAGACCTATTGGATCTTTTACGCACACACGATGTGGCGATAGAAATGGCTGACCCGCACGCAATCTCTGGACTGCAAAATGGGCGGCTGGGTTGCGTTCTGCCGCGCGCGCCTGCGCAACACCTATAGGAAGCCGGAAGAACCGCCTCGACACATCACCGAGTTGGATCAACTCAGCAAGCTCCCGCTTCAGCGCGATCGGTGTGTCATCAGTCATGTGATAGAAACGCTCGGGCACGTTCAAATTTACCGGTGCATCTGGATTGAATGGCTCATACAGCTGGAACACGCCAGGCGAAGAGCTAATGACGTTTCCTACCCATGATGTGCCAGAACGCGGACACCCGGTGACTAAAATGGGGCGATTTTTACTCATCACGCTGCGCGGCCAATATCTCTCTACAAACTGGAATCAAGCGTTCCGCTGTGTCTTCCAGCATTTCAGGGGACGGATAGTATTCATTGACACCGAACACTTCGGGAAAATCATCTCGGTCTCGGCTCATATCAACCATGACCGGTTCACCCGTAAATCTGCTGAACAAGGGTTGAGGCGACCCTCTTTCGGTGACCGCTTCGGCATATCCGTCCGCCAACGGCTTAATTTTATCAACCATATTCTGGTTCACCAATTGCGGAAACTCACCAAACATCACGTTCATGCCGTCATATCGTTGCCACCACCATACCGCCCGCTTCGACCGATAGACGCCCGGTTTGCGTTTTGATATCCAAACCAAAACCACCGGCACAGTGATCTTTGACAGTAAATCTTCGTAACTTGCGATCCAATTTGCGCGGGTTTGCGATAGCACATCCCTCACAGGCTTGGGGCCATGAACCACACGCAATGCCTTGCCCAATAAGCCGCCAACCGGAGGCGGGTTCTCGGCGAGCAGTTTTTCATAGGCTGCATTGGCTGACATGCGCTCACCTGTTGCGCGATCAGTCAGATATTCCAAACCGCCGCTTTCATAGCGGTCATTGCTTTCACTGCGGCCAGACATAATCTGAACGACCGCCATCCGCCCCGCATTCACTGTCTCAAGCAGTTTCTCCTGACGCGCAAAGAATGCCGGGCCAGCACCGCCATATCCAAAATTAAACACAGGCAGACCAAATTCGTCGCTCAGCATTTCGGGAACAGATGTCTGGCAAAAACACCCAAAAGTCTGCGCAGCGCCGAGGCAGGAAATATAATTTCCATCTTTCACATCCGGCTGCGGCCCCCGGAACTGAAGACCTGACTGAGGATGCTGGTACATTTGATAATCAACGACGTCATAGTCGCGCGCTTGATACCCGGATAAGTGCTCCGATGCCATAAACGTCCCCAATCCACACACTTCACATAGCCGTTCGCTGCAAAGTTTCAGAATACTAATTAGGCCGACCCCATTATCCACTACAAGACCTTGTTACGACGGGAATTGTCGGTTGATGTAACTTTTCGAACAAGAAAGCGCTTTCACATGTCGAAACTGAAAATCCTGTGCCTTCCGGGCACAAGAATGCGGGCATCAAACCCCTTTACCGCTCTGCTGGCCGACGGCCTGACAGAGGCTGGCGCATGTGTGCAAGACTTCACGATGAAAGACGCAATCGTCACCAAATATGACGCAATTATCATCCACTGGCCTGATCACTTTTCCAGCCAACGCGCGCTGCCCATCGCCATCATTCGCACGCTCTCATTGATTTTAGTTCTCACTTGGCAGCGGCTTCGCGGGGCCAAAATTGTTCGCGTGGTGCACGATGTTTCAGCGCTATTTCCCCAAAGACGATGGCTCCGTTCGATCAATCAGAAAATCATCGGCCGCCTTGTCACCGATTTTCTCTTCCTGTCGCAATCATCCGAAACGGCGTTCCGGGGTAATTTCCCGTCTGCTGCTACACGCAGGGGTTTACGTCTTTTTCATCCGCGGTATGACCCTGTCGTGTCCCCTGCCTTGACGGCTGGCACGCAGGCACCGCGCGAGAAATGCGTCAATTATGTCGGCGACATCAAGCCCTATAAAGGGCTGCACAATTTCCTGGCCCATATTGCTGAACATCCACTCACCGCCCCGTTCAACATCTATGGCCGATGTGAAGAACCCGCCTACCGGGCGACAATTGCATCAAAAATATCCACCGCACGGGCCGCGGGGAATGACATAAACTGGGACGAAAACCGCCCCTCCGCCGCAGAATTTAACCAGCGCGTCGGAGAGGCAGGCTTGCTGCTGCTGCCTTATCTCGATGGTTGGAATTCCGGCATGGCGCTCAGCGCTCTTGAAGCAGGCACCCCTATTCTCGCGACAAGCCTTCCCATCTTTGAAGAATTGAAAAAAGATATTGGGAATGACTGGATCACCACCTACACACCAGAATCAGGCGATCTACCCCGCTTGATAGAGCGGCGTTTGTCCTCGCCACCGAGCGGAACAGACCAGAAGGTGCTGGCGGCCTATCTTGAGAGGCTGGATTGGAAACTCTTTTCGACCAGCCTATTCAACCTGTTAAACGACGGGCGCGAAACTGATTTTTCAGCCACGAACCCAGCGCATCAGGGTCAGTCATAGTCACGGGCACAACGCTGGCGCACACCTCGCTCGGAAATGTGAGCGCTCGCGCACACCCGCCCATTGCCAGCCCTCCTATATTGGCTTATTGCATGGCGCTTAAGGCACCCATAGCTCAGCTGGATAGAGCGCTGCCCTCCGAAGGCAGAGGTCAGAGGTTCGAATCCTCTTGGGTGCGCCAATTTACAGGGTGCGTATCTGCCCCTCCCGCGCGCGGGTAAGCTTAGCCCCGAGGGGTTTCCCACACCACGTGATTAACACCAACAAACCGCCGCAAACGATCCAGTTCCGCGTCTAACTTTTCCCAACGCTTCTGCCCCCATTCGGCGCCCGCCTCAGGCCAAAAGCCAAGCACGTTTAGCCTTCCGGCTTTCCGGTCGGCCTTCATATCTATTCTGCCGACCATGCGGTCTCCTTCGAGAATGGGAAAAACATAATACCCCCAAATACGTTTGGCCGCCGGCACAAATATCTCAATGCGATATTCCATACCGAACAACATTTGCAGGCGCTTCCTGTCGCGCACCACAGGGTCGAACGGGTTGAGCACACGGAGACGTGACGTCGGCGCAGGCACATCACCTAAGATCTGCTCAATATTATCTGGCACAACGGATTTAACCCATGCCCCTTCGGCACTTTGAATTTCCACAGGGACCAGATTTTTCTGGCGCTCTTGCCATGTTTTGACTTCTTGCATATTCGCCGCGTCCCAAAATCTCTTTATCTCGCCCGTGCTGGCGAACGCCAGGCGGGACAATGCCTGCTGACACAACCAATCTATTTGTCCCTCATCTGACATTTCTTCAGTCCGCAACGTCTCAGGGATAACACGCTCTGACAGGTCATAGAATTTGGTAAAATTCTCTCGGTGCGATGTTGAGAGCTCTCCGACATACCACATATAGTCAAGCGATAGCTTGTGAGGCGGTCGCGCCCACATTTCCTTACTTTTCTTTTCAGTGTCAAAATGCCGTGTGCTGAGTGCACCCTCAATCTCGATTCGACGTTTTATCTGCTCCCGCTCCTTGGCATTCAGCATGCCTGAATACCAACTTGATTTACTTAGCTTATTTTCAAATTTGCGAAACTGACGTTGCCACATCGGATACATTTCGATAGGCAAAACAGATGCGTCATGAGTGAAATGCTCGAAAATATTTCGCTCCGTCGCCAGCACTTCATTCAACATTGACTCACGATAATTCTGATTGCGTGACCAAATGATATGATGATGTGCGCGGGCCACTGCGCGGATCGTATCCAGTTGCACAAAACCCAGCTGACGGATTATTGCCATCACATCCAGCGGCCCGGTCGGCGCGCGTGATAAGCCCTGCGCGTGCAACCACAGATGACGCGCCTGTTTATTCGATATTCTAAGCATGGTCTTTCAATATCATGTCCGCGCCTTTGGCCGCAATCATGATCGTCGGGGTGTTGGTGTTTCCAGATGTTATGGTGGGCATGACTGAAGCGTCGATCACCCGCAACCCCTTAACGCCGCGGACCTGTAAACGCGCATTGACGACCGCCATAGCATCATCGCGCGCGCCCATCTTCGCAGTGCCGACCGGGTGAAAAATTGTTGTACCAATCTCCCCTGCCGCTTTCGCAAGCGCCTCATCGGAATTGTCCACCTCTTTGCCGGGCAAAAACTCTGACGGTGAAAACGCAGCCATCGCATTCTGGCCGATTAAACGTCGTGTCACACGAATGGCATTTGCGGCGACTTGACGGTCCAACTCCGTATCAAGATAGTTTGGGTCAATCACGGGTGACGCATCCATATCCGCGGAACTTATGCGCACCTCCCCCCGCGATGTTGGCCTCAGATTGCATGCTGCAACTGTGATCGCCGGAAAGCGATGCAAAGGATCACCAAATTTATCCAGTGACAATGGCTGGACATGAAACTGAATGTTTGCGCGCTCCTGCGCTGGATCAGACCGCGTAAAAATGCCCAGCTGTGATGGTGCCATGGTCAACGGACCTCGTCGGCGCAACGCATAATCCAGCCCCATCTTAAGCTTGCCTGAAATTGCGTGGTACGTTTGGTTCAGCGTCGTTGCGCCTGATACCCTATAAATTGCGCGTTGCTGCAAATGGTCTTGCAGATTTCGTCCCACCCCCGGAAGCGCCACTTGAGGAACCACACCGGCCGCCTTGAGCGCATCCGCAGGTCCGATCCCGGATCTTTGTAATATCTGTACAGACCCTATCGATCCCGCGCAGAGAACAATCTCCGCATCAGCATTTGCGACGTAGCGCGCATCCGCAGATCGAAACACAACACCGCTCGCTCGTCCGTCTTTTAGCTGGATTGATTCAACGCTTACACCTGTTTCTATACGTAAATTTGGTCGCTTCATTGCTGGCTTCAGAAACCCACGCGCGGCAGACCACCGCCGCCCCGTTTTCTGGTTCACATGGAAATACCCAGCGCCCTCATTATCGCCTGTATTGAAGTCAGCGGTGGTGGCGATACCCATTTCATTCGCAGCTAGACGCACAGCATCAAGAATGTCCCATGACACGCGCGGCGGCTCTACCCGCCAATTTCCCCCAATACCGTGCATATCGGTTTCACCGAGAAAATGATCCTCAATCGACCTGAAATATGGCAACACATCATCCCAGCCCCAGCCCGGCAGTCCGAGCTCCCGCCACGCATCATAATCTGCCGACTGCCCCCTCATAGAGATCATTGCATTTATTGCCGACGAACCGCCGATCACCTTACCGCGCGGATAATTCAGTGTGCGACCATTTAGACCCGGCTGCGCAGTTGTTTCAAACATCCAATCAGCGCGCGGGTTTCCTATAGCGAATAAATAGCCGACGGGGATGTGGAACCATATCCAGTTGTCACGCCCACCTGCTTCGAGCAAAAGCACCTTGTTAGCTGGGTTATCAGACAGGCGATTGGCAACCACACACCCTGCCGATCCGCCGCCGACAATGATGTAATCATACACCCCTGAAAAATTAGAAACCGTCACGCGCCGCCCCCTTTGAAGGCAACCCTTGAACCTTCACCACCAAGCTATCAGAAATTATGGCACGTGACGCACTGTTTCGAAAGGCGGATGCATGAGCGGTCTATCCAAAAAAAATCCCAAGGCCAACGGCCCCGGGGTAAGTGTTCCTGACGGTTGAACCCAACCGACCAGAGGGGTAAACAATGAAATTGAAATACATATTACAATCTCACTATTAAATATCACCGTATGCGCGCCCGAACACAAGGGCTTTTTTGTTGCAAAATCGATAGCAGAATGAAGATTTGCCTTTTTATGTAGTTACATTAAGAATCTCACCAGAAAATCAGCCCAATCAACCGACTGAATGCACGCATGACAACCACACCAACTCGTAACAAAGTCTATGTTTGGGATTTTTGGGTTCGCGCCTCACATCTCAGCTACCCGCTCTTCATGCTTGCGCTTTGGTGGACGGCAGACACCCGGAATTTCGCCCTTCACATTCCCGTTGCAATTACATTTTCTGGCTTCGTCAGCTTTCGCTCAGCGTGGGGCTTTTGGGGCACAAGAACCGCCCAGTTCAAACATTTCCTTCGCGGGCCGCGCGGCATTCTCGCTTATACCCGAATGCTGTTTTCCAAACACCCAAGCCCTCACACTACCGGACACAACCCCATGGGCGGACTATCGGTTATATCCCTACTCGCATTGATGATCGCACAAATCTCAACTGGCCTGTTTGCCGTGGATACTGACGGGTTAAATTCAGGCGCCCTCGCGCAATTCGTCAGCTTCAAGACGGGCCGCCTGTTTGGTGACTATCATGAACTCACATTCAACATTTTACTGGGAATGGTTGGGTTACATTTAGCAGCCATTCTCGGCTACGCCCTCCTCAAACGCCAGAATCTCATCACCCCAATGGTGACGGGGTACACTGAAGAGACCAATGGCGAGAGCAACCATGAAAACACACGACCAACCGTCCTGCGAGTCATGCTCAGCTTAATTACCGCCTCCATCGTCGCTGGCGGCCTTGGCTGGCTTCAATATTATTAAATATCAGAGCCAGCCAGATTTGAGGGCGACGCAATCTATCGCTGAATAAACTCCAGCGTATTCCCGTCAGCATCATGAACGATGCCAATGACAATATCCATTCCCGGAATGGGCCCAGCTGCGCGCTCAACCGTTGCGCCAGCCGCGACAGACGCCCGCACCGCAGCCTCTGCCTGACTGGTACTGAACACCATCCGCACAGGGCCGAGCGTTGATTTACCCGTGAGGCTTTGAATGAGAACAAGCTTTGCGCCATCCGCATCCGGCAACGCATATATCGCCTCTCTGTAAGCCTCCACATCCATTCGGCGAACAAAGGTGGCATCCAGAGACGCGACATAAAATGCCTCTGCCGCCTCAATGTCAGATACAGGAATCGTAATCGCCGCCAACCCCTCAACAAGAGCGTCCTTACTTGGCGTCGCCTCCTCAGTCGCCGAGCCCTCAACATGCGCACATGCCGAAAGCATAGCCGCTAAGGCCAAAGCAGCAATCGATGCTGTGAATTTATTCACCTTACGCATCATCAGTCTTCCTCGCGGAAGGTGTCGTGGCAAGACTTACAGGTTCCGCCAGCCGCGCGAAACTTCGCAGGCAGCAATTCAGGGTCATCGATGGCCTCAGACAAGCCTGCAACAGCCGTTTTGAAATTGGAAATCTGTTCGGCAAAAGCCTCAGGCTCTGACCAGATACTGGCCTTCGCCTCCATCTCCAAACCGGATTCAGGACCAGATCCCTCCAGGAACCATGAATCGATCGAATTGGAATATTGCTGCATTGTCTTTATAGAGAACTCAACCGTCGCGCTATCAGGACGGCCCGCTTTCATCTCATCGCTAATCGCCTTGAATGCCGCCCCAACATCACTGAAGTTCGCCTGACGCGCCTTAACGGCATTAATAACATCTTGTGACACCTCAACCGCCGGAGCAGAAGACTCACTTCCACCACAAGCCGCCACACCTCCCACGACCGAAAGGACAATAGCGCAAGCGCCAAGCTTGACAGATAGTTTCATTTCTTAATTCCTTATACGATCATTTGAGAAATTGCAGCACTGGTATTCAACCCGTTCTGGCCCCATTCACCAACAGGGAGACCAGCAAGTTGCTGCAAGGTCAAGCCCACCCGAGAGATTGGGTCACCATTGGCAGAGATAAGCTGCCCAGGCTTAACCCGCCCGCCCGCGCGCCCTGCCGTCATCATTGGAATATCCTGCACGGCATGTATTTTTGCCCATGATGTGTCCGAGTGCGCAAATACCAAACAATTGTCCAGCAAGCTGCCCCCCGCTTCAGGTGTGTTCGCCAGAATATCAACAAAGGTCGAGAAACCCTCCATATTTTGGCGAACAAACTTACTTGTCTCCACCTGATAGCCAGCATCAGAGTCGGTAAACTCCTCATGCGTATAAAGGTGGTGGCTACTCGCCTCCCCTTCGCGGTGCAGACTGGAAGCAGAGTTTGAAAAGACGACATTGAACGAACGCGCTTGATCGCAAACCAAGGCCATCGCTAGCAGCTTGGCCATGACCTCGTGATTTCTGTGAACATTCTTCAAATTGTAATTTGCCTCATGCGCAGCCGGGGATTCCGGCACCTGACATGCGGCAGCCAATTCCTGCTCTGTCGTCTGCATTTCCAACTGACGCTCAACCTCGCGCACAGATGTGAAATACTGATCAAGACGCGCACGGTCCTCTGCCCCAAGTCGCCCCTCAAGCGCCTTTCGATCATCTCCAACAACCGATAGAACACTCATTCGGCGCAATGCTTTCGGGTCAGGCACAAACTCGCCCTCAGATTGCTCGTTGAACCCCGCCCCAAACAAACGCTCATAAAGCGCCTCCGCAGACGTTTCTGGCGTATTGCGAACGCGTGCAGAACGATAGCTATACGCATCACGCGGATTACCCGTTGCTGTAATATCAATCGTTTTAAAGCGCGTGCGCCCGCCCAGCTTTTCAGCGATCAGGGTTTCAAATGTTGGCCCCTCCATCACGCCGAAATTGGTAGGGGCGATACCTGAGCGCAGGGCAAATGTGCCACTGACATGCACGTGATTGGGTTTACCATCCAGAATGGCATCAAAGCCGCTCAGGAAATTAAGATGAGATTTGACCTTCTCCAAAGGCGCAGATTCAGGGCCAAGCTGAAGCTTGCCATCAACCAATTCTGGCGTCCAAAGCCCAGGCGTTACGCCTAACCCCCAAAACCATGTTCCCATGCGCAGTGGAGGCTGGCTCGCCGCACCTCCCCCTGTCGTTTGCGCCATCGCTTCAAGCCACGGCAGACCAACAGCGAGCGCCGATCCGCTCATTGCACCGCGCAGAAGCGCCCTACGCGACAGACGGTTGCGTCCCAATAAAATCATGATTTTCCTCCTTCTGCCGCGACAGATGCCTTTTGTGTCGACGCATCTCCTTGCGGATCTCCAACAGCAAAAAATTCATCACTCAGCACGACAGCCTGCAAGAGTGATGGGAATTGCTGTCCCTTTTTCACAAAATTCTTCTCCAGACGGTTCCGCCAGGCAATTTCGCCACCTTGAGGCGCTCGTCCAAGCGCGTACTTCTGAACCTTCTCAACCAGACACGCCCCAACACCCGGGTGCTGAGCAAGCGACTCCTGCATTTCCGGCAATGTTTCAAACAAATAGCCGTCCAGCATTCCACTCGTGTCGATTGGCGCACCATTCTCATCGTCCCGGAACGTTCCAACGCCGTCGAAATTTTCGAGTGCAAGGCCAACAGGATCGATAAATTCATGGCAGCTTTTGCACGCATCGTCTGTCCGATGTTGCGTAAGCCGTTCACGCGCCGTTCTGAACTCTGGGTTTTCAGTATCCTGAACAACCGTAAAGTTTACAGCCGCTGGCGCTGGCTCAACTGTTTGGCACAGCAACAATTCCCGCACTGCAATGCCGCGCAATGTTGCAGAACTTCGTCCCGGATGAGAATGAAGTGCTGTAAACCCAGCATGCGACAACAGCCCCGCTCGCGGATCATCTTCCGCAAACTCAAACGGCTCCCATCCATCCGGTGAGGCAACTGGCACTTGATACAGCATACCAAGCGGACGCGAGATAAATGTATCTTTAGCTGTAAAAATCTCAGGATAGGCCGCCTGCTTCTCAATCAATTGCAGGGTCAGAAATTTCAACATTTGCTCACGGGCATCAACAGAGGCCTGCTTGTTAAATGCCGGGTAGATCACTTTGTCTTTTTCCAAAAGCTCAAACTCATTGAGATCCAGAAAATCCTCAAAGAAGGCTTCAGCGCCGGTCGCCAACTGGTCTGACGCCAACATGCGCTCAACTTGCGCCTTCAGCACTTTCTTATCATGCAGACTGCCATCTCGCGCTGCCGCCAGCAGTTCCTCATCTGGCACTGTATCCCAGAGGAAAAAACTCATCCGGTGCGCTTTTGCAAAGCCAGAAAGACGCACGCCCTCACCCTTAGGGTCTGGTTCGGTTTCGTCTATCACAAACAAAAACTCCGGTGATGCCAACATCCCCTCAATGGCCAGACCAACCGCTTTTGTGAAGCTACCCAATGCAAGAGAGGATGCCTCAATCTCTGCGAGCCAGCGAGAGCGCTGCTCCTCCGACATCGGACGACGCAACAATCGCTCTGCGACAGATGACAAGCCCTCAACGGCACACGTCGCATCATAAGGCCCTTGCTCTGCCCAATCGCAAGGCATCATGCGACCCCAACGCGCCTCAGACACAACCTGCTCAGATATTGTTGAGGCAAGCGCGTAATAGCGCTCAAAGCCCGACGAACTGACAGACATCTCAGAGGCACCAATCGCCGCAAGGCCGCCAACCTCCGGAGCCTCCTCAAACCAACCAACAACCTTAGTGTCGTCACCAAAGATATCGGCAATCGAGTGCCGATATTGGCTCTCAGAAATAAGACGCATTTGCGGTGGAGGTGTCTCCATCTCAACCTTATCGCCGCCGCCGCATGCCACCAAGGCAGCAGACGCGGAAACCAGTAAAGCCGATGCCGCCACGCGCATTTTCAGCGCACTCAAAACAAAATGGCCGCGCATCATTGTTCTGCGCTCTCTTTTTGGGCCTTGGCTTTCGCCTCCTCTGCAAGCTCTCGCTCACTTTTATAATCATCAGGGCGTCCCGCCCCCTTCAGTGGACGGACCTCAGCGCCCTCAACCGCAATCTCCTCAAGATTCACGCCGTAATAGTCCGTCGTATCGAGAACATATTTCGTCAATTTCTCAGCCGGTGGCTGGATCAAAAATGCCGGCACCGCCTGAATGGTCATTGCTGTAGAGATTGTGGTGCACTTTCCAGTCTCAGGATCTTTGTGACCATCTGAATATTTCTGCAAAGAATCCCAAACCGCCGGACAGGTAAACCCATTTGCCACCTCCAGCGCCCCGCGCTCATTGTGGAAATTGTGACGATACGCATCAATCGTCTTAAAGAACCCGGCCAAATCACCCTCGGCAGTGCCGTCTTCCTTCAAGGTAAGATGAATACGAGAATCTTTGATGTTGTATTCGGCGGGTCGACCACTCCACCCAAACTTCAAGCGCAAATCAAACGGCTCGGTGATAAGTTCGCCATTGACGATCTTACCTTTGACCTCATTGTGCCACAGCGTATTTTCAGTAACAGAAAGGCTCGCAAAGCCGATACCTTTTTTCTGGCTATCAAACGGCGTCGCATCGGAACTTGAATATACACCGACGGTCACGTCATCATCATTCATGCGGTCATCCACACCGCTAATCTGCATCAGCGTCGTCGTTTCACCGTCGCGATACGACCCGACATGATAGTCTTCCATTGCACCGCCGGCGAACTCAGCATCACGACGAAAACTGTCAATACAGCCCATCACGCGATACAGTTCATTGTCCACACCGCTAATGCCGTCCGGGCTGACAAAATCATTGGTGCCACAACTGGTATCATCGTCGCCGGCCGAGTTTACGCCATCCAAATCGCGCCCATAGGACACATTACTCTGAACAACACGATGTTCGGGATCATCATAGGAGTCTGGAATATTGCAGATCGACGCACCATTCTGTTCCTTCATCCGCTTTGCGGATAGCGCATAGCCCATCTTGTAATAGGTGCTGCGATTTTCCGCCTTCAACAGATGCGTCTGCTGCGCCTTTGGCAAATGCATGATCGCCACATCGCGCAGTGCCATCGCATACCCATCGGGGCAATCTTGCGGGGTTTCGTGAACCGAAAACCAGAAATACGAAAATGCAAAACCAAGCGTTTCACTACCATCAGCAGCCGTGGTTGCCGCGCTGCCTCTGACAAGCTCGGCCTGCTCCATCATTGGGGCTGCCACGTCGTCTTGGCCCCGGTCGGCGCTCTCAACGCTCTGTTGAGTACAGGCTGCAACCATGGCGATCGCAGTCGTCGAAATTGCCACTAATCTCAAATTGCTCAGCCGCATGACTTAAGCCCTCCTCTTCCGTCTATCGGTTGGTGAGCGTGAAGCCGTTTGCGCCGACCAAGATGTGCAGAACCCAGCGGGATTGGCAGCCAACCCATCAATCGCACACACACCGCACCCTTCAGATTCCGCTTTGTAGAAGGAGCAATTCAGACAGTCTTTGCCCTCCTCTTTCGAGGCCTCGACATATTTGCGACCATCACGGGCTGCGCGCTGACCTGTCGTGAGTGTTTCGGGCGTCGCACAGGCGAGACCGTTTCCGCTCTTGCTACACCCCACCAGCCCAACAATTGCTGCGCCACCCGCAATATTCACGATTAACTGCCGTCGATTCAATCTCTCAGTCTTCACTTTCTCACCATTTTATATATTTTTACATGGCGAAGGGAACCTGCGCGGACCCTCCCTGCAATGGTGATAAACAATCTCCACCTGATCCGTCAATAACAATCTCACCAATTAATATTGGGGAACCGCACCCTTGCGGCAACCAAGCGCTTAGATGTAAAATCAAGCCCAACAGATAAGGGCAACATACGAGATGTCAGAGACTACCCAGGATCGCCTGATCGAATCTGCGCATCAGATTTACCTGAAAGAAGGCACCATCCCGATCGGGTTTAGTGAGGTCGCAGAGCATGCTGGCGTAAGCCGAACACTCGTCTATTCCCATTTTTCCGACCCCGCGGAACTTGTGAATGCCGTGCTCGATCGCCAAAGCCACGCCCTCGAGACCGCAGGGCTCGCCAATATTTCGCACACAGCACCGCTGGAAACAGTGATGACAGACGCGCTCGAAATCTACTTCGACCACCTCAAAGAGCATGGCACACTCATACACAGCGTCAGTCAGGACTCGTTCATGGCGGGCAAACTAAGCCCAAACTACACCGCCCTCAGAAACAAAAGTCTGATCCGGCTGTCACGCGCTGCAATGAAAGAACTCAAACTATCGGCCAGAATGAGCCTGCCGCTCACCATTCTAATTGCCAGCCTCGCCGAAGAGGCCGCCCGTCTCGTTCGCGCCCGCAAATCCTCAGAAGACACAGCAAAAGAAGTGATGATCCGCTCGGCCGTGCAAATCATTGACGGCCTTGCCCTACCCAATTAGGCGCTTGGCGTCCCGCGTGTTGTCGCCGTTTTCAAAATAGTCGGCAAAATCAACAACTGCGCCTGACTTGTGGTCAGTTTTCCCAGCGACACCAGACCCCCGGCCCGCAAGGTCAGATGCCCCAGCAACCCAACCTCGACGAACGCCCGCTCATCAGAGATTCCGCGATCCTCCACCAAGGCACCAACTTGCTTTTTGCGATAAGCCTCTCGCGCCCGAAGTCGCTTACGCTCCACCTCTACCCGCACCTCGGAAATCGCCATTAAGCGTTGTGCAATCACACCGCGATCAGCCGCCACCTGAATATACAATAAGGTGGATAACATAACCCGCGTCACACGATCAGACCCGCGCGCCACCATTTTCTGGCGCTCATCCTCAAAGGCATCCAACTCTCGCATACAAAGATCAACCAAGAGAGACGTGCGCGAGTCGAAGCAATTGTAAGCCTGCGCTTCGCTTATGCCTATCTGGCGCGCAATCGACCGAAGGGAGACATGGTGCACACCCTGCTCGATGACGAGCTGTTTGGCGTAATCCATAATCTGTTCGCGCCGCTCCTCTGGCGACATCCGCGTTTGTCGGCGGCGCGCGCTGTGTCGCTTTCCGCCAATCTGAATCAAATCATCCGCGCCAACAATCTCATCTAGAGCAGGCAGGTCTTTAGGATCAGACTGAGACGCCCAATACCCCTTAGGCGGACGGTCAATGTCAACACGATCGCAGATTTTAGCCAGCCCATTAGGGCTGACCTCAAACCGTTTCGCCAGCGCCGTGATCGGCTCCTGCCAGACAAGGCGATACAATTCGCCTTTGGTGATTTGGGTCTCTTTGGCCAATTTCAATCTCTAATATTCACAGCACAAAAGGCACCGTGTTTGAGTCAATCGTAAAGCCTAGAAACCCATTCGCCAAGCCAGCAGTGAGCAATGCTTTCGCACGCCCACTTCGCTATAGGAGGCTAGTCTGAAGATACCGGCCCATCCGGGAAGGTCGCCGACACGCCCATTGTGATGTCATCAGCAAATACCGCTACAGCATCAGAGCCTTCAGAATGCGTCGTCCAGCGCAATCCATCCGCGCAATTCAGCACTTCATTGCGTGGATCCATCTTGTAAAAAGCAACCCAGCAAGAACTGACCAATTTTGCGTAGGCCGCATCATCCGCGTCGCTCTTGCCTTTTGCCCATGCTGATGTCGCCATCGAATCAAAGGTGAACATCATCTCAGCGGAATGAATAGGCCCTTTCGCCCACTCTTCCTTGCGCAGTTCCGGCACATAATCGAAGTGATACAAGAAGGCCTTCGCTCCGTCCTTGCCAACCAAACGCGCCAAATCCCGTGCCCGATCAAAACCGCCCTCGCCACCATTCGAGCCAACCAGCACGGGCACATCATTGTCAGCCCCCGCCTCTACCGCCGCTTTTGTTGATGTGTCGCGGAACTGGCCGTCCAGTATCGGCCCAAGGCCACGGCGCAACTTGCTATTGTAGGAGAGCGTTTGCGGCGAAATACTCCGCAATTCATCCGCCGTGGCGTCAGCACCAACACCTAGCATCGCCAGCCCCTCAACCGCAGATGCCTCTGCCGCCTCCAGTGAAGACCCCTCCATCAGGATCGCCCCAGATTGCACGACAGCCTTATCGAACAAACCTTTTGCGGACGCTGTCGACAGCATATCAACAACCATCAATCCCCCGGCAGATTGCCCGGCAATAGTGACATTGTCAGGATCACCGCCAAAGGATTCGATATTGGCCTCGACCCATTTAAGCGCCTCAACAGCATCCATCATCGCATAACTTCCGCTGGCGCCGCCCTCAGCCGTCAGCGCCGGATGCGCAAAATACCCCAACGGCCCGAGACGATAATTGATCGGCACAGTGATGACGCCCTTTTTAGCGTTTTCCGTGCCGTCATAGGAGCCAAGGCTCCCCGCACCGAGGAATGCACCTCCACCGTGCAACCATACAACAACAGGCGCTTTCCGCGCATTTGCGGGCGCAAACACATCCAGATACAGGCAATCCTCAGACTGAGCACCCACCACGCCGCCCTGATTTGCAGCGCCCGGCGCTTCAGGGATTGGCTGCGGACACGTCGATTCCGGGGCGATCGCAGCCCGCTGCCCCACCCATGGCTTCACGGCTTGTGTTGCCGTCCAGCGCAGCTCACCCACAGGTGCCTGCGCATAGGCCACCCCGCGAAACACGTTGACGCCATCCTTGTGAACGCCGACCAAATCACCCGCAACCGTGCTAACCGCAACTGTATCCAGCGCTTCACCCGACCGAACAAACTCAGCCGCGGTTTTCGCGCCCTCTTGCGCAGTTGCACACCCACTCAGCGCCAACACCCCAAATGCTGCAACGACAGTATTCGACAGTCCCATAGTCTTCTCCCAGAGCGCGCACAATTGCCGAACCAATCGGCCTGTGCGCTTATCAATTCCGGGCAATAGAATACCTATTGGTGCGAACGTCAATTCTTTTGTGAGGCGAACGGCCCCCTACAAATCCAACATTTCTGAGATTTCCTCAAAGTCCTCCTCAACAATCACCACATGATTGTCGTCAGTACGGACGCGGAAGTAGAACGACGTGCCAACCCCATTACTCGCGGGTTGGATCTGCAGAACATTGTCCACATTCACAATGACCGGCTGTGACGGCCCGTCATGTGTGTTGCGCTTGTTCAATCTCAGTAACATCAAAACCTCCGGGAAAATCTATTTGTCCATAGTGGACACCCTCTTTCAGCCCCCTAGCACACAACTAAGACTGTGGGGCGGGAGAAACACGCGCAACAATCCTATCTTCAGCAACATCCAGCTCAGCGCGAACCCCAACCTCATCAACTGAGCTTGCTGCGTGGAAACCATACTGCCCCGCCCCCACAATCCAGCAAGACCCTGTCGGATCAAAAGAAGATAGATCTTTTATCGGGATGCGCATTTCGACATCCTCTATGCCGCCGGCCTGAATGTCTTTGGTCTTAGTGAACGCCTTTAACTCACGGCGCGGTGTTGTGAGCTTGCCATCAGGCGCCTCCACATAAATCTGAACAACCGTGCGGCCCACAACCTCCCCAATATTGGAAACCGACAAACTGACGGCTACGAATTCCCCATCATCAGAAAGCCGAACATCTAAATCCTGATAAACAAATTGGGTGTAAGACAAGCCAAAACCAAACGGATAGGCAACCTCCTGCCCCGTCGAGGTAAAGTGACGATACCCCACAAAGATACCCTCTTCATAGATCACCTCACTCTCATACTGGCGCATAAGACCACCCATAATCTCTATCGATTTTGAGCGGTCCTCAGTGCCCGGAAAATAAGGCGCAGACGGCGTGTCCGCATACGATATTGGAAACGTCATTGGCAGTCGCCCAGACGGGTTGACCCGCCCAGACAAAACATCCGCGATGGCTCGCCCACTTTCTTGACCGCCCTGCCATGGCAAGATGATCGCATCCGCCAAATCGCGCCAGGATGCAACCTCAATGACATTCCCTATATTCAAAACCACAATCACGCGCTTGCCTGCGCCACGGAAGCTTTCCGAAACAGATTTCAGCAATTCAAGCTCTTCGCCAGTGAGGTTAAAATCCCCCTCCACTTCACGATCAACAAACTCCCCGGAATTGCGGCTGATCGTGATAATGGCCACATCTGCCTCACCGGCCGCCTCACGCACAACCGCACCTGACATCGCCATTTCACTCGGCCGCGCCTGCATCAAAAACTCTTCAAATACTGTTTCAGGCTGGGGCTGATTGTCATGGAAATGTGAAACATAATCAGCATATCGCGCTGAGAGACCCTCATGAATAATAAATCCGCCCTCTGATAATCCATCAACCACATGCATGGTGTAGGCTTCAGCAACATCGCCGCTGCCCGTGCCACCAGAAACCGTCGAATATGAACCCACACCAAACAGGGCCACCGTGCCGATAGAGGCATCAAGCGGCAACGCCTCAGCATCATTCTTCAACAGCACCGTTGACTCTGCCGCAACACGGCGAGCAAACACGCCATGTTCTTCCAGCGGCGGCGTATTCGTCGGGGCGGGCTTTGCGGCCTGCGCCACTCGATCCAGCGCGTTTAAAATCCACTTTACGTTCTCGTCTATAACATCTTCCGTAAGCGACCCATTTTCATACGCCTCCCGCAGCGCGTTATCCGCCTGCCGCGTTCCCGGCATGATAAGGTTGTTTCCCGCTTTGATTTGCGCCACCGGATTATCTCCGGCAAACCAGTCGGTCATGATAACCCCATCAAAGCCCAACTCATCACGCAAAACAGTTTGCAATAAATGCTGGTCCTGAGAGGTAAAGCAGCCATTTAAACGGTTATAGGATGTCATAACGGCCCAAGGCGACCCTTCACGAATCGCGATTTCAAACCCCCTGAAATACAACTCACGCAAAGCCCTTTGCTCGACCAATGTGTCGACGACAAAACGGTTCGTCTCCTGATTATTCGCAACAAAATGCTTGATCGTGCCGCCCACGCCCTTTGACTGCATACCCCGCACCAGCGCGCCTGCCATATGGCCACTCAAAATCGGATCTTCTGAAAAATACTCAAAGTTTCGGCCCGTCAGTGGGTTGCGGTGTAAATTCATCCCCGGCGCCAACAGAATATCCACCCCGAACGCCACAGCTTCCGTCGCCATGGCCGCACCCACAGCTTCTGTAAGCTCCACATCCCAACTTGAGGCAACCAATGTGGCAATTGGGAAAGCCGTTACATATTGCGGCTCGCCCGTTTCTGGATTCTCTGGCGCCAACCTTAACCCCGCCGGCCCATCGGCAAGCACAAGCGACGAAATCGCTTGCGCCTCTATGGCATAGGTATAACCCGCCGCGCCGGGCACAAATCGATCCGTCCCTGACATACGCTCATGCGTCTGGGAAAAGCCCTGCCCCGTCAGAAGAGTGATTTTATCCTCAATAGCGATCGACCCAAGAGCGTCCACTGCCGATGATGTCATAGTCATATCCTGTTTCCCATTGGTCCCCTCCCCATTGAGAGGAGTCACCCGCCCTCAAACGATTGCGCCATGCAACACCGCGGGAATTTTTCAATCACGCATAGAGGTGAGGGCCAATTTACGCAAATATGTGACGCGCTTCATCATCCATTTAGCGGTCAGATCACGCTGCGAGGCATAACGGAGAGCAGGGCCAAAATTTTGATGGAAAACCAACTGTCGGCTTAATCTCATTGGCACACCCGGAGCGATTCGAACGCCCGACCCCCAGATTCGTAGTCTGGTGCTCTATCCAGCTGAGCTACGGGTGCTTACCAAAGGAAGGCGTGACATACAGGCAGGCTTCGCAGCTTGCAAGCCCCGTTTCGCGGCAAATGTAGGGCCATGGCCAATTTATGCGGTCACAACTGCTTTTTCCGCCTCCCAAACCCCCCGCGCAATCGCCCGCGCAAGTGTGCCTGCTGCCAGTTCACCAAGGCGCGCCACAAGCAAAGGGCGTGGCCCCTCGCCCATGCGTTTACCCGTGGAAACCACAAACACCGCATCACCATCCACCGGCGCAAAGACAGGCCGTATCGCGCGAGAAAAGCCAGACAGCGCCATCGCTGCCACCCGCTTGGCCTCATCCGGCGTCAGCACCGCATCGGTTGCCACGCAAGCAATCGTCGTATTTTGCCCCAAACCCGGATTCGCCTTCGCCGCGCCCCAATCATCAGGATCAACCGACAACCCCGCCTCAGGGCGCACGCCGCCAAACTCACCGTCCAACTCATACGGCCATGCCCAGAACGCCTCACTGCCAGGGATGCGCACAGAGCCAAAGCAATTCACAGCCGCCAGCGCCCCGACAGTCAGGCCATCATTTGTCACCACGCTGGCAGAGCCTGTACCACCCGCGGTTAAACCGGCTCGCGCGCCCAGACCTGCTCCTGCACGGCCCAACGCGAACTCAACGCCTGCCCCATCATATGCCTGTCGCCCCAGCATGGCATAAGGCGACACATCCCCCCAATCCTTATTCCCGCCATTTGCGAGGTCATAGAGGATTGCGCCCGGCACAATCGGCGTTTTTGGCACGCCCGGCGCATCGACCAGCCCAAACCCTTTTCCTTCAGCCTTTAAACCAGACGCAACGCCATCGGCTGCCGCAAGGCCGAACGCTGATCCACCAGATAGGCAAATCGCATCGACCTGATCGACAAGGGTTCCCCCCGCCAGCAAATCGGTCTCCCGCGTGCCCGGCCCGCCACCCGCAACCTCAACAGCCGCTACACACGGCTCATCAGGCACAATCACGCTCACGCCGGTCCTCACCTGCTCATTTTCAGCCTGTCCGACGCGAAGTCCCGCAACATCGGTAATCAAGTTCAACCTGCCTTGTATGGCCATTCTGGGTTCCTAACGTCTCTGACGGCTTTTAATGTCTGCCGCTCTCTCATAAGGTCAGAGACGATTCCCGCCAAGCAAAGGCTCGCTTCGATGAAAAAACTCTCCGCCGCCCTCCTGCCCCTTCTTCTGGTATGCGCTTGCAACCCGTCCACCACAGACCACGGATCGGCGGCGCAAGGCGCTAAAGACGCAGCAACGCGCGCAAATACGCCAGCGCCAGCGATCGAAACCGCCGCGCCCCAGATATGGTCCAAAGGCGCTATGGTGGCCGCAGCCGATGAGCGGGCTGTCGATGCGGGCCTCGCAATTCTCGCGCAGGGCGGCAACGCCATCGATGCGGCCATCGCGGTACACAGCGTATTGGGCCTCGTTGAACCGCAAAGCTCTGGTCTCGGCGGCGGGGCTTTCATGGTCTATTATGACCGCGCGGCTGATGAACTCACCGTTTTCGACGGCCGCGAACTTGCGCCTGCCTCCACAACGCCCAATCACTTTATGAAAGATGGTGAGGCGATGGGCTTCCTCGATGCCTGGCAGTCAGGCAAGTCTGTCGGCGTACCGGGCCAGATTGCGCTGTATAAAGCTGCACACGAACACGGCGGATCGGCCCCTTGGGAGAGCCTGTTCACCTCTGCGATCAAACTGGCTGAAGACGGTTTCAAGGTCTCTCCTCGCCTCAGCGAGACGCTCGCCTCCGAACGTCTGCGCCGTTTCATCCAACTCGATGACAACCCAGACACGGCGCCCTATTTCTATCCAGATGGCGAGCCTCTCCCCACAGGCTTCACACGCACCAACCCGGAATACGCGAACACGCTAAAACGTGTCGCAACCGAGGGGCCATCCGCCTTTTATGAAGGTGAGATCGCCGAAGGCATCGTCGCCGCAGTCAACGCAGGTGACAATGGCGGTAACATGACGCTTGAAGACCTCAAGAACTACACCGTCCGCACACGGCCTGCCCTCTGTGGCGATATTCCTCAAAACTACCGGCTATGCTCTGCGCCTCCGCCCTCTTCAGGCGGCATCACGCAAGTTATGATCCCCAACCTATACGCTGCCCTCCTGCCCAGTGATACAGGCGCCATCAGCGAAGATGATCGCCTCAAAGCTTTCGTCGACGCCCAGCGCCTCTCTTACGCAGACCGTGACCATTATGTCGCCGATGCGGATGTGGTTTCAGTTCCCGCAGATGATTTGATCAACCCGATCTATCTGGAAGCCCGGGCCAAACAAGCCTTCGCCCCAGACGCGCCCGCAACAGCGGGTGATCCCGGCCTCGTGCTCGGTCGCGGCCCCATCAAACATCTCTGGGGATCAGATGAAACCCAGCACGCGCCCGGCACAACCCACCTTTCCATCATTGACCAATACGGCAACGCGGTCTCTATGACCGCCACTGTAGAGGCCGCCTTCGGCTCTTCTCGGATGACCAATGGCTTTCTGCTCAACAATGAACTGACTGACTTCTCCCGTAACCCTGTCAAAAACGGCATCCCGGTCGCCAATGCTCCGGCCGCGAACAAGCGTCCGCGCAGTTCAATGTCGCCAAGTATCATCTTCGACGACAAAGGCGACCTGTTTATGGTCACGGGCTCACCGGGCGGAAATTCCATTGTTGCTTACGTTGCAAAAACAGTTCTCGGCGTCATCGAATGGGGCCAGACCGCACAGCAAGCAACCGCCCTGCCCAACATCATCGCACGCGGTGACAGCGTCGGCGTTGAGGTCGACACAGAGGGCGGCCCGGAAACAGCCGAAGCCCTGCGCCAGATGGGGTACGACGTACAAGAACGCCGCGGTGAAAACTCCGGCCTGCATGTCATTGTCGTGCGAGAAGACGGCCTTGAAGGCGGCGCTGACCCCCGGCGCGAAGGCAAAGCCAAGCCCCTGCAATAGCGTCCATGGCCAAGCTCTATTTCTCCTACGCGGCGATGAATGCAGGTAAATCGACCCTGCTACTCCAAGCGGCCTACAACTATCGCGAACGCGGCATGAGCGTGCTGCTGCTGACCTCCTCGCTCTATGCCGACAGCGATGAGGGGCATATCTCGTCGCGTATCGGCATCGGTGCAGACGCTGTGCTCTATGCTCAGACAACAGACCTGTTTGACACGATTAGCGACCACATCGCCAAAGGGCGGCTTGACGCCATCTTCGTTGATGAAGCGCAGTTCCTCACCAAAGATCAGGTCTGGCAGCTCGCCCGCGTGGCCGACCATCTGAATATCCCGGTCTTGACCTATGGCCTGCGTACAGATTTCAAAGGCGAGCTGTTTGAAGGCTCCGCCGCTCTACTCGCCATTGCCGATAATCTGCGCGAAATCCGCACCATCTGCGAATGCGGACGCAAGGCCACAATGGTCATTCGCGTTGATGATGGAGGCGAGACCCTGACAGAAGGCGATCAGGTCTCGATTGAGAAAGCAACCTATCTGTCATTGTGTCGGCGTCACTGGGAAGAACGCATGGGCCGGTTTCCGCCGAAACCCTAGCGCCCCAGCCGCATCCCAAACAGGCTGAGCAACAACACCATACCCGACATCACCATCGCCAGCGCTGCAATGCCCGGCCAGTCATAATGCTCATAGGCCCATGTCGCAAACCAACTCGCCAGACCGCCCCCAATGAACATCAGCACGATATAAACTGTCATCAGTCGCGTGCGTATTTTCGGTTCCACGCTCAGAAACGTCATCCGGTTGGCCACATCAATTGTCGGCCCGCCCAGATTGGTCAGCACAATCGGAATGATCAACAGCCACAAACTATGACCAAATGGCCAATACATACACGCCGCCGCAAACTGTAACGCGGCAATGCCCACGCGCGCCTTACGCGGCCCGATCTCATCGGCAAACGCGCCCAGTATCGGCGTCGTAAACAGGTTCAGCACCGCAAACGCGGCCAGATAGCCAACCACATCCGTGCCATATCCCATCTGGTAAGACGTAAGATGCAGGCCCAGCCCCAGCCACACGCTGAGGAACACACCAAAGCCCAGCGCCTGAATAGTGCCCGTCAGCAATATCTCCTTGTGAGCTTTCACGATGGGCGGAATTGACAAAAGCAGGCGCCCATAGCTCGGCCGATCCTCATCGCTCGCCTCATCCCGGCGCTTTTCCATCGTCAGTGGCAGCAAGATCGTCACAAGCAGCATCAAGCCCGTCGCCACATAGTAGACCGAGCGCCAGCCATAATATTCGGCCAGCACACCGCCCCCTGCCCGCGCCACCAATATGCCCGCAACGATACCCGTCGTAATCGTCGCTGTCGCTTGGCCCAGCCGTTCAGGCGGAATACGCTTTGACACATAGGCCGGCAATAAATAGGGCGCGATGGTGAAAAAGCCCAAAGCGGTTGATCCGGCCACGAACAGCTCAAAACTGGACGAAAACGCCATCAGAGCTATCGACACAAACTGCGCCGCCACAAAGATAGTGGTCAGTCGCCGATTTGAATATCGGTCGCCCAGCGGCAGCAGCAAAAAGATGCCCACCGCCAGCGCTAATTGGTTCATCGCTGGCACCAGCCCGATCTCTGACGGGCTAACCTCAAAGTCTCTCGCGACATCCGCGATGATCGGGTGAATATAATACGCATTGGCCACCACAACCGCGCTCGCCGC
>JBOEGK010000050.1:0-39671 GCA_050633385.1 Hyphomonas sp.
AAACCATCGCAGAAAAAAACACTATGTCAGTCAACACAGGCGGCATGGAATACTGGACGCCGCTTCTGAAAGACGCGTTCGCGGCATTTTCCAAGGATGGCGGCAATCAGCGCTGGTATGCCTCTATGGTGGCTGACATGAAACGCCTGCTTATTGAGGGCGGAGCGTTCATCTATCCGTCCAATTCGAAGAAGGGCTACGAGAACGGCCACCTCCGCCTGATCTATGAAGCCATCCCGATGGCGTATTTGGTCAAGAAACTCGGCGGCGCAGACAGTGATGGCACGCAGAGCCTGCTTGATGTTGCACCAACTGAACTGCACCAGAAGGTTCCGGTGTATCTCGGCGCGAAGGGCTTGCTAGGTAAGTTTACGGGTTAGGCTTTACCCACTCACAATTTGAAAACACCTAAGTCCCGGACAAGCGCAACCGCTTTCCGGGATGACGTGTTTTTGGGAACAAGTGTCCTTCCAACCGCTCTTCCCAACGAAAGTTGGGATCCAGTGGAAACGCCGCATTTGGGTCTCAGCGTCCGCTGGGATGAGCGGGTGGATTTGGGTTCACAGAATATATTGCAATTTTTGGATGAATCGCGACACGTATTTGGAGAGTCTTTGGGAGAGCTGAAAATGTTCAAAATTAAATGGACGGTGCTGATGCTATTCTTTCCGGTAGTGTTGGCTTCTTGCGACCTTAATTCGGTGGGCAATTCGAATGAGCGGGCGATGAAGCAGTTCGAAAATGAAGACGTCGTTAGATTTGGAGTGAAGGGGGTGTTTCTCGAGTTGCCAAATAGCAATCAGCTTCGACCAAATGGGTGGAGGCAGGTAATGCCCCGTTCCGATGCAGAACCAATTCGAGCGATTATAGCGCCTGATGGAGCGAGATATATCCCGCTAGATGAGTTTCTCGGATATCTAGATAGCTCAATTGTTCCCTCTCTAAAGCACTTCGCATTTCTAAGAATTCAAGTTTACAGTTTGCAGTATGATCAAGTTTTTCTGAAGGCATATAAGACGTGTAGAGAGAAAATTTCCTCAGATTGGGTAAAGTCTGATTTTTCTGA
Source organism: Hyphomonas sp. (assembly GCA_050633385.1). GTDB lineage: Bacteria > Pseudomonadota > Alphaproteobacteria > Caulobacterales > Hyphomonadaceae > Hyphomonas. Next base: position 1,067 of record JBOEGK010000050.1, read on the forward strand.
AGAACTACTATTGATGCCGGATCCTGATCGAGATGATCCGGTGAGTTATAATCCAATGTATACGTTTCGTGATTCAGGTGCAAAATTGTTTGGTCAGAAATTTTGCCTCACCCAAAACCGCATTTCTGACGGAGGCGCTGGCACACGTCGTAATTTTGAGGTGATGCTTTCTCTCACCTCCGATGTTACCTTCGAATTGAATGTCGGTATTTCTGATGCTGATCTACACCTGCTCCCTGAGATTATTACCCTAATGGAGGTCAAAACTAGGGAAATCTTGGTTGACGGCTCTTTGTAGAGCAGCTTGAGAAGCTAATTGCAAAACACCCTAATTGTTGCATCTTTGGCGTGAATCAAACCCGGTGCGGGGATGATTGGATTGGTAGGCGTAATCTTGGATACGAAGATTGAGGCGACCGGAGCGGCCATCTGCGTCTGATCTATGAGGCGATTCTGGTGGCGTATTTGGTGAAGAAAACTGGTGGTGCAGACAGTGTTTGTGTACAGAGCATGATTGAAGGCTAGTCGCCGTCATCTTCAAAGAACATGGTGCCGTCGAGCATAATTGCGGACTTCTTCGCTATACGGGCTTCAGTGGCATATTGGGCGAACCCGCGCCATTCTATGCGACCGTCTGGGTAGATGAGTTTCAGATTGTAGCCTTCAATCTCGTAACGCCCCTGATTTGAGTCGTTGCTGCCACCCACAGCAAGGGCGCCGTCACCAGCCATGGGACCATTCACGGCGAAAGAGCTGCTTTCACTGGTGTTGAATGTGCCGTCAGATTTGAAGCTCAGATAGCGGCGGCTGACCCAGCCTGATCCGTTGAAGTCTGTGCTTCCGGCTGAGACAGCTTTGTAGTTGGCACTGATACGGGTGGATTTGTCGCCGCCGATCAGAAATAGCTCGCGATCGATCTCAATCTCGTCTGTTTCGCGGTCGGGCCATGTGAGGATGATCTTGCCACCTGCACGTCGCCATTTGGCCCAGCATTCGGGGGTTTCTTGTTGAGAGATTGCCGGCACAACAGCGGCGAGCGGTCCATCAAAACAGTCATACGCGGTTCCGTTTTTCAGCAGAACTGGGCCGTCAACTGAATAGGTATAGGTCAATCCATTATGATGCCCGCGCCCTTGGACGTAGATACCTTCAACTTGAGATGTTTTAATGCCGTTCTTGGGTAAGGCTTTGTGCGTTGCGGCAACGACGCGACGCCGATGGGTTTCCACGACACCACTTTTGACGCGCTGTTGGGCGATATCAATGCCTCTCGCGCAGCTGCTTTTCCAATGATCATTGGGGCATCGCACACCGATTAGAGACACTTGGCCATTGGGCGCTGGTGTGGTTCCGGCCATGATAAAAGAGGGGCCATCATAGGCCTTTGGAAAGATGCGGCGAATCCATGGGTTTGATACGCTGCCGACCCAAGCCAGCGATCCACGATCTTTATCCGCATTATCACTGTCGTCGATCAGCAATTGCGAGAATTGTTGGATGCGTTCGCGCGTCTGGGAGGCTGTGAGAGTCTCAGGCGGTGCGACGAGAATGGTCGCGGTACGAAGGCCATTGAAACTCGATTGGGTCGCGACGGCGAGTCCGTTGGTGGACGTTTGGCTCTTCCAGCCGGGTATCGTCAGCGCAGCAGGCGCGGCGGGCATGTCGAGTTGGACTTCGGTGCTTTGCTGCAAGGCCAAAATCACGAAAAGAAATTTCCGAAGGCATTCGTCTTCGGCGTAGTCACTTTTAGGTTTGAAATCGCCGGGGGCAAAACGCTCGCAGTTTGCATGAAACGGAATGAAATTGCCGTTTGAGCGCTTGATGACGCCAAAACCGCTCACATTGGTCGTGAAGGCAAACTGCCAAACCTCAGTTTTCATCAATATGCCGGGGGCATGTTCTTTCGCTGAACCCATCTCGACGTACAGATCATCGTCGAGTTCCCATCCATCAAAATAGTACATGCCGACTGATCTTAGCGTGCGGCCATTGGCTGGTTCTTCAGGAAACAGGGTGAGATGATAATCAGATTGCCACGTATAGCGATTGGGGTGAATCTTTATAGTGCCCTCACGCCAGTCTTCGGCCTCCCAGTCACCAGTAAGTCGGGTCACTTCTTTGGAGAAGGCTGTTGGGGCATCATCCCGCGCGGCGCTTTGCAGGGCAAAGACCAGCGAAAGAGCGATAAAGGCAATCCAGTGACGCATGGTTGGGGTTACTTCCGAACCAGACCATTTGGCGTCATTTGAAAGAGGTCTATATCCAGACTCATTTCCTTGGCCGCGCCACGCACTTCTTGTTGAACATTTGCAGAGGCGACCGGATCATTGGCAACGCCTTCATAAACAGCAGCAAACAGAACGGCCTGTAAGAGCAAACCTTCGGCGGCTTCCTGCTTGTTTGCGTCGTTAAGTGAATGGAATGAATCAACGCTTTTCATCGTTTCAAAGACCATATCGCGCGTTCCCAATAGCTGGGCGGGTGTGCGATCGCCGGTAAACCCATCTGTGATGTCATACATCGTCAGCATATACGCGGCGTAGGCATCAACGATATTGTTTGGGTTTAAACCGTTTTTCGCCAATTCTTCACCGACAAGTTCGACCAAATCAATGCCGTCTAGTTGCGCGGCCATATCTGGCGATAAACCTTCAAGCATTGTGATGAACTTGCTGAGCATTTTTGAGCGCACGGCTGGGGAAGCGGAATAGGAGAAGGTGTCCAGCGTAATGTCTGAGGGCCCAGCTGTTTTTGCTGTGCTGGAAGGGGGTTGGGTTGTGTCTGTTTGCTCAGTCTCACTGCCTTTGGAAAGACCTTTTGAAATTTCGCTTAGGTCGAAAATTCCTTGCGCTTGTGCGGGCCCTGTAAGCGCGCTCATTGAGAGCATGAGCAGGCAAGCGCCAGCGAAAAACGTCGTAAAATTACGCATTTATAGATCCCCTTTTTGGCAATAAAGCCTTGCGCGTTATTATGGCGAAGCTGTGACTGCGTCAAAGTATTCTTACCCAAATTGCAAGGCTTTAAGGCCCGTGGTCGGTGAAACGATGCGGCCCGCGACGCACGAGAATGACCCAAATTGTTGCATCTGAGACGTGAATCGTGTCGGGTGCCGGGTATGACGGATATATCAGGTGTTGTGCCCGACCATATGATCGAGGCGATGATTGCCAGCCGACAGGTGGACATGAGTTTGCCAGTGGCTGAAGGGCAGGTGCAGCCTGCGAGCCTTGATTTGCGCCTTGGCACAGAGGCGGTGCGTATTCGCGCGAGTTTTTTGCCGGGCAAGCACCGCACGGTTGATGATATGCTGGCCGAGCCGGGGCTGGAGATGCACCGGGTTGCGCTGACCGATGAGGGAAGTGTTTTGGAGACCGGGTGCGTTTATCTGGTTCAGCTGATGGAGTCGCTGAAGCTGCCCAAGGGCATTGCCGCGCGGGCCAATCCGAAAAGCTCCACAGGCCGAATTGACGTGTTTACGCGGCTGGTGACTGATCGCGGCGAGGCGTTTGATGATGTGCCGGAGGGCTATGACGGGCCGCTCTATCTGGAAGTGTCTCCGCGTACGTTTCCGATCAAAGTGCGCCCCGGTGATCGCCTCGCGCAGATCCGCTTTAAGGAGGGTGCGCTGACGCCGCTGAAAGAGGTGACTGTCTCGATTGATCTGGAACCGGCGGTTGGCCAGCCCGCAGGCTATCGCGCCAAGCCGCATTCTGGCGTGGTGGATTTGACGGGCATCGGCGCGCATGAGGTGGCCCAGTTCTGGGAGCCTGTGTTTCCGCAGAATGGCCGTATCGTGCTGAACCCTGAAGAGTTCTACATACTGGTCAGCAGAGAAACGGTGACAGTGAAGCCAGATGAGGCGGCAGAGATGGCGCCCATCGCACCGGAACTCGGCGAGTTTCGCGCGCATTATGCGGGCTTTTTTGATCCGGGCTTTGGCACTAATTCTGGCGGTAGCCGCGCCGTGCTGGAAGTGCGCTCGCGTGATGTACCGTTTATTCTTGAGCATGGCCAGCCTGTCGCCAAGCTGATCTATGAAGAGATGCAGAGCGCACCGGCGGGCCTGTATGGCGGGAAAGGCTCAAACTATCAGGGTCAGGGGTTGAAACTGTCGAAGCACTTCAAGCTCTGACCTGATAATGGACGCTTAGTCGTAGATGGCTTCGCCCGTGCCCGGTGTGCCGCCATAGCTCCACTCGCAATTGCTGGACATGGCGCAATCCGCTGCACCCTGACTGTCTTTCATGACGCCTTCCATGCCTGTGGACGTGCTCATACTGCCCATCATGGCGGCCATCGCGGACAGGCCATTTGAGATGTAGTTATTGATGGCGTCTTCATAGGCGCGCATTTTATCTGCATCACTGCCTTTGCGCCCGGCGGCGAGCAATTCGGGATTGGGGAAAGCATCATAGGTGATGGTGGTATTGGCATAGAGGGGCGCTGCGATACCGCCCCAGCTATCAAACACTTTTGGCGGAGCATAGAGCAAGGCAACTGAGATATTTGGCTTGTCGCTGAAGGTAACGTCAGCAAACAGAGTCATCGGTTTGCCTTTGATTTTCGTGGTGCCATAAGTGGCGAAGATTTTGAGGCCATAAACTTCATCAGCGGCTTCTAGTTTTTCGGGCCGCAAGAGGCCTGACGAGCTGGCACCTACGATTTCAAGCGCGGCTTTTAACGCTTTATCGGGCGTGCTGTATTTGGCTTTTGGGAGACTCATTGTGAAGACATGCGGGCTGAGGCGATTGCCCGGTTCTGTTGCTGAGGCTTGTGTGATGAAATCGGAATCATATGAATCCGTATCATCCCAATACAGTATGAGCGATTTGGAGCCATCGTTGCCGAAGGGTACAGGTAGGGGCGGCGGAGCAAGTGCGTCGGGGATCAATTGCGCGACTTGTTTTGCTGTCGAATACTCTTGAGGGTCTTCGGTGCGGGGCCAGCCGTCTTTCACAAGATCGCCTTTGCTTTGGGCGTTGGATGCGCCGCAAGCTGTCGCGGTCAATGCAGCTGTGAGCGCGAGTGCGATGAAAGCTTTTCTCAACATAATTATCCCCTTGATTGCGCAATTATATTAGTGGCAGTTTTGGGGGAGAGGCAAGTTGCAACACGTTCAGACTTGTTCAGCAGAGTCGCTGAGATAGGTTGAGATCGATTTGCCAGTGTGTTGACCCATAGCGAGGCAGGCTGTGATGAGGTAGCCACCCGTCGGTGCATCCCAGTCAATCATTTCTCCAGCGCAAAAATGTCCGGGTAGGGATTTCAATTGTAGCGTCTCGTCTAGCGCATCCCATGATACGCCGCCGGTGGTGGAAATGGCATTGTCGATATTGCTGAGCCCGTTAAGACGAAGAGGAAGCGCTTTGATGGCAGCCGCAAGTTCAGCAGGCTTGTTGAAGATGTCAGCATCTAGGCATTCGCGTAGCAGAGCGATTTTCACCGGGGACAAGCGCGCATTTTTTCTGAGGTGGTTGGTGAGAGATTGCTTGCCGCGCGGTGCAGACAATCGGGCGATCAGTGAGTTGCGATAAATGTCTGGCAGCAGGTCGATGGTGAGATCTGCATATCCATCGCGTTGGATGTGTTCTCTTAGCGCGCCAGACAGAGCATAGATGCCGCCGCCTTCGATGCCCGTCATTGTAATGACGAATTCACCGCGGCTTTCAATCGGCTCACCATTAGACGTTGTGCGGAGCGTTATGGATTTAACCGGCTGGCCAGCGAACCGGTCGATCATGATGTCTGACCATGCCACATCGAACCCGCAATTGGAGGCGAGGAATGGGGTGAGAGGAATGTCTTTTGAAGCAAATTCGCTCGCCCATGCGCCGTCTGATCCAAGACGTTTCCAGCTGGCACCGCCCAACGCAAAAAGGGTTGCGGCCGGCGTCACGGCGATTGCGCCGTCTGGCGTGTCAAAATTGAGCGCGCCTGTGTCTGTCCAGCCAGTCCAGCGATGGCGCGTGTGCAGGGTGGCGCCCGCCGCTGCCAGCCGCGCGAGCCAGGCGCGCAACAGAGGCGAGGCCTTCATCATGCTGGGGAAGACGCGCCCGGTTGATCCTGTGACCGCCTCGATGCCCAAGCCGCGCATCCATTCAGGAATGGTGGCAGGCGAGAGCGTTTCGACCATTTGGCTGAGGCGCGTATCGGGCGCGGTGTAGCGGGAGAGGAAGTCGGGCAGGTCTTCGGTGTGGGTGATGTTGAGGCCACTCTTGCCAGCCATCAGGAATTTGCGCGCGGGGCTGGGCATAGCGTCATAGATATCGACGGCATGGCCTTTGGTTGTCAGTACGTCAGCGGCCATGAGGCCAGCCGGGCCTGCGCCGATAATAGCGATGCGAGGGGCGGTGTCAGTTGAAGTCATCGCGTTGCATAACGGGCGCAGCAAGGTTTGGCGAGCGGTCCATCGCAATCGAACAGGCCGCGCGTCTTAGTCATCAAGAAGATGGCGTGATTATTAGCCATTTAAAGTGTTTTGTGCACGGAAGTCGATGCGCTGACCGTGCGTGGTGCAGGCTTCCTCTACATAGTGGGCGAGGACGGCGGCAACGTCTTCTGTGGGAGGCAGTGTCATGGGGTCTTCGCCGGGCACGGCCTCTGCGCGCATACCTGTCCGCACAGCGCCGGGATCAAACAGATTGACGTTTAGCTTCATGTTTTCTGTTTCATCCATCCACGCTTCGACAAGCCCTTCAAGACCAGCCTTGGACGCTTGATAAGGCCCCCAGAATGCGCGTGGGCGGGGAACGACGCCAGATGTGAGGAAGACAGCGCGAGGGGATGGGGCGGCTTTCAACGCACCGGAGAGGGCGCAGATAAGTTTGTAATTGGCGGTCAGATTGATTGCGATGATTTCATCAAAGCTGCGTGGGCCGCAGGATTCGACCGGACCTATTGGGCCGAGAATGCCAGCGTTCGCAACCAGACCGTCGAGACGACCAAAGCGCTCTGTGATGACTTTGCCAAGCGTGTCGATGGCTTTAGGATCTTTCATGTCCATCGGCACCAGAATAGCCTCAGAACCCATCGCCCGGATTTCATCATCCAGCTTTTCTAGCGCTGCTTTCGACCTGGCAACCGCGATAACGATGTGGCCTTTGCGGGCCAATTCCAATGCGGTGGCGCGCCCGATACCGCGTGAGGCACCTGTCACGAGCGTGAGACGAGATGGGGTCTGGGTCATGATAGGGCCTTTGTATGGGCTTTAATTGTCGTCGAGGAGAGAGAGTTGTTTTTCCTTGGCCGACTCGTCGAGCATATGGTCAACAAGTTGGGTGGGGTAATCGCCTGTGAAGCAGTGGTCTGAGAATTGCGGCTGCATGGCGTTGCGTTCATTATGGCCGATCGCTTTGTATAGGCCGGGCACTGACAGAAATCCGAGGCTATCGACTTTCAGTTCTTGTACCATTTCTTCATGTGTGTGGACATGAGCGAACAGTTCAGATTTTGCGGCCATATCGATGCCGTAGAAATCAGGATTTAAAATGGGGGGGCTGGCGGAGCGGAAATGAATTTCCTTGGCACCGGCGTCACGCACCATTTGGACAATTTTTTTGGAGGTGTTGCCCCGGACGATCGAGTCATCAACGAGGACAACGCTTTTACCTTCGAGAACAGCACGGTTCGGGCTGTGCTTTTTCGAAACCGCATTTTGGCGACCCGTCTGTGTCGGTTGAATGAATGTACGCCCGACATAGTGGTTACGGATGATGCCCATTTGAAACGGTATTCCTGATGCTTCAGAATAGCCAAGCGCTGCTGGCACACCGGAATCTGGAATAGGGACAATGTAGTCAGCATTGGCGGGCGTTTCCTGCGACAGGATGCGACCCATATTGTAGCGGACGTCATATACAGAACGGCCCTGAACGATTGAGTCAGGGCGCGCGAAATAGACAAATTCAAAGGCACAGGGGCTGGCCGGACGGGCCGGGAAGGCGCGATGGGATTCGATGCCGTCTTCGGAGATGACGACGACTTCGCCGTTTTCGACTTCGCGGACAAATTCTGCACCGATAATGTCGAGCGCGCAGGTTTCGCTGGCGAGAATATAAGCATTCCCGAGGCGACCGATGACGAGAGGACGCAGGCCGACAGGGTCTCTCGCGCCGATGAGTTTTTTGCCGGTCAGGCCTACAAGTGCATAACCGCCTTCGATTTGCTGGATGGCATCAATCAACCGATCCAGAAAACGAGATTTCGAGGAGCGAGCGACAAGATGCAGAATGACTTCTGTATCCATTGTCGACTGGAAGATGGCGCCATCACGCACGAGATCCTGACGCAATTTTCGAGAGTTGGTCAGGTTGCCATTATGCGCGACGGCAAAACCGCCAAACGCCAAATCTGCGAAGATAGGCTGGATGTTGCGCTGAACGGGGCGTCCTTGTGTGGAGTATCGATTGTGCCCGATGCCAGCATGACCCGGCAGGCGTTTTGACAAGTCACCGCCAAAGTGTTCACCAACCATGCCCATATGGCGTTCAGATGCGAAGCGCTTGCCGTCCGATGTGGTGATGCCGCACGCTTCTTGACCACGATGTTGAAGCGCGTGAAGCCCCAGAGCAGTGAGTAGGCTGGCCTCAAGCGAACCGTAAACACCGAAGACGCCGCACTCTTCGCGTGGCTTGTCATCGTCGTGATCAAAATGGACCATCAGGCTGCGCAGGCCTCCACATGAAAGTTTTTTGACAGTGTGGGCGCTTATTGGCCTGTTTCTGGGTCTGTGGGAAGACCCGGCTGCACATCTGCGGCAACTTTGTTCGCATTCGTGTTTACGTATTGCGACATTTCTCTCAGAATTGGGTAGGTGAAGCCATCTTGAATGTAGCCGGGGATGCGCTCTTCCTCGAGGAAGATATTGACCAGAACGAGGAAGAAAACGAGCGCGATGACACCGCGTGCGGCGCCGAAAACGAGGCCGGCTAAACGGTCCAGCATGCCGATCCCATCCAAACCCTGAATGTTCTTTGAGAGACGCTGACCAAACCACGCGACAATCACATAGACGACGACAAAGGCGACCAGAATAAGCGCCATGGTGATGACTTGCGGATTTGTGTTCGGAGGCAGGAAGGTGACGACGTCATCGCGGAAGAATTTTACAGCGAGTGTCGCTGCCGCGGTTGCGCCAATGAAAGCGCCCAGCGTGGCCAATTCTCGCAAGAAACCGCGCGCAAAGGCCATGATCGCGGAAATAATAATGATTGCTACAGCAATCAGGTCAAAGGGGGTAATTGATTCAAGCATTGAGTGCGTCCGGCGCGAGGAGTTCGACGAGGTCGATAAGCCGCTTAATAGGGGTGATCGTCAAGCCTTTGACTGCTGTAGGGCCGCCTTCTGGGATGAAAGCACGATCGAATCCGAGGCGTTGAGCTTCTTTAAGCCTTTGCTCCATGCGGGCAACAGGGCGCACAGCACCAGAGAGAGCAACTTCGCCGAAGAAGACGCTGCGATCGGGCGGCGGCGAATCTGACAGAGAGGTGAGGAGCGCGGCAGCGGCGGAGAGATCGCCTGCCGGTTCTGTCATGCGATAGCCGCCGGCCACTGAAAGGTAAACGTCCATGCCGCCAAGTCCAACACCGCAACGTGATTCTAAAACAGCGAGCAACATGGCGAGACGATTTCCGTCCCACCCCACAACGCTGCGTCTTGGGGTTCCAAAGCTGGATTTCGCGACGAGCGCTTGGACTTCTGCCAACACAGGGCGTGAGCCTTCCATTGCGGCAAACACGGCCGCACCGCCGGTTTGGTCATTATCGGTCGACAGGAAAAGCGCTGAGGGTTCTTTAGCGGGCGAGAGGCCGTATTGGTGCATTTCAAAGATGCCAATTTCATCGGTCGGGCCGAAGCGGTTTTTAACCGCGCGGAGGATTCGGAATTGGTGACCGCGCTCGCCTTCAAAATAGAACACCGTATCGACCATATGTTCGACGACGCGCGGACCCGCGATGGTGCCTTCCTTCGTAACGTGCCCGACGATGACGAGGGCGGCGCCTGATTTCTTTGCCCACCGCGTCAGCTCCTGCGCGCACGCCCGGACCTGCGCAACCGAGCCGGGGGCAGCCTCTAAACTATCCGACCAAAGAGTCTGGATTGAATCGATCACCACAAAATCGGGTTTAGAGACTTTGAGAGAGGAGATGATTTTCCGCAGGTCAGTTTCTGTGGCCAGATTGACTGGGCTTTCGGCGACCTTGAGGCGTTTGGCGCGCTCTTGAATTTGAGCGGCCGCTTCTTCGCCCGAAACATAGACAACATTCAGGCCGTTGCGGGAAAGGCGCGCGGCGACTTGTAATAAAAGCGTGGATTTACCGATGCCGGGATCGCCGCCAATCAGCGTTGCGGAGTTTGCGACGATGCCGCCACCAAAGACGCGATCGAGTTCATCGACACCGATGACGGTGCGCGGCGGGGTATCTGTTTCATCATTGAGGGCAACAAACTCAACCGGGTTTGTGCGGCGTGTTCCGACTTTGGCGGCCTTCAATCCGCCCGGTGGCCCGGACACCACTTCTTCAACTAAAGTGTTCCATTCTCCGCATCCGGCGCACTTGCCGTTCCACTTGGAATGTATCTCGCCGCAAGATTGGCACGCGAAAGCAGTTGTTGTTTTAGCCATACAAAAAGGGGTTAGCCAAATTTGCTGATGACGCAAGTTGTGGGCTGAAGAGGTGTGGCTATTTTTTGCATATCACTGCGAATTTCATCGCCGGTGCCGGATCATGGATAAAGTTTGAGAAAAATAGTCTTGTTTCTCAATGGTCTGTATCGCAAAATAATAAAATTATATGGTAAAACGATAATTTGTTATTGAAAAACGATAAGGCGTGACGTATCTAAGATTCATTCGGGGCGGACGTACCGACCCATCACTTTTAAAAAAGGGACTACATTATGAAACGCTCACTTATCGCTCTCGCCGCTGTTGCTCTTTCTGGCGCTGTTGTGTTGCCGGCCGCCGCTGCTTCAATTGAGGAGGCATCCGCAAAAACCGTTAGCGTAGCTGGCATTGATATGAGCACCGAAGCTGGTGCAAAAATTGTCTACCAACGGATCGAAAATGCGGCAGACCGCGTATGTGGCGTAAACTCTGGTCGCATGGCCTTGAAGCAAATCCAACCTGCCAAAGCCTGCGCCGAGAAGGCTGTTGAAGCTGCTGTAAAGGCGCTGAACGTGGATACAGTTACAGCCGTTCACAACGCCAAATAATTCCCGTGCGGGGCTTTCTAGCTTCGTGTTCCCCAACTCTCACCTTTACCCGAATGCCTCAATTGGTGTTCGGGTTTTTTTACATGGCAGGTTGGATAGGGCCCTCAGCGCGCCCGTGCACAAATTGGTCCACATACGGATTGCCTGAATTTTCGACATCCTCAGCCCGACCACGCCAGATGATTTCGCCCTCGTAGAGCATAGCGATTTCATCTGCGATCTTTCGCGCGGAGGCCATGTCATGCGTGATCGAGACAGCCGCGGCGCCAATGTCTCGAACTTGTTCAAGAATTAGATCGTTGATCGCATCAGCTGTGATGGGGTCTAGCCCTGTGGTTGGTTCATCAAAGAAGATGAGGTCAGGTTTAGAAATGATAGAACGGGCGAGTGAGACACGCTTTTGCATGCCACCGGAAATCTCCGCCGGGTAGCGCGAGGCAACGTCTGCACCGAGGCGGACTTTCTGCAAGGCGTTGATAGCGAGGTCTTTGGCTTTCGAGCGCTTCACCCCTTCGGCATTGAGCAGGCGGAAGGCGACGTTTTCCCATACTGTGAGGCTATCGAAGAGCGCGCCAGACTGGAACAGCATACCGACGCGTTGGCGCATGGCATTGCGCGCCCGACCGCTTGATTTTGTAACGTCTTTGCCGTCGAATACGATGCGTCCGCTATTTGGCGTAAGCAGGCCAAGCGCGGTTTTCAGCATAACGGATTTGCCAGACCCGGACCCGCCGATGATGACGAGACTTTGACCCGGCGCAACATCAATATCGATGCTCTTGAGAACATGATTGCTGCCGAAGGATTTTGAGACGCCCTCGAGTTTCAGGATGGGTTCGCTCATAGCCCGATCCCCACAAATAGGGTGGAGAGGATGTAGTTTGTCCCCAGTACCAGAACTGCTGCGCCGACCATAGCTAGAGTTGCGGCCCGGCCAACACCCGTTGCGCCCGCTTCCGAGCGGTCACCTTGGTAACAGCCCATCAGCGCGATGACCGCGCCAAACACTGCCGCCTTGATGAGGCCGACTGCAATGTCACTCATGGTGAGGAAATCGAGTGTGTTTCGCAGATAGGTCGTGGAATCGAAGCCGAGGCCGTAGACACTGACCAACCAGCCGCCCATGACGCCGATGATATCAGCCAGCAATACAAGCGCGGGAAGGCTGAGCATGGCAGCGAGGAAACGCGGGGCATAGAGATAGCGATAAGGCGAAGTAGAGAGGGTTTCGAGCGCGTCGATCTGCTCTGTCACGCGCATGGCGCCGATCTCTGCGGAGATGCCCGCCGAGACACGACCCGCCAGCATGAGGCCAGTGATGACGGCGCCAAGCTCCCGCGTGATGCCGAGTACGACAATGCTGGGAACGAATTGTTCTGCGCCATAACGGCTGCCGCCTTCATAGATGTTGAGGGCGAGCGCAGCGCCAATGAAGACTGCGGAGAGGCCAACAACCGGAAGGGAGAAAAACCCGATCCTGATGATCTGTTTTCCGATTTGCCCAAAATACCAGCGCGGTGTGAAGGCCGCGAATTTTACTTTGGAAGAAAAAATGATGAGCCGACCGATTTCTGCAAACAGGCCCAAAGCGCCCGCGCCGATCCAGCGCAGAGGATTAGGGAAGGTGCCTTTATGCGTAGATGCGTTGGACACGATTGGATAGCCCCGTCAGAAGTTCATAGCTTAGAGTGCCTGCGCGAGCGGCTTGATCGTCCAGTTTGGCATTTGGGCCGAGGAATTCAACGTGGTCGCCAGCTTTTATTGCCGAGTGTGCTTTAGATACATCTATCGTGATGAGGTCCATAGACACTCGACCAATAACAGGACACGCCGTGTTGTTGGCATAGGCAACGAGCGTGTGGCTTCCTGCCCTTAGAATACCGTCTGCATAGCCGAGATTGACTGTGGCTAATAATGTGTTCTGCATCAGTGTGTGCGTTGCGCCATAGCCGACATGCTCTCCGGCATTTGCCTCGAATACGCTGATGATGCTGGCCTCGAGCGTGACGGCGTGTTTGAGCGGGATGTCTGTCAAAGATGTGCCGCCGCCATAGAGCGCGATGCCGGGACGGAGCAGATCATAGGCATAGGCGCTGCCGAGGAAACAGCCGGCAGAATTGGCAAGGCTTTTCGGAATATCGGGGTGCGCGCGGCAGATGGCGTCAAACCGTATTTTTTGAACCGAATTGAGCGGGTGCTCTGGCGCGTCGGCACAGGCCAGATGGCTCATCACCAATCGGGGCGATAAGGCTTTGAGGGTATCAGCATGGAAGGACGGGTCGTCGTTTCGGATGCCGAGACGGTTCATTCCCGTTTCATAATGTAGCGCGCAGGTGCTTTCGGGCGCGTTGTGCCACAGGGCAATATGTTCCGGTGTCGAGAGAACGGCGAAGAGACGATGTTCGGCATAAGCGCTAATCTCCGCGTCGCGCGGGCCGTTCAGTACAAAGATGTCAGGCTGGCCACCAAGCGCACGGCGCAGCGTGATGCCTTCTTCAAGATAGGCGACGAAGAAAGTCTTGCAGCCCGCCCTGACCAGCGCCCGGGAAACCGCGGGCGCCCCCAGTCCATACGCATCGGCCTTTACTACGGCGGCAGTTTCGGATGTTGGGTGCAACGCATTTAGCGCGCGCCAATTGTCGGCGACATTGTCGAGATGGATCGTGGCGCGGGGCAGGCTGGTCATATCAAATTCGTCGTCGCACGGTAATAGGGCACACTTATGGCGCGGAGGGTCTATTGGCATGTTCCAGCCAGGCGCTGCCCTTCATGTTCCACACAGGGGTAAACAAAACCATGCCGAATATAAGCGCCAGCATCCCGCCTGCTGGAATGATGGCAATGCGATAGGGGCCGAACATATCGACCAACGCACCCATCATGGCTGCACCGAGCGGTGCGCCTGCCATAAAGCCGAGCTGGTAGATGGAGAGGACGCGGGCGAGTTTTTCTTTCGGCGCGGCGTCTTGCACGATGGCCCGGCTCATCGCGATGGAAATTCCGCCAGCCAGCCCCCAGACGAAAACGACTGTGAGGAACATCCAGTGAGGCACTTTCCACATCAATAAGAGAATGCTGAGCGAGGCGATAAATTGCGCAACAAGCAATAGCCGACCCTGACGTTTGATTCGTTTGAAAACGGCGAGCACGACAGACGAGACGAAAGCTCCGATCCAGAAGGTGACGAACATATCGCGGATGCCGTCCGGGCCGAACCCATACACATCGCGGTTGACGATGGGCAGGACGACCAGAAACGAGCCAATAACGAAGACGCCGACACCGAACATGAGCACCGTCATCGCCCAGAGTTTGCCATCAGCTTTGACGGCGTGGAACCCGTCAGCGATGTCGCCGAATGCAGCACCTATGCCGGTGCGTCCGGTTTTGACCCGGCGACCTCGCGCAAGGAAGATGGCAAAGCCTGCGCCGAGAAAAAGGGTGCAAGCCTGAAACACAAGAAGATTTTCGGCTGCGATGGGACCAACACCAAAACCGCCTAGCCATGAAGGCATTTTGGTTACTTTGTCGGCGTAGCCCGCGAGGATGAGACCGCCAATTTGCGCCACGAATTGGGCCATGGTGGCGAGGGTGACGCCAAGTTGTAGGGTCACTGTTGAACCGATGCGTGTGCGCCGTTCCACGACTTCGTTCACTATGGCGTCGCGGGCTGGCATCATGAACGCACCTACCGTGCCAATGGTAAGGCCATAAATGATCATTGTTGTGTAGGACAATTGCTCATTCTTCACGGCCCACGCCAAGACGAAGGCAGGCAAAGCGGCAACGAGATGGAGGATGATGAGGAGTCGTCGCCCGTCTGCGCGTTCTGCCACGACCCCGCCGAGCAAGAGGAAGATCACAGATGGAGCGGAGAGCGCCATATTTGCAAGACCAAGAGCGAGGCCATCCATATGGAGATGGTTCTCGCCGGTAATAAGGTAGGGGAACAGCACCATTTGCAGACCGAAGGCAGCAAACCAGCTGCATTGGACGAGTAAAAGGGCTGGAAGCTCAACCTGAACACCCCGGCGCAAACGACGGGCGCGCCAATGCGATGCTGTCGTGACGAGACTGGCCCCAGCATCGAGCGCACGTGTGATTCCGCTCGTCTGGGCCGATGTGGATTGCACATGCGTTGTTGGGTCGGTCTTATCCTGACTGACGGAATCGTCGCTCATCTATCGTTCCTAGTGTGTTTGACAGACCTTAGGCGTGACCGTTCATAAATGGAAAGGGGCTGCAAGAGCGCATGGTTTTCTGATGTGGCCTTTTGGTTGCCATATTGGCAGGTGAAAGCTAGCCTGTGAGGAAGCGCTGGCAAATGCGGAGGCGGGCAGGCGATTATGAGAATGATCAAACATTTGTTGAGTTGGGGGCTCGCCCTGTTTTTGATTGCGCTATTTGTGCAGGCGACGATCCATCCTTTGCCTAATCCGCCAGCGGGTTCAGTGAAGTTTTTTGATGCGCCGGGCGAGAACATCGTGTTTCAGACGTTGGCGACAAACTCTGGCGTCACAGTTTTTGAGCCTGCCGGGCGTGTGCTGGTTGGCCTGTTGGAGTTGTTTGCGGCGTTGTTGCTTCTTTTACCGCAGACGCGCCGGTTTGGGGCCTTTTTATCGACGCTTATTCTGGGTGGGGCGGTATCACTGCATTTGTCGCCATGGTTGGGTCATGAAATTCCGTTGTCGCTGACACCCGGAGAGACGGCAACGGATGACGGAAAACTGTTTTTGCTGGCGATTGTGATGCTTGTGGCATCCTTATTGTTGATGGTTGTGCATCCGGGAAAGCGGCGGGATAGACGCATTTAGCAGTGTGAAACATGTGATCACATAGCCTGCTACTGCTCGTTAATATCTTTCTGACACTATTTAACCTGCATTTTTAAGCAGGGCCGTTATGAACGACGAAATCGAAGGTATTTCAAACCCAAATATTGGGAAAGCACGTACTGCGCTGTATCGCCGATTGCTGGATGTCGTGGCGATGCCGTCGGCGCGCGTGCCTGCGCAAGATCGCAACATGGTTGGCGATATTTTGCTGGACATGCTGTTTCACGCCGATGAGCGCGAACGTATTTTGTGCGCCACACGGTTGCGAGAGAGCCGGGACGCGCCGCGTCGTTTGCTCAGATATTTAGCGCAAGGTAGTTTTGCGATCGCGCAACCGATTATTGAGCATAATGAAGGGCTTAGCACGAATGATCTGATCGAGATCTGTGAGCTAGGCACGGTGGAGCACCGTATGGCTGTGGCCCGTCGAAAGGTCATAGAAGGCATGGTCAGTACGCATTTGGCTGAACACGCCGAGCCACATATTTTGAAAATTTTGGTTGATAATCGCGGTGCTGAACTGCCTGAACAAGCGGTGGATGCTCTGGTTCAGCGGTCTCGTGATATCGATTCACTTTGCGCGCAATTGGTGGAACGACTTGAGGTGAAGCCCGCACAGGCAATGGCGATGTTTTGGTGGGCCGATGGGCCGACCCGGCGCAAAATTTTGCAACGCCACGCAGCAGATCGCACGGAAGTCATCAGCTTATGCAGTGATGTGTATGAGATGGCAGCAGCAGAAAAATGGGCAGACCCGGTCGCCCGTAAAGCGCTGCAAATGATTGAGCGCCGCCAGCGTAACCGTGCTGCATTGGAGAAGAGCAACTTTGGTAGCCTTGAAGAAGCCTGCAATACAGCGGCGACTGAGGGAATGAATGCCACTATCGCGCAAGAGATTGGATATCTATCTGGTGTGAAACCGGTAACGATTGCCAAAATTTTATCAGATAAGGGCGGTGAGGGATTGGCGGTTCTGGTGAAGGCTACCGGTTTGCACAGAGATTTCCTCGCTGTGCTTTGGACCGCTTTGAAACGCCCCATTGAGATAGAGCAAGGGATTCTGCATCCACAATATGTGTTGGTGAAAGAAACCTTTGAAATTCTGACGGTTGCGAAAGCGCAAACAACCCTGCGCTATTGGAACTGGTCACTGTCATCTGCGTTTAGTCCGCGCAGTGTGAACGGTGTCGGTACGGACACCGAACCGGCCAATCAGGAAACAGAATTCTCTACGTCGCAACGCACAGCGCGATTGGTTTTTGGCAGATAGCACTGAAAAACCCACTCAAAACTCTTTCCAATTCGACCAGACCTCTTTAGGTCAGGTCATTCTGATATTGGAATGAATGGGAGTGAGGGCGCAGAGTGGCGTACTTTCTAGGGCTGATACTCGCTTTGGCGGCATTTTGGCTGGGCATGTCCGGACATTATACACCGTTATTGTTGTCTCTGGGCGCAGCATCGGTGGCTGTGTCTGTGATTCTAGCCTATCGGCTGGACATATTGGACCGCGAAGGTGTGCCATATGTGCGCCTGTTCGGTTTCCTCGCATATTTCCCATGGCTGATGAAAGAAATCGTCAAGGCGAATTGGACAGTGATTCAAGCTTGTGTCCGCGCTGATCTAGACATCAGCCCGGCGCTTATCGTCGTGAAGACAAGCTGTGTGTCGGATTTGGCGAAGGTAACGTTTGCAAACTCCATCACGTTGACGCCGGGTACGGTGACGGTTGAGGTTGAGGGTGACAAGCTGCTTGTACATGGCTTGTATGAGCAAGATGCACAGCCGGAAGCTTTCGCTGAAATGGACCGCCGCTCTGCGCGTGCGGCTGATGGCCGGGGGGTAAAAGCATGACCGCTGCTGCGCTAATCGCAATTCTTATCGGCATGGTACTGCTGCTGATCCGAACACTTATCGGGCCGACTTTGTATGACCGCGTTCTGGCGCTCAATTCGTTTGGGACGAAAACGGTTCTTGCGCTCGGATTGCTCGGTTTTGTCATGGGGCGCCCGGAATTTTTAGACATCGCGATCCTTTATGCGTTGATCAACTTCGTATCGACGATCGCGATCTTGAAGTTCTTCCGCTACCGCTCGTTCCAAGTGCCATTGGTGCGTCGCTCAACGGGGAATTCGGAGGGTGGCAAAAATGGCTGATTTTTTCGCGACAGCGTTGCATTGGTTTGAAATTGTACGCTTTCCGCTCGGGGGCGCTGTTTGCCTGCTGGGCGCAATATTGTGTGGCGTGGGGACGGTTGGCGTCCTTCGCTTTCCTGACTTTTACACACGTCTGCACGCAGCGAGTGTCACAGATACGTCCGGCGCGATCCTGATTTTGATCGGCATGGCATTGTTGGCGCCCGGTTGGTTGATCGTGCTCAAGCTGTTGGCGATATTTGTCTTCATCTTGTTGACCAGTCCTGCTGCCTCTCATGCTGTCGCAAATGCGGCGCATACAGCCGGTCTCCAGCCCTTGATCGGGCCCGTAAAGAAAAATCAAGATGAGGGAGATCAGGCATGAGTGAAGTGCTGGATGGGTCCATCGGTTTAGCGACCGTCAACATTCTCCTATTGGGACTTTTATTCGTCGTGGGCATCGCGATTGCGCGTTTGCGTAGCCTGTTTGCGATCGTGATGTTGTCTGGCGTGTATTCGCTTGTGTCTGCGGTTTGGTATGTTGTTGTTGATGCGGTTGATGTGGCGTTCACTGAAGCGGCCGTCGGTGCGGGCATGTCGACGGTGGTTTTGCTGGGGGCAATGCTGCTGACATCTCGCATGGCCAAGCCTGAAAAGCGTCTGGCGCGTCTGGGGCCTCTTGTTGTGGTGCTGGTCACCGGCGCGATGCTGATTTACGCCACGGTCGATCTGCCAGCCTTTGGGGATCCAAACTCCCCAGTGAATACGGGCGTTGGTTATGAGTATTTGCGCGTGAACTGGGGTGATACAGGGATTGCCAATGTGGTGACCTCAGTGCTCGGCAGCTATCGCGGTTTTGATACGTTGGGCGAGACGACGGTTGTGTTTGTTGCTGGCATCGCAGTGGCCATGCTGCTCGGTTTTGGGGAACGGTCATTGGCTGAATCCATCCGTAAAGATGACAAGACAACCAAGCCCGCCGCTACGCCGGAGGACAAGTCATGAGTTCTACACACCACGTCATCTTGCGGGTTATTTCGAAGACTTTGATCCCGGTTATCGCGCTGTACGCATTCTATGTTCAGTTTCATGGTGATTATGGCCCTGGCGGCGGATTTCAAGCGGGTGTGATCTTGGCTGTGGCAGTCATTCTCTATTCGTTGGTCTTCGGGGTGCCCTCGGCCATGAGGGCTGTGCCGCCTGCCTTTACCCGTACGCTCGCTGCTTTTGGCGTGCTTTTATATTCCGGGGTTGGTTTCTGGGCGTTGATGCGCGGTGGGAATTTCCTTGAATATGGCGCTCTGTTTGATGAGGCCCCGGGCGGACACAAAGGACAGCATATCGGCATTTTGCTGATCGAGTTTGGCGTGTTGTGCGGCGTGTCTGGCGCGATGTTGACGATTTTCTATTCATTTGCCGGCCGCGTGGCCGAGATTCGTGACGAGGACTGGTAACGTAAAATGCTGGAGTTCGTTTTAGAGCGCGCAAACTATTGGGCGATCATCGGCTTGATGATGATCGGTCTCTACATCACATTTGCGGCTGAGAATTTGATCAAACGCCTTGTTGGCGTGTCTGTGTTTCAAACATCGGTTTGTTTGTTTTACATCACACTCGGAAAAGTGGCCGGGGCGACGGCGCCGATCCTATTTGGTCCGGATGCAGAGAGCCATCATGGCGGTGGACACGCGCCCGCTCATGGCGATGACGCGCACGGCGCGGGCGACCATGCAGCAGCCGGGCTGGACGCCGCTTTGACGGCAGCGGGTGCGAGCGAGCCAGCGGAATTGGTCAACACCTATTCCAACGTTTTGCCGCATGTTCTGATTCTGACTGCGATTGTTGTGGGCGTGGCGACATTATCTGTTGGCTTGGCCCTGATCGTTCGTATTCGTGAGGCTTATGGAACGATTGAAGCCGATGAAGTTCGGGAAATTGATATGCAAACGGCGGCTGCACAAGAATTGGAAGCCGAGAAAAATCTCAGCGAGGCCAGCGCATGATTGATCTCATTTTGAACCTCGCGCCAGTTTGGGCGCTCGATCATGCTGCGCCTTTGCTCATTATGCTGCCATTGGTATTGGCACCGGTTTTGGCCGTTCTGCCGAGTGGGCGGATCGCGTGGATTTTAAGCATTGCAGCGACGGTTGCGTCTTTGTTGCTGTCGATCGTTTTGCTCGGTCTGGTTCAGACAACGCCGGGGAATGTGTTGTCTTATGCTGTCGGTGGTTGGCGTCCACCATTGGGCATTGAGCTGAGGGTTGATTCGCTCAATGCGATGATCCTGCTTCTTATTTCAGCAATTGCTGTGTTGGCGTCGATATTCTCTTGGCCGACGGTCAATGCAGAGATTCCGGTGCGCAAGCGTCCATTGTTTTATTCGGCGTTTTTGATCTGTTTTGCCGGGCTTGCTGGTGTGGCGATTACCGGAGATGCGTTTAACCTGTTCGTGTTCCTCGAGATCAGTTCCATCTCAACCTATGTGCTTGTGGCACTGGGGGCTGGACGTGATCGCCGGGCGTTGCCTGCAGCGTTTAATTACCTCGTAATGGGGACGATTGGCGCGACCTTTTATGTGATCGGCGTCGGTTTCCTGTTTGCCGCGACAGGTACGCTCAACATGGCTGAGATGGGCTCTATGTTGCCTGAATTGGCGGGCAATCGGTCCATCCATGCTGGGTTTGCGTTTATCATTGTAGGGCTTGGCCTGAAGGCCGCGATGTGGCCGTTGCATCAATGGTTGCCGAATGCCTATGCGTATAGTCCGAGCTTTGTGACGATGTTCCTCTCGGCAACAGCGACCAAGGTGGCGCTCTATGCGTTGATCCGGTTCTTGTTCACAATCTTCCGTCCTGAATTTGCGTTTGAGCAAGCGAGCTTCATGTATCTGCTGGCGCCATTGGCGATTGCTGCGATGGTGGCGTGTAGCTTCCAAGCGTGCTTCCAGAGCGATGTGCGGCGGGTGCTTGCATATTCTTCTGTGGCGCAGGTTGGATACATGCTGTTGGGTGTCTCCATCGGGACCACGATCGGCCTGAGCGCGGGTCTATTGCACATGTTCAATCATGCGCTGATCAAAGGTGCATTGTTTATGGCCGTGGCCGGTGTCGTGCTGACCTATCAGGGAACGCATGTGCGTGATTTTGCCGGGCTTGGGCGGTCTGCGCCTTGGACGATGACCGGCTTTGCGATTGCCGGTTTGAGCTTGATCGGTGTTCCGCTGACGGCGGGTTTTCAATCGAAGTTGCAACTGGGATATGCGCTGTTTGATCATGGCTGGTGGTGGGCTGTGGCCGTCGTTGTGTTCTCGTCCATCTTGGCGGTGATCTATATGGGCCGTATTTTGGAAGCGATTTTCTTTCAACCGCCCCTAAACCCCCGAAAGAACCGGAAAGAAGCACCGATCCTGTTGCTTGTGCCGCTGTGGGTGTTGGCGCTGGCAAATCTTTACTTTGGCATTGCCGCTGACTTCCCGATTGGGTTGGCGCGTGACGCGGCCGCTGCGGCCTTTGGCGTGGAGGCATTCCGATGAGCCCGGAACTGTTGATTACATTGATTATGATCGTCCCGCTTATCATAGCGGGCGGCATTGGCGCTTCGGGCAAAGTTCCGAATATTCGCGAAGCTGTTACGCTTATTGGCGCGGCAATTCTGTTCGGCTTGGTTCTCATGCTGGTGATGGAAGTGGCGACCGGTACCAGACCTGAATTGGTGTTAGGTGAAGCGGCACCCGGCCTGTCATTTGCTTTCAAGGTTGAGCCGCTGGGCGCTTTGTTTGCTGTGGTGGCCTCTGGCCTGTGGATCGTCAATTCTTTCTATTCGATCGGCTATATGCGCGGGAATAGAGAGCGCAATCAGACGCGTTTTTATATTTGTTTTGCGATTGCAATTTTCGGCGCGATGGGCGTCGCGATGGCTGGCAATCTGTTCACCCTGTTTGTGTTCTATGAAGTGCTAACGCTGTCGACCTATCCATTGGTGACGCATAAGGGCGACGCGGCAGCGCAGCGTGGTGGACGGATCTATCTGCTGACCCTTTTGGCGACGTCTATCGGCCTATTTCTTGCGGGCATCATGTGGACGTGGGCGTTGGCTGGCAACAGTTTGGCGTTTGTTGATGGCGGTTTGCTCGCCGGCGCAAATATTAGCCCGGCTGTGGCGAGTGCGCTTTTGGTACTGTTCGCGTTTGGTGTGGGTAAAGCCGGTTTGATGCCTGTGCATTTCTGGCTGCCCAATGCGATGGTCGCGCCGACGCCGGTATCTGCATTTCTGCACGCGGTCGCGGTTGTTAAAGCGGGTGTGTTTACGCTGCTGAAAATCGCGATGTATATTTTTGGGGCCGATTTGCTTGCCTCGACGCCGGCGCGCGAATTCATCATGTGGACAGCGTGTTTCACCATTATCGTCGCGTCACTTGTCGCGATGACAAAAGACAATCTGAAGGCGCGACTAGCTTATTCTACCGTGGCGCAATTGGCTTATGTGACGGCTGGGGCGATGCTGGCCAATCAGGCCGGGTTCCTCGGTGGCGGGTTGCAGATTGCGGCACATGCGGCAGGTAAGATGACGTTGTTCATGTGCGCCGGGGCGATCTATGTTGCGACGGGGATGAGCAATATCTCTGACATGCGCGGACTGGGCCGGAAAATGCCAATCGTGTTTATTGCCTTCTTTGTGGCCGCGCTGTCGATCATTGGTATTCCCCCGCTTGCGGGTGGGTGGCCGAAATATCAACTCATGCAGGGCGCGATGTATAGCGGTGAGACCTATGTGTTATGGATCCTGATTGGGTCATCTTTGTTGAACATCATCTATCTGCTGCCTATTCCGATCTTAGCGCTCATGCCCCCACCGGGCACGCCGGAACCCAAGCCATTTAAGAGAGCCGGGGGCGCTCCGTTCCTGACAGTGGCTGCACCCGTCTTTACCGCTTCGCTATGCGTTGTGATTTTCTTCTTTGCCGGTGACATCGCCAACTTCCTCGCGCCTGCCGTGAGCGGAGGCACCGCGACTAGCATAATTGGAGCCCAGCCATGAGCGACAATAACGAAACCGATCGTGATAATTCTGGCCGCTTTGTGACACGCGCAGCGGAGACCGCACATCGCATGCACACGCCATCAGATGATGGTGTGCACCCTATGGCGAAGCTGCTTTTTGGTTGGACCGAATGGAAAGGCGTGGGGAACGTCATTTTCTGGGGCGTGCTAGCGCTGTCAGTGGTGCTTATTCTGCTCGATCTGCTGGTTGATCGGCATGAGTATTTCCATTTCGCCGACGCAACTGGGTTTTATGGCTTGTATGGGTTTGGCGCGTTTGCATTTGTTGTACTGATGGGCTGGCCGCTGGGACGATTGCTGCGGCGTGATGCGAATTATTACAAAGACGAAGGTGGTCCACCTGCCGATATTGATCCGGATTTTGAGCCTGATGCAGTGATTGATCCAACCTATGGGGAGGACGACTAATGCCGAGTTTGCTTGCATCTCTTAATCCCGGTTGGTTGTTGATCGCTGTTGGGTTTGTTCTTCTTTTCCTTCCTGTGCGCCGGGTGCGTCAGGCGATTGCGATTGCCACACCGCTTGTGGCGATGGTGCTGCTGACGCTGGCTGAGCGTCAGGTCAATTTAGCGGGCGGGACGACAATGGGGCTCGACCTCGTTTTCTATCGTGTGGATAGCCTCAACTATATTTTCAGCTTGGCATTCCTGATTGCTGCGCTGCTGAACGGTATCTATTCGTGGCACACGGATAACCGTCTGCAAGATGGTATGGCGCTGGCCTATGCGGGTGCTGCGGTGGCGGCGGCGCTATGCGGCGACCTTATGACATTGTTTGTGTTCTGGGAGATTACGGCGGTTACGTCTGTCTTCTTGATCCTGCAGGCTGGCACGCGGCGCGCGTATTTCGCGTCGATGCGATATCTGGTGATACAGGTCTTGTCAGGTGTGCTTTTGCTCGCGGGTATCACCTATGTGTACAAGGCGACCGGTGATCTGTCTCTGAAGGCGTTCACCAGCCTCGACCAACCGGGCGCGTGGCTCATATTTATCGCGTTTGGTATCAAGGCGGCGTTCCCGTTCATGCACAATTGGCTGCAGGATTCCTATCCGAAGGCTTCTGTGACAGGCGCTGTGATCTTGTCAGCCTTTACGACGAAGCTAGCCGTGTATGCGTTTGCGCGAATGTTCCCCGGGCATGATCCGCTGATCTGGATTGGTGCGGTGATGACGATCTTCCCGGTGTTCTTTGCTGTGATCGAAAACGATCTGCGCCGTGTGTTGGCGTACAGCTTGAACAACCAAGTTGGCTTTATGATCTGTGCGATTGGTCTTGGCACCGCTGGAGTCGGCGATGCGATGGCGCTTAACGGAGCCTCCGCTCATGCCTTTGCGCATATTCTCTACAAGGGCCTCTTGTTCATGAGTATGGGCGCTGTGCTATATCGTACCGGCACGACCAAAGCGTCAGAGCTTGGCGGGCTGTATAAGTCTATGCCTTGGACGACCGTGTTCTGTATCATCGGCGCGATGTCGATTTCGGCCTTCCCGCTCTTCTCTGGTTTTGCGGCAAAGTCGCTGACGATGAGCGCAGTGGGGCATTATCCTGAACTGTTTGTTGTTTGGCTGATGCTGTTGTTTGCCTCTGCGGGTGTGCTCGAGCATTCGGGTATCAAAATCCCGTACTTCGCATTTTTCGCGCATGACAGTGGGCGGCGGGTGAAAGAAGCCCCGTTCAATATGTTGTTGGCTATGGGCCTTGCGGCGTTCATCTGTATCGCAGTTGGCTTGCCCGCGATCATTCCTGGTCTGGGTTATGAATGGCTCTACAGCCTGTTGCCTTATTCCGAAGAAGCGATGAGCTATAAGCCATTCACGACGGCGCATGTGTTGACTCAGATGCAACTGCTCGTTCTGGCAATCTTTGCCTTTATTTTGCTGAAGCGCTTCGGTGTTTATCCAGCAGAGAAAGATGCCACTATTTTGGATACGGACTGGCTGTATAGAAAGCTTGGGCTTGGCTTTGCGACATGGGCGGGAACCGTGTGGGGTAAGGCAGGACCGGCAATGACAGCCCTATTCTTTGCGGTGTCTGGCAGAGCGTTTAAGCGTATCGAAAATACATTTAGTCCACGCGGAGAGCTCGCCAGAGGTGGGCTGCAAGGCGCGGCGGCAATTTGGACGGCTGCTGTGCTTGGCTTCGTGCTATTGCTAGCATTTATTACTGTTCGTTGATTTCATTGTTATTTTCAGATGTTCAGTAAATGAAGATAAGAAGCACCAAAATGCAGTATTACTGCATTTTGGTGTTTACAGTTCTGGCCAATGTATTAGTTCCTTCAAATAATTGTTGAAGGGGAACAATTATGTTGGATGATGTGAAGACCACAACTGAAAATGGATTGCTGATTGAACTGGCGACAGAGATTGTGACGGCTTATGTCGGCAATAACTCAGTGAATGCTCAGGAATTGCCTGATTTGATCCGCAATGTGCATGGCTCACTTTCAACTCTAGTTGAGGGTGAAACCGAGAAGATGAAACAGAAACCTGCTGTTTCGATCAAGAAATCCATCGGCGAGGAATACTTGATTTGCTTGGAAGATGGTAAAAAATTCAAGTCACTGAAGCGTCACCTACGCACCAAATATGACATGTCACCTGATGAGTATCGTGAAAAGTGGGGCTTGCCAGCTGATTATCCAATGGTTGCGCCTGGGTATTCGCGCCAGCGCTCTAAACTGGCCAAAGAAATGGGACTTGGCAAAGGCTGAGGCAATTTCAGGCAATTCTGCTTAAGCAATAATCATCCGCTTGCTGACAGCAAGGTTTTGGTAAGATTTGTTAAGATTTTCTCACTTCGAGACTTGATCGACGACTCAACTCGCGCGATAGGTGATTCTTGCGAATCGTCCAGGGGTGGCTGAACAGTGTTAAATGATCCGGTATTCAAGGGTGTAACGCCTGCGCAACGCGACTTGATCGCGTACTGGCGTGGCTTACAAAGTGTAACAGGTCGCGTGGAGCGGTCGGCGATCGACCCGGGTGAATTTCGGTCTGTCTTGGCCAGCATTTCTTTGGTTGAAGTTGAAGGTAATGGGGATTGCCGCTTTCGCATTGCTGGATCTCGCTTGCGTCAAATCTTCGGTGCAGAAGCGCGAGGGCAGCTTGTATCTGAGATTGCAGGACGGCATGGCGACGCCTATGCGTTGGGCTTATCAGCGGCGCTGGAACGCGCGGCCCCTGTTGGCGGTGTGATTAAAGATGACGGTCAGTTGCATGCATGGTTGCGGCTTCCGCTATTGGATTCGTCTGGCCGAATGACACAAGTTCTTTGCCTTGATGAACTGGTCTCTGGGCGCCGGGCAATCTCTGATACGTTGGGCGCGCAAGGTTCGCATCCAACCCCTTCTTCACGCCAGGCGGCCTGATCCACAAGCAATTTCAAGCGTGTTATTGAGCGTATAGGAAATTTATCCTACACCATCTCCTCTCCTGTAGGTTTAACCCTCAGGACGAAAATGGAGATGGATATGACGAAGTTTAACCCCCAAAAAGATGAAGACCGTGCCTATCTGGCGGCGGCGCTCACGGCTTATGCCTTGGGGTTAAAGCTTGAAACGCTGCTTTCTGCTGGGCGTGGCTCCCCCGCTGAAAGTCGTGCCCGTCATATTGCGATCTATCTCGCGCATGTTGGATTGGGAATGAGCCTGTCGCGGGTGGCCCGCGCTTTTGATCGAGATCGGTCAACCGTCAGCTACGCATGTCATTTGGTGGAAGACCTGCGTGATGAGGATGCGTTTGATGATTTTATCGATCAACTCACTGTCGGGCTGGTCAGCGTGGTCAAACTGGATGAGGCGGTGGCTGTCGCTTAGGCCAGCGCGGCGCTTGCATCATGGCGAATGCGGTCGAGCATTGAGGCTAAGCCGTTGGAGCGTTGCGCGGTGAGTGCCCCGGCGACACCAATTTCTTCAAGAAAGGATTTCGCGTCAAAGGCGAGTATATCTGATGATTTTTGCCCCGAGTAGAGACGGATGAGCAACGCGATGAGGCCGGATACGATCATCGCATCGCTTTCGGCGCGCACGGTGAGGCGGTCGCCGTCTGTGTCGGTTACCATCCAGACCTGAGATGCACAGCCGCGCACGCGCGTGTCTTCTGTGCGCTCAGTTGCTTCTAAGGGGGCGTTGGCTTTGCCCAGATCAATGATGTGCGCGTAACGGGCCTCCCAATCATCAAGCCAGGAAAACTCTTCACGGATCTCGGTTGCGGTGTCTTGCATAGTCATTTGCTTCACATGGGGCAGCTTGGCGCAAAAGAAAACCCCCAAGCCGTTTTGCGGGCTCGGGGGCTTCATTGAAAGGGTTTAGTGGGCGCGGCCTACTGGTACACACCGCCAATGCATTTGCCGACATCTGATAGCGAGTGCTCACCAATGCAGAATGGAACTTCATACTGTTGATTGGCTGCGGCTACACATTGGTTGAGGTTCAAGTTAGCCTTTGTGAGGCAATTTTTGGTTTTCCGCTCAGACATGGCGCTGTTCAGAGTGGAGCTTGAGGTGCCTTGGTTGCCTATGATGCGATAAGCGGCGAGCGTCGCAATCTGGTCAGCGACAGACTCTTTGCCGTACTTTACGCGCTTGCGGCTGCCAGTGAGGCCAGAGTTGAGACCGGCGGGGAATTTCACGGCATTTGCGGCGCCTGAGACATGTTCCCAAACGGATGGAGAGCCGATGCGACCGGCCTGGGCCAGTGTTTGATCGATTTCAGTTGAGGAAAATGCTGTCACCAAACCGGATTTGGCGGCCACACCGCCTGCCTGGCGATTGCCGAGCTTTGTAGCGCGGGAACTGGAATTGCCGATTTTCTTCTTTGCCCAACCAAATGCCTGAAGTGAATAGGCTTGGTCTTTGACATATTGTGATACGCGGTTGAGGCGGCGGCTGTCTGCTTCTGTGGCGCCCAGCGCAGAACTGACCGCATTGTCCCCGCCTGCGAGCCGGCGGGCATAGCGCGCATCATTGCGTAGTCCCGTGGTCAGTGCGTCACGGCCATAGAAGTTTTCAATGTCTTTGACGGCAGCTCGATATTCTGGGTCTTGGGAGGCGATCAAGGCCGAATAGGCGATCCAGCCTTTGGAGAGTTTGTCTGGGTTGTGGCCGCCAAGATTTTCTAGTGCAGAATCAATATCCTTGGCGGATGTCATTGGGTTGTTTTTAACATCTGAAACATCTGACTGATACGTAGCGTATACAGCAGCAGAGCGGGATATCGGATCACTGGACTGGGCTGATGCTGTGCTTGCTAGCGCCAGTCCCGCAATGGCGATACCGATCAATCTAATGGATTTCATTTAGTCTCTCCTCACGCGATACGGGATAGTATTGCCTGAAACTCCCTGAATAGGGAACCTCACCTTGCCTGATGACAGCATTACAAATACAGCAATGTAGTGTCAGCGCGGTCAGAATGGCCGAATAAGAGTGTATGGGGTGTTAACGATGTCCCCTTTGGCATCGCAGAAGCGATTACAAATTATCCACCTCATTTGGGTTGGGCTCATCATCAGCGCCATTTTTGCCGGCGCGCTCGCTGGCATGTCGGCCTCAAGCTTAGTGGTGTGTGGTGCAGGCGCGGTTTTACCCGGCCTTATTGGTGCATTTCTATTGAGCCATGGCGGTTTGGGGAATCGCAACACTGAGGCATTTTTGATCATTTGCTGGACGCTTCTGGCGGTTATTGCTGTTGCAGTGACAGGGTCAATCTCGTCGCCATTGACCATATTGTTCGCGATTGCGCCGTTGTTGGCATTGAATTTCTTCTCAGAAAAAATGGCAGTTGAGGCAACGTTTTTTGGAGTGTTGGCATATTTCAGCATGGCGCTGATGGGTATGTCTGGCTTGCTATCAGTCAAAACGCAGCCGACTTTGCCATTCGCAATGGCGCTTGTTGTTTCAGCCTTGGTACTGACGGGCTTACTTGTGTTCACCCTTCTACAGCGTCACGCCGGCGCGCGCGATATGGCGATGGCGGGTACAGGCAAGCAGAATGGCAAGGCGAGTTTCGTGCCGCATGAAGAGCAAACAATCGTGCATTTGCCGCCTGATCTGCCAGAACATTCAGGTGTGATGTTGCTGGATGTGGCAGGGCACGGGCGGATTACCCGTGTCGTCGGAGATCGGTTAGGGCTTGGCGGAGTGTATCCAGGTGTTGTGTTGTCCAGCCTGTTTGGCGTCGACACATCGATGGATGATCTTTCGACGCCGTCCTCTAAATCGGTCGGTCCGTTCGTGCTGGCCAATGGGCGCAAAGTGCGGGCGCAAATTGAAGCTGCGGGTGAACATCGCCGCGTTTTGCTTGTCGATATTTCTGAGATGCAGTCCGCAATCGACGAGGCGAAGACGGGTGAGGCAAACTCATTGAAGGGTTTGCGTGAGCGTACGGCGTTTTTTGCGTCACTCGGCCATGAGTTGAAGACGCCACTCAATGCTATTCTCGGCTATGCTGATATGATGCGCGCAGGCATTCGGGGACCAATGCCTGATGCTTATGCTGATTATCCGGACATTATCCATGAGAGTGGCCAGGATCTCCTCTTACTTGTCGAGGATATTCTTGATCTTGCAAAAGCCGACGCGAACAAATTGCGATTGGAGATGGAGCCGGTTGACCTGGCGGCGTCTGCGAAGTCAGTGATGCGCCAACTTGAAAATCAAGCTGAGCGGGCAGGCGTTGATCTGCAGATGAATGCTGAAGGTGAGGTTTGGGCAAATGCTGATGCGAGAGCGGTGCGTCAGATTTGGCAAAATTTGGTCTCGAATGCGATCAAATACTCTAACCGGTCTGGCCAAGTTGTTTTGGCTGTTCAGGTGTATGAAGGCATGGCGCAGATGTCAGTCACGGATTTTGGCGTCGGCATGTCGGAGATTGATATCAAGCGTATTTTGGAACCTTTCGCGCAGGGCGAGAACGCGCGCGGTCGGGCTGGCACCGGGTTAGGACTGGCAGTCGTAAGCAGTTTTGCCAAGCTGCAAGGTGGCGACGTCTCGATCCGGTCACGTGAGAACGAGGGTACATCTGTGACGGTGAGTTTGCCGTTGGCTGATCCAATAGACGTTTTGCCGCTGGGTGATGAAGCAGAGTAGGCGTCTGTTTTAGCGGTTGCGGTTCGTGAAACCGGCCGTACGCACAATAAGGAACAGCGTACCTAGAATGAGCGTGATAAGGACGATCGCCCCAATGTCGCTGAGAGATAGGCCGGAACCGGGCATAGCAATGTCAGAGGAGCTGGCCGCTTCGGCAGTTGCGACTGCAAATGTTTGCAACATGGCTCATGTCCTTTTCTCTCTGGCTCTTTCCTGCTGAGCGTTTCAGCGATAGGCAGTGAGGAGGAGCAATCGGCATGCCACTTGGCGGCTAGCGCGGAGAAACTGAATGAATCTTCCCGAACGTTTGTCGACGAAGGTATGGGTTGAGGCCTTGATGCGCCGAGCTCAAGTGGCGGGTGCGGCGGCCTTCGTCATTCAAGCGGGCGACGCTTCGCGCGGTGATGTGTTGATCAAGGTGGCACGATTGAACGGTGAGGCGCGTGTTTTTGCGCCTCGTACCAGCCTCGATGGAGAGCGCGTATTCGTTGATTTGAGCTTACAAGGGGTTGGCCCAGAAGAAGGTGAGACAGATCAATACGTTACGCGCGCACGCCAAAGAGACAGCGATCTATGGGTGGTTGAGATAGAAGATCGTGATGGCCGTCACTTTCTGACAGAGCCTGTGGAAATGTAGCCTTTAAGTTGGGATTCTCATGGTCGAGGGGTTTTAGTTACCCCCCGTTAACTCTGACAGTGCAGCTTATCCTCAGATGAAAAACTGGCTGGGGCACGCTATCGATGCTGTTTCTTTTGAACGACAAAATTGTTGAGATCGCTATTCCTGAATCACATCTGGCGAAGCGCTGGAAAGTTTTAGGGTGCGGTGATCCGTATGGCATGCGCGCACGTGAGGCGCTCTCCTTCTCAGGTCGAGTTGTTGCTGAACATGTGAAAGAGAAAATCGCGCTTGAAGATTCTTTGGTTCAGGATTTGGGCGCGCTGATAATTTCAAAAACCGGTGCGAACGCTGTGTTGTTTCCGGATTATAATGGCACACAGGGTGAGCCGCGCTTAACCATTCTGCCTGAAACAATACTTGCATCACTTCGCAAGCGCTCAGCAGAGGGTGAAACGCCGAAGCTAGATGATATCTGGCTCGCAGCCGCATAAATTCAGGCGTATCGCGCCCAGTAATGAGAAACCGGCGACTGATGGGTTGTCGGTTTTTTTGTGTCTCGCGCTTGCTTGGGCAGATCTGGCCCTTCAATTACGGTGATAGATGCGGTAGGCCGCTTATCTTGTTAGCAGTTAAGGTCCCCAGTTAGCGCCCATGTCATATGTAGAAGAAGCCGCCCGTCGGCGCACCTTTGCGATCATTTCACACCCGGATGCGGGTAAAACCACGCTGACAGAGAACTTGCTTCTGGCAGGTGGTGCCATTCGGGCGGCGGGTGAAGTCGCTGCGCGGGGCGAAACGCGGCGGACAACATCTGACTGGATGAAGATCGAGCGCGATCGTGGTATCTCGGTCTCTGCATCTGTCATGACGTTTGAATATGAAAACCTTGTTTTCAATTTGCTTGATACGCCGGGACACGAAGACTTCTCAGAAGACACTTATCGCACACTGACCGCCGCTGATTGCGCTGTTATGGTTCTCGATGCAGCGAAAGGCATCGAGCCGCAAACGCTGAAACTGTTTGAAGTGTGCCGGATGCGTGACATTCCGATTGTGACCTTCATCAACAAGATGGACCGTGAAGCGCTGGAGCCGATTGAGATTCTGGATGAAGTGCAGGACAAGCTGCAACTTGATACGGCACCGCTTTACTGGCCCGCGGCGAGCGGCCAGCGGTTTGCTGGTATGAAAGATCTGCGTACGGGAGAGTTCTGCCAATTTGAGCGAGAGGCGGGTAAGCAGCCCAAAATTGGCCCGACCGTGCGAATTGATGGCTCGGAC
This sequence comes from Hyphomonas sp., assembly GCA_050633385.1. Lineage (GTDB taxonomy): Bacteria > Pseudomonadota > Alphaproteobacteria > Caulobacterales > Hyphomonadaceae > Hyphomonas. The sequence continues at coordinate 33,303 of JBOEGK010000050.1, forward strand.
GAGAGTCTGGAAGCCGCGCTGGATGATCATGTTTTTGCTGAACTGTCCGAAGGCGCCGAGATGGCGACGGCTCTGTTGCCGGAGTTTGATGAGCAAGCTTTCCGTGATGGCCATATGACGCCCGTAGTGTTCGGCTCAGCGCTACGACATTTCGGCGTTTCTGAATTGCTCAACACACTGAAAGAATTTGCGCCCGCGCCGCGCCCGCAAAAAGCCGAACGCAAAGGTGAGCCGGTCTCGATTGACCGGAGTGACAAGCCGGTGTCTGGCTTTGTCTTTAAAATTCAGGCGAATATGGACCCAAATCACCGTGACCGGGTGGCGTTTTTGCGATTGTGTTCAGGTGAGTTTAAACGCGGTATGCGGTTGAAAACGACGGCGGGTAAACAGCTGAATATTCACAACCCGCTTATGTTCCTCGCGCAGGATCGTGAGATTGCTGAGACAGCTTATGCTGGCGATGTGATAGGCGTGCCCAATCATGGCCAGTTGCGTGTTGGTGACAGTTTGTCAGAGGCGGGCGATATTCAGTTTGCGGGCATCCCGAATTTTGCCCCCGAATTGCTGCGCCGTGCACGTGTGACTGACCCGATGAAAGCCAAGCATTTGCGTAAAGCGTTGGAGAGCCTTGCTGAGGAGGGTGTAACGCAATTGTTCCGGCCGTCTATTGGGTCTGACATGATTGTTGGCGCGGTTGGCCAGTTGCAGTTCGAAGTTATGAAAGAACGCGTGGGAGCGGAGTATGGCCTAGAGGTCGTATTCGAACCGGCGCCCTATAATGTTGCGCGTTGGATGGCCGCCGATGATGACAAAGACATTGAGGCTTTTCTGGATAAGAATAAGTCCGCTTCCGGAACAGACCTTGACGGTGCACCGGTTTATCTCGCCAAGAATGCGTGGGACGTTGGCTATGCTCAGGAGAAAAATCCGAACATTCGATTCACGGCCACGAAAGAACGTGTGCTGTAGGTAGAGAAAAGGCGACCCTGTTTATTAGGCCGCCTTCAAATTCGGTTTGGTTAGGTATTGACGCAAAAATTATTTCGGGTAGCGAAGCTCTGATTTGGCAGAGGGTGAAGTCGGCGTGACTGCATCGGGTGCCTTCATGCGCAGAGTATGCGTGACAGTTGGGCTGGCACCCAGTGGGACAGGGCGGCTCAACACGATCGTGCCTGCTTTTGTTTTACCTTCGTCGGTTTTCACATCGGTTTTCTGCGAATGGTATAAAATCCGAACCGCGGAGCGCTGGCGCTCTTTCGTTGGTGAGTAGCCTGATGTTGCCATTGGGTTGCGCTCGACTTGTCCACCACTGCGTTTGAGTTCACAGCGCGCGTTCGTATTACCTGCGCCGACCAGATATGACCATGCAAAGCAGGCATCATTGGTGCGACAGGCTGTTTGGCAAGCCACGGCGGAATAAGACTCGAAGGACGAAAAAGTTGCGCCAAATCGGTATATGCCGAGTTCATGTCCGGGAAGAACCGTTGCGGCTTTTTTTTCTGTCGCGGCACCCGCAAGTTCATGTGTATCTGCTATCGCAGGAAGTGACAGGGCAATGCCAGCGGCGAGTAAAGCAATAAAGCGCATTGGGTCAGACTCCGAGCTTGTTGAAGGCTGACAACTAGCTCGGTTTTGTTAAGGAAGCGTTGTCGCTACTTTGCCGAGGGCTTAGTCGGCCAATGCCTCGCGTTTTTCCTCGATCTCCAACCATTCCATCTCTATCTCATCTAGCGTGTTACGGGCCTCGCCAATACGGTTCGAGCGGGCATTAAACCCTTCGGGATCGCGGGAATAAAGCTCGGGGTCAGACAGTTCCGCTTCAATTTTTGCGATCTCAGCCTGCAATTTGGGGATCGTCTCGTTGATCTCTTTCTGGCGGTGTTCGTCCTTGTAAGAGAGCTTCTTCTGCGGTTTGGCTTTCGGCGTATCAGCTTTGGGTGAGGCCTTGCGGGTGGAGGCGCGCGCGGTGTTTTCTCCGGTCAGGCCTTTGAGTTGTTGCTGTGCATCAGTCCACCCGCCGGGGGTCTGGATCCAGCGCCCGTCGCCAAGCGGACAGAGGCAAGAGGTCACCGTGCTGTCGAGGAAGGCGCGATCATGGCTGACAAGCAAAAGCGTTCCCTCATAGGAAAGCAGCATATCTTCGAGAAGTTCGAGGGTTTGCATATCCAGATCATTGGTCGGTTCATCCATCACCAGAAGTGTGGAGGCTTTGGCGAGACCGATTGAGAGGGCCAGCCTGTTGCGTTCACCACCGGATAGGGCGCCGACAGGTTGGCGAAGCTGTGCCGGTTTGAACAGGAAGTCTTTCGCATAGGCCGCGACGTGACGCTGGTTGCCCTGAACGGTAATCGAGTCGCCGCCTTGCGGGGCCAAGGCTTCCCAGATTGTGTCTTTCGGATTGAGCGTGTCGCGCGTCTGATCGAGATAAGTTGTCTGGATCGTTTTTGCGTGACGTATCGTGCCTGAATCTGGCTCAATCTCACCCAGCAGCATGCGGATGAGTGTGGTTTTGCCTGCACCATTGGGGCCGATGATGCCGATGCGATCCCCGCGCAGGATTTTGATATTGAGATCTTCGGCAATCACAAGCGGGCCGTTGGCTGTCTCAAATGTGAGGGATAGGGATTTGGCTTCAATGATTTTTTTCGACAGGCTGGAACCTGTTTCGATGCTCATATCCGCTGTGTTCTTGCGGTCATTGAGGGCGGCGCGCATCTGGCCTTGCTGTTCACGCATGCCCATCATTTTGCGCAAGCGGCCCATATTCCGTTTGCGCCGACCGGTGACGCCGCGCGACAGCCATCTGTCTTCGTCTTTTAGCTGTGTTGTGATCTTTTTGAGGGCGCGCTCTTCGTCCAGTTCGACCTGTTCTGCCCAGTCATCGAATTTGGCATAGCCTTCAGGGCTTTTCATGACTTTGCCCTGCCGCAGCCATAGCGTGTTGGTCGAGACGTTTTCCAGAAAGCGACGGTCATGGCTGACGACCAGAACAACGCCATTGAACGCTTTGAGGCGGGCTTCGAGCGTTTCGATCATCGGTACGTCGAGATGGTTGGTCGGCTCGTCTAGCAGCATCACGTCGGGTGCGTTTGCAAATGCTTTGGCGAGCGCGGCGCGGCGCTGTTGGCCGCCAGATAGCGTCGATGGGTCTGCGTCGGCATCCACGCCGAACTCCATCAACTCGGTCTCGGCCATATAGTCATATTCCAGCCCGTCGGCGACATAGGCGCGAACGGTGTCAAAACCGCTCAAATCCGGTTCTTGAACAACGGTGGCGTATGTGGTGCCCGGTTGGTGCCAAACCGCGCCGGAATCGGCTTCTATCTGCTCCGAGATAATCTTCATCAGCGTGGATTTACCCGCACCATTGCGGCCCACCAGCGCGGCGCGCTCGCCTTTGCTGAGCGACAGGGTCACCCCTTCGAACAGGGGTTCTCCGCCAAAAGAGAGACGGACATCGGTGAGGGAGATCAAAGGGGGCTGTGCCATGGGAGCGGTTTACTCTGGTGCAGGGGGAGTGGCTAGGCCCTATTACAATTGCGTCCGGCGCAGGAAATCATCAAACATCGGGACCGTGAAATCGATGTCGCCATGTGAGGGACTGTATATCATTCCCTTATTGATGATTTTTGCACGACGTGGCCCGAGTGACTGCATGCTTTCGTCAAGTTGTTCAGCGACATCTGACGAGCGGTAGGGGCCTGCGCCCAGCTTCGCCATGGCGACCACATAATCGCGCTCTTTAGGGGTTAGCCTATCAAAGCGCACGCGGAAGAACCCGCTATCCAGACGGTGAAGCGCCGCTTTCGTCGCAGCCCGAACATGGGTTTCATTGATCGGGGATTTGTCGGCGATATTCCAGCTTTGATAGCCCCATTCTTGAAGAAAATAGGGGTAGCCTTGGGTTTGTTTTACGATTTGGGCGAGTGCTGCCTTTGTAATTGTTTCGTTTTCATCTTCGATGGGTTGACGTATGGCGTCGCTCGCTGCGTTTTGTGCCAATGCCCCGATGGGGGGATAGTCAAACAGACGTTCCGCATACGATTTGGCATTTCCACTAAGTGCTGCGATTTGGGGGAGGCCCGCGCCGAAAAATATTATGGGGAGTTGGCGCTGGTTGACCCGATGTATGGCGACGATCAGTGCGCCCAATTCTGCATTGGTCAGATATTGTAGCTCGTCGATAAACAGCGCCCAACCCCGCCCAGCCGCCTGAGCGGCCGCTCCGATACGGAAAAACAGGTCGATCAGATCATATTCAAGATTGCCGCTATCAGCCACGCCGGGCTCTGGATCGACGCTGATGGTGAAGTCCTCTACCTTGATTTTGAAGATCGCGCCGAAGCTGCGGAGGGCGCGGAGGCCGTCTTGTGCGAGTTTTTTGGCGTCTTCCATTATGGAGAGCTTGCGCAAGACCTGATGCAGTTTCGGGTATAGCAGTTCTGCGAGTCTCTTGTTTTCAGGGGCCTCGATGAAGGAGGTGAGGAAACGGTGATCCTCGGCCGTTTGTTCGATCTTGTTGAGCAGGACCGTCTTGCCCGTCCCGCGTAACCCTAGCAGGATTTGTGACTTGTCATGTCGCCCATGCAGCAGGCGTTGCAGCGCAATGTCGGCAGTGTCTGTAATGTTTTGACGACCGGCCAGTTCAGGCGGTTGGCTGCCTGCGCCGGGCGCAAAGGGGTTTCGAACGGGATCCATAGGGTCTACCTTTTTATGGGTATGTATATCTTTAAATGGCGTAATTTAGATATACAGGCAAATATTTCGATAGATCTGGTACCGCGTCCTCCGGCGCACGACTGCTGGCGATAGGGCGGGCTTAAGCGTGCAGTTTGGTGCATTCTGAGGCAGTTAACAGCCGCCAGTGGCCTGCGGGGAGGTCGCCGAGGGTGAGGGGGCCGAACTGGCTGCGGTGGAGGGTTTCGACATGATTGCCGGCGGCGGCGAACATGCGGCGCACCTGATGGTAACGGCCTTCGGTCAGGGTGAGGCGGGCGCTGCGGTCGCCTGTAACCTCCAATTTGGCGGGAAGGATCGGTTTGGTCTCGCCGCGCAGGACAAGTTCGCCGCTGTCAAACAGGTCAGCCTCGTGCCCTTCGAGCGGGCGAGCCAGCGTTGCGTCATAGGTTTTGGGGAGGTTCGATTTGGGGGAAATCAGCCGATGCAGAAGCGGGCCGTCATCTGTGAACAGGAGCAGGCCGCTGGTGTCAGCATCGAGTCGCCCGATGCTGGACAGGGCCGGTTTGCGCGCGAGGAAGCGCGGCGGCAGCAATTCATAGACGAGCTGGCCCTGATCTGCACGGGAACATGTGTAGCCAGTCGGTTTATGCAGCATAAGGATCATGCCTGGCGGCGGGTCTAGCGGGTCGCCATCAAATGACAGATGTTCCACAAAGTCTGGCCAGTCAGCGCGGGGCATGAAGGGATCGCCTGATTTGCCGGTCACCCGCCCGTCGGCAATGGCCGTTTCCATATCTTTCCGGCTGCCATAGCCGAGGCCTGCGAGATATTTGGCGAGGGAACGGGCCGGCCTCATTTCAGGCGTTTGGGCCGTTCTGCGAAAATGATCTTATAGCCGCCAGTGTCTTCGATCATTTCATGGCTTTTGAACGTGGCCGACAAGACGGCTTCGTAGGGCAGGTGACGGTTTGCGACCATGTAGAGTTGCCCGCCCGGCTTTAGCGCGCGTGAGGCGGCGCGGATGAAGTCTTGCCCGAGCGAGGCGGCATCGGCCCGCCCGACATGGAAAGGCGGGTTCATCACGATAAAGTCGAACCGGTCACTGAGTGTGGTGTTCGGAATGTCTGTCCAGTGAGCGGTGTATTCGCCGACATCACCCATCGTTTTCTCGATACAAGACAGCGCACGGTGCTCGGCTTCATAGAGCGTCATGCTCGTCACTTTGGGGCAGTTGAGCAGCACCTGACGGGAAATATAGCCTTGGCCCGCGCCGAAATCTGCGCCGCGCCCTTTGATATGTTCGGGGATGGAATCGGCGAGCAGTTCGCTGCCTGCGTCCACACGATCACGGCTGAACAGGCCGGGGCGGCTCCACAATTCTTCGCCGTCCACCTGTCGTGGGGCGTCATTGGCGAGCCAGTCTTGGGCCAGCGCAGTGTTGAATGTGGCACTGTCTTTGACCGCCCAGAAGGCGCGGCATTTGTGTTTTGACAGCGCATCTGTGTTGCCCGCCAGGTCTCGCAGTGTCTTCTCAGCGGTTTTGGAGCCGAGCGTATTGGGCAGGCAGCAAAGCAGCACGCCGCCTTCCGGCATCGCCATCATGGCGCGGGCATAAAGCGCCTTGGCCTCATCCTTCTGGCGCGGGGGCAGGAGCAGGGTAAGCTGGGCGGCGGGCAAATCCGTCTCATC
>JBOEGK010000051.1:0-44739 GCA_050633385.1 Hyphomonas sp.
CGAACCCTGCAGGGCACACCATTCTCCTTCTTTAGAAATCTTTGATGTTGTGGATAGCAGCGCTTGTTACGTTCGCAGGTGGGAAAGAACTGCTTCTGGATTTTGGTACCACAATAAGGCGCCGGCATTGGGCACTTCTACACAGTGGACATTGTTGAAATTTTGAACCGATTGTTTGACGTTGGCGTGACTGAACTCCGTGTCACCCGCGCCATTGAGCAGGGTGATGGGGAGTGATGTTTTCTCGAGATACGAAGTCCAGTCGAGGATTTGCATTCTCATGTGCTGCAAGGGGGCTTCATGCCCATTCTTGAATATTCGCAAAGCAGACAGTCTAAACAAGTCACGGATTTCAGGTTTGACGATGGTCTCTAAATCCAACGGACTGTCTGAATAATAGTTGGTCATAAAATCGAGATCGCCGCCGGATTCTAACTTGGCCTGTACCGAGCGCACATAAAACTTGAGAAGCGACGGAACGTACCTTGCGATCAGATAGGGGACTCGTTGCGGAATACTGACCTGTTTGATTTGTTGAGATGACCTCAACGGCACCGGAGCGTTCGAGGTGACGATTTGGGTTAGGACGCCAGGTACGTGCGCTTCGAAGGCGAGCGCATAGATCAGGCTCATATTTACACAGAGCGCGGGACATTTCTCTATGCCCAATTGTTCTAGAATGTTGGCGAGGTCGCGCGCATAGTCCCCCAGTCGGTCGCCTCGGGTTCCGGGATCCAGTGTTCCCTTCATACCGGGCTGGAGAGGCATTACGAACCGTAATTTCCGGGCATGGATGACGGACTTCTGTGCCTCCGACAAAAGCGTGCCGCCCATGAACGGGTGGAAGAACAGAACAGGTGTGCCGGCTGCCGGGCCGTAGAACTCCACTTCAAGTGGGCTGCCATTTTGGCGTTTGAAAATTTTGAACTCATTGTCTTCGCGCGCGAGCGGCGGGTTTGATTCAATTGAAGTCGCCGTTGAGATCGAGATTTGAGAAAAGCCCACATACATGCAGATCAATTCTGTTTGAGAGTTTAGTCCCAGCTTTGCGAGCATCGCGTCCAATTGGTCGTGGACCGCGAGAACAGGCGTGCCGGTCAGTTCAGTCACCCGGGACAAGGGCGCGCCTTCCACGAGCGCACGAACGATCGCTTTTTCCTCAATGGTTAGCTTGAAGGCGTTGGAAAAGCTGTCGCCCGCATCAGGCTGCCAATTGGTTTTTAGGCCGGTGAGGTGCGCAATGGGTTTGCCGTCAGTGTCGACCACCTTTGACATGATCATTCGCACTGGCGCGCTTTCGCTGGAGCTTGAGAAGCTGAACAAATCGATGAGACGGTCTTGGGTCTCATTTTGGATGTTTTTGAGGGCCCGTTGGAGCGCGACTTTGTCGGCAGAATGCACCGTCGATATATCTAAAGCTGAGCCTTCAGAGGCTCCCAGATGCCTCACTGCGGCATTGTTGGCTCGCAATACGACCCCATCGCTATTGAGGAGAATTGAGGGACCGGTATCTGCGTCCACTAGCTTTCTGGCTATCGATCGACTTGGTTGATTGTCTTTGCGTCGTTCAAGCATTTCGAAAGCGTTTTCGAAGTGTATCTGGAGATCATCAAACAGCGTTGTCGCTTCCATGTCTTCATCACGTTCTAAGATGGGCGATACAGAGCGATCGAGCAATTGGAGCATGAGGTGTAGGCGTTCAGGCTCCATAACTAGTGTATAGACCAGCTTAGTCAGCTCAGCGTCAGCATTGTCGTCTATAGGAGGGAGCTTGGCATCCATTCACTGGTGGTCCTGTATCTCATGCAGCAATCATTGCAGTAAGATTGTATCGCGGCCATGCGTCTTCAACAAAAAAAGGCCCACACTCCTAAAAGAGGGCGGGCCTTCTATTTGTCGAGGTGACGCGCTCTAGAGCGACTTCACGATTTCTTCGACCATCTTCTTCGCGTCAGACAGCAGCATCATGGTGTTGTCGTTGAAGAAGAGCGGGTTTTCGATGCCTGCATAGCCTGAGCCGAGAGAGCGTTTAACAAACAACACTGTCTGTGCGCTTTCTACATCCAGAATTGGCATACCGAAGATTGGCGATGTGCTGTCATTCTTTGCCGCTGGGTTGGTCACATCATTAGCGCCGATCACAAAGGCAACTTCAGATGCGGGGAATTGTGAGTTGATGTCATCGAGTTCGAACACTTCATCGTAAGGCACTTGAGCTTCAGCAAGCAGCACGTTCATGTGACCTGGCATCCGGCCCGCAACGGGGTGGATTGCATACGCAACATCGACACCTTCTTCTTTGAGCTTTTCTGCCATCTCTTTGAGGGCGTGCTGGGCTTGGGCGACGGCCATGCCGTAACCGGGCACGATGATAACGCGTGAGGCGTTCTTCATGATGAATGCTGCATCTTCAGCGGAGCCACGTTTGACCGGGCGATCTGCATTGCTGCCGCCGCCGCCAGCGACTGCATCGTCTGCGCCAAAGCCTCCGAGGATCACCGAAATGAAGGAGCGGTTCATGCCCTTACACATAATGTAAGACAAGATGGCTCCAGATGAGCCTACAAGCGCGCCAACGATGATGAGAGCGAAGTTGCCCAGGCCAAAGCCTAGCGCCGCTGCTGCCCAACCAGAATACGAGTTGAGCATCGAGATGACGACGGGCATGTCGGCCCCACCAATCGGAATGATTAATGTGATGCCCAGAATGAGCGACACAACGATGAGCGCGACGAACAATGTTTGTGGCGGTGCCCATCCGAAAAGAAGGCCAAGAATGCATCCGACCAATACGAGCGCGAGCAAAATGTTCAGTACATGGCGCAATGGCAAGATCACGGGGCCGCCCGGAATGTTGCCGTTCAACTTGCCCGCAGCAATCCAAGAGCCTGTGAACGTAATTGCACCAAGGATGACAGAAATCGATAGTTCGACCATCGAGTGTCCAATTATATTGCCATCTGCGCCAAGTAGGCCGAATGCGGCCGGTGCATAAAAGGCCGCTGCTGCGCCGAGTAGGGACGCGCCGCCACCGAGAGCGTTAAATGCGCCAACCAATTGTGGCATGGATGTCATTGGCGCTTTTTGCGCGAGCAGAGTACCGATGACGGCACCGATCACGATGGCACCACCAATCAGGCCGAGTGTTGTCGGGCTAAGCGATGGGCCAAGACGGATGATTGTCACGCCCACAGCGATCGCCATGCCGATGATGCCGAGCATGTTGCCGCGCCGTGCTGTATCAGGGCTCGAGAGGCCACGGATAGCAAAAATGAAAAGGATCGCCGAAACGAGATAGAGTGCGGCGGCTGTGTTTGCTGTCATACTCATGATTTCGACTTCTTCTTATACATTGCGAGCATACGGCGGGTGACAAGAAAACCACCGAAGATGTTGATGGATGCGAGGAATACCCCGCCCGTGCCGAGGGCACGTGCCGTCCAGATTTCATTGGTTGTTTGGGCTTCCCCTGTGGAGGAGAACAGCGTTGCTGCGGCAGCGATGATTGCGCCGACTACAACAACAGCCGAGATCGCGTTGGTCACAGACATGAGCGGCGTGTGCAGCGCTGGTGTCACTGACCAAACAACATAGTAGCCAACGAAACAGGCCATGGCGAAGACGGCAGCGAGGAAGACAGAGTCAGAGATGCCTGACCCAGTAGACTCAGCTGCAACGGCTGGCAGCGCCATAGCGCACGCCGTGATGAGGGTGAGAAGCTTTTTCATTATTTGATTCTCTCGTTCACGATATCGCCGCCGCGTGTCAGCAGCATGCTGGTGACAACTTCGTCTTCAGTATCGAGGTTAATGCTGGAATCTTCTGCCGTGATGAGTGGCAAGAAGGCTAACAGGTTTTTAGCATAAAGTGAGCTTGCATCCGCAGGAAGGCGGGCGGGCAGATTTGTGAACCCGGCCACTTTGACGCCGTTAACATCAACGATCTCATCGGGCTTGGAAAGCGGGCAGTTGCCGCCTTGGGAAACAGCCATGTCAATAATGACGGAGCCCGGCTTCATTGTTTTGACAACGTCCGCGCTGATCAAAACCGGCGCAGGACGTCCAGGGATGAGTGCTGTGGTGACGACGATGTCTTGCTTAGCAATGTGTTTGGCTGTGAGGTCTGCTTGTTTCTTCTGATACTCGTCAGACATTTGTTTGGCGTAACCGCCGGCCGTCTCAGCCGCTTTAAACTCTTCATCTTCTACAGCGATGAATTTTGCGCCGAGAGAGGCGACCTGTTCTTTCGCGGCTGGACGTACATCGGTGGCTGTGACGACGGCGCCAAGGCGTCTTGCGGTTGCGATGGCCTGGAGGCCAGCCACACCAGCGCCCATGACAAACACTTTCGCAGGCGCGACCGTGCCTGCTGCGGTCATCATCATCGGCATGGCGCGCCCATAGATCTGCGCGCCTTCGATAATGGTTCTATAACCAGCAAGATTGGATTGTGAGGACAGGGCGTCCATTGATTGCGCCCGTGAGATGCGGGGCGTGAACTCCATGGACAGTGAGGCGATCTTGCGCGCGTTCAGCACAGATATCGCCTCTTGATCCAAAGCAAATGGGTCCATCAATCCTATGACCGACGCACCTTCCGGGATCAGTTTGGATTCTTCGGGATCAGGGCTTCGCACCTTGAAAAGGATGTCGGCTCCCGCAACGGCAGCCTTTGCATCTTTGGCGATTTTCGCGCCCATTTCTTCATAGGCGGAATCAGTGAAGCCTGCAGCCGTGCCAGCGCCATTTTCGATGGTGATGGTGTGGCCAAGCCCTACGAGTTTTTTGACGGTCTCCGGTGTTGCCGCTACGCGGGTTTCGTCGGGCCGTGTTTCCTTAAGCACAGATATTTTCATAAGGGCGTGATAGAGGCAAAAACTTGCGCAACGCAACTGGATTTTGGAGTTTAGAGGAATGAGTATGTTTGATTTGACGGGAAAAACGGCACTTGTGACCGGTGCGTCGAGCGGTTTGGGAGTGCACTTCGCGCGAACCCTTTCTGCGGCCGGAGCAAGAGTTGTTCTTGCTGCAAGACGCTTAGATCGCTTGGAGTTATTGGCAAATGAGATCGAATCCAAGGGTGGGTTCGCGCTCCCAGTTGCGATGGACGTTACGTCAGAGGAGAGCGTTTCCGGTGCATTTTTGGCAATTGAAGAGGCGTTGGGCAGTCCCTGCGACATATTGATCAACAATTCGGGACTGTCGCGAGAAGGCTGGTATTCAAGGATGGATGAGGCCGATTGGAATTTGGTGATGGATACCAATTTGACCGGTGTTTGGCGGGTCGCGCGATTTGCGACTAACGCAATGATGAAAGCGCAGACGGGAGGATCCATCATAAACATTTCTTCGATCACCGGATTGCAGCCCCAACCCTCGATCAGTGCCTATGCTGCGTCGAAAGCGGCGGTCGATCATCTGACGCGGTGCATGGCGCTCGAATCAGCTCGGTTCAACATTCGAGTGAACGCGATCGCGCCTGGATATTTCTCGACGGATATAAATGATGATTTCCTAAAATCATCTCACGGTGAAGACATGAAAGGGCGCGTGGCGATGCGTCGGTTCGGACGCCATGAAGAATTGTCTGGGCCGCTTTTGTTGCTCGCTTCAGATGCTGGTAGTTACATGACGGGAACGACAATCGTCGTGGATGGCGGACACACACTTGTGCCGCTCTAAGCGGATTGATTCTGAACAGTCAGTTTGGTGCGCTTTAAAGCCTCTGCCCGCAATTCGGTTGCGGGCAGAGTTTTTTTAAAATGCGTCTTTGGAGAAAAATACGGCGGGGATCGTCATGGCGATGATTTTTATGTCGAACCAAAGTGACCACTGATTGACGTATTCACTGCCCATTTGAGCACGCTTTTCAAAGCTAAGCTTGTTGCGGCCACGGACTTGCCAAAGACCCGTAATACCGGGACGTGCGCGTTCATAGCCAGCAATGTGGCGGCCAAAGGCGTCGCGCTGATTGGGGAGGATAGGGCGTTGACCAACTACGGACATGCTTCCAAACAGGACGTTGAATAGCTGTGGAAGCTCATCAATTGAAGATGCTCTCAGAAAACGACCCAGTGGCGTAATGCGTGGATCATTGCGTAGCTTTTGAAACTCGCTCCACTCGGCGGCAGCTTTCGGACATTCCTTGAGCAGGTCTTCGAGCAATTTATCGGAGTTGGGCTTCATACTGCGGAACTTGATCATGGAGAAGCTTTCTCCCCCGCGTCCAAGGCGCCGTTGCGTGTAAAAAATCGGGCCACCTTCAAGCTTGATTGCAATAGCGACGACCAAAAACAGCGGCGCGAGAAAAACAATCGCTGGCAGTGTGATCGCGAGATCTAGAGCGCGCTTTATGGGGCCATTCATTCCCAGTAGCGCGTTGTCTCCCGGTGATTTTCCTGATGCTGGAGCACTCAAACGAGGCGTTAGGCCGAGGCCAAAAGTTATCAATCCCATGATCGTGTTCCCCTAAGATACCGTTCTGTATCCTCCGCGATCCGTTTACTCATAAGTAACCATCGGGGGAAGAGTGAAAGCTGCGTTTATTTGAACTTTTATGAGAATATTCGCCCCATAAGTGATCTTTCGTTGTGGTATGAGAAAAATTCCCCTGTGGATGGATTTTTTAAGTTCCGTTCAGGCGGATTTTTCAAATGCTTTCAGTCTTTCTTTAGGGAGATCGAGGATACTCAGGGCTGTTTTACGATTTCAGGAGTTCTATCGATGTTTGCGCGGTCCATCAAAGAAGAGAACTTGCACGCTGAGATCGAAGTTGAGGCTGAGGTGCATGCGACGTCTAAGCTGGCCGAGGCGTCTGAAGTCGGCAATGTCGATTCGGAGCGATCTCCGGCTTTGGCGCTGCAAGACCGTTTGAAAGAATCGCTGGAAGCGCCTGCCGACATGTCTTCACGACGGGTTCTTGCGACTTTTCTTGTGGTTTGTCTTTCTTGCTGGGTTGCTGGCATTGGCCTCTACGCAATGCTTTAGTCCGCCAAAATTTTCATGGGAAAAGGCGGTTAACACCCGTTTGGCAGGTAAATTGCTTATTTCGCGTCGTAGTTAAGACTGAATTTTATCGAAACAGGAGTTTCAAACATGCGAATCCGTAAAGCAGTTTTGCCCGTCGCGGGCTTTGGAACACGCGTTCTTCCTGCAACCAAAGTTGTCCCAAAAGAACTGCTTCCCGTTGTGGACCGTCCAGCCCTTCAATATGTGGTGGATGAGGCGCTCGAGGCCGGCATTGAACATATCGTGTTTGTTACAGGCCGTGGCAAAGGCGCTATCGAAGACTATTTCGACCACCAATTTGAATTGGAAGATGCGCTTGTTCGCAAAAACAAGACGGCGATCCTTGAGCAAGTTGAAGCCACTCGTTTGCCAGCTGGCGGTGCGAGCTTTGTGCGTCAACAGAAGCCACTCGGCCTAGGGCATGCAATCTGGTGTGCACGTGACATTGTTGGCGACGAGCCGTTTGCTGTTTTGTTGCCAGATGTTCTGGTTAAAGGCACGCCATCATGTTTGAAGCAGATGGTTGATGCTTACGAGAAAGTCGGTGGGAACATCGTCGCTGTCGATCAGGTGCCTATGGCACGGGTGTCATCTTATGGTGTGGTTGCGCCGAAGTCGCGCGATGGTCGTCTGATCGAGATGGAAGGGATGGTCGAAAAGCCACCTGTTGAAACCGCGCCGTCCAATTTGAAAATTACAGGTCGTTATATCTTGCAGCCTGAGATTTTCGGATTGCTCGCAGATCAAGCAGCTGGTGCGGGAGGAGAAATTCAACTCACTGATGCGATGGCTCGCTTGATGGAAGCCCAATCCTTCTTTGCCTATGAGTTCGAGGGCGAAGACTATGATTGCGGATCCAAGATACTCTATTTTGAAGCTGTTCTCGCCTATGCGCTCGACAATCCTGAAACTGCTGAAGGTGCTCGGGAATTGGTGAAATCATGGGCTGCTAAGCTTTAAAAATCACTTTCGATATAAATTCATCAAGCCACTATTTGCAGATCGCAAATGGTGGCTTTTTGGCATTTATCGCTCTGGCATATCGGTTGCAACTGTGAGGGGAACTTCTCTCAAAGGTGCATCACTATGGTACTTCAATTTAAGAAAATCTCTCGACGTTTGAAGTCGGATCGAGAAGGCGCAACAGCGGTCATCTACGCATTGTGCTTATTGCCCATCATGCTGTTGGTCGGGTTTTCGGTTGATGCGTCACGTTCCGTTACGGCTAAGCGCCAAATGCAAGCGTCGCTGGATGCTGCCGTTTTGGCGGGTGCACGTGAGTTTTTGGATCAAGCCGCACTGCCAATGGAAAGCCGCCGTGCAGCCAGTGTGAGCAAGGTTTCAAGTTACTTTTCCGAGGATATCAAAACGGCTGGTAAGGCGCTGGGAGAGCCAGAGTTAAATGTAACTGTTTCTGATCTTGGTAGCGTCAGCGCGAATGTGAATGCGCCGCTGTCCATGATGTTCGGGGGGCTATTCAACCGTCCTACAGTTTCGATCTCGACTGAAAGTGGCGCGCAGGCTGGTGACAGTCGCAAAGTCGAAGTTATTTTGGCCTTGGATAACACCGCCTCAATGTTTGAGTCCGGACGATTTACAATTATGCGTCAGGCTGCAAAGGGGTTCGTCAACACAATGTTTGATGAGACGCCTGCTGAGGGTTTGATGGCAGTGGGTGTCGTTCCTTGGGCATCAGTTGTGAATATCAATTCAGAACAACCCGGAAGCTGGAACCCGGCGGTTGTTGGAAACTCTGCGCCGCCAGTTTATGGTAGCGCAAAAACGCCTAAAGCTGCGTTTGAAAACCGTCGCAAATATCTGTCTGAGCCCGAGAGCACGAGTGGTTATACGTCGAGCCTGATGAAAGAGCAGTTTGCGCCTGTTGACTGGCGTGGATGCGTGCGATCTGCCTCGAATGAGCGGCGGGTTTCATCTGGGGGAACTGTAACAAGTGCTTTGACTGATGCTTCCGTCACCGGAATGCGCTGGCATGCGTCTTGGCTTGAGCCTGAACTGCAAACCTGGTGGCAACCACCTGCGGGTTGGGAGCCAAATCCGAATCCGGGTTCAGGTGGTTCGAAGCCCCCTAAACCGCCAAAGCCAGTTGTGCCAGGGCCGCAGGGATTCTTGAACCTAACCTCGCCGGAGGCTATTCAGAATGCATCGCTTGATATTCCAAGCTCTCACGCATTGCGCTGCACACAGAGTAGTTGGCAGGGTGGATATCAAGGGCAACGCAATGTGTATTTGAATAAGTCCCAGGCTTGTGCGCCGGGATGGTTGAAGCCTGTAGACGAGTATGCTGAAGCATGTGTCTCCGATCCGACTGAGTTTGAGTATTTCAACAATGGCGGCAAGGCGTGCGCTTGGCAGAAAGACATTTTCCCTTGGGATAAAATCAAACCGATTTCTGGACCAAACATGAATTGCCCTACCGCGATGCTTGGTCTGTCTGGGGATCGTGGTCAGGTGATTGACAAACTTGACCATATGTACCCAGTCCAGGGTGGTACGCAGGCGGACATTGGTTTGATGTGGGGGCTAAGAGCTTTGTCGCCTCGCAACAGCTGGTCAAATTTCTTTGGCACCAAGGGGGTGGGGAAGCCGAAAACTTTTGGCGATCCAACCGCACGTAAAGTTATGATCTTGCTCACAGATGGGAAGAACGAAGCCCCATATCATTATGAAGGCTATTATGGATGTCGTGAGGGGAATGACCGGGGACGTGCAGGCGAGTGTTGGCGTGCGCCTGGCGTAAAGTCACTCAAGCGAGATAGCCTTGATGCATTGATGTTAGATTCATGCGAGGCTATTCGCGACACTTATAAAGTGGAGCTCTATACGATTGCCGTGGATGTTTCCGACAGCAAGGCGACAGGTTTGCTGAAATCTTGCGCTGGAGATGACAGCCGGGCTTTCAATATTACCGCTGGCGAATTGGATAAGACCTTCAAAGCAATCGCCGCGAGAGAACTGCGTCTGACGAACTAAACTGTTGTTACCACTGCAGTTTGAGGCCTGCCCATATCGGGGCGGGCCTTTTTTGTTTGCTTTATTGCGAAGGTTTAATCCTGATAAGTTGAAATTCGGCCTTGGCGGGAGTGGTCTCCGGCTCTTAAAAAACTACCACTGATCGAGGTGGGAGCGGATATGTCAGAAAAACTCTACGTTGCCATCGGGGATATCCATGGTGAGTTGCAGAGGCTTAAGTCTCTGCACCAGCTTGCCCGCGCTCATGCCGCTCAATTTCATCCAAACTTGAAGCTGGTTTTTGTGCATTTGGGCGACCTTGTCGATCGTGGTCCGAATTCGTGCGGCGTGATAGAGTATTTGATGAACCTGCACGAGCAGTCGCCCGAGACGGTCACCCTGAAGGGCAATCATGAGGAGTTGATGCTCGATTCATACCCCAATGGGGAGGCGTATTTGGATCGCGCATGGCTGGATTGGGGAGGGAAGGAAACGTTGAGCAGTTATGCTGAGCGTGATTTAGAACATCCGCCCAAGGATCATCTAGACTGGATATCAGCCTTGCCGCACATCGTAGATGATGCTGCCAGGAAACTTATTTTTGTGCATGCGGGTGTGCATCCCGAGCACTATCCTAAATGTTCAGCGCAACTACACCTTTGGACGCGTCGAAGGGATTTTTTCAATCCAGAGCATTGGGTCGCAAATCAGTTGCAAGGGGTGACAATCGTGCATGGACATACGCCCACAAAGGATGACAAACCCGATGTTGCAGAGTTTGACGGACGCCGACGTATTAATGTTGATACCGGCGCTGTGTATGGCGGCGTTCTGACGGCTGTGGTTTTGGCGCCGAATGAAAAGGAAGTTTTTCTCTACGCTTGAATTTTAACGTAAAAAAGCCGCCCGAATATAAATTCGGGCGGCTTCTTACGTTACCCTAAACAGGGTAGATGTCTGCTTATGGTACGTAAACTGTGTAAGTCACATCAGCTTCGATTTCACCAGCACCCATTGACAAGTCGTAACCTGTCACGCCGCCGAGTGTATAGGTCGCATCAAAGCGAACAGACTGATCGATGATAGAGCCAGCTGAAGCAGCAGTGCGCTGTGTACCAGTAAACACGTCGACTGGAGCAGCGTTGTCTAGGTCATCCAGAGTCGTGATGCCATTTACAACTGTACCCGGAACCTGAGCGTTCGCGCCAAATGATGTTGCGTCGCCAGTATTGTCGGTTGTTACGCCGAGAGCATAGCCAACATCTGAAAGTACGAAGTTGTCAGAAATTGCAGCTGTTGCTTGAGCTTCGATGTTGAATGCTGTGTTAGACGCAACATAGAAGCTTGAGTTGAATACCATGTCGCTTGTCGTGACATCTGTGTTGCCGTCGATTGAGAAGGCAGTGAAAGAGTCAGTCGCGTCAAGGAAACCGTCGCCGTTAGAATCGGAATTGAAGATTTCGTTGGTGCCGTCCGTAATAGAGAACGGTGATGATCCTGCGAGTGAAGTAGGAGTTGGCGTTAAAGAGCCAGTTACAACAGTGTGGACGTTAGATGCGATCAAGTCAGCATCGTTAGAGCCAGTTGCGTCTGAATCGATTACGAAGTCAGAAACCATTGGCGCCGTACCAGAGGCGTCAGCACCCCATACGATTACAAGGCCCAGAACTTTAAAGTGTGGGTTATCAATGATTGAAGCCTGCGCAGGTGCGGCTGTCATTACAGCCAAAGCACTACCAGCAAGCAAAAGCTTACGAATGTTCATTTTGGTTCTCCATCTACCTATTAAGTCAGCCCCAAAACAAGGGACCCGAGCGGCCTATTGGTCGTCGCTTGAGGTCGTTATCTCATAAACAAGCTGAGGAAATGCTAAGCAATTCAAGTAATCTGTGGCTCGGAGCTAAGGTTTAAGTAACCAAAATGGCCCGAGCTGAAGTGATCGCTAGGGTGGAAAATTTTCTCGCGTCTTCGTTTGGGGAGCAATTAGTTAAAAAGCTCTTGTTCTGCGCCATTTGATTCCATGCCTCGTCTTCAGTGGACCTTATGCACTTCCTGATACTGAAGAAGCATTGGAGAGTTAAACTCGAGCGTAGAGGGCCAGAAAGCCATGAAAGTAACACCCCTTATTAGTTTAGGTGTATCCGTGATGCTCGGTATCGGGGCCGTTCTGATCGGGCGTGGTTATATGATGTCGCGGGATACAAACGCCGACGCCCAAATACCTACCGCTGCAGTAGAGATGAGTACAATCCTTGTCGCGTCGACAACAATTAAGATGGGCGAGACCGTGGATGCAACAATGCTCGACGAGGTTGAGTGGCCGACATCAATGCTTCCAATGGGTGCAATTACAGATCCAACCCTTTTGGGTGAAGGAAAGTTTGCACGCGGATTAATCGCGGCGGGTGAGCCGATCAGCTATGAGAAGCTGGACGAAACACGCGCTATGATGACATTGGCTTCTACAATTGCGCCGGGTATGCGGGCTGTCTCGATCAATGTACGTAAAGATACGGGCGTGGCAGGCTTTGTTCTGCCGGGCGACCGCGTGGACGTGAATGAATTTATCAAGAAGATATCATCTGACAGTGTGATCGGGGATGTTGCTGTATCCGGGGAGTTTTTGGCCAAGCCTGTGCTGAAGAATGTTCATGTTCTCGCCGTCGATCAAGCCTTTAACCCCGGTATGGAGGGAGCGCACCCATCCAGTACTGTCACGCTTCAAGTGAGCGCGGATGATGCACTTAAATTAGGTGTTGCCAGCCAGAGAGGCGTGTTGGGTCTAGCGCTAATTAGTCATGAAGAAGATATTCAAGTCGAGAAAGTTGAGCGTGCCAAACCAGTGGTGCATCGCGCGCCGCGACCACGTGCGCCTGCCGTGACGAAACCAGCGGTCACGCAAGTGACTGTGATTAACGGCTCAAAGCAGACCGAAGTGTCAACTCCGACATCAAACCAGAGATCAAAGACTGAGGGAGCGCAGTAATGATTAGTGCGATGAAATATATCGGCGCGGCATTGACCGTGTGTTGTTTATCTGTGCCCAGCGCATCTGCCTGGACGCAAAAAACGTCTGGACCTGAGGCGGAGACATTGGTGCTTGAGAAAGGGCGTTCAGCGGTGATTGAATCCACTGCGCCGTTTGCAACACTTGTTGTTGCCGATCCGGACGTTGCAGAGGCGATGGCCACGTCTAACCAATCATTTTTCTTGCGCGGTAAGAGCCCGGGTTCAACAACTGTGCTTATTTACAATGATGCAGGGCAGATCGCAGAATTGATCGAAGTTGAAGTCGAGTTGTCGCTTGCTGAACTACGCGCCGATCTTAAAAACCTGTTGCCGGGAGAGAGCATTACTGTTCATCCTGTCCATGACGGTGTGTTTTTGGATGGAAAGCTCACGACAGCCGCCGCTGCTGAGATGGCCATTCAGTTAGCTGAACGGCATGTGCCGGGTGGGGTGGCAAATGGTCTGTCTGTCGGGCAGAGCCAGCAAGTGATGCTTGAAGTGCGTTTCATTGAGGCAAGTCGCAATGCGGTGAAAGAAATCGGATTCGGCAACACATTTGACGCCAATGGTGTCGTTGGTTCGACTGAAGGAGGCACTATTTCAGGCCTCGCTGAAAAAACCATCGCTCTATTTAAAAATGTCGGCACGGAGAATATCGACATTCAATTGCGGGCCTTGGAAGAGCAGGGTGTCATTCGTACACTCGCTGAACCAAATTTGGTTGCCCTATCTGGCGATGCAGCCAGCTTCCTTGCTGGGGGAGAGTTTCCGATCCCAATATCTGCCTCTGATGGCGAAGTGTCAGTTGAGTTCAAAAAATTTGGTGTGAGCCTAGAGTTTACTCCAACTGTGCTTGGCGATGGCCTCGTGAATTTGCGTGTTCGTCCAGAGGTGTCTGCACTTGATCGCGCCAATGGTGTGCGCACTGGCTCGATTGATATTCCTGGGATATCCGTACGCCGTGCTGACACGACGGTAGAGCTGCATGATGGTCAGGCATTCGCGGTCGCGGGTCTTTTGCAGAATGACTATTCCAACAATGTCCGGCAAACGCCATGGCTCGGAAACGTGCCGGTGTTGGGAGCTTTGTTCTCTTCTAAACGATATCAGCGGAATGAGAGCGAGTTGGTGATCATCATTACCCCACGTCTTGTTCAGCCTGCGCCGCATCCTGATGCATTGAACACGCCGCTTAATGCTTTCGCTGAGCCGACTGATACTGAATTGTTCTTGCTGGGCAAGACAACACCTGAACTACAGCACTAGGAGATTTGAAATATGAAAACCTCACTCAAAATATTCGGTTTCGTTTCATCTTTGGTCTTGATCGTCGGTTGTGAAAGCGCGCCGAAAGAAGACTATATCCTCGGTGCCGCGACTCAGAAAAATGCGCAGGTGCAGTCTGTGCGTGATGTGAACCTACCCAATTCAAAAGCGGTTGAGTCAACATCAGGTGTGCGCGCTGCACGGGCTGTAAAGGCGCTCAATGAGGGCGCAATGAAAGACGTTAGCCAGACCTCTTCTGACATTATGTCCGGAGGCGGTTGATATGTCAGATCCAGCACAAAAGCTGAATGTTGAGCGACAAATTCCAAATCGGAAGGTGGCATCCCTTGCTGTCCTTGCTGCGCCAACCCTAAAGGCGACGCTAAGCCAGATTTGTGAAGAGATGCACGATCTTTCCGGGCTCTCGCCTCAAGAAATTGTCTCTGCCTATGGGCGCGAATTGATCGTTCTGGATCAATCTGTGACAGGTTATGATCAGGTCATTCTTCAGTTGGCTGTTGAACGACCGAACTCGGCGCTCATCGTAGTTTCCGATCAGTTGCCGGGGCACATGGTCCGGGCGCTTATGAAGCTGCAAGCGTCTGATATTTTGCCTTCAACGGCTGGTGCATCAGAGCTGTTAGACGTTGCTGAGCGCCTGAATGAAGCTCTGGAAGAACAGGGCGGTGGTGGCCGGTCTCAGTGCTGGGCGTTTCGCGGGGCTGTTGGGGGTGCAGGCGTATCGACGATCGCGATCGAAAGTGCTTTTGAGCTGTCACGCCAAGTCGGGCCGGGCAAGGTGTGTCTTGTCGATTTAAATGTAGCCGACGGTATGGTGACATCGTTTTTAGAAGCAATTCCGAAGCTTGATCTTGCAGCATTGTCAGCTGCACCTGAACGTCTCGATGCGCGTCTTCTGGCGGCATGGTGCTGGAAACACCCTGATGGCCTGTCTATTATCGCAGCACCCCGGAACCCTGATGCTGATGAATTGGCTACAGAAGCTGCTATTCTGCGTTTGCTTGATGTTGCGTGTGGTGCGTTTGAATATGTGCTGATTGATATGCCGCGCCATCTTATGCCTTGGACGAAGAGCGTTTTGGGTGCAGTGGATCAAGCGATTGTTATAAGCGAGCTTACAGTTCCCAGTCTTCATGCCGCCGCAGACTCTTGCCGGGAAACCGACGTTTTACGTGCAGACATGAATAAAACCAAACTCGTGCTGAACCGCATGTTCCCGAAGAAGCGCTTTCGTGCCGAGTTTGCTGTAGACAAGGCTGAGCACGCGATTGAAAGAGACATCGATGCCACAATTGCGTCGGACTGGGACGCGGCACGGACAGCGGTGAATATCGGCCGATCAATCGCTGACGTGAAAGAGAAAAGCCAGTTGGTAAGCGATATTCGTACGCTTGTATCCGGTCTTTTACCAGTTGAGGCGGACGATGTCGCCGCCGAACCCGTCAAGCAACGGAGACGCAAATGAGTCGTTTTGGATCTTCATCAGCAGCGCCAACTCCTCCAAGCAATGAGACAGCGGCTCAGCAAGCGCCAGCGACGCCCGATGTGTCCATCCCGACGCCAGCTAATGATCAAAAAGCTTTTGATCTTTTGGATGCAAAATTACGCGTGCACGGGAAGCTTATCGATGAGCTAGATTTGTCGGCGCTTGATAAGCTTGACGATGAAACAATGCGTCGCCGTGTGCGGAATATTATATCTGATATTATTCGCAAAGAAGAGATGGCGCTGACAGCTTCGGAAGAGGCAAACTTCGCTGATGCGGTGATGGATGAAATGACAGGCCTGGGCCCGATTGAGCCTTTGCTGAAAGATGATTCAATCGCCGATATTCTGATCAACGGCTATAAGCAGGTTTATGTTGAACGGAACGGTGAGCTGCAATTGGCACCGGTGCATTTTGCCGACAATGATCACTTATTGCGGATTATCCAACGGATTGTGTCGGCCGTCGGGCGGCGCGTGGATGAGAGCCAACCGCTTGTCGATGCGCGTCTGGCTGACGGTAGCCGGGTGAACGCGGCAGTGTCGCCCATCGGTATTGATGGGCCGCTTGTGTCTATTCGTAAGTTTTCAAAGTCACCTCTGACGATGGAAAAACTGGTCGGTTTTGGCGCGATACCTGCGCCGGTCGCTGAATTTATCATGGGCGCTGTAAAATGCCGCGCATCTACCGTGATTTCAGGAGGCACGGGGTCTGGCAAAACGACATTGCTGAACGCCCTGTCAGCCGCCATCAGCCCGAAAGAGCGCTTGATCACGATTGAAGATGCCGCTGAACTACAGCTTCAGCAGCCGCATGTGGCGCGCATGGAAACCCGTCCGCCAAATATTGAAGGTAAGGGCGAAATTCGTCAGCGTGAGCTGGTGAAGAACGCGCTGCGCATGCGTCCTGACCGTGTTATTCTTGGCGAAGTTCGTTCTGAAGAAGCCTTTGACATGTTGCAGGCGATGAATACGGGCCATGAAGGTTCTATGGCGACGATCCACGCCAACAACCCACGTGATGCGATAACCCGTCTAGAGCAGATGGTCATGATGGGCGGAATGAAGATTTCCGAAGATGCTATCCGTGGACAAATTGCGTCAGCGGTGAACTTTATCGTTCAGGCCAGCCGGCTGTCTGACGGCTCACGTCGCGTGATGTCTATCGCAGAGATTACCGGCATGGAGGGGCCGATGATCCAAATGCAGGAAATCTTCAGGTTTGAACGCACGGGCACAACGGATGAAGGCAAAGTTGAGGGTCACTTCGTTGCCACCGGCTTGCGCCCCAAATTCATTGAAGAGATGGAAACCCGCGGTGTGTACATGCCCGAAGGGTTGTTCGATCCGGCGACGAAATTTTAGGGGATTTTCGTTTCGTGAGCGCATTTGAGACCCTTTTGGACATAGACCCTATATTGCTGATACCTGGCGTGATGGTCATGGGCGCCGCCTTCTTGGCGATTCAGGCCATCATGGGTCTGGCGATGCAGGCGCAGACCCAGCGTATTGTGAACCGGCGCCTTCAATTCAAAGAAAAGTTTGAATCAACAAACGAAGCCATGGTGGAGTTGCGCAAGAGCCGGGGGCTTGATGCCGATGGAAATTTTGCAACAACGCTTCTATGGCTCAATCGCCTCGTGGTACGTAGCGGCTTACCGTTTCAGCCTTGGCGCTGGGCGGCAATGGCCGGGTGCTTCAGTGTTTTTGTTGGTGCACTAATTGTCTATGCGGGGGCGAATGTTTGGATTGGCGTTGCCGTCGGTTTCCCAGTTTTCTTTGTCGCCCCGATTGTTGCGTTCACAGTGCTGGCGAAAAAGCGTGTTAAGAAGCTTGCCGAACAATTGCCTGATGCCTTGCAAATCGTGTGTCGGAGTCTTGAGGCGGGGCACCCTGTTGCGACAGCGGTCGCACTCGTAGCGCGTGAGATGCCCGATCCGATTGGTTCGGAATTTGGTATGGCTGCGGATGAAGTGTCATACGGCATGTCTTTGACGGCTGCGGTGCAGCGTATGGCTGAGCGCGGGGGTGACCCGGATGTGGAATTGTTCGCGGCGACTGTACGTTTGCAAGAGAAAACAGGCGGCAACTTATGTGAATTGCTAAAAGCCAACACCTCGACGGTGCGGGAGCGTCAAACCATGCGGTTGAAGGTGCGCGCCGCGTCGGCTGAGGGGCGAACGTCGGCGATGATCCTTACTGCTGCGCCGTTCATGGTTGGTGGCGCCATTCACCTCTTGCGCCCGGAGTTTTACGGCACGGTCATCCATGACCCACTCATCAAGTACGGGTTCTCAGGCCTGTTCGTATGGATGATCATTGGCAATGTTGTCATGAACCGTATGATCAATTTCAAAGCATAGAGGCAGGTAGATGAGTATTCTAACAACAACCGGCCTTTCGGCTTTGATGTTTTCTCTCGCGATGATTGTAGCGATACCCGGTGTTTTGTCATTCATGCAAAATAAGCGCCGGGAAGATGAAATCGAACGTCGTTTGCTACGTCGCAGACGCGCCAACCAAGACGACGATCTTCAAAATGAAAGTCGCATTGGTAAGGCCGTGATGGGCTTTGCTGATCGGGCGCGTCCTGAAGACAGTGAAGAAACTAGCGCTGTGCGTGATAAGCTGAACAAGGCTGGATTTACGGGCGCGAGCGCGGTGTCGAAATATTATTTCGCGCGGTTGATTTGTGTCATTATTCCGCAGATTGGATTGTTCTTCGCGCTTCCCATGCTCGATAGTTTCCCCAAATATGCTCCCGTTGCCGTGAGCCTCGGCTTGGTTGTCTTGGGATTGGCTGCGCCTTCGATCTTTCTTGATCGCCGGATTAGCTCGCGGCAGGACCAGTGTTCAGCTGGCTTTCCAGATATGATGGATTTGATGGTTGCTTGCGTAGAGGCTGGGTTGAGCCTTGATGCCTCCGTGCAGAGGGTTGGTGAGGAATTAGAGCATCGTCACCCGATTATTGCGAGGCATATGCGCCATTTGTCTCTGGAGTTGCGAGCTGGTCGCGCGAGACGTGTTGCGTGGCGCGGTTTTGCGGATCGTCTCGGGCTTGAAGAGGCGGGATCCTTGGCGACGATGCTTCGGCAAGCGGAAGAGATGGGGACAAGCTTGGGTGAAACTTTGCGGGTTTTCTCGGCAGATATGCGCCAGAGACGTATTTTGATGGCAGAAGAGAAGGCGATGGCATTGCCCGCCAAGATGACGTTGCCATTGATCATTTTTGTATTCCCAGTGCTCCTCGGTGTTCTTGTGCTGCCAACGGTGGTGAAAATGAGCTCAGTCATGTCATAAATCGGCGCTAGGCGAGTCAGTCGAGTGTTGCTAAAGAATGACATATGAGCACGACATATCTCGATTTTGAAAAGCCGATTGCGGAACTCGAGTCCAAAATCAAAGAGCTAGAGGCACTGGCAGGTCAGAAAGACGGTCCGTCCATAAGCGATGAGTTGAAGAAGCTGAAGGCCAAATCTGCCAAACAGCTTAAAGACATCTATTCAAACCTCTCTGCGTGGCGGAAGACACAGGTGGCACGTCACCCGGATCGACCTCATCTATCTGATTATATTGAGAATATTTTCGAGGACTTCGAAGAGCTGGCAGGTGATCGTCTGTTCGGTAATGATGAAGCCATTATTGGTGGATTGGCCCGCTTTCAGGGGCGTTCAGTCGTAATTATTGGGCATGAAAAAGGCCGAACCACTGAGAAACGCCTGAAGCATAATTTCGGCATGGCGCATCCAGAGGGGTATCGCAAGGCGGTGCGTTTGATGGATCTGGCCGAGAAGTTCAATTTGCCGGTGTTCAGTTTCCCCGACACGGCTGGGGCCTATCCCGGTAAGGGCGGTGAGGAGCGAGGTCAGGCTGAGGCCATCGCCCGTGGTACGCAGCGCGGCTTATCGCTGGGCGTTCCATTCGTTACGCTTATTATCGGCGAAGGCATGTCAGGTGGCGCCATCGGCATTGCGGCGGCCAATAAGGTGCTGATGATGGAGCATGCGATTTATTCTGTAATCTCTCCCGAAGGGTGCGCGTCCATTCTGTATCGTGACGCGGCCAAAGCGAAAGATGCGGCCGATGCAATGAAAATTACTGGTCCAGACCTGTTGAAAACCAAGGTTATCGACGAAATTGTCAAAGAGCCTATCGGCGGGGCACACCGTGATCCGCAGCGGGCCATGACCAATGCTGCCAAG
Organism: Hyphomonas sp.; assembly: GCA_050633385.1. Lineage (GTDB taxonomy): Bacteria > Pseudomonadota > Alphaproteobacteria > Caulobacterales > Hyphomonadaceae > Hyphomonas. The sequence goes on from JBOEGK010000051.1 coordinate 19,961, forward strand.
GCGCTCGAAGATGCGTTGGTGGAGCTGGAATCGCTATCTCCGCAAGAGTTGAGACGCCAGCGCCGGGATCGTTTCTACGCAATTGGCCGAGAGGGCATTTAGCCTTTGGCCACTTTGCCCGGTGATGTAATGGGCGCCCAGCATGAGTGAGAAAGACTGGATATCGACCTATTTTTCCCCGCTCGCCAGGGCGGCGGGCGCGGATGGTTTGCGTGATGATGTCGCCGCTTTGGATGATGCTGGTCCCAAGATTGTCACCGTTGATGCCCTGGTTGAAGGTATCCATTTTCTAAAATCTGACCCAATTGAAACGGTTGCGCAGAAGCTTGTTCGGGTAAACGTTTCTGACTGTTTAGCGAGTGGGGCGGCTCCCTACGAAGCGTTATTGACGCTTGGTTGGCCATCTGATCGATCTGAGACCGAGTTGCGCGATTTTGCTGGAGCATTCGGTCAGGAACTGGAGACATGGGGTATCAGTCTTTTGGGCGGCGATACCATAACCCATCCGGGGGGGCTTTTTTTATCGTTGACGCTGACCGGTGTGTGTCATGCCGCCGGACCTGTGCGGCGTACAGGAGCGCAAGTAGGAGATGATGTTTGGGTGACTGGCAGCATCGGGGCTGCAAAACTTGGATTCGATGCGATTGAGGCGGGTGAGCAGTCTGAATATGCGGCTGCCTATCGGTCGCCACACCTACCGCAGAGGGCCATATCTGAGGTGATCGCGGCATTTGCGACGGCGAGCATGGACGTCTCTGATGGTTTGTTAGGGGATGCCAAAAGTTTGGCGACATGCTCCGAATCACAACTAAAATTAGATTTGGATACGGTAGATTTCGCTGGAAACCCTCAGACAATAAAAGAAAAACTAAGCCTTGCAGCCTGGGGTGACGATTATCAGTGTTTATTCACTGCATCGGCTGAAACACGTGTATTCATTGAGGATTGGGCGCGGCAGACAGGGCAGATAATTGGTCGGATAGGCAATGTGTGTGTGGGGGAGGGAATTTCTATCACCTCCTGTGGAAATCGCATTAACTTGCCGGATGTGCTTGGATTTGAGCATAATTAATTCGGGCTGATCCCGACTCGCCTCTCTGGAGAGGGGAGTTGCAAGAAAACATAACACTGTCAGCCTTGAACTATATAAAAGAGCCGGATCCGCGGCTGGAGAGGAAACACGACAGGCGCGGCCAACGCTCATACAAGGAAGGAAACTCCAATATGTGGTTGTATTTGGCACTCGCTGCGGGCGTCGTGTCGGTCTTATATGGCTGGCTACAGATTAGCTCGATTATGAAAGCACCAGCAGGAAATCCGCGAATGCAAGAGATTGCACAAGCGATTCAAGAGGGGGCGAACGCTTATCTAAAACGACAATACCGAACGATCGCCATGGTTGGCGTGGTTGTTGTGATTATCCTGTTCCTGACATTGGGCTGGAAGGCCGCTGTCGGGTTTATCCTTGGCGCGGTATTGTCTGGCGCTGCTGGATTTATTGGCATGCTGGTGTCTGTGCGGGCGAATGTGCGCACGACAGAAGCGGCGCGTAATGGTCTGAATGCAGGCCTGAAGCTGGCATTCAAGTCTGGCGCTATTACCGGCATGTTGGTGGTTGGCCTCGCCCTGTTGGGGCTGGTTCTGTACTATATGTTCCTGACGGCAGGCTTGGGGCTGGACCTCAATAACGGGCTTGAAAAGCGTGAGATTATTGATGCGTTGGTGGCCTTTGGATTCGGGGCATCCCTGATTTCGATCTTTGCGCGTCTGGGCGGTGGTATCTTCACCAAGGGCGCAGATGTCGGTGGCGATATGGTCGGCAAAGTGGAAGCTGGCATCCCCGAGGATGACCCGCGAAACGCTGCAACCATTGCAGATAATGTGGGCGACAATGTCGGCGATTGCGCTGGCATGGCGGCCGATTTGTTCGAGACCTATGCCGTCACGCTGGTGGCGACAATGGTGCTGGGCGGGATCTATTTCGCGGGTTCATCCTATATCGCCGAAATTATGGTGTTGCCGCTGGCGATCGCTGCTGTCTGTATCATAACGTCGATTGTGGGCACCTTTTTCGTCAGTCTCGGCAAGGGCAGCACGAATGTTATGGGGGCTCTCTATAAGGGCCTGATTGTGACAGGTGTTCTGTCTGTCGGTGGTTTGGCCATTGCGATTTCAAGCGTGCTTCCGGGCGGGTTTGGTGTGATGGATGGCGCAGCCGCGAGGCTTGGCCTGACTGGTGAAATCACCGGTATGGACCTGTTTGGGTGCGGTGTTGCTGGCTTGGTTGTTACCGGGCTTATCGTATATATTACAGCGTACTACACCGAAACGAAGTATCGGCCTGTACGCTCGATTGCGATGGCATCGGAATCTGGTCACGGGACCAATGTTATCCAAGGTTTGGCGGTGTCGCTTGAGGCCTGCGCGTTGCCGGCGCTGGCGATCATTGCCGGGATAATCCTGACGTTTAACCTTGCGGGCCTATATGGCATTGCGATTGCGACGACGACAATGCTGGCTCTGGCCGGAATTATCGTTGCTTTGGATGCGTTTGGACCTGTAACCGACAATGCAGGTGGCATCGCTGAGATGTCTGAACTGCCGTCTGAAGTGCGTGACACGACGGATGCGCTGGACGCTGTGGGGAACACCACCAAGGCGGTGACGAAGGGGTATGCGATTGGGTCTGCGGGCCTTGGCGCGCTTGTACTCTTTGCGGCCTATGCGGAGGATTTGAAGTATTTCGCATCGACGGCGGAGCCTGGAACATTCTTCCATAATATCGTTGTCGATTTCTCGATCGCCAACCCGTATGTGGTGGTAGGACTGCTATTTGGCGGATTGCTGCCCTTCCTGTTTGGGGGCATGTCGATGATGGCTGTGGGGCGTGCGGCCCAAGCTGTTGTGGAGGAGGTGAGACGCCAATTTCGTGAGATGCCCGGCATTATGAAGGGCGAGGTGAAGCCGGATTATGGGCGAGCCGTTGATATTTTGACGGCTGCGGCGATCAAGGAAATGGTCGTTCCGTCTCTGCTTCCTGTGCTTTCTCCCTTGGTCTTGTTTGCCGTAATCTGGGGTATTGCGGGATCAGGTGCGGCGCTTGCTGCGGTTGGTGCAATGCTGCTCGGCGTGATTGTGACCGGCCTTTATGTAGCAATTTCAATGACTTCTGGCGGTGGCGCGTGGGACAATGCCAAGAAGTATATTGAGGATGGCCATCATGGCGGCAAAGGGTCTGAGGCCCACAAGGCGGCTGTGACCGGTGACACTGTTGGTGATCCGTATAAGGATACGGCCGGCCCGGCGGTGAACCCGATGATCAAGATTACAAATATTGTAGCCTTGTTGCTGTTGGCGTTCTTATCCGGTCACTGACCTGTTGGATAAACCCAGAAATAGACTCTCAAAAGACTCTCATTTTTGTCTCAAAAGGCTCTTACTCTGGCTCACAAAATGAGAAGGCCCCGAATCTGAGATGGTTCGGGGCTTTTTACTTGGTATAGATTTTTCCTATAATGCGTTCGGCATGATTCAATTGGTTCTTCTCCCCGTAAAAATTTAGGGTGGTTTTATTGAAGACGACGTCTCGTTTCAGAGGCCGCGTCAGAACACAGAATACGTATAGATGCGAAGTGCAGGTTTTGCTCGCTTCCGTCGTTGTAAATTTTTTAGGGAGAATAGATATGAATGGTAATGACACAAAACCGCAAGGTGGGTGCCCGTTTGCTCATCAATCCCGAGGTAAAACGAACCGTGACTGGTGGCCTAACCAACTCGACTTGAGCGTTTTGCACCAGAACCCAAGCATGGGCAGCCCGCTGGGCGGTGGGTTTGATTATGCAAAGGCGTTTGAAGCACTTGAGTATGATGCGCTGAAAAAAGATTTGGTCGCATTGATGACAGACTCGCAAGATTGGTGGCCAGCTGATTATGGTCACTATGGACCGTTCTTCATACGGATGGCGTGGCATAGCGCAGGAACCTATCGCACCGCCGATGGTCGCGGTGGGGCAACATCTGGCACCCAGCGTTTTGCGCCGCTGAATAGTTGGCCAGACAATGCCAATTTGGATAAGGCGCGTCGCTTGCTATGGCCGATCAAGAAAAAATACGGAAACAAGATTTCATGGGCTGACCTGATGATCCTCGCTGGGAACTCCGCGATTGAATCAATGGGCGGCAAGACGTTTGGCTTTGCTGGCGGTCGTGAAGATGTTTTTGAACCCGAGAAAGATGTTTATTGGGGGCGTGAAGATGAATGGCTCGCGGAGAGCGGGGCGGAGGGCAGCCGATATTCTGGTGAACGTGATCTGGAGAATCCACTTGCTGCGGTTCAGATGGGTCTGATCTATGTGAACCCTGAAGGGCCTGACGGTCAGCCAGACCCGCTCGCGTCTGCTCGAGATATTCGTGAGACGTTTGCGCGAATGGCAATGAATGATGAGGAGACCGTTGCGCTTACGGCAGGCGGTCACACATTTGGCAAATGCCATGGCGCTGGTGATGCGGCGTTGGTGGGTGCCGAACCTGAAGGGGCAGACATTGCCGAGCAAGGATTGGGCTGGACCAGTAAGTTCGGGGTCGGACATGGTGATGACACGATCACCAGTGGCATTGAAGGCGCGTGGACGCCGAATCCTATTCAATGGGACAATGGCTATTTTGACATGTTGTTCGGTTATGACTGGGAGCTGGTTAAAAGCCCGGCAGGTGCATGGCAGTGGCAGCCAGTAGATGTTGATGAGGCCCATAAAGCACCGAAGGCCCATGATGGGACTGAAAAGCAAATCACTATCATGACGACAGCTGACATGGCGATGCGGATGGACTCGGACTATGAGAAAATTTCTCGTCGCTTCCACGAAAACCCGGATCAGTTCGCTGATGCATTTGCGCGGGCATGGTATAAGTTGACCCATCGCGATATGGGGCCGACTGCAAGGTATCTGGGTAAAGAAGTGCCAAGTGAAGAATTGCTGTGGCAGGACCCGATCCCGGCGGTTGATCATGAGTTGATTGATGCTGGTGATATAGCGAGCTTGAAGGAGACAATTTTGTCTTCTGGTTTGAGCGTTTCCGAACTCATCAAGACAGCGTGGGCCTCAGCCTCGACTTATCGCGGGTCTGATATGCGTGGTGGCGCCAATGGTGCGCGCATTCGGCTCGAGCCTGCGCGGACATGGGACGTGAACGAACCGGACAATCTGGCCCGTGTTTTGGGTTTGCTTGAGAGTGTTCAGCGTACGTTTAATTATGGGCAAACAGGTGGAAAGAAAGTTTCCTTGGCCGATCTGATTGTGCTTGGCGGCTGTGCTGCGATTGAAAAAGCGGCCAGCGATGGCGGCGTGACTATCACTGTGCCGTTTACGCCGGGCCGGATGGATGCTTCGCAAGCGCAGACAGATGTTGAGTCTTTTGCCTTTTTGGAACCGAAAGCTGATGGTTTCCGCAACTATCTTCAGACTGAGTATTCAATCTCAAGCGAAGAGTTGCTCTTGGATAAGGCTCAATTGCTGACCTTGAGCGCACCGGAAATGACGGTGCTGATAGGTGGGTTGCGCGTTTTAGGTGCAAATCACAATGGATCGCAGCTTGGTGTGTTTACGGATCAGCCGGGTGTGTTGAGCAATGACTTCTTTGTCAATCTTCTCGATATGGATGTGGCGTGGAGCGCTGCATCAGATGCGCAGGACGTATTTGAAGGCAAGGACCGTCAAAGCGGAGCGGTGAAGTGGACCGGTAGCCGGGTTGATTTGGTCTTTGGTTCAAACTCTCAATTGCGTGCCTTGGCTGAAGTGTATGCACAGGACGATGCGAAAGAGCAGTTTGTGAGAGACTTTGTGTCAGCATGGACCAAAGTGATGGACGCAGATCGCTTTGATGTGGCCAGTGCTTAAATCGGCAGCTTGCTCTGTGAAGGGCGTGTGAAAACAAACGGGGCTCCTGAATTGGGAGCCCCGTTTTTTATGTTGGTTAGAACGTGTCGGAAAAGTTTCCGTCGCGCTTCTCCAGACCCGCTTTGACCGCTTCGACCTGATTGGGCGACCCCATCAGTTCGGTTTGCTTATCTGACTCCAATTGAAGCGCTGCGGCTTCATCAAGGTCTGGTAAGGTATTGTATATCAGTTTCGCGGCCTGAACGGCTGATGGGCTCTTCTTAGCGATCTCGAGCGCGAGCGCCATTGCATCGTTGTGTGGATTTTCTGAACTATGTGTAGCGAAGCCATACTCAACGGCCTCTGCGCCAGAAAAGATGCGCCCGGTATAAGTTAGCTCACGGATGATGTCTTCGCGCACCAGATGTTTCATGATCGCCGTGGAGCTCATATCTGGAACGAGGCCCCATTTGACCTCAAGGATTGAGAGCTTGGTGTCGGGGTGCACGAAGCGGATATCTGAACCGAGGAAAAGTTGAAAGCCGCCGCCAAGCGCAACCCCATGCGCCGCGGTGATGACGGGCACGCGGAGATTGCGCCAGCCCCAAACAGCCTGTTGGGCGCGATTGGCAATGCCGTGGCTTCGGGCTGATAAACCGCCTGTCACAGAGCTGTTGCTCGACTTTTCGCCCGCTGCCATGCGCGCGAAATTGCCCGTGTCGAGGCCCGCGCAAAAAGCACGCCCCTCGCCAGAAAGCACAACGGCGCGCACGGATTTGTCGGCGCTTAGCTTTTCTGGGGCTTCGATGAGCGCGGCGAACATTGCGTCGTCGAGCGCGTTCATCTTATCTGCGCGGATAAGGCGAACGTCGGCCACGCCATCCTTTATGTCAATTTTGATGCGATCATTCATGTGGCGTCTCCGGCAATTGTTTGTTTTGGAGATACAATGCCGCAATGCGATGAATGGCAAGCCATCACGCAGGGAAACTTGGAATCAAGCTTTTGTCTTTGATGGAGGTCGCGTTCTAGCGACGCCCGGTTGGGTTGTCAGGGGTGCGCTCGGTCGAGTTTGGTAGGCGCATGTTGCCCACGGTGCCGAACAATTGCTCCATCAGGCCGAGTTCACGGCCACGTGTCGGCGTTTCACGCGCGGCGTAGCTGATGACTTGTCCGTCATTGGCGTCATAGGTGAGCACTTCATCAACCAGATCATCTTCGCCAAAGCGGATGGCTGTGATTTCACGGTCTGACACTTTCGGTTTGAAGAAGGCGAGGGATTCTTGAGTTTCTCTGAGGTAAACCCATGTGAGTTCGTCGAATGCGCCCTCTGTCGATGGGCTACCCAATTGCGCGAGAACGGTTGACCGTGAGTCTTCGCCAACTTGAATTGTGCTCGGATGAGCCTCGTCAGCGACATAGCCGTGATAGGCTTTAATGGGCTTTACGCACCCTGCCAAAGCGATAGCTGTAAGGCTGGCGGCCAGAATCACACGTCGCGACATTACAAGACTCCTGTATAAGTGTCGTTTGAGAGACCTAACGGGTACAGGCCCCATTCGCAACACAGGAGTGCATGAGTGAGCGGATTTTCATTTTCACTGTTTGGGCGCCGTAAGGCACTCAAAATGGCGACGGATCGCGCCTATGCCGGGCTGATGGGGACGGCATTGGCACCGAAATTCTATGCTGATGAGACAATTGCGGACACATTCGAGGCGCGGGCACAGATGGTGACACTGTATGCGGCGGTGGCGCTGCGTCGTTTGCGCATGGCGGCCAAGCCTGACGAGACTGACCCGCTGTCAGAGGCGTTGAATGCTCGGATTTTGGACGGTTTTGATGCGGCTTACCGTGAGAAAGGGGTGGGTGATTCTTCGATTGCGCGGAAGGTGCGTAAGCTGGCCGAGGCGCATTATGGTCTCGGCAAAGCGGTGACGGAGAGTTTGGTTGCTCATGATTTGGAGGCCGTATGTCAGGTGTTGGTCCGAAACGGCGTGACCAATGAGGATAAAGTTCGGCCATTCGCTGGCCATTTACTCAACATGTTGGCCCGGTTTGAGAATCAACCAGAAGAGCAAGTGCGCTTGGGGAATTTCGCTTGGGACGCGTGAGTGGAAACCGTTGCCAAGGCCCAAGAGGCACCCTAAGTAGCGCTAAAGGGTGCAAGTTCTGTCTGTGATTCCAGTCGATCGCAGCGGCGCCATGAATTTGGAAGTGACAGCATGATCCTATCGATAGATGCAATGGGCGGTGATGATGCGCCGGGCGTGGTCATAGATGGGCTCGCTATCCTGGCGAGCGAAAATGCCGAGATCACGTTTTTGCTGCACGGCGATGAAGCTGTTTTGAACCCGCTTGTCGCGTCCAATACTGCGCTTGCCGGGCGGGTGACCATTCACCATTCCGATACCAAAATCGACAGCGAAATGAAGCCCAGCCAAGCTTTGCGCCGGGGCAAGGGTTCCTCAATGTGGAATGCGGTGAACGCGGTGAAGCAAGGCCAAGCGGCCGCGTCTGTGTCGGCGGGCAATACAGGTGCGCTGATGGCGATTTCAATGCTGTTGCTGCGCAAGATGGATGGGGTGCATCGGCCTGCCATGACCGCGATTTGGCCCACGGTTGAGGGACAATCTGTCGTGCTTGACGTCGGGGCGAATGTTGAAGCCGATGCCGCACAATTGGTAACCTTTGCGATTATGGGCGAGGCCTTTGCGCGCGCCGTGTTGGACAAAGAGCGCCCCACAGTGGGATTGCTGAATATCGGATCTGAAGATCTGAAAGGGCATGACGAAGTGCGTGAGGCAAATGAACGACTGAAGGCTGGTGATATTGAGCTGGACTATAAGGGATTTGTTGAGGGCAATGATATCTCTATGGGCGCTGTCGATGTCGTGGTGACGGATGGATTTACCGGTAATATTGCGCTGAAAACCGGAGAGGGCGTGGCCCGGATGATGGGCGGACATTTGCGCGATGCGTTGACCAAATCGCTGATCACCAAATTGGGCGCAGTGTTTGCGATGTCGGGCCTGAAACAATTGAAGCATCAGATGGACCCATCGAATGTGAACGGGGGCGTTTTGCTGGGGCTGGGCGGCGTATCTGTTAAGAGCCATGGCGGGGCGACAGCTGAAGGATTTGCGCAAGCCTGCAGGCTGGCTGCGCGTCTGGCTGGTAGTCATTACCAACAAGAAATCGTTAGCAATCTTGCAAATATTCGCGAGGGAGGAGACGTTACAGTTTAGGCGCTGGAGTCTCTCAAAAGGAAATATATGTCTCTACGTAGTTTTATTCGCGGTACTGGCAGTTACTTGCCTGAACGTGTGCTTGCCAACGAAGAATTGTCGGCGATGGTCGACACATCTGATGCATGGATTCAGGAGCGGACGGGCATCAAGAAGCGCCACATCGCAGCCGATGACGAGCTGACATCTGATATTGCGGTTGAGGCGAGCAAAAAGGCGCTGGAAGCTGCTGGCATGACGGCGCAGGACATCGACTTGATCGTTTTGGCGACGACAACCCCTGACCAGACCTTTCCAGCAACCGCAGCGACTGTGCAGGCGAAATTGGGATGCGGAGAAGGTGCGGCGTTTGATGTGCAGGCCGTGTGCTCTGGATTTTTGTTTGCATTGGCCACAGCAGATAGTCTGTTGAAGCAGGGCTTGTTCAAAAACGCGTTGGTCATTGGCGCGGAGACGTTTACCCGTTTGCTAGACTGGTCTGATCGCGGCACCTGTGTGCTGTTTGGCGATGGTGGCGGCGCAGTTGTGCTGCAAGCCGAGGCGTGGACTGGCGCGGATGATGTCGGCGTGATCACCCATCATATTCGGACGGATGGAACAAAGTCTGATTTGCTCTATGTCGATGGTGGGGTGAGTTCGACCGGCACGATCGGACATGTGCGGATGGAGGGGAACCGTGTGTTCCGCCATGCCGTAACAAACATTGCAGATGCGATTGAGACTGTCCTCAAAGAAACTGGGCTGGCGAGTGAGGATATTGATTGGTTCGTGCCACACCAGGCGAACAAACGCATTCTTGACGCCGTTGCAAAAAAGGTAAATATTTCAGAGGATAAAGTCGTTGTGACGGTTCAGGAACACGCGAACACGTCGGCGGGATCTATTCCGTTGGCGCTTGACCATGGCGTGCGGTTGGGCCGGATCAAAAAGGGTGATCTTATCTTATCCGAAGCGATGGGAGGAGGTTTCTCTTGGGGAGCCAGTCTTTTCCGACTATAATTTGGTTTAGTAGATTGTCGCCGATTTCATAAATTCACGGCGTTCGTAGGAATTCGTTAAGTTTCATACTCTATTTGTTAACTATCGCCCGAGGCCATTATGACCGACCAGACGCTGACACGCGCAGAAGTGACCGACGCCATTGTCCATGAAGTAGGGGTGACCAGACAGGAATCAGCTGATCTCCTCGACCGGACACTCGAATTGATTGGACAGGCACTTGAGACGGAAGACGAAGTAAAGCTCTCTCGTTTTGGAAACTTTGTTGTGCGGTCCAAATCTGCAAGGGAAGGCCGCAACCCGAAGACGGGGGAGGAGGCCACGATTGCGGCACGCCGCGTTGTGACGTTCCGCCCGTCTCCGATGCTCAAGGCCAAGGTCGATGAAGGATAAATTTATCGCTTAAGGAATGCCCTATGTCTGCTGCCAAGTCTCGCGTCGAAAAATCTGCAACTGCGTTTCGGTCGATTGGTGAGGCGGCGTCTGAGCTTGGGTTGGAGACCCATGTTCTGCGATATTGGGAAAGCAAGTTTCCGCGCGATGTGCGCCCTGTTAAGCGCTCTGATGGTCGTCGGATGTTTCGTCCGCAAGACTTAGATGCGCTCCGGGCTATTCAAATTCTTGTGCATGAGCGTGGCCTGACGTTGAAAGGCGCCAAGTCTTTGCTGGCGGAGCAGGGTATATCTGTGGTGCTGGCGGGTGAAGCCATGCTTGGCACATCATCGCCTGTCGCCAGCCCTGCCAGAGATTTGCAGGACACGGTTGCCAAGGCGTTTACTGGGGCTGCAGAATTACCGCCGGTGAAAAACCCTGAGCGGCGTAAGCGTCTCAAAGGGGCGTTGGTCGAACTGACAGACATTAAAGCACGTCTTGATGCTGCACGTCAGCGCAGCGCCGCTTAAGGCACTTCAAAAAAACCGTATGTTCGGGGCGATTGAAATGGTTGCCCGAATACCTGAGAGCGTATAGACACCCGCTTAGTCGGAGCGTGGCGCAGCCCGGTAGCGCACTCGCCTGGGGGGCGAGGGGTCGTAGGTTCGAATCCTATCGCTCCGACCATTTTTAAAGATACGTTTTAACCGGCGCGCGAGATGGCTTTTTCATTCGCAGCATGACGCAGTGCACGGGCATCCCAGAGGGCGTTGTGCCGGACAGCGTTTTCCAAGCTCGTTGGGTAAGCGAGCGTGTGGGTTATCTCCATTCGAAACTCTGGCATCGTGACAACTTCACCCGGCGCAACACTGAGGCTATCGCAGAAATGTTTGAGGTCTTCTGGCCAGTCGGCGACGATTGTTGGCAGCAGGTCCGGGCGTAGAAATTTTGCGATTGCATAGCCGAACTGATTTTTTGGCATTTGTTCGACTGGGGCAATATCGATTTTGGGCAGCACATTTGCTCGAACCCACGGCACAAGAGGTAGATGTCTGATTTCGTCTATCGGTCTGGAGAGAGAAAGATCGCGACCATCTTCACCGGCAAGAGCGAGCGTGAGTAATTCGCCACCGAAACCGTTGAACTCACAATCAATGTAATACTTCACCTCGGCCTGTCCTCTTTTACTCGTTTACTCGGTATGCCTCTTGATCTTTATCTTTTGGGTTCGCTTCGTCAGGTCAGCCCAGTGAGTATTCTGAAGAAGAAGAGTAAATCGGCTATGAATTAGGCACCCGTCAGCCTGTTTGCCTGAAAGCTGACGGGCACTGTATTTTTCGATTACTCTTTGTTCAAAGAGAGCGAGTCCGTTTTGTCCACCGCAGCGAGCGCGAAGGCATATTCGATCGCAGTTTCTTTGAGGCCTTCAAACCGCCCCGATGCGCCGCCATGGCCTGCTTCCATATTTATACGCAGGAAGTATGGCCCTGCGTCAGGCGCTTCATGGCGCAGAGCTGCCGCCCATTTCGATGGTTCCCAATACGTCACGCGTGGGTCGGATAGGCCGCCCGTGATGAGCATGGGTGGATAAGGTTTGTTTCCAACATTATCATACGGGCTGTAGGCCAATATCGTGTCATAGGCGGCCTTGTCTGTAATTGGATTGCCCCATTCTGGCCATTCCGGCGGGGTGAGGGGCAGTGTTTCATCCGACATGGTGGTGAGCACATCGACGAAGGGCACCGCGGCGATCATTCCGCCGAAGAGCTCAGGATCCATATTGGCTGCGGCGCCCATGAGGAGGCCGCCGGCTGACCCGCCATGAGCAACGATGTTGCCTTCAGACGTGTAATTGTTCGCGACGAGATAACGCCCGGCGGCGACATAGTCTTTGAAGGTGTTGTCTTTCTTTTCGAGCTTTCCATCGAGATACCATTGGTAGCCCTTGGCCATGCTGCCACGTGGGTGGGCGATGGCGTAAATGAAGCCGCGATCGACGAGACTGAGGCGGCTAGAGCGGAAGTCTGCCGGGATTGTGTTGCCGTATGAGCCATAGCCATAGAGGAGCAATGGAGCGCTGCCGTCGACTGGTGTGTCTTTATGACGGAGAAGGGTTACGGGCACCTCAGCGCCATCCCATGATGGGGCCATGACGCGATCGGCGACATAGTCTGTTGGTTCGTGACCGGAGGGGATTTCACGTGTCTTGCGAAGCATGCGTTCGCGTGTCGTCAAGTCATAGTCGTAGACTTGATCTGGCGTGGTCGGAGACGCGTAGTCGAAGCGTAGAATGGGGGTGTTGAAGTCATACCCAGAGTCGAGGCCAAGGTCGTAGGCTGCCTCACTGAAGCTGATTGTGTGCTCAGCGCCATCAGCGCGCTGGCGCACCACAATGCGCGGGAGGCCATCGGCGCGTTCCATTCGGGCGAGATAGTCTTTTTGAGGTTGGAGGCCTAGAATGAGCGTGCCCGGCGTGTGAGGGATTACGTCTTCCCACGCGTCGCGGCTGGAGGCGCTTAGCGGTGCGCGCACGACTTTGAAATCGACAGCGCCGTCAAGATTGGTTGAGATGTAGAATTGGTTATCCCAGTGGACGACAGAATACTCATTGTCTTTGAGGCGCGGGGCAATCACTTGTGGGGTGGGGTCTAACTGATTTGCGGGGAACCAGTGGATTTCCGATGTGGTATGACCCGAAGCGTTGATGAAGATTATTTCTTCGCTGGCGCTTTTGCTGATGCCAACAAAGACGCCGGGATCGCTTTCTTCATAGATGAGCGTGTCTTCGCCAGTTTCTAGATTGCGCTGATAGACGGCATCCGGGCGGGCATTTTCGTCGCGGTGCACCCACCATATTGCTTTGCCGTCGCTTGACCATTCAAACGGGCCATAAGCATTTTCGATGATTTGTGGGGAAACGTCTCCGGTTGCTATGTTCTTGATGCGGATCGTGTAAAACTCACTGCCCTGTGTGTCGGTTGAGTAAGCGATGTGCGTGTGATTTGGCGAGGGGTCTATGCCGCCGAAAGCGAAATAGTCTTCACCTTTCGCCATCGCGTCGCCATCAAGGAGGATGGTCTCAGCGGCAGTGTCATCAAAGGCTTTCGCGGCGTCGCGGCGAGCGATGATGGGATATTCGCCGCCGGTGCGGTGACGCGTGTAATAGGCGAACGGGCCGTCAATCTCAGGCACTGAGGCGTCGTCTTCCTTGATGCGCGCGCGCATTTCGTTGAAGAGTTCTTCGCGCAGCGTGGTCGTCGGGTCTTCCAATTGGGCCTTGGTGTAAGCGTTTTCGGCCTCAAGATAGGCGCGAATATCCTGGCGCAGCACGGACGGGTCGCGCATGACGTCTTGCCAGTTCTCATCCTTCATCCAGTGATAAGGATCGTTGCGTGTGCGCTCTAATTGCGTGATCTCATGAGAGATGCGTGGCGCGACGGGTGGCGGCGCAGTTGCCTCAGCATTCGCGGTTATGGGTGCGGTGGTGTCTGTTTTGGTCATAGTGCATCCAGTCAGCAGGGCGGCGAAGGCCGCGCCGGTGAGTATAAAAGACAGGCGCATCGGGCATCTCCTATAATGAGTTGATTAGCGGAGAGTGGATCAGTCGCTGCGCCGATTTGCAATGGTGAATTTACTTATTCTGCCGGTTTGAAATTCAAAACCGCGCCATTGATGCACCAACGCAGGCCGGTGGGGGGCGGACCATCTTTGAAGACATGGCCCTGATGCAGGCCGCATGTAGCGCAATGGCACTCTGTGCGGGGCATAATCATTTTGAAATCCGTCTTGGTTTCGATCACGCCTTCTGAGGCTGGGCTCCAATAGCTGGGCCAACCTGTGCCGGAATCGAATTTATGCTCTGAGGTCCACAGAGCCGTATCACATCCGACACAATGATAAACGCCTTCGCGTTTTTCGTCATTGTAGTTTCCGGGTGTGAAGGCGCGTTCGGTGCCATCTTTGACGCCAACACGGAATGCTTCTTCGGAGAGTAGCTCACGCCACTCACTGTCTGTCCGATTGATTTTAAATTTGGTCATGGGGAGGCAATCTCCTGATTAAAGAATATGCCTCACCATATAGGGTGTTTTTAGCCGTAGAGAACAGAGATGGCTTCAGCGACGAGGGCTGGGCGGTCCTGTCCTTCGATTTCGACAGTGCTTTCCATGATCATTTGCTTGCCGCCAGCCTTCGGCGCAACGGATTTGCAGCTCTGGCGCAGGCGCACTTTGGAGCCAACTTTGACCATGTTCGTGAAGCGGACTTTGTCTGAGCCGTAATTGATGCCGCGTGAAACGCCGGAGACGTTCAACACTTCACTCGATAGCATCGGGAGAAGGGATAGGGTGAGGTAGCCATGAGCAATCGGGCCGCCCATTTCCTTGGTGGCGCGCTCTACATCTATGTGAATCCATTGGTGATCGCCCGTTGCGTCTGCAAACAGGTTGACGCGTTCCTGGTCGATGACATGCCAGTCAGACACACCGACTTCTGTTCCAGCGATGGATTCTAAGTCCGCATATGCCACTTTTTTTGGATTTGCCATTGGATTTCCTCATGTTTTTGGGGTTTTATCTAGTTTTGACTTGCAGAATACTTCTGCGCAAGCTTTACGAAGCGTCAATAAGGTAGGTCTAGGCATATTGTGTTAGACCAGCTCTATTCAGGGGCAGTAACTGGGAGAATATAATGACTGATCCAAATCAAATTTCCGTCGACGCAGGGTCGAAGGGTAATGCAAATCTTATCTACATCCTCTATCTGGCGGGTCTGATAATTCCGTTCGTCAGTATTGCTGGCGTGGTTATGGCCTATATGGGCAAAGGCAAGGGCGACGCCCTGATGGAGAACCACTACAATAACCAGATCAATCTTTTCTGGAAATTGGTACTCTACACAGTTGTTGGCATGATCCTGACAATGGTGTTGATCGGTATTCTTGTGATTCTGGCCGCGCTTGTGTGGTTCATCATTCGCAACGTTAAAGGCATGCAGGCGCTTTCCGCTGGTCAGCCTGTTGCAAATCCTGGCAGCTGGTTGTTTTAACCCTCTGACAGTGAGCTGAAATTGGAACAGCCGCCCTTTTTATGGGGCGGCTGTTTTCGTTTGAAGCGGAGTTGCGAGCGCGGGTTACACAATTCGGCTGTCGGTTTTGCCCCAATAGCGATCTCTGATGATGCGCTTATAGAGCTTGCCTGTCGGGTGACGTGGCAGTTCAGGATCAAAGTCGACAGTTTTAGGGCATTTAATTTTGGAAAGTTGTGATTGGCAGAAATCAATTAACTCTTCGGCCAGTGCATCTGATTGCTGCACGCCGGGCATGACCTGCACCACCGCTTTGACTTGCTCTCCGAAATCTGGATCTGGCACGCCAATCACAGCAACATCAGCCACTTTGTCATGGGTGATGAGTATGTTTTCAGCTTCTTGCGGATAAATGTTTACGCCGCCAGAAATGATCATGAAGGCTTTGCGATCTGTCAAATACAGGAAGCCTTCTTCATCGACTTTACCTACATCACCAAGAGATGACCAACTCGGATGAAGTGGATTTAGCGCGCCGTCTGATTTTTCTTTGTCATTGTGATAATTGGGCGGGTTGGTGCCGCCAAAATAGATTTGGCCTTCTTCGCCTACGCCAATCTCTTCGCCTGCATCATCACAAATGTGCAACTCGCCGTAGACTGCGCGACCAACTGAGCCCTTGTGGGTGAGCCATTCGGGACTTTTGATCCAAGTGATGCCATTGCCCTCAGAACCGGCATAATATTCATCAATGACGGGCCCCCACCATTCAATCATTTTTTCTTTGACTGGAACCGGGCAGGGCGCTGCTGCGTGGATTGCGAATTTTAAGCTAGATACATCATATTTGGAACGAACATCTTCAGGTAATTTCAGCATACGTACGAACATTGTTGGAACGAGTTGCGTATGCGTGATCTTATGTTCCTGAACAAGTTCCAAGTAACGTTCTGGATCAAATTTTTCCATAATTATGATGGTCGCACCAAGCCTCGTCATCGACATGTTCCAGCGAAGCGGTGCAGCGTGGTAGAGTGGTGCAGGCGATAAATAACGCGTCGTGTCGTTTGCATCAGACATTGCGGTGATCAGTTGGACGAGCACATTTGCTTCATCAATTGGCTTGCCGGGTTCCAGTGGCGGGCGAATGCCTTTTGGGCGACCTGTGGTGCCGGATGAGTAAAGCATGTCTATGCCTTCCATCTCGTCAGCAATTGGTGTGGTAGGGAAGGTCGCCGCATGGCTTCCCAAAGCATCGAAGCCTTCAATGTCTCCATCGATCGACCAGTAGTGCGTCAGGTTTGTGACCGCTTTTACCTCAGTCGCAACGTTGGCTTTGCTGTGCCCGGCAATGAGGAGCTTGGAGCCGGAATCCTCGATGATGTATTGAACCTCTGACGCAGTGAGACGCGATGAAATGGGCACGAAATATAGGCCAGAGCGCTGAGCCGCCCATGCGATTTCGAAATAGCGGGCGGAGTTTTCAGCAAATATTGCGAATGTGTCGCCGGGCTTTAAGCCAGCAGCCTGAAGTGCATGAGCAATTTGATTGGAGCGGTCATCAAGCTGTTTGAAGGTGACTGTTTCGCCACTATCGGCCATTATTATGGCGGTATCATTCGGGCGCGAAATTGCGTGGTGACACGGATGCATAGGTGTTTCTCCTTTGACGCGGCCGATCTTTTGCCAGCCTGCAAAACCATTTAAAGGTAATGCTAAGGGTAAGAGAGAGTGGCAGCCAATCACGACCCAACGTCAACTTTGCTGGAGAGGCCAGTAAAGCGCCGACTGAAGCTTAGTCAGCCGTGGCGGGATCGGTCTGCGAGCTTTGCTTGGAGGCCTCAGCCCGCCAAGCCGCTTTGATTTCTTTTGAACGCATATGGTTGCCGTCTGGCGACCAACCCGGAGGATTGACGAGGCGGGCGACCCAGCGCCACGGCCTTAATCCATCGGAAGCGAAATCTTTGATCAGCGCAATCACCTCGTGATAAGCGATGGTGAGAGGGTTGTAGCTGCCCAATTGTTTGACGATGCCATAGGTGGGTGGCTCATCCTCACGTTCAGGTTCAAACGTGCCGAACCATTTGTCGAAGATGATGAACACGCCGCCGAAATTGGTATCGAGATAGCGCGGGTTAATGGCATGATGAACGCGGTGATGGCTGGGCGTGTTGAACACAGCCTCAATCCAGCGCGGGAGTTTGTTGACTGTTTCTGTGTGCACCCAGAATTGATAGATGAGGTTGAGCCCGCCAATCATGATGACCAATGCGGGGTGAAAGCCCAGCAGGCTGAGGGGAACACCCAAGAGGGTGAGGCCGGTGAACGGACCAAACCATGGTTGACGTAACGCCGTGGTGAAATTGTAGTGACGTGAGGAGTGATGGGTGATGTGTTCCATCCACCACCACCGCGCGCGGTGCGCGAGACGATGCTTCCAGTAATAGATGAAATCATACAGCACGAAGCAGAGAAGACCGCTCCACCAAGTAACCTCCAACTCGAAAAATCGGTATGGCCAGGCGAGCGACATCATCCATGTGAATGTCATGGCAGTGAGTGTGTTGATTGCGACATTGCCGAGACCCATTGTGAGGGAGGAAATCGCGTCTTTGGTCTCGTAAGCGCCATTCGCGCGGCCGGTTTTTACGGCCCACCATTCCCACGCCACAGCCACAATAAAGATGGGGGCGGCCAGTGTGGTTACCGCTGGGAGATGGCTTATATCTATCACGAATTTGTTATTAAACGCGAAGCTGTGAGAGGTCACCAATAGAATTCAGTCGCGGGTTGACTTACCGGGCGCGAGGGCCTGTGTAGGCTACACAAGAGACACCAGATTAAAAAATGAGGAATGGTTGAAAATGAGCACGACGCTTGGAAAATTTGAGGAAATCAAGCTTGAAAAGGAAGATGGTATCGCCATCCTGACCCTTTATCGCCCAGACAATATGAATGCGTTCACCGGCAAAATGATGGCGGAAATGATTTCAGCCTTCGATATTACTGATGCAGATGACGAAGTGCGTGCTGTGATTGTGACAGGTCATGGCGACCGAGCGTTCTGCGCTGGCGCCGACCTATCCAGTGGCGCGAAGACGTTTGACTATGACAAGCGCGCTGACGATGGCAGCACCGCCGACGACGGCAATCCGCCGGACGAACTCGTTCGTGATGGGGGTGGACGCGTTACACTTCGTATCTATGAAAGCCTGAAACCAGTTATCGGCGCCATCAATGGTGCGGCAGTTGGCATTGGTGTGACCATGCAGTTGCCGATGGATATTCGTATTGCAGCGGATCACGCGCGCTTCGGCTTTGTGTTTAACCGTAGGGGTATCAACCCTGAGGCATGTTCCAGCTATTTCTTGCCGCGCCTTGTTGGCATTTCTCAAGCGCTTGAGTGGTGTTACACAGGCCGTGTCTTCCCGGCGCAGGAAGCGCTGGATGGGGGGTTGGTTCGCTCTCTCCACCCGAAGGAAGAATTGCTCGATGCTGCGAAGGGTATTGCGCGTGAGATCGCTGATAATACGGCTGCGGTTTCGACAACGCTGACCCGTCACATGATGTGGCGGATGCTTGGTGCATCGCATCCTATGGAAGCGCATATTGTTGATTCTGCTGCGATTTATTCACGTGGTAAAACGGCAGATGCTAAAGAGGGCGTGATGAGCTTCCTTGAAAAACGCGATCCTGTGTACCCTGTGAAAGTCTCCGATGGGATGCCTCAATTCTTCCCTTGGTGGGACGAGAATGAATTCAAATGGATCGGGGGAGACGGGACTTAATGTCTGAGTTTCAGTTTATTGAAACCAACGGAATTAAGCTGCGGGTCGCGGTGAAGGGTGAGGGGCCGCTTGTGCTCCTCATCCACGGTTTTCCAGAGAGTTGGTATTCGTGGCGTCATCAGATCGATGCGCTGGCAGCAGCCGGTTATAAGGTGGCTGCGCCCGATGTGCGTGGTTATGGCGGCTCAGATAAACCGCCGGCCATTGAAGATTATTCGATGGAGCAGATCACCGCTGACTTTGCTGGTCTCGCTAAGGCGCTGTCGCCTGACGGCACGGCGGTTATCGTTGGGCATGATTGGGGTGCGCCCTTGGCGTGGAACACGGCGCGGTTGTACCCGGATATTTTCCGGGCTGTTGCGGGGCTGTCTGTTCCCTATCAGCCGCCGGGCGAAGTGGTGTTCATTGATGTGATGCGCAAGCTGTTCACTGAACGCGATCTGTTCTTTTACCAAATCTATTTCCAAGATGAGGGCGTTGCTGAGAAAGAACTGGAAGCGGACACGGCGGAGACGATCCGCAAATTCTATTACTCCAATTCTGGTGATGCGCCGATCGGCAGCTGGCCGAATGACAAAAAGCATGGCGATACTTTGTTGCATCGCCTGCCTGAACCCGACATGCCGTTGCCATGGCTTAGCGAGGAAGATGTTGCTTACTATGCCAAAGAGTTTGCGACATCGGGCTTTCGTGGCCCACTGAACCGGTATCGAAACTGGCACCGCGATCATGCTTATCTCAAAGCGCATCCGACCAATCCGATCATTCAGCAACCCAGCCTGTTTATTGGGGGAACGAAGGATCTGGTGATCAAGATGATGCCAAAGCCTGTAGACCAGATTCTGGCGAGTGCGCTGGCTGACGTGAAAGGCATTCATATGCTGGACGGTATTGGTCACTGGACGCAGCAAGAGGCCCCCGAAGAGGTGAGCCGATTGCTGTTGCAATGGTTGAGCGATTTGTAGGCACACATTCAGTTGCGATGAATTTAACGCGTGTTCACTTGCCAGACAGGTGAATGCGCGTATTTTTTTGCCTTGAGAGGATGTGCCATGCTGAAGCAGAGAAATTTTGTGTTGAGTGCGGTGCTGCTGACCCTTGTTCTGCCGTGTGCGGCGGATGAGTTTGAGGGCGCGCGGTGGACTGTGCCTTATGCGTTGAAACCCTCTCAGATTTCTCACCACTGCCCGGCCCGATGCTATGTTTATGAGGGGCGGTCAGAGCCGGTTGGGGCGGAGGGGCCGTATGTGATCGTACATGAGCCCTTTGCCGGAAATTTAGATGCGTTCTATGAGGTTTGGTCACGTAACGCGGCGCAGGCCAAAGGCGCCCCTATAGAATTAGTAGAGCGAACCAAACACGATATTGACGGCGTGGATGATCTTACTGTCATTACGGCGTACACAGAGTCTGAAGCCAGCGCCTATGGCGGGCGTGATGCGGCTGTGCTGATGATGTTGCCACAGGGGAATACTTTGGTGGCCGTTGAAATATCTGCGCTGAATTTAACCGACGCGCAAAGCAAGTTTGAGGTCGCAGGACAGATAATAGATACGCTCCAGTTTGACGCGCGAAAAATAAAACCGACGATTAAATCGCGTCCCTCAACAAACCCGGCTGATGCAGTGGAGGCGGGATATTTGCGCGGCCTGCAAGCGAAACTATATTTGAGGCAGGAGGCGTCTCAGCGAAAGGCGCGTGAGTTGACAATGTATGCCTTTTTGCCGGGCAATGTTGTGTTTACCGGATTTCCGAACAATTTTCGTAAGCCTGATTTTGACGAGCAAGCCACGCGAGAGGTTTTGGGGACGTGGCGGGCGACGCGGGGCGGGGTTATCGTGACCTTACCAAACGGACGCCGCGCTGGAATGACGTTTAGCGAAGAGCGAGAATTGCTCGATGGCGATGAAAAGTTTCCTTTCATTCATCCGCTCAGTTCTGACGAAATTGTAGGGCGTTATGATAGATTGGAAGGTATGCCGCTCACTGAAGATAGCGCGGTTGAGCAAGATGGTGATGAACCGGAGAGAGTAACTGAATATCTAGATTTATTAGTAGACGGAACATTTTCAATTGATCGGGAGCGTTATCTCAGCCTGAGTGATGTGATCGGGTCTGGGGAGGCCGCGCAGGGGGCGCGTATGTTGGGCAATTGGGAATATGACTTTGCGAGTTATACGTTGACCCTTACGCCGCACGATGGAACTCCCGCCTTGTCCGGACCATTCTTTTGTTACACCTGCACGTCAGCGACAGTTTCATCGGGGACGTGGGAGTGGAACGTGATGGGGGACGCGGCTTGGCAACGATTGAATCGGCGCTAGTCGCTTGTTTTTGTAAATGATTTAGTCTTCTAAGATTATTTGTCTGCGGCATCCAGATATGGATTGAGCGGGCAGATTATTCATAGTCGATTTGCTCGATCTCGCGGTCGAGGTTGCCGAAGCGGGTGATGTTTGAGTCGAAGGCGAGGTCGACCTTGCCGATGGGGCCGTGACGTTGCTTGCCGATAATCACTTCTGCAACGCCGTAAATTTGGTCCATGCGGGCACGCCACGCTGTCCATTTTTCGTTAGAGGCCGGGTCACTTGGGTCTGCGCCGGGTTCTGAGCGGGCGAGGTAATATTCTTCGCGGTACACGAACATGACGACATCAGCATCTTGTTCGATGGAGCCGGATTCTCTGAGGTCTGACAATTGCGGGCGTTTATCGTCGCGCTGTTCAACTGCACGGGAGAGCTGTGACAGGGCGATGATGGGGACGTTCAAATCCTTGGCCAGCGCTTTGAGGCTGGTGGTGATTTGCGTCACTTCCTGCACGCGGTTGGCTTGGCCGCTGTTTGAAACGGTGATGAGCTGTAGATAGTCGATCACGATCATGTCGAGGCCGGTGGAGCGCTGGAGGCGGCGGGCGCGTGCCGCCAACTGGCTGATCGAGATGCCGCCTGTATCGTCAATATAGAGCGGCAGGTTTTGCAATTCTTCAGTGGCTTCGCGGAGGCGTTCGAAGTCGCCTTTTTCGAGGTCTCCCTGACGGATGCGGTGGGTGGTGATGCCTGTGCGCTCTGCCAGAATACGTGTCGCGAGCTGTTCGTTCGACATCTCTAGCGAGAAGAAGGCGACGATTGCGCCGTCTACGGTTTTGCGAGAGCCGTCGTCTTGCAGTTCGGCGCGGTGGGCTGCGGCGGCATTGTAGGCGATGTTTGTTGCCAGTGAGGTTTTGCCCATAGAGGGACGGCCCGCGAGGATGAGCAGGTCAGACCGGTGCAGGCCGCCGAGCTTGTCATCAAGATCGCGTAGCATTGTCGGGATACCGGCAATCTTGCCTTCGCGTTTAAAGGCCGCTTCGGCCATTTTGAGGGATTCAGTTAGCGCTTCGGAGAAGCTAGAAAATCCGCGTCCGGATGATCCGCGTTCGGCCAGATCAAACAGGCGGCGCTCTGCCAATTCGATTTGGCGTTCGCCGTTTTCATCTGGTGCGGGTGCGAGGGCGCGGCCTTGCAACTCCCCACCAATGCCGACCAGATCTCGCCGCATGGCGAGGTCACGGATCATGCGGGCATAGTCTTGCACTTCAGGGCCGAAGGCAGCGCTGTCGAGGAGTTGTTCCAGATATTGCGCGCCGCCGATCTCGGTGAGCTGTTCGGCCTTTTCGAAATGTTCGCGTAGCGTGACGCCATCAGCGACGCGACCCTGTTGAATCATAGTGGAGGCGACTTCGTAGACTTCCTGATGGGCTGGAGCGTAGAAGTCTGACGGGCGCAAAATATCCGCCACGCGCTGATATGCATTGTTATCAAACAGGATTGCGCCCAACACTGCGGACTCTGCCGACAGGTTGTTGGGAGGAACGATTTGCGAGGTCGGGTTTGCTGAATCTAGGGCCATGGATTGACCATACTCCAAAAGGTTAATTTTGGGGAGACGCCTGCCAGGCGTTTTAGCAGCTCCTCACAGGTTTCACACTGTCTGTGCATAATCCGGTTTTCTTTTGCATGGCGTTTACCGGATGTTCCTGCCCGGGCATGCAAAAAGGCCGCGCGAGGTCTAATCTCACGCGGCCTTCGGATAGGATCGGTTGGTTGAGTGAAGACCTATTCGTCTTCGCCCGGTCCGCCATTTTCGTCTTGCAGCTCAGCGGCAGCTTCAGCCATTTCGCTGGCTTGCTCGGAAGCTTGCGCCAGTGTTTCAGCCTGTAGGGCCGCAACAACATCTTCGCCCTTGGCCTGACGTTCAGCTTCTTCCTCAGAGCGGGCAACGTTTGCCTGAACTGAAATAGACACTTCCGCGTGCAGACGGATTGCGATGTCGTAAATGCCGATGGATTTGATCGGCTGGTCGAGACGCACACCGGAGCGAGCGACTTTGAAACCAGCTTCATCAGCTGCTTCTGCGATGTCGCGCGCGGTAACGGAGCCAAAGAGCTGACCAGTGTCACCAGCTTGGCGGATAAGTACGAAGACTTTTCCGTCGAGCTTGTCGGCTTCGCTTTGTGCTGCGTCGCGGGCTGCGGCGTTGCGCTGCTCAATCGCTTCGCGCTCGGCTTCAAACCGTGTGCGGTTTTTTGCGTTTGCGAGAAGGGCTTTTCCCTGAGGAATGAGGAAGTTACGGGCGAAGCCGTTCTTCACGGTGACTTCGTCACCAATTCCGCCAAGGCGCTCTACGCGTTCAAGAAGGATGACTTGCATGTGACGTGTCTCCCTTACTTAACTTCGAACGGCAGCAGAGCGAGCATACGGGCGCGTTTAATCGCCTGAGCCAGCTTGCGTTGGTTCTTGAGGTTTACAGCCGTAATCCGGCTCGGCACGATTTTCCCTTTTTCAGAGATGTAACGCTGGAGCAGTTTTACGTCTTTATAGTCAATCACCTGCGCATTATCGCCGGTGAATGGATCGACCTTGCGGCGACGGCCAAACGGGCGGCGCGCAGGAATGTTCGTAATGTTCAGTTTCTGAGCCATATCTAATATCCCTCCTAGTCGCGTGGGCGACGTTCTTTACGTGACAGAATTGGTGACGGCTCGTCATTCAATTCGTCTACGCGGATGGTCATGAAGCGCATGACATCGTCAGAGATCCGGTGGCGGCGCTCAAGCTCTTGGAGTGCAGCAGATGGACCATCAACGTTGATAAGGGAGTAGTGACCCTTGCGCTGTTTGTTGATTGGATAGGCGAGATTGCGAAGGCCCCAATATTCGGTTTTACCGATTGTGGCGCCGCTTTCTTTCAAAAAACCGGTCAGTTCTTCGATAAATGTATCGACCTGTGCCGGCGAAATGTCAGGCCGTGTAATCACGACGTGCTCATATAAAGCCATGTTTTTAGTCCCAAAATTGAGAGATGCGGCGCCTGATAGCGGGAAACTGATCAAGCGATGGCCCTTTCGGTGCCCGGCTCATTCCGGGTGAAAGACCGCGTCTCTTCTGTGAAGGCGGGCTTAAAGCCTATTCTGACAGGGATTTCAAGCCTTTT
>JBOEGK010000052.1:0-30884 GCA_050633385.1 Hyphomonas sp.
CTGGTGCTCGACGAGAATGGCAAGAAAATGTCGAAATCGGTCGGCAACACGATTGACCCGCTTGATCTCATCCAAGGGGTGAGCGGAGATGAGTTGGTTAAAAAGCGCGTGCACGGATTGAAAGACCCTGAGAAGGCACCGCAGATCGAGAAAGATACCCGCAAAGCCTATCCGGACGGGTTCGATGCGTTCGGCGCCGATGCACTACGCTTTACGTTGGCTAGACTCGCCGGGCAGGGACGCAATATTCGCCTGTCTGTTCAGGCCGTTGAAGGCAGCCGGAACTTTTCCACCAAGTTGTGGAACGCAATGCGGTTTGCCGAGATGAATGAATGCGGTGCGCCGGGCAGCGTCGATCCTGACGCAGTGAGCAATCCTGTGAACCGCTGGATACTCGGTGAGCTGGATGCTGCGGGTGCGGATGTAACCAAGGCGCTGGAAGAGTTTCGGTTTAATGATGCAGCGGGCGGCTTGTATAAATTCGTCTGGAACATTGTGTGTGACTGGTATTTGGAGCTGTCCAAGCCGATGCTTAGCGGCGATGACGAGGCCGTTAAGGCGGAAACTCGTGATGTGTGCGGCTATGTGCTGGATGAGACTTTGAAGCTGTTGCATCCTTTCATGCCATTTGTGACCGAGGAGCTGTGGGAAAGCCGCGCGCCGGGGCGTAAGGACGCTGAAGGGTTCCTGATGTTGACGCAATGGCCGGGCAAGCCGGGCGAGTTGTTCCACGATGCGAAAGCCGCAGAAGAGATTGAGTGGATTATCGGCCTGATCTCTGAGGTACGCAGCGTCCGCGCTGACCTTGGCGTGCCGGCGGGCGCAAAAGTGCCCATGGCGCTGATCGGGGCGACCGATGAGACGGCACGCAGGGCCGATGTGCATAAAGATATTCTCAAACGCCTCGCACGTTTGGCGGAACTCGAATTGAAGGACCAAGCCCCGAAAGGCGCGGTGAGCACGGTGATGGGAGAGACGTCCCTTTCGCTGAGCATTGCTGAGTTTATTGATATCGCTGAAGAGAAAGCGCGGTTGGATAAACGTATCGTAGATATGCAAAAGGAAATTGGTGGCTTGGATGGGCGACTTTCCAATCAGCAGTTCGTCGCAAAGGCCCCACCAGAAGTGGTTGAGGAACAAAAAAAGCGTCTTGCAGATTTCAAAGTGAGTGCCGAGAAGTTGCAGGCAGCTCGGGCAAGATTGGATGATTTGGACTAATCCACGCTTTTTTGGGCTGGCTTTACTTAAATATTTGATTCAACTACATGATTAACTAATCGTTAATAGTTGGCGTTCCGGTTCTCCAATGGGCGGAGATGTAGTATCGTCCTCTTACTATTTAGGCGCTGGGGAGCGTTCTAGGGACAGTAGTAAAATTAGAATATGAGCGGGTGTTGCTTGTGATGCCCATGTTAATGAACTCCGAAACAGGGTGGGGACCATGTTGACTGGAAGTGAACTCAGAATGCCAAGACTTGCGATTGATAATACGCAGGTAGGCGAGACCGTGCCGAACATGGCACTTAGAGATATTCTCAAACGCGATGGAATTGTTACCCGTCATAAGCGTGGAGAGCATATCATCCGAACAGATACGCGGTCAGACCGCGTTTATTACATTGAGAGTGGTTTTGTTGCGCTGACGAGCTTGTGCTCTAGCGGAAAACGTCAGGTGTTGGATTTTGAATCACCGGGCGCAGTGTTGATGCCTTCAAGTGAAGGTGGAGCCGGGTGCGAGCTTTCCGTCGAGGTTTTGGCAGATACTGTTTGCTACATGCTATCTGCGTCGAGTTTCAGACGCTCTGTAAATGAAGATGCAAACGCAACCGAACAGCTTGCTAATTTTACAAATGAGCGCTTGCGCAGGGCGTATGACAACCTCGTCAATATTGGGTGCCGTCAGGGCAATTTGCGCGTGCGTTATTTGCTCGGACGTTTGGCTGAGCAGGTTGGTCTTTCGCAAGATGGTTTGAAGGCGACGATTCCGATCCGCCAGGTTGATCTTGCTGATGCGGCTGGCGTAACCACTGTTTATGTCAATCAGATTTTGAAAAAGCTTGAGGCAGATAAGAGCATCGCGCTTCACAAGGGCAACATCGAAATTTTGCAATATGATCGCTTGATCGAGGGCGGTGCCTGATAGGGCCGACTTAACGTAAACGGGCATTGTTGCCATAGGAATAGATGAGGGGCAGCCGGGTTCGGTTGCCTCTTTTTTGTGTCTCAGGTCTTGGTGAACTGGGTCGTGGCGTGGCAGTTTGCCCAACGAAGACAATGTCGCTCTCAGAGCGCGGAGCGTGAGGTAAGGAATTTGGCAGGCTGGAATGGCGAAGACGCGGTGGAAGGTGCCTTTTCAGGTCTCCCAGAGGCATTTTCCAATCTCGGAGAGGTCTATGTTCGGGATATTCGTCCGCTTCTAATGGAGCGTGAGTATGAGCGCCTCGCAGCGGTCGAAAAAGGCAATCGAGGTGCAAAATTGGGTTTGCTGTTCGGGGGGCTTGCGGTGGTGGGCGCAGTTGCCGCGACGATGATGCGAATACCGATTTTGTTTCTCGTTGTACCGCCTGTCCTCATAGGTCTTGGCGTCTATAACTATTACATGAAAGATCTCAGGGCGTTGGGGCAAGATACGAAGACGCTGATCGTCAGTGCGGTGACGCAGCAATTTGGCATTGGATTTACACCGCACCCCTCAAGGCCAGGGGCAATCGACCGATATCGCGCGTTGAGCCTTGTGCCTAAATATGATCGCGAAGAGTTTGAAGATTTGCTGACAGGCCAGCATGGGAACGCTCGCTTTGAGTTGTTTGAAGCAAGGCTTGAGCGACGCAGGTCAGACAGTAAGGGCCGCACCCGCTATGAAAAAGTTTTTGGCGGCCAGTGTCTGCGGATGGAGTTCGGGAAGCGGTTTTTCGGGCGCACCCTGATAACGCGGGATGCTGGGTTTTTTCGGCGTTTCGGTGGTGGAAAGGGCATGAAGCGGGCGGCGCTGGAAGATCCGCATTTTGAAAAGATTTTCGACGTGTACACCACAGACCAAGTCGAAAGCCGTTTTTTGCTGACGCCAGATTTTATGCAGAAGCTGGTCGATCTGGAGGAGACGTTTCATGGCGGTAAGTTGAAGTGTTGCTTTTCGGAAGGCGAGGTGCTGGTGACCGTGCAAGGCGGCGATTTGTTCGCGCCAGCCAGCATGAAAAAACCACTGGATGATCCGTTTTTAGTGCGGGAGCTAATTGATGATTTAGTGGCCGTGTTCAATCTCATGGATTCAATCACTGACGGTCGAAATCGCGAGGAAGAAGAGCGCGGCAATTAAGGCGGAAATGAGTACGTTGCGTTCAGCTTTCTTTCAGCAGAAATTTGTCACATTAAGGTCAGATTGATTGCTTAGGGTTTGAATATGAGACGTTATTTGATCGCACTTTTAGTCGTAGGACTCGGCTCAACTGGTTCTGCGCAGGCCATGTCGGCAAAGGAAATGGCCCGGTGTAAGGCGCTTGGAAAGGCGTTACCTGCCCAACAGGTTGAGATAAAAACCGCCACTGAGACGCGCGATGCCTTGGCCGAGCAGGTTGAGACCCTTGGTGTGGCTTGGGATGACGTTGAAGTGCACCGCATGGTGTCGGCTGAGCATGCTCAGCGGGCTGATGACGCAGAGGTATCCTACACGCAGGCGAAAACGGAATTGCTGAAAGTGGAAACCGCGCTTCAGGCTGATCTCGAAGTGTTCAACAAGGATGTTGCGCTGTTTAATACGCGTTGTGTGACCTCAAAGAAATAACGCGCGTTTAGTCTGAGAAGACACCGATGACCGGCACATGATCTGATGGTTTTTCCAGTGTGCGGGCTTTGCGGAAAATTTCGATGCTTTCCAGCCGGTCAGCCGCGAGTGGTGAGCAAAGAATGTGGTCGATTCGGATGCCGTGATCCTTCTGGAATGCTCCGCCTTGGTAATCCCAGAATGTATATTGATGTGATCTGCCATCTGTGACGTCAAACGCTTCGGTCAGGCCGAGGTTTTTGAGGCGAGAGAAGGCTTGGCGAGTCTCTGGTAATGCGAGTGCATCATTGGCCCAGACCGATTCGTCCCAGCTATCTTCTGCGGTTGGGATGGTGTTGTAGTCACCGCACAGGACAAATGCCTCTTCTTGAGAGAGCAATTGAGCGGCGTGACGCTCTAACGCGTCCATCCATTCCAGTTTATAATCGTATTTTTGACCGGGGGCAGGGTTGCCATTGGGCAAGTATAATCCGCCGACGCGGATAGGAGTATCGCACAAGATCAGCGCTTCGATGTAGCGGGCTTGATCGTCTTCCATAGTGGGAAGATTTTTTTCTACATCTTCAATGGGATGCTTAGATAACAATGCAACGCCGTGATAGGACTTCTGACCATGAACAGCGCAATTCCACCCGGCTTCTTCTAGCTCCATATAGGGGAAAGCATCTGTCTCACATTTGATTTCCTGCAGGCAGATCACGTCGCAGTTGATCTCTTCCAACACAGAAAGCACCATTGGGAGGCGGGCTTTGATCGAATTTACATTCCAAGTCGCAATACGCATGAATGTCCTTTAACAGCTTCGCCCCATTGTTCCAGTCGCGCTGCGGGCCTATAACACAATAAAATTTGGAGAGAGCTTATGTCCCCTAGTTGGATTCAGTTGTTGATTGTCGTGGTTGTAGCGTTGCTGCTGTTTGGTGGCCGTGGCCGGATTTCATCAATTATGGGCGATATGGCCAAAGGTATCGGCGCCTTCCGCAAGGGGTTAAGCGACGAAGAGGCCGAGGCAAAGTCTGTCGAAGCGGACGATATGGTGAACGTGACACCCGCTAAGGATGAAACAAAGACGTCGTCCTGATCTGATGCAATAGGAGGGCGCGTTGATGCTGCCCGGTATTGGTTTACCCGAAATGCTCATAATTGGTCTGGCGGCATTGATCATTGTCGGTCCGAAAGACCTGCCAATGATGATGCGGAGAATCGGTCAATTCGTCGGAAAAGGGCGGGCGATGGCGCGTGAATTCCAGTCTGCGTTTGATGACATGGCGCGTCAGACAGAGCTGGACGAATTGCGCAAGGAAATCGAGGATATGAAGCTGTCTAATGCAATGAAGGCCGCCTCGGATGATTTGGCGAAAGTTGAAAATGACATCAACAATGCGGTTATGAACCAGTCTGGGGACACGACCGCGTGACCGAGACACCGCCGGAAACGGAACAGCCCGAGATTCTTGATGAAGTGGAGACAAGCAGCGCGCCGCTATTGTCCCATCTGACTGAGTTACGCGCGCGTTTGATCAAATCGATTGCAGCATTGATGATCGCGACGATTGTCTGCTTCTTTTTTGCACAGCAAATATATGAATTTATGCTGACGCCATTTGCCCATGTTGCTGAAGATATGAGGGGCACAAAGCTGCAGGTTATCTTTACCGGGCCGATGGAATTCTTTTTTGCCAAACTGAAACTGTCACTTTTTGCGGGTATATTTTTAGCCTTTCCGGCCATTGCCTGGCAGCTATACGCATTTGTTTCTCCCGGCCTGTATAAGAATGAGCGCGGGGCTTTCTGGCCATATTTGGTGATCGCGCCGCTGCTGTTCGCGATTGGGGCCGCTTTTGTTTATTACGTGATGATTCCGATGCTGGCGCGGTTTGCATTCGGTCAGGAGCTGGTCGAGAGCGACATCGCGTCGACCGAGATGTTGCCGCGTGTGTCTGAATATCTTTCCTTGATGATGGCCATCATGCTGGCCTTCGGTTTGTCGTTTCAGCTGCCCATTGTTTTGACTTTATTGGGCAAGGTTGGAATTGTAACATCAAGCGCGCTGGGTAAGGGCCGGAAGTATGCGCTTGTTGGCATTCTGGCGTTTGCTGCTGTTTTTACGCCGCCGGATGTGATTTCCCAAATCTTACTGACGGGGCCGGTCTATTTGCTGTATGAGATTTCGATTTTTTGCGTGAAAATGATCGAGAAGAAAGCAGATGAGATGGAAGCGGAATAACTGCAAGTATTGCGGGATTAGCAGTCATTCTAGGATTGATTATTACTCCGTCTTGTTGAAACATGGGTTTCTGGGACTTGATGTGGATGAGGTAGAATACCTCTGGGGAGTGTGCTGTGGCTCGCGTGAAGAGTGCGCTGATTGTAGATTTTGATAATATTTTCGCTGCAGTGGGAAAGCCCTTTGTCGATGGCGTTGTGCAATGGACCAAGTGGCTGGAAGATGGCGCTTTCTCCCCGAAACAGGCGCGACGGCAATTCGTCACGAAGCGAGTTTATTGGAACCTGCAGTTCGACGTGCATCGTAAAACCTTTCAAGAGGCAGGGTTTGAAACATTTAACTGCCGCGCGTTTGCAAAGAATAAAACGGCGGCGGGCAAAAGCTCTGCGGACATTGTGATGACGATGGACGCGATTCAGATGGCAGGAGAGTTTCGTGGTCTTGATGAGGTTATCATCATCACAACTGATTCTGATTTTGTGCCCGTCGTTAATCGATTGCAGCAGTCTGGCTTGCGCGTTGTTTCGGCTGGTAAGGAAACTGACCCGACACATCGCCTGTATAGTGAACATGCTGATGATGTCATTCATATGGGCGCATTGAAAGCGGCATGTGAATATGAGCCGGCGAAACGCAAATGGTATAGTCTTCGGCGCCCCGACGTTAAGATTGCGGCGCTTGATTTTGCGAAAGAGCGACGATCGCCTCTCACGCGGAAAATGCGTGATGCCGTCGATGAGCAAAAAGGCGGGGTGAGCAAAACGGATATTCAGCTTCGACGTGCTGCTGCCGTTGTTGTGGAGCTTGGCGAACGCACGCCAGATCAGCCTTTGAGCAAGGCGAAAATATCACGCGCGCTTGAGCAGGTTGACGGTTTCACTCCGATGCCGCTGAAAGGCCAGAAAGCGTGGATGGGTCTGCGCAATTATCAAACGATGATGCATCGGCTTGCGAAGGTTGATAGCCGAATTGATGTGCGCAAAATGAAGGGTCGTGGGACGCAGGTGATTTTCCGTGTTCCTGCCGCAGAGGTGAAAGCGGCCGCTAAGGTAAAAGAGACAACACCACGCGCACAGTGGACGGACGCGCCGGTCAGTATTACAGGCTAGGCATACGCTAACTCCAAAGGGCTGCCTGCCATGTTTGATATTCGTGCCATCCGAGACAATCCTGAAGACTTCCGCGCGGCGTGGAACCGGAAGAAGTCGGGCCTTGGCGACTGCGTTGACGAGATACTGGCGCATGATCGGGTGTATCGCTTGGCCAGCACAGATAAGCAAAACGCCGAAAAAGCGCGTAACGAAAACTCCAAGCTGATCGGCAAGGCGAAGGCATCTGGTGATGATGCGGAGTTTGAGCGCTTGCGGGCTGTTGTGGCGGAGGCCAAAGAGACGATCGAATCCGCAGGAGAACAAGAAGCGGCCGCCCGCGAGGCGCTGGATGATATTTTGCTGGGCTTGCCGAACTTGCCACTGGCCGAAGTGCCGCTGGGCGATGATGAGGATAGCAATGTTGAGCAGTCTCGTTGGGGCGAGATCAAGCCGATAGACGCGCCGAAGGATCATGCGGATTTGGGCGAAGCGCTGGGCATGATGGATTTTGAGACTGCTGCCAAAATGAGTGGCGCGCGGTTTGTGTTGCTGTCTGGCAAGCTCTCGCGACTGGAGCGGGCGCTGGCGAATATGATGCTCGACATCCAAACGGGAGAACACGGGTATACGGAGTGTTCGCCACCGTTTTTGGTGAAGGATGATGCGCTATTCGGCACAGGGCAGTTGCCGAAGTTCAGCGAAGACCTGTTCAAAACAACGGTGGATCATTGGCTGATCCCGACAGCGGAAGTTCCGCTCACGAATATTGTGCGGGAGACGATTATCGAAGCCGACTATCTGCCGCGCCGGTTTACGGCACACACGCCCTGTTTCCGCTCGGAAGCGGGCAGTGCGGGGCGCGACACGAAAGGCATGATCCGTCTGCACCAGTTCAACAAGGTCGAGATGGTGTCTGTGGTGGCCAATGAGGAAGATGGGCTGGCGGAGCTGGAACGGATGACCGAATGTGCCGAGGCGGTGTTGAAGCGGTTGGATCTGCCATTCCGCCGGATGTTGCTGTGCGCAGGTGATATGGGCGCGGGCGCGCGCAAGACCTATGATCTCGAAGTTTGGTTGCCGAGCCAGAATACGTATCGTGAGATTAGCTCTTGCTCTTATTGCGGGGATTTTCAAGCGCGCCGGATGAATGCGCGGTATCGCCCCGCAGATGTCGAGGGCAAGAAATCCAAGCCCGAATTTGTGCACACGCTGAATGGTTCTGGTCTCGCCGTCGGGCGTACGCTTGTAGCGGTGTTGGAGAATTATCAGAACGAGGATGGTTCAATCACTGTGCCCGAAGCCTTGCGCCCATATATGGGCGGGCTGGACGTGATCCGCGCTGATTAAGCTGTGCCGAAATTTAGACTGACAAGGAGTTGGCAATGCGCATTCTGCTGACCAATGATGATGGCATAAACGCGCCGGGACTGCGTGTGCTGGAGAATATTGCTAAAGAGATCGGCGACGAGCTGTGGATCGTTGCGCCCGAGGTCGAGCAATCAGGCAAAGGTCGCGCTGTGTCACTGACCGAGCCTGTGCGTGTGCGCGAGGTAGCCGAGCGAACATTTGCTGTGAGTGGGACACCGACAGACTGCGTGTTGCTGGGCTTGCACGATTTGATGCCGGAAAAGCCTGATCTGGTTTTGTCGGGCGTAAATAATGGGCAGAACATTGCTGAGGATACGAGCTTTTCGGGCACTGTGGCCGCGGCGATGTTTGGTATGCAGATGGGCGTGCGGTCTATCGCGTTGAGCCAATCGAAGAATTTTCGAGGTCGCGGATCGTTGCCATGGGAAACCGCAGAGGCGTGGGGGGCAAAGGCGATCAAACCACTGCTGGATCTGGGCTGGCCTGATGATGTGATTATGAATGTGAACTTCCCTGATTGTGAGCCCGAAGACGTGGCAGGCATTCAGATCACGCGGCAGGGCTTCCGCGATGAGGCGATTATCCACACGGACCGCCGGGAGGATTTACGCGGGAATGATTATTTCTGGATCGGCTATAAAGGGACACTGTCCAAACCGCCCGAGGGAACTGACTTGCGGGCGATTTATGAGGGCTTTGTCTCTATTTCACCTCTGCATGTGGACTTGACGCATGACGCGTTCCTGCAAAAGCTATGCGAGACATGGCAGACTTAATCGCAGATCCGTTTCGTGCCGCTCGGCTCGTGCTGCACCTTCGTCAGGAAGGGGTGACCGATGATGGCGTGCTCAAGGCGATGGAAACGATTGATCGGGGCGCATTTGTTGATGATCCCGGACTGGCCCGAATGGCCTTTGATGACTGCGTTTTGCCGATTGCGTGTGGGCAAATTGTGCCAAAACCAGCGGTTACAGGCCACTTGGTACAGGCGTTGGAGCTGCGCCCGGCGCGCCAACACCGTGTGTTGGTTGTCGGCTTGGGTAGCGGATATACCGCGACGCTGATCGCGCAGTTGGCGGCTGATGTGTTTGGGGTCGAGCGTTATCGCCGCCTTGCAGAGCATGTTCGACAGAAGATTATCGATCTGGCGTTGCCGAATTTAACTGTGCGCCATGAGGACGGATTGCTTGGCTGGCCAGAGCGAGGGCCGTTTAGTCGTATTTTGTTGACGGGGCAGGTGAAGGACGTGCCCGAAATCTTGTTGTCACAGCTAACGCCGAGTGGGTTTGTGCTTGCGCCCATGTCGGGTGAAACCGGGACAGATCTCGTAAAGGTGACGATAGATGGCGAACGTGAACGTGTGACGGAGATTGAAAGCTTGCCACAATTGTCGATCGGCAAGGCGGCTGCGCTTTAAATGTCTGCGTCCCTTGTTTGCCAAGCGACCCGGCCACAGATATACGGGCAAGCTTCAGACATGCTGATTGCCGGGAGAGATTCGGCCAGTGAAAACGGATTTAAGGGAGTTGGGCGGATGATGAACAAAATTGCTGTGTTGGGAAGTGTCGGTGCGATCGCGGCTTTGCCAGCGTCTGCGACAGCTGCAGGTGCCGGTTCACCGAGCTTGATTGGGCAGTTGGTTTTCTTTGTTCCGCTGATTTTGATCTTCTATTTCTTGATTATTCGCCCACAAAGCCAGCGCGCCAAGAAGCACAAGTTAATGGTTGAGAACATCAAAAAGGGTGACACGATTGTGTCTTCCGGTGGTTTGGTCGGAAAGGTTCACAAAGTGGCCGACACTGAGATCACTGTTGATCTCGGAGAAAACATGCGTGTGCGTCTCGTTAAAGGCATGGTCATGGAAGTGCGCGGTAAAGATCAACCGGTTGCAGCCAACGACTAGTAATGTGTTGGCGACGCCTTAGCGCGCGTCACTGATAGGGATATTCTGATGCTTCAATTTCCGGCTTGGAAGATTTTGTTGATCTTAGGAACGCTGCTTTGGGGTGTCGTGATGGCGTTGCCGAGTGTCGTGGACATGTCTGGCGCGCCGGGGTTCGTGCCGAAAAAGGGCGTGAATTTGGGATTGGACCTTCAAGGCGGTGTCTATCTGATGATGGAGATCGACGAAGCAGAAGTTGCTGCAAATCGGTTAGAAGTGTTCGCGATTGATGTGCGCACGGCATTGGGGCGTTCTGGCGACAAGAAGCGTATTGGTCATTTGTCTAAAGTTCGCGATGGCGCTTTGTTTGTTGAAATGACGAAGGCTGACGAGAATGGTGATTTCCCTGTTGATGAAGCGATAGAACGCATTCGTAAGGTCAATCCGGCGCTGCAAGGCGCGATTGGCGGCGCGAAAATGTTTGAGATCGATGAGGCAGGGCGGAACATGGTTCGCATTTCGGTGCCAAGTGCAGGCAACGAAGCGATGATGAAAGACGCCCTCGGCAAGACAATGACGATTGTGCGTCGCCGTGTTGATCCAGACGGTGTAAGCGAAGTGTCGATTACCCCGCAGGGCGTGAGCCGGATTATTCTGGAGGCGCCGGGCGAGGCTGACCCACAGCGCCTGAAAGATCTGCTGAGCCGGGATGGCAAGATGACTTTCAACCTCGTGGAATCCAGCCCAATCGAGATCGAGCAGGCCCAGCGCGGCGTAGCGAAGCCGGGCTATAGTCTTTTGTCAGGCCCCGGTGTCGGGGATTTGCTTGTGCGGGATATTCCAGAGATTTTCGGATCCGATATCGCAACAGCGTCTCAAGGCAATGATGAAAGCAATCGCCCGAAGATCGATTTCCGACTTAACTCATCCGGCGCACGTAAATTCTATGACACGACACTGAAGAATAGCGGCAAGCGGTTTGCCATCGTCTTGGACGGCACGATCATGTCAGCGCCGAATATCAATGAACCTATTCCGGGCGGCAGCGTGCAGATTACGGGTGATTTCACGATCACTGAGGCGCAGGATTTGGCTGCGATTATTGAGGCGGGTGAAATGCCAGCTAAAGTGCAATTCCTCGATCAAAGGACGGTCAGCGCGACATTGGGGGAAGATTCCATTCGCGCCGGTACGCGGGCCTCCATTATCGGGTTGATCCTTGTGGCGGTGTTCATGATCCTCGCATATGGCTTGATGGGAAGCTTTGCCGTCGGATCGCTCGCCTTCAACATCGTATTGATTCTGGGCGCATTGTCTGGTCTTGGCGCAACGCTCACTTTGCCAGGCATCGCCGGTATCATTTTGACGATTGGTATGGCGGTGGACGCTAACGTGCTTGTGTTTGAGCGTATTCGTGAAGAGCAACGAAATGGACGCTCACCCATGACGGCCGTTCAAGCCGGGTATGAGCGTGCGCTCTCGACCATTTTGGACGCTAACATCACGACATTTATTGCTGCCATTGTGCTTTACTTGCTCGGCTCCGGGCCTGTGAAAGGGTTCGCCGTCACGCTGGCCATTGGTATTGTTACCTCCGTATTTACGGCCTTCGTGGTGACCCGTTGGTTCACCTCCATGTACCTCAAGGCGATTCGCCCGAAGAAATTGGCCATATAGGCGCCGGGAGACAGACATATGCTTTTGAAATTTTGGCCTGCTAAAACCGAAGTGAAGTTTATGAGCCTCCGGACAATTGGTCTGGTGTGTTCAGTGTTCTTGATTGCGGCTTCTGCATTTTTCCTGACGACGCGTGGATTGAATTTCGGTGTTGATTTCGCCGGCGGCACGGTCATGGAGCTTGAGGAAACCGACACTGTGACCGTTGAAGCCGTTCGGTCTGCTATGCCGATTAGCGCAGACGTGAACAGCGCGGTGGGAACGGATGCGCGCTCTATCGTTGTTATCAAGTTCGGTGAAGCCGATGCAGAAATGTTGGGTGAGGCCTTTCAGGCCCTGACGCCTGAACAACAAATCGAACGGGCATCGGGCGCGACGAATGAAATGGTTGTACAAGTGTTGAAAGAGACATTTGCAATCACAGATGATCAGTTCCTTCGTAACGACTCTGTAGGGCCAAAAGTCTCTGGAGAATTGTTCAAAAAAGGTATTACAGCGTTGGCGGTCGCGCTCGTGTTGATGTTGATTTACATTTGGTTCCGGTTTGAGTGGCAGTTCTCTGTCGGCGCGGTGGCAGCCTTGACGCATGATGTGTTCATCACGTTGGGTGTGTTCTCATTTTTGCAAATGGAATTTAACCTGACGACGATTGCGGCGTTGCTGACGATTATTGGTTATTCGATGAACGATACGGTGGTTGTGTTTGACCGTGTGCGTGAAGAGAAGCGCCGGTATAAAAAGATGGCCGATAAGGATGTCATCAATTTGGCGCTGAACAGCACGCTGTCACGTACTTTGTTGACCTCTGGCACGACTTTGCTTGCCTTGCTGGCCATCTTCTTCCTTGGTGGACCAGTGCTGCGTGGGATGAGCTTTGCGCTGATCTGGGGCGTATTGATCGGGACGTATTCGTCGATCTTTATCGCATCTGCTATTGTTTTGTTGCTGGGGATGGACCTCAACAAAAAGCCAGTTGATGACGCGCCCGGCTTTCAGAGCGCGCCATAACCGTAAGCTCTAGTCGTTCGACTTATCAATCACGATCGCTCTGTCTTGAAGGGCTTGGATGGCCGTCTCTGGCGTATCGGTGTGCACGAGTAGGTTGCGAAAGCTCTCTGGCGTGAACTTGCCATCAATGATGTGATCCATCAGCTCGAAGAAGGGGGACCAGAAGCCGTCTTCATCAAGAAAGGCCATTGGCTTGGCATGAAGGCTCAAACGGCCCCAGGATAAGACTTCCACAGCCTCTTCAAGCGTTCCGATACCGCCGGGCAGCACGATGAAGGCGTCTGACTCGTCAAACATCATTTGCTTGCGCGTGTGCATGTCATCGACGATGCGGTGCTCGACGTCTTCGAAGATGCGTTCTTGTTCCAGCAAGAAGCGGGGCATGATGCCGAGTACTTCGCCAGCACTTTCATGTGCTGCGCGCGCGCACGCACCCATGAGGCCAACGCCCCCCCCGCCATACACCATACGGATGTCGCGTTTCGCGAGCTCTCGGCCAAGCTCTTCGGCGAGGGCGATATAGCCTGGGCTGACATCGTTTGATGCACCGCAATAGACACAGACGGACTTGATAGATGACATAATAGACCGATCCTTGAGATTTCTAATCTTCAATTCTATGGCGTGTTTTTCGGTTGTTATCTAGGGTAATCGGGCAGCGACGCCGCCAATGTGACCGATTGGGTGTAGCGCGTGCGCGAGAACGTCCCCATATGATTGTGCATATGAAACATCTTGCAAACGCTTCCACTGATCAGGACACAATCGAGAGCGCCGATGGCGGACTTGGAAAGTCGATCCTGCGCATTTTAAAACTCTTGGCTCGGCCTGAAATGACCCGGTGGAGACCGGTGATGATTTTGGCGGTGTTATTAACCTTGGCAGCGTCAGTGCTTGAGGTGGTGTCGCCGATCGTGGTCGGTCATGCGATCAATCAGGCCGCGCCAGCGACGGGTGTGTTGCCATCATTCAGTGCGGCGTTGTTATGGCTTACGTTTGGGATTGGTATTCGATTTCTTGCGGCGGGGCTGCCGCAGGTGCGCGATTGGTTGTTCTCGCCTGTTAGCCAAGAGGCGCAACGCATTGCTAGCGTGGATGCATTTGGGCATGCGCAGCAATTGTCACTTAACTTTCATCAGACACGGCGGACAGGGGCGCTGAACCGCGTGATTGAACGCGGGGCGGGCGCAATTGATTATTTGATCCGATTTCTTGCCTTCAACATAGGCCCGACTTTTGTGCGCCTGATGTTGGCGTCCATCGCTCTTGGCGTGGCATACGACTACAAATTATCGCTGATCGCTGTTGTGACGATCGTTCTTTATGTGATTGCCACAGTTATTATTACGGAGTGGCGTGTGCGTCAGCGACGACGGATGAACGAGGCGGATACGCACTTTCGGGCGACCTCTGTGGATATTCTCACCAATTTTGAAACCGTCAAATCCTTTGCGGCGGAGCGCCGCGAGACGGGACGCTTCAGTGCGGCGATGAAGGCTTACAATGATCGCTATGTGGACGCTGTGCGCTCCATGTATGTTCTCAATTCGGTGCAGGCGCTGGTGATGAATGGTGGTTTGCTCGCCGTTATGCTGCTGTCTGCGTGGAATGTTATCCAGGGGCAAATGCTGATCGGTGACATGACGGCGGTGATGTTGATGCTGTTGTCGCTGTATGCCCCGTTGAACATTTTGGGTTGGGCATGGCGAGAGATTAAACAGGGCGCTGTCGATCTGGAAAAACTGTATGGCCTGTTGGCTATGAAAGCGGACGTGGCCGATAAAGCGGATGCGCTGGTTTTGGAGAAGGCCGAAGGGCGTGTGGAGTTTGAGAATGTCTCCTTCTCTCATGAGGGAAGGTCGATCGGCGTGAAGGATGTGAGTTTTACACTGGAGCCGGGTCGGAAGATCGCTTTTGTTGGCACATCGGGCGCGGGTAAGTCGACGCTCTTGAAGCTATTGTTCCGCTTCTACGAAGTTGCGGGGGGGAGCGTTCGCGTGGACGGTCATAATGTGCGAGACTTGTCGCAGGAATCGTTGCGCCAATCTCTTGGTCTCGTGCCGCAAGATGTGGTGCTGTTTAACGATACTATTCGCGCAAATATCGCCTACGCAAAACCGGATGCAAGCGATGAAGAGTTGAACGATGCAGCGCGGCGCGCTCAATTGCTGGAATTTGTCGAGCGGCTGCCTCATGGTTGGAACACGCGTGTGGGTGAGCGTGGCTTGAAATTGTCGGGTGGAGAAAAACAGCGCGTTGGTATCGCGCGGGTTATTCTCGCTGATCCGGCGATATTGGTGTTGGATGAGGCCACGTCAGCGTTAGATTCTGCAACGGAAGCTGCAGTTCAAGATGCGCTTGAGGAGGCCGCTGAAGGACGAACGACGCTGATGGTGGCACACCGATTGTCGACGGTGAAATCCGCGGATGAAATTCTTGTTCTTGATGAAGGACAGGTGATCGAACGCGGAACGCATGACGCGTTGATCAGTCAAGAGGGTGTCTATGCTGATATGTGGGCGCGCCAAGCGAAATCTGCGGCTCTTGCATCTGACGATAATCTGCTAGAGGCATAGGTGAGTAAGGAGACTGGCCGAAATGTCTGATGATCTTGAAAGCACAAAAACCCCGTGGTGGACTTTAGGGTTCGACATTGAGGGATTGGTGGCGGCAATCGGTGCCTTACTCGTGGGTATTTTGCTTGGCTGGTTATGGTCACCTCTGTTCTGGATCGGCTTCACAGCAATGCTGGTTGCCTTGGCGGCTGCGCGCAGGTCCAAGCGCACTCCGCCGGAAATAGACTCTGCGGTTGTCGCGCCATGTGACGGCCGCGTCGTCTCGATTGAGCGAATGGAAGCGCCAACGGAAATGCGCATGGAGGCTGATGTCGTCACGCGTATTCGTATTGCGTCTTCGCCTACGTCTACGAACAAGCTGTATGCGCCGATTGCTGGTGATGTCGATTTGGCTGCGGTTGAGGCAGGTGAAACGACCCAGTTTTTTGCCACTAAGCCAGACATGGATGGGCTGAGTTTGGCGCATGTTGTCGTCTCTCGTGGCGCACACCAAGTTGGTATGCGTCTCGCGCAGGGTGGTTTTGGCCCTCGACTGGATTTGGATGTCGAGGTCGGAGATTCGTTGCGTCTAGGTCGTGCGTTCGGGACGCGGCGTCTTGGCGGCTGGTGTGATTTATATTTGCCAGACGGACCGAAGACGATGGTCTGGGAAGGGCAGTCGCTAGTGGGAGGCGAAACAATTCTCGCTCGCCTGTCACCGACAAATGATGAAGACCTGTTTGATGATGATGTAGAGCTGCCTGCATTACCGGAAACTGTCGAGAACACCGAACCAGAAGAAAAACCTGCGAAAGATGCGGATGACTTCGCACCTGAAGACCCGGCACAGATGTTTGCTCGCCTGAAAGAGGCCGCCAGTAAGCAGGATGGTGATTAGTCGTCTTCGGGATCGGTAGGCGGCGCATAGCGATTCAGCCATGCGAAAACCGGCTTCAGTAAGAAGGCCCAACCAATACCCGCAGTGGCATAGAAAATGAGTTCTGCCCACTTTGGTAACGGCAGGCTTGAGCCTATTGCAGCAAAAGTTATCGCCCAGATGAAGATGAATGCGATTACAGCGAAGCCGACGAGCAGTTTTCTCAAAATAGACATGTCCTTCGATGCAGCTGTAAGCGCCCATGCGACGATGGGTAGGCTTGTTTTAGGAGATATCTGTAGCATTTAGGGCAAATGAGACAGTCCGTAAAATCATCTTCTGCGGCGAACTGGATTCGCTTGTGGCTCATTATCATGGGATTGATGGTCTATGCGATGATCTTGATTGGGGGCGCGACCCGTCTAACCGATAGTGGTCTTTCGATCACTGAGTGGGACCCGATCAGCGGTGCGCTGCCACCGATGTCGGCCGAGGCGTGGCAAGTCGAATTTCTAAAATATCAGGAGACTGCGGAGTATCGCCTGCAAAATGAGGGTATGTCGCTCGGGGCGTTTAAACAGATTTTCTGGTGGGAATGGGGGCATCGTCTGTTTGGGCGGTTGATCGGCCTGGTGGCCGTGCTTGGTTTTGGTGTTTTTGCGTTGCGCAAATGGTTGGATCGTCCATTGGCGGTTCGCCTCATCGTGCTGATTGGGCTGGGTGGCCTTCAGGGCGCAATTGGTTGGTGGATGGTGTCTAGCGGGATTGGCGAAACCACGCGTGTTGATGTGGCGCCTTATCGGCTGATGACGCATTTCATGCTGGCGCTATTGATTATTGGATATATCGGATGGCTCTGGTTGGATCTCGGCAGTCGGACGCGTTCGGTCGCGCCTTTATTGCAGGTCAGGTTAGCGCAGGCCTTGCTGGTTTTGGTGTTCGTGCAAATGGCGGCGGGCGCGCTTGTGGCGGGTTTAGACGCTGGGCGGACTTATACCGACTGGCCCTTGATGGCGGGTGAGTTGGTTCCGGGTGGCTATATTGAAAATGGCTTGGGCATTCGCAGCTTTTTCGAGGGACGCGCGGCGACCCAGTTTAATCACCGCTTGCTTGCCTATGTGATTTGGGGCGTGTCGCTATTTTGTGCGTGGAAATTTGCGCCCTCTGAATTGGGTAAATCATTTATAGTGCTGGCGGGTCTTGTAACCTTGCAGGCTGTGTGGGGTATTTTGACCCTGATGAACGCTGCGCCAATGAGTTTGGCGCTTGTGCATCAGGGCCTTGGTGTCGTCGTTACCCTCGCCGCGGTTCGGTTGGTCTGGTTAACGTCAGACCGTCCCTCACTCTGACGGCAGTGTGAGGGCGCTGGGATCGACGAACACGATTGAGTGTTCACCAGGGGACGTTTCGCCAGCCATTACGATCACGCCGCCCGGATAACCGCCGGATAACATGGTGCCCATCGCCTCTATCGCGATAGGAGACGAGGGAGCTTTAAAGCTGATCCCGTCTCTGATTTCGACTGATTTGATGTCTGTGCCCGTTTCATCTGACAGCAAGACGTCGCCATCCTCAGAGATTGAGACAAGCCCGGAAAACGAATCGCGTTCCAGAGATGCAGAATCTATGGCGCTGGGAGAGGCAATGAGTGTGTTATTGGCGAAGGCACATGAGCTGACAGGAAATTCTGTGAGGGTCGGGGTTTCTTCCTCCCAAGTGAAGTCTCCGTCTACTAGCCCGAGGCGACCTGTTTTGAGCATCTGGCCGCTGGAACCCATCCAATAAGAAATCCGCATGAGAGAATCACCTTCAAGCGGGGTGGAGCAGAGGCCTGAGATTGTGCGCTCCTCAGTGACTGGCAGGTCAACAATGGCCGGGGCAAGCAAGCCGTCGCCGTAAATGTAGCCTTTTAAAGCGCCCGCGCTATCGATTCCCGGGAACACGGTCACAAACGCATTGTCTGCGATTGTGCTTTTACCTGTGGCGATGGCGCGCAGGTCAAAATTGGCCGGTTGGGCCACGGCGTCGCCTTCCATATTAAATAATTGTAGTCCGCCTTTCTCATAGGTCACGGCAATGAGTGCGTTCCGACCTCCGGAAATTGCCAAATCGTCGACTTTTCCCGTGGTTAGTGGCGTTGACCAGACCGCCGGTAGGGTGAGATGGGTCTCAGTTGAAACACCAGATTTTTCCTCTTCTGAGGCAGGTTTTTCACTTTTTGAGCAGGCAATGGCCGTAAAAAGCAGACTTAGGCCAAGCCCTGCGTTGACAAAGGGTGAAGCGGCGCTTAAACGCCAGCGCTTGAATTGCATTCCATAAACTCCGAAAGCGAGAGGCTCCTAGAAGAGCGATGAAAACCTATAACGCA
This sequence comes from Hyphomonas sp., assembly GCA_050633385.1. GTDB lineage: Bacteria > Pseudomonadota > Alphaproteobacteria > Caulobacterales > Hyphomonadaceae > Hyphomonas. Next base: position 18,835 of record JBOEGK010000052.1, read on the forward strand.
CCAGCAGACGTGGAGCACAAGTGGGTCGTGATCGACGCGACTGACGTCGTCGTCGGACGTCTAGCTTCATATGTGGCCTTGCGCCTTCGAGGCAAGCACCGTCCTGACTTTACTCCACACATCGACACGGGCGACCATGTCGTGATCATCAATGCCGAAAAGGCTAAATTTACCGGCGATAAGCTGCGTAAAAAAGTATACTATCGCCATACCGGTTATCCGGGCGGTCTGAAGTCTACGACAGCTGGCGACATCATGAATGGCAGGTTCCCTGAGCGCGCTCTGGAACTTGCTGTAAAGCGCATGTTGCCGAAAGAAAGCTCACTGGCTCGTAAGCAGTTCAGTAAGCTTCGCGTTTACGCTGGTGCTGAGCACCCGCACACTGCGCAGCAGGCTGAAATTGTCGACTTCGCGGCGATGAACCGTAAAAACACGAAAGTTGCGTGATCTCTATGACTGATACTGCAAACTCACTACAGGATCTTGGCGCTATTCAGGGCGGTGACGCCGCTGAAGTAGAAGCCGTTGTTGTTCAGCCTAAAATCGACGCTCAAGGCCGTGCCTATGGCACAGGCCGTCGTAAAGAAGCGACAGCACGTGTCTGGATCAAGCCGGGCACTGGCAAAATCACGATCAATGGTCGCGATCAGGAGCAATATTTCGCGCGCCCAGTGCTGCGCATGGTTATCGCTCAGCCGCTGATCGAAGCTGGCCGTGACACTGAGTTCGACGTGATTGCAACTGTTAAAGGTTCTGGTCTTATGGGCCAGGCTGGCGCTGTGCGTCACGGTATCTCTCGCGCATTGGTCGCTTATGAGCCAGGTCTTCGCAAAGTGCTTAAACCGTTTGGCTTCATGACACGCGACCCACGTGTTGTTGAGCGTAAGAAGTACGGTAAAGCTAAAGCTCGCCGTTCATTCCAGTTCTCAAAGCGCTAGGACGTTTTCGACTTTTATTTTCGGAACGGGCGCTTCGGTAACGAGGCGCCCGTTTTCTTTTGTTTGACGGTAATCAGGAGGCCGGCATGACGACCCCTACAGTATTCATTGATGGCGAAGCGGGCACCACGGGATTGCAGATTGCGGACCGTTTGCGTGACCGGAGTGATTTGCGCGTCGCGTCTATAGACCCTGACAAGCGCAAGGATGCTGGTGTTCGGGCTGAAATGATGAATGCTGCCGATGTGGTGATCCTGTGCTTACCAGATGAGGCGGCCCGTGAGGCCGTTACGTTGGTAACGGATCCAGATACGGTGATCATTGATGCATCGTCGGGACATCGTGTCAGCGATGGGTGGGTTTACGGCTTCCCTGAGATGTTTTCCGGGGAGCAGCGCTCGAAGATACAGGGTTCCAAGCGGATTAGTAATCCGGGTTGTTTTCCGACTGGCTTTATCTCATTGGTGCAGCCTTTGGTGCAGGCAAGCCTGTTGCCTCAGGAAACACCGGTCTCTGTTAATGCGGTATCTGGCTATTCTGGTGGCGGCAAGGCCTTGATTGCTGAGTTCGAAGAGGGTGGAACAGCGGACAATTACCGGATTTATGGCTTGCCTCAAGCGCACAAACATTTGCCTGAAATGAAAGCTTATACGGGTCTATCGCATGTGCCGATGTTTACCCCAGCCGTTGGACGGTATGCGCAGGGGATGATCGTTGAGGTGCCACTAATGTTGTGGTCGCTGCCGTCAAAGCCAACGCGCGCTGCCATTCATTCGGCGCTGGAAAGCGCTTATGCGCGTGAGCAGTTTATCTCTGTTGCAAGCCTCGACGAGGCTGATGCGCTCGCTGGGCTCGAGCCTGAAGCATGCAATAATACGAATAAGATCCAGTTGTTCGTCTTTGGCAACGATCAAGAGGCGCGCCTCGTCGCACGGTATGACAATCTGGGCAAAGGCGCATCTGGCGCAGCGGTGCAGAATTTGAATATCGCGCTGGGCCTGGATGAAGCTGCCGGACTTTAGCTCTAGCGTTTTATTGGGAGGGAAATATCGTCAAGCTTGGTTTTGACGTAACGACCCGGCGCGGCGCCAAGCCCCATATCTTGCGGCTCAAGTGCGGGTTGTTTTTTGCCGGATTTTGGTCGCAGCCATTTCCACCAAGTCGGCCACCACGACCCTGCATGCTCTGTGGCACCGTCAAACCAATCTGCGCTCGTGGGGCAGTCTGAGGCAGTATTGGTCCAATGTTGGTATTTTTTAGCATCGGGATGATTTACCACGCCGGCAATATGCCCGGACCCTGCCAGAATAAACTCGGTCTCGCCGCCAAACAGCTTCGTGGTTTTAAAAACGCTTTCAAACGGACAAATATGATCATCCTTACTGGCCTGAATCATAATCGGCGCAGTGACGTCTTTTAGGCGGACTTTGTCACCCAGCAAAATGAACTCGTCATTTGCGAGCGTATTTTCAGCATATAGATCATGCAGGTATGTTCGGTGAACTGGGCCGGGTATGTTGGTTTGGTCACCATTCCAGTAAAGTAAGTCAAACGGACGGGCCGGTTTACCGAGCATGTATTGGTCGATGACATAGCGCCAGACCAAATCAATTGGACGCAGCCAGTTAAACGTCTCGAACATCATTGACCCAGGCATTACACCGCCATTGTCGTCGATCAGTTGGTCGATGAATTTACGGGCCGGGGCGTCGGTGAAGACTTTCAGGTCTCCGGCGAGTTCGAAATCTGATTGCGAGGCGAAGAAGGTTGCAGAGGCGATCCGCTTATCGCCTTCTTGCGCCATGCGGGCCATTGTCATCGACAAAAGCGTACCGCCGATGCAATAGCCGACGGCGTTGAGTTTTTTTGTGTTTGCGGCTTGCAGCGCTGCGGTGACAGCGGCATAGATGCCGCGCTGAGCATAATCATCCCACGTGTAGTCGGCGGTCTCTGCGTCGGCCGAGCGCCATGATACCACGAACACAGTCAGCCCTTGATCAACGAGCCAGCGGATCATGGAGTTTTCTTCGCGCAAATCCAGAATATAAAATTTGTTGATCCAAGGCGGGAAGATTAGCAGCGGACGAGAATAAACCGTCTCCTGCGTGGGTTTGTATTGGATCAGCTCGATGAGATCATTGCGAAACACAACCTGACCCGGAGCGGTGGCGATGTTTTTTCCGACCTCGAAGGGGCGTGTGTCAGTCTGGCTGATTTGCAGTTTGCCACCGGCATTGCGAATATCTTCGCGAGCCATGCGGATGCCGCGCAAGACACTGTCGCCACCTGTTTCCAGAAAAACGCGCAAGGCTTGTGGATTGGTTGATAAGAAATTGGTGGGTGAGAGCGTTTCTGTGACCTGTTGCGAAAAGAATTTTGCGCGTTGGCGCAGATTTTCTGGTAAATCCGGTGCCATGTCGGGCAGCGCTGCGAGCCAGTTTGAATTGAGGTGGTAGGCTTTTTCAATAAAGCGAAAGGCGGGATTTTGGCTCCATTCCGGGTCGGAAAAGCGTTTGTCTTTGTCACGCAGGCTCGTGCCGGTGAGTGCTTCGGTCGACATTTCTTGCCATAGTCCCATCCAACCTTGCATTAACTGCATATTTGCCGCCATAAGCGCGGCAGGATGCGTCGCAAGGCTTTGTCCAACCGCTTTGAACGCCTCATTGGCGCCCATCGGGTCACCGTCATACATTGTGCCAATCGGGCCTGATCCGGCGAGCACGTCAGCAAGGAGTGCTTGAGACTCAGTATTGGCCAGCGCCAATGTGGTCATTATGGTTTGAAAACGTGTCGGATCGATACCCTGCATCAGATCAGAGAGGGAGCGAGGCGGCGTACTTTTATCGTTTGATTTGCTCATCGGTCCCAATATCGCCAGTTTCTTCGTATAAGCCTATAAATGAAATTGATTGTAATTTAGTGTCCTTAACCATGAAAAACACTGTGATTCTCCTTTCAGGCGTGTTGTGCCTATTGCCGATTGGCTGCACGAACTCCTTTGGCAAAGTCCAAGGTGCGATAAGTTCTGCGCCTGATTGGTATGACAATCGGAAGACCGAAATTCGCGGTGCCGGGTATCCGAATTTGACCGAAGTGCCATTGTTGACCGACGGCGAACTTGCGACCCGAAATGTCGTTTTGTCGCGTGAAGAGGTCGAGGCTCTGCGTAATTCGTTCGATGAAAACCCTCTTGCGCAGTTGCCTGAAGGCGGCAGTGAACGCATAGAGCGCGTCATTGAGAGTGTGCACGCTCAGTTCGAGTCTTTTGATTCTACATCAAATTTTCTAACCGATGCCGAGGTGGAAGCTATCCGCCAAAGCTTCAATGTTCCACGCGTAACCCAAGGCCTGAAAGGTCAAAAATGAAGACCGAGTTCCATAAAATCCGTCGCTTACCGCCCTATGTTTTCGAACAGGTGAACCGCCAGAAAGCGGCGTTGCGAGCGGATGGGGCCGACATTATTGACCTTGGAATGGGTAATCCAGATATGCCGACGCCCAAGCATATCGTTGATAAATTGTGCGAGACAGCTCGAAAACCAGACGTAAATGGGTATTCAGCGTCGCGCGGGATTAAAGGATTACGTCGCGCGGTATCGAATTATTACACGCGCAGATTTGATGTTTCCTTGGACATGGATCGTGAAGTTATCGTGACGCTTGGCTCTAAGGAGGGGTTTGCAAACCTCGCTCAGGCGATTTCCGCGCCCGGAGATGTCATCCTCGCACCTGACCCATCTTATCCGCTACATCATTTCGGTTTCATTATTGCGGGCGCGTCTATTCGCGGCGTGCCGGCGCAGACACCTGAAGAATATTTGTCGAATTTGGGCAAGGCGGTGAAGTATGCGTCGCCCAAGCCGACCGCGATGGTGCTTTGCTATCCGTCCAATCCGACGGCGGCGGTGTGCGATCTCGATTTCTACAAAGAGGCAGTTAAGTTTGCGCGTAAGCATGAGCTCTGGATTCTGTCTGACCTTGCTTACAACGAAATCTATTTCGAGGAACCGACGCCGTCTATTTTGCAGGTTGAGGGCGCAAAAGACATCGCGGTTGAGTTCACCACTATGTCGAAAACTTACTCGATGGCGGGTTGGCGCGTCGGGTTCGTTGCGGGCAATGAACGGCTTGTGTCTGCTTTGGCGCGGGTGAAGTCGTACTTGGATTATGGTGCCTATACCCCAATCCAAGTGGCTGCCGCTGCGGCATTGGATGGGCCGCAAGATTGCGTTGATGAAGTTCGCGGAATTTACCGGTCTCGCCGTGATGCGCTGGTGGAGAGTTTTGGACGTGCTGGATGGCACGTGCCTACGCCGGCTGCATCTATGTTTGCTTGGGCCGAAATTCCAGAGCCGTTTAGAGAGCAAGGTAGCCTCGAATTTTCACTCCAGCTGATCAATGAAGCGCATGTTGCTGTGGCACCTGGTGCAGGCTTTGGAGAGCATGGCGATCACTATGTGCGCATTGCTTTGGTGGAGAACGAGCAGCGCATTCGTCAGGCTGCGCGAAATATCCGTAAGTTTTTGCAGGCCCGCGGCGTAGACAGCGTCTCGCCAGCGGCAGCAGAATAGACTAAAGGCTTCTTCAGAAGTCAGTGAAAGTAGATCACGTGAAACCATTGAAAATCGGTATTGCCGGCCTAGGCCATGTTGGCTGTGGATTGATAGAACTTGTGCAGCGACAGGAGCATTTGCGCCTGCCGGGGCAGGTAGAGATTGCGGGCGTGAGCGCGCGGAGCAAAAATAGAAATCGAATTGTCGACACGAGCTCCTATCGCTGGTTTGACGATGCAGCGACGTTAGCCGAAGATCCTGAAGTCGATGTCTTTGTTGAGCTGGTCGGTGGGTCAGATGGCCCTGCGAAATTTGCGGTCGAGACGGCTTTGAAGGCTGGAAAGCCTGTCATCACAGCCAATAAGGCGCTTATCGCCAAGCATGGCAATGCATTGGCAAAGCTCGCCGAAGAAAAGGGTGTGGACCTGTTGTTCGAGGCGGCGGTCGCAGGCGGTATTCCTGTTGTGCGTGTCTTACGCGATAGCTTGGCGGGCACGGAAGTAACCCGTGTCTCAGGTATTTTGAACGGCACATGCAACTTCCTCACGACGACAATGCTTGAAACTGGGCGCGCCTATGAAGATGTTCTGGATGAAGCGCAAAAGCTTGGCTACGCTGAGGCGGATCCGACGCTGGATGTTTCTGGGATGGACGCGGCTCACAAAGCAGCGATTTTATCAGCGATTGCCTTCTCGGCAGATCTCGATTTTTCAAAGGTTCGTATCTCAGGCGTCGAGGGTATCGAGCTTCTCGATCTGAAACTCGCAGACCGTCTCGGCTTGCGCATCAAGCTGATTGCCGAAGGGGTTCTTCGCGACGGAGGTGTTGTCTGCCGGGTGGAGCCGATGGCTTTGCCGATTTCGCACCCGTTGGCGCAAGTAGATGGCTCGCTGAACACCGTGCGGGTTGAGGGTGATCCTGTTGGGGCAATCACGTTGATTGGCCCCGGTGCCGGCGCTGGGCCGACGGCAAGTGCGGTTATGGGAGATGTCGCAAAAGTGTTCCGTCCAGCGATGCGCCCAGCATTCGGACGCGCTGAGCACCATATTGCGAGGCCTTTCACCGACAGCGCGGGCGATGAAACAGCTGCATTTTTCTTGCGGATTCGTCTCGCAGATAAACCCGGTTCACTCGCCAAGCTGACCGACGCATTGGCGACGGCTGGTGTCTCAGTAAATCAATTATTACAAGACTCTGCGGACGAAAGTGGGGCGAGCCCAGTTGCGATTATGACGCATGCCTGTCCGCGGTCGACATTGGATTCGGCACTAGAAAAAATTGAAAAAAGTTCCCTAACAGTGGACGCTCCGCGTCTCATTCGGATCGACGCGGCAAGCTAATTGCGTCTAACGGGAGCATAAAAAACGCGTGTGACCGGAGGAAACGCCACATGACCGATACGACCATTCCACCCAAACTGGCAGACGCTATGGTTCGGGTCACTGAGTTGGCAGCCATCGCGGCTGCAGCAGAAGTAGGCCGAGGGGATGAAAAAAAAGCAGACACCGCTGCTGTAGACGCGATGCGGTCGGCTTTTAGCGAGGTCGATTTTCAGGGGCGTGTGGTCATTGGAGAAGGTGAACGCGACGAAGCTCCGATGCTCTATATCGGCGAAGAAGTTGGAACCAAGAACGGTCCTCAGATCGATATTGCGCTCGACCCGCTTGAAGGCACGACGCTGACAGCTAAGGCTATGGCGAACGCTTTGGCTGTTCTGGCGATTGCTCCGCGTGGTGGCCTATTGCATGCGCCTGACACATATATGGACAAGCTAGCGATTGGACCAGGTTATCCGGAAGGCATTGTAAGCTTGGATAAGAAACCGTCAGAGAACATTGCTGCGCTTGCTAAACATAAAGGCAAAGCTGTGTCTGACATGACGGCGTGCGTGCTGGATCGCCCGCGTCATGAGGAGATTATCGCAGACCTGCGGTCAGTTGGCGCCCGCATTTCGCTCATTACGGATGGCGATGTCGCCGGCGTGATCGCCACGACTGATGAGAGCACTGGCATTGATATGTATGTCGGGTCTGGTGGCGCCCCTGAAGGAGTGCTGGCTGCGGCTGCTTTAAAATGCGTTGGGGGTCAAATGTTCGGGCGGTTGATCTTCCGCAATGATGACGAGAAGCGGCGCGCGGAACGGGTGGGCATTACTGATTTCAATCGCACTTATGCGCTTAATGAATTGGCGTCGGGTGAGACTGTATTCTGTGCGACTGGCGTGACCAAGGGTAGTCTTCTCGATGGCGTCGTCTTCAAAGGTGGACGCGTAAATACGCATTCGCTGGTTATGACGTCTACAGACGGAATGATCCGTTATGTGCGTTCTGAGCGTAGGGCCTAATCAGTCGGGAAAACTATGCTAGGATGCCTTCCATTCGAATCGACTGGAAGGCATTTTTATGGGCGAGCTGAATATAGAGCCTGAGAGCAATCTGTTTTCCGTTGATCAATCAGCGACTGGGCGATTTTGGACCCTGCGTTCGGCAGACGATGCGCTGGCAAGAAAGTTGGCGCCGCTTATCGGCGGGTCTGACCTTCTGGCGCGCCTATTGGCTGCGCGCGGTGTTTCGGTTGAAGGTGCGCAGACATACCTCTCACCGACGTTGCGAGATACATTTCCAGACCCGTCCACCTTCAAGGATATGGACTTGGCCGCAGAATTGGTGCTGGACGCCATACTGGCCGGGAAAAATGTGACGGTGCTTGCAGATTATGATGTGGATGGAGGCACGTCTTCAGCGATCCTTACGCGTTACTTCCGGGCGTGGGGGCAGGAGCTGGGGCTGTATGTCCCTGACCGATTGGAAGAGGGCTATGGCCCAAGTCCTGAGGCCTTCCGGTTTTTGAAGGAGCAGGGGGCTGATCTGGTCATCACTGTGGATTGTGGTGCTGCGGCGCTCGAAGCCTTGCGAGCGGCGGAGGCCATAGACTTACCAATCATTGTTATCGACCATCATTTGATGGCTGAGGGCGTTCCCAACACTGCCGCCTTGGTCAACCCCAATCGACCAGATGATACGTCTGGCCAAGGGCATTTGGCCGCTGCTGGCGTGGTGTTTGTATTCGTCGCGGCGCTGAACCGGTTGGCGCGTGAGCGCGGCATCGCACCTGCGGATGGGTTGCCAGATATTATGGCTCAGCTCGATTTGTGCGCGCTTGGCACGCTTTGCGATATGTCTCCTTTGGTGGGGGCCAACCGCGCGTTTGTGCGACAAGGTTTGACGATTATGTCGCGTGGCCAGAATGTGGGTTTGCGTGCGTTGGCTGACGTGTCGGGAATAAGCAAGATTGAGAGTGTCTATCACGCAACTTTTCTGCTCGGGCCACGCCTGAACGCGGGTGGGCGTGTGGGCGACCCGTGGCTGGCCGCGAAATTGCTCGCGACAGATGACAGAGCCGAGGCGATTGAACTGGCGGAGCGCCTTCATGGGCTCAATGAAGAACGCAAGGCTGTCGAGTTAGCGATCTTAGAGCAGGCGACTGTTCAGGCGGAGAAGGCGCTCGAGGCCAATCCTGATCGCGGAGTGTTGATCGCGCGTGGTGAAGGTTGGCATCCGGGCGTTATCGGTATCGTCGCCGGGCGCTTGAAAGAACGATTCCATTTGCCGAGCATCGTTATTGGTTGGGGCGAAGGTTTAGGGCCGGTCGCAAAAGGATCGGCGCGTTCTGTTAGCGGTGTGAATATTGGAGACGCAATTGCGATGGCATCGCGAGAAGGCGTTGTCTTGTCTGGCGGTGGCCATGCGATGGCAGGAGGCTTGAGTTTGGAGCCTGAGCAAATCGAGGCGTTTGACGAATGGATGGTCGCGCATATGGCGCAATTCTCTGCAGAGCGTGCTGCTGCGTTGGAGTTGGTGGTTGATGCGATTTTGTCTCCGGCCTCTGCCAGTCCCGCGCTAGTCGACAAAGTTGCCGAGATTGGTCCATTTGGTATCGGCGCGCCCGAGCCTGTGTTTGCGGTGCCGTCTGTCCACGTCACTGGGATACGGCAAGTTGGTGTCAATCATTTGAAGTTTATCGCCGAGGACCCCACAGGCCGAATGGAGTGTATTGCATGGCGCAGTACGGACACGCCGATTGGCGACGCTTTGCGAGCTGGTGGGCGGGTGAATTTGGTTGGAAAATTGAAGATCAATGAGTGGAATGGGCGCCGCAGCGTGCAAATGGACGTGCAGGATGTCAGCGCCGTTTAGCTGGGCGGCGCTTATAGGCGTGTAAAAAGATCAAGAAAGTGCACAAACCACATTCACAATGGGTTGCGGAACAGAAAAACAGCCTGTATATCGCCTGTTCTTAAAGCTGATGCGGTCCCTTCGTCTATCGGTTAGGACGCCAGGTTTTCAACCTGGAAAGAGGGGTTCGATTCCCCTAGGGACTGCCACGCTTTATTTCCCAATCCAACGCTATCAGAAACACACGGTTGGAAACTTCGTGAAAAATGTGTGAAGATCGCGTGACAAGGTTATTTTTGCCTTCTAAGTTGCCGGTCAGGGGAAATTTGGTTGATGAAAAGCGTAGCTGCAAATTCAGAGTCTGAACCAGTGAGTTCTGAGCCGCTTGTCCGGGTGATCGGGCGAGTGAAGTGGTTCGATTCGGTCAAGGGTTACGGTTTCATTCTCACAGACACGACGTCCGACGCGGCATTAGACGGCGACGTTCTTCTGCACGTCTCCTGCCTGCGCGAGTTTGGTGAGTCCTATGTGGATGAGGGCGCACGTATCGTTTGCGACGCTGCGAGAGGCAATAAGGGTTGGCAAACGGTCAATGTGATTGAAATGGAGCGCCCACGCGCCCTTGTCGCGCGTGAGAACGGTGAGACCGCTGAGTTTGTTACAGTCACGCTCAAATGGTTCAATCGGGCAAAAGGATATGGCTTCGTGCAGCGCGCTGATGATCAGAAAGATATCTTTGTGCATGCAGTTGTGCTGAAGAAAGCAGGGCTGGAAGAGCTTGAGCCGGATTCAGAACTTATGGTGACAATTGGTTCTGGAAGTCGGGGTGAGCACGTTGTTGCCGCTAAGCCGATTGAATAACAGCTAAGACTGCTTGCTGATGCGCTGACGCGGCGTTAAAGCTTGTTGCATGAAACAACTCTTTTCAGCCTGTTTGATTTTGGCATCGGTCGCGATTGCGCCACTTGCCTCAGCCCAGCTCGAAACCAGCGACTTGTCTATTGTTACGGATCAGTCTGCGCACGCCTTTGTTGTGGAGCTGGCAGACGATCCAGAAGAAATTCAAACAGGGCTGATGCATCGTGAGTCGATGGATAAAAAGGCCGGAATGCTGTTTGATTTTGGTCAGCCACGTGAAGCCAATATGTGGATGAAAAACACGCTGATATCGCTGGATATGCTATTCATCAATATTGAAGGCGAAGTGGTTGCTATTGCACACAATACAGTTCCTGGTTCCTTGCGTAATGTTGGCGCAGACGTCCCGGTCAAAGGCGTGTTGGAGATCAATGGCGGACTTGCTGCCGAGCTTGGCATTGAGCCAGGCGATGTTGTGAAGCACGAGATTTTTAATAACATTGACGAGTGACACTGACGCGCCAATGAAAGCGCCGCCGGAGGGGTTTGCGAAGAATCCGACGCGCGGGAAGTTTTCTATACATAATGGACCGACGTATCGCAGCACGGCCACAGGTGATGTGCGCTCAGGCATGTGGGTGCTTGACCGGCATTGTAATGGGTTGGGCTTTCTACATGGCGGCATGGCCTCAGCGTTCGCTGATAGTGCGTTGGCGTGGGCTGTGTTCAATGAGACCCAGCAATTCTCAGTGACCATTAAGCTGACGCTGGAGTACCTAGAGACCGTCTATGAGGGGACTTGGCTGGAGGCGCATACACGCGTGAAAGCCGTCGATGGCGATCTGGTGCATGTGACGGCTAATCTAGTGCGCGATGATGGTGCAATTTGCTGCAGAGCGGATGCAGTTTTCCGCACTTTGAAGCGCAAACGGGCGCAGCGAGGATCCAGCGCCGGGTAAAGGCGTGCACAAGCGAGCACAAACGGGCAGTTTCGGGCAGTTTATGTGCGTTTCAGGCATTAAAAAAGGGCGGCTCGTGGGAGCCGCCCTTTCTGATTTTGGTGAGGGGGAAGCAAATGCTTTATGCTTTTGCTTGAGCCTTCTCGTCCGATCCGCAAAGCGGGCCTGACTAGAAGCCCATACCGCCCATGCCACCCATACCGCCCATGTCAGGCATGCCGCCGCCGGCTGGCGCGTCATCTGACTTTGGTGCGTCTGCGATAGCTGCTTCGGTCGTGATCAGTAGACCAGCGACTGAGGCTGCGTTTTGCAGAGAAGAGCGAACAACTTTCGCCGGGTCGATAACACCCATGGTGACGAGGTCGCCATACTCTTCTGTTTGAGCGTTGAAGCCGTATGTTTTGCCCTTGCTGGTCACAATTGTGTTGACCACAACTGAGCCTTCAAGGCCCGCGTTTTCAGCGATCTGACGGACTGGAGCTTCGAGTGCTTTACGCACGATGTCGATGCCCGCTTGTTCGTCGTCATTCTCGCCTTCAACTTTAATGCTTTTCGCAGCGCGAAGGA
>JBOEGK010000053.1:0-230 GCA_050633385.1 Hyphomonas sp.
AGATGTGTATAAGAGACAGGCTGAAGGCCGCGAGCTAATCAAGCACAAATCTCTGCCGGTGCTCAGGTGCCGGCAGATAACAACTCTCCAACTTGCCAAACAGTTTATAGCGATTATTAGCAATGCGCGCATAGACCCAATCACGAATGGGCGATGGCACAATTCTGAACATACGGATCAAACGACCCGGCCCGCCCACACGCCGCGCTAAACCAAAGACAGCGTCACTC
>JBOEGK010000053.1:255-43792 GCA_050633385.1 Hyphomonas sp.
ATGCCAGCCCATCCTCAACAAATATAAACGTGTGCGGATCATTGGGGTCCACATCATTGTGCGCGGCAATCTTGCGTCCTTCGGCGGACTTGATCGCAACAAACCGCACCAACGGGTCTGACCTGTCATAGCGGATCGTGTACCGCACCGCTCGAGAACACAGCACACACTCCCCATCGTAAACATAGGTCGGCGGTATCGTCGGATCGATGGGGATCGGCTTGGGCATGAAGCCACCTTAACTTATTTTCTTCAACATTCCCTAATTCCATCTTGGGCGCAGCGGACACCCACCGCCTACTTACAGGTGATCAAATCGTGGCCTCTGCGTTTTGTCCGCGATTCAACTCGCCTCTCAATCACCATCGAAATATCGAGCGCACAAAAAACTTTGAATCACGCGTTGAGCGCTAGCGCGTCGGCATCGCATTGAAATTGAGGTAGTACTGCTATAGGATGACAGTCGATCAAGGCTGGTTCTATGCTCACTTACACTATGAATTCTTCAATGGAGCAATTGCAAACTGAAGGGTTTGCATACTTGGAATTCAGGTGCAAAGACTGCAAAAAAATTCGGAACCTATCACTAGATAAGATCGAGAGTTTTTTAACTTTGCGGCAAATCGAAGCGTGCTCGGCTTGCGGTTCATGTGGCCAAGCGACTCAATACTTGAAACCACTGCAAAAAAAACATCTCCCCGAGATCCTTATAGTCAGTGGCAGCCCCGTTCCCCATAGCATGGCGCCGAGACCTGCCATGGTCCAAGCAAGACCAATTAATTCAAATATCGTTTCTGATGTCGCCGCCACTTACGCCACCTACGTGCAAAAATGCGCTCTCGAGGCCATTTTTGAAAAACTAGTGGTGTCAGGCCGCAGTTGGTCAGAGATAACATTGTCGGAGCAGAAATTCTTGCTCGATCAGGAATCCAGTCGAATAAAGAATGCGCACCTTTTGAAGGGTGGAAAATTGTTGGTCGGGCTTTTGATGGGACATCCCATGCTGTTTTAGGGTCTCTCCAGGAACGACCAACTAATTTGACCACTAACCGGGATCACAAACAAAAAAGGGCGGCTCCAATGAGCCGCCCTTCTTAATTCGATTACATGAAAACTAAGTATCCAAGAAGCTGCGCAGCTTACGGCTGCGGCTCGGGTGCTTGAGTTTACGCAGCGCTTTGGCTTCGATCTGGCGAATACGCTCACGCGTTACGCTGAACTGCTGGCCAACTTCTTCCAAAGTGTGATCAGTATTCATACCAATACCAAAGCGCATCCGCAGAACACGTTCCTCACGCGGGGTGAGTGACGCCAACACGCGGGTTGTGGTTTCACGCAGGTTCGATTGGATCGCCGCCTCAACAGGCAGAAGCGCCATCTTATCCTCGATAAAGTCACCGAGGTTTGAATCCTCGTCATCACCAATCGGTGTTTCCAGAGAGATCGGCTCTTTTGCAATCTTCAGAACCTTGCGGATCTTCTCAAGCGGCAGGCCCAACTTCTCGGCCAGCTCTTCCGGGGTCGGCTCACGGCCAATCTCGTGAAGCATCTGGCGCTGTGTACGGATGATCTTGTTGATCGTCTCGATCATGTGCACCGGAATACGGATCGTACGAGCCTGATCAGCAATAGACCGCGTAATCGCCTGACGAATCCACCACGTCGCATAAGTCGAGAATTTATAACCGCGGCGATATTCAAACTTATCGACCGCCTTCATCAGGCCGATATTGCCTTCCTGAATAAGATCGAGGAATTGCAGGCCGCGATTTGTATATTTCTTCGCAATCGAGATCACGAGGCGAAGGTTGGCTTCAACCATTTCCTTCTTGGCGATACGCGCCTCGCGTTCACCTTTTTGAACGGTCTGCACAAGACGGCGATAGTCATCAATCGGAATACCGATCTCTTGCGCGATCTCTGAGATTTCGTCACGAACGGCGCCGATCTCTTCACCCTTGCCATCCACAAAGCGCTTCCACTTTGCTGACAATTCCCGCACTTGCTCAGCCCAGTCCGGCTCCAACTCACGACCAAAATAATTGTCGAGGAAGTCTTTGCGCGGAACGCCTTGCGCATCCGCCAACCGCATCAAACGCCCCTCAAGGCCCATCAGCTTTTTATTGATCATGTAAAGCTGCTCAACCAATGCCTCAATACGGGCATTGTTGATGTGCATGGTCTTCAGGCTCTCAACAATTGCGTTTGAAAGCTCATCAAACTCTTCTTGCGCCTTGGGCGTCAGGTCTTTGCCTTCCAGACGGCGCGCAACCAACTTGTCTTGCAGCTTACGGAAACGGCTGAACCCATCGGCCATTTCATCAAGCTTTGCCAAAACGCCGTCACGCAGTTCCGCTTCCATGGCAGACATGGACATCGCCGCCGCTTCGTCCTCGTCTTCATCGTCATCATCATTGTCGGCGTTTTCAGATTTGGCCTCATCAGCCTCATCTTTTTCTTCTTCCGGCTTAGGCTCAGGCGCAGGATTCTCTGCGCCATAGGTCGCCTCAAGGTCGATCAGATCGCGCAGCAAGATGCGCTCATTGATAAGCTCGTCGCGCCACACCATCATCGCTTCAAAAGTTAGCGGGCTTTCGCACAGGCCGCGGATCATCGCATCGCGACCGGCCTCTATGCGCTTAGCAATCGCAATCTCGCCTTCACGGGATAGCAACTCCACCGCGCCCATTTCGCGCAGATACATCCGCACAGGGTCATCGGTGCGGTCAGATCCGCGTGCATTGCCTTTCTTGGCAACGACTTTCTTGTCTTCAATCTTAGTGAGGGCCTTGCCCTGCTCCTCAGCCTCTTCCTCGCTCTCAACAACGGCGATGCCCATTTCAGAAATCTGAGACATGACGTCTTCAATCTGATCTGAGGAAATTTCATCGGGCGGAAGAAGTGTATTCAATTCGTCATGGGTGATGAAGCCGCGCTTTTGCGCCCGTTTCAAAACCTTTTTAACATCAGTCGCCTTCAGATTGATGACCGTTTCATTGGTCTCTTCTGTCGCTTTCGCTTTACTAGACGTTTTTTTCTTGGTGGCGGTTGCCATTCAGTCGTCTCCTATCGGGAGGTTTCAGCATGCCCCATGCTGTCGCTCCAAAATCGTGCCATTGGTGATGTCTCACCAAATTATCCAAGTTGCTTCAATTTACGCGGGTCCGGGAAAACCCACGCTCCACCAATAATTATGCGCAGCAACCCCATAAATTGGTCCTCTGCGTCATCACACACGCAGCTTTCATACCAGAAAACAGCCTGCTAATTGCTGGAACGTATGGCTGCCGCGTAGTGCTCGAGGCCCGATGGCCGATCCCTTGCCTCTGGCGCTATGGCCGTTTGATGAGGCATTTCTGGGCTGAATTGAGCAAGCTGACTGCACGTTATAGTCCCTGTCTACTGTAAATGGGCATTTCTACCCCCAGCGTCAATAGGCTAATCGCTCAGAAACCGAAGAGAATTGCACAACTATAGACAGTTTATTCAGAAGGGTCGGATTCCGTTCCACTAAACCATGGATTTCTTTCTTCGAAATCCTTCCAGAACGAACCGATATCCGCTTTACCAATCGCCTTCTCGGCCTGATCCGCTGCCCGGCGCTCCTCTAATTGGCGTTGCCGTTCGGCCACCATCCGCCGGCGCTGACGCCAACTGACATCGCTATTGGCCACTTTCGGCGCGGCTTCTTCGGGTAAAAAGGCCTCAATCGCGGCCTTCCACGACTCATACCCAACGCTCTCACGGCTGATCTGGGACAATTCCAGCCCCCGTGCCCGCTCGATAATGGCTGGCGCGACGCCATCGGCCAAGAGCGCGCTAAACACGCCTTCCCGGTCAATCACCGCGCCATCGACCAGAAAGTCAAACAGCACGTCCCGCATACGGTTGGACACATCATTGCGGAAATCCGCCGCGATCAACGTGTCTTCGATACCATTGGCAATATCAGGACTGTCAGCAATCATCAGCAAGAGGGCAATGCCCGTGATACTTTGCTTGAAATCTTCTTTCTTAGGGCCCGCACCACCACCGCTGGCTCCCGCGCCCGCTTTTCGTTTTTTGAAGGCCGCATCGCGTTCTGCCCGGCGCGTTTGCCACAAATGATCCCTCAATCGCGCCTTCAATGCACGCTCATAAGCACTGCGCACCGCCGGATGCTTCACTTGCCCAGCAGCACTTAACAGCCGCGCCTCCAGCCCCGCTTCACGCTCGGGCGTGTTGACCGCCTCCGCGTCTCGCTCGCGCTGCCAGAGCAGTTCGGCCATCGAAATACGACCATCGAGCGCCGCGCCCATCGCTTTTGCGCCCTGCGCGCGGATTAAATCGTCGGGGTCCATCCCGTCTGGCAACAGAACAAAGAACAAGCTGCGCCCTGGCTCAACATGCGGCAATGCTCGTTCAATGGCCCGGTGTGCCGCACCCAGCCCAGCCCGGTCACCGTCAAAACACAAAACCGGCTCTGGCCCTGCCCGCCACAAAAGAGACAATTGCTGCTCGGTAAGCGCCGTACCCAACGGTGCGACCGCTTGGCCAAAACCAGCTTCTGCCAGCGCGATGGCATCCATATACCCTTCGCAGACAATCAAGCCGCCCCCCTCTCCGTGGCCCAGCGCCTCGCGCGCATCTTTATAGCGATAGAGAACGTGACTCTTCTGGAATAATGGCGTGTCTCCAGAGTTGAGATATTTTGGCTTGGAATCGGGCTGTAATCCCCGTCCACCAAACGCGATCACCCCGCCGCGCGTGTCTGTAACAGGAAACATCAACCGGCCACGAAACGCATCATAAGGCTCACCCCCCTTGTCGCTCTCTCGGGTCAATCCGGCTTCCAGTATCTCAGAGGCTTTAAAACCTTCGGATTTCAAATACTCAGATGTGCGGCGCCAATCATCTGGGGAATAGCCAAGACCATGGCGCGCCCACGCATCGGGTGACAATCCGCGCCCTGCCAGATACTCGCGCGCCGCCGCGCCTTCATTCGACGCCAATCGATCTACAAAATAACGCTGCGCCGCTTCACATACTTGTTGCAGTCTTTTGCGGTGATCATACGCTTCGGCGGCTTGCGGGCTGGCCTTCGGCAGCTCCATCCCGACCTCTTCGGCCAGTTTCTCAACAGCTTCCATAAAGGACAGCCGCTCAGTCTCCATAATAAAGCTGATGACATCTCCGCCCATGCCGGATGAGAAGCACTTAAATATACGCTTTTGATCATTCACATAAAAACTTGGCGTCTTTTCAGAGGTGAAGGGCGACAAGCCGACCCATTCTTTGCCTTTTTTGGTCAGTTTAACCTTGCGTCCGATCACGTCAGACGGACGCACACGCGCCTTCAACTCGTCAACAAAACCATCAGGGATACGCACAGGGCCAGACATGGGCTGAATGTAGCGCGTCCGGCGGCCAACTTAAACGACTGAATCGCCAAATGCCTGTTAGTAAACGGACGCCAACTGCGATCCACCAGAATCCAGCAACACATCGACCAGATTGGGCACAGACTTCAAAAGCTGAATTTCCGATGACAGCGCCATCATCTCGATATTTTTCTTCAGTTCGACAACTCGCCCGGCCGCGTCCAACACGCGCACAGTGATGGTCAATGCGCCACTCGCAGTACTCAAAGCAGACTCTGTCACTTTCAACGGCACGGTTCCCATATAGTAAAGACCATGCCCAGACTTCACCAGACCATTCCCCGTCATCTCTAGCGTGCCCAACACGCCCTTGCCGGTATATTTTCCAGTGTAGTAAACGCCTTTTGCCCCCAGTGCGCCGACCTCATAGGCCCCTTTGGTCATCAGCTTACCGCTTTGATAGGTGCCGACGGCAGCGAATTTGCCGGTCTGATATGCACCCTTCACGCCCAATTCGCCGCCCTTGTAGACGATCTTTACTGGCGCCGCCGCAAATTTAGAGGTCGCTTCCAGTGTACCGCAGGCACTCAAAGAGAGACCCAACCCTGCAATTATCACCAGTTTTCCCACAGCCTCGATTGCGTGCGACATACAATAGCCTCCCAGCATCCATCACGAATGCAAGGTCGCACATCATAGTCAATTTCAGGTGCAAGCGTCCGGCCAAATTTGGCGATGTGGTTTAGGCTTTCATTCAGAAAACCGATCGCTTCGCCTAATGGCTGGTCAAAGCGTCCCGCACAGCGCGCCCGGCTGGGCCACTTTGGATCAATCCGGGATAACGCTCTTTCAGAGCGCTCATACACCGGCCAAGATCTTTCAGCTTGGTTGCGCCAAGCTCATCAACAACAACGCGAACCGCTTCGGCCAAGTCGTCGCCCAAAAGAGGTTGCGGCAAAAATTGCTGGATGATCTCAATTTCTTCGCGTTCACGCATCGCATCTTCGATACGGCCTTCTTCATCATGCTCGGCAGCCGACTCGATGCGCTGGCTAATCATGATCTCTAAAACGTCGCGTATCACCGCTTCGGGACACGCATCCCCAGCGCCCCGACCACGCGTACTCACGTCCCGATCACGCACAGCGCAATCAATCAGGCGCAGCGTAGCGAGTCGCACGTCGTTTGTGGTGTCAGTTGATTCGTCCTTCAGAGCCTGCGCAATGCGGGCCTTTAGAGACATTTCTTCGCATTTGTCCTCACGACCCATGCTTTTATCCTGCCTTTCACACCATATGACTACAAGTCTGCTTGACGCTGCGCATATGCGGCTGCATTTACCGCCTAAATGTCATAGAGATGAGTTAATAGTCTCACAATGACGGCGGAAGGCGAGCCAAATAGGTGTGAAATGAACAAAAAGCAAGTAAATGAATCGATCACCGGCGCAATTGCACTGGCTGATGGCACCGTTTTCATCGGTAAAGGCGCTGGTGCAGAGGGCATTCGAGCGGGTGAGCTTTGCTTCAATACGGCGATGACGGGCTATCAGGAAATTCTGACTGATCCCTCATATGCATCGCAGCTCGTCCTGTTCACCTTCCCCCATATTGGCAATATTGGCGCAACACCGGAAGATCACGAAGAATCCACCGATGAAGCAGCCTCAGCCGCCCGCGGCGCAATTTTTCGTGAACCGATCACTGCCCCATCCAACTGGCGCTCAAAAGACACGTTCGACAATTGGCTGAAAAGACAGGGCATCGTGGGTCTATCTGGCCTCGATACACGCGCCCTCACGCGTAAAATCCGCGAAGGCGGCATGCAAAAAGCTGCGATCTGCCATCAGCCCGATGGCAATATCGACATTGATGCCCTCATCCAGCAAGCAAAAGAGTGGGAAGGGCTAGATGGCAAAGACCTCGCCGCCGATGTCGACTCATCAGACACCTACGAAAACACTGAGGCACTCTGGCGACCAGAGAGCGGGTATGCCCAGATAGAAAATCCCGACTGTCACGTCGTCGTCGTTGATTTTGGCGTAAAGACAAACATTTTGCGCAACCTTGCCGAGGTTGGCGCCCGCGCGACCGTTGTAAACGGTGATGCGACAGCCGAAGAGATCAAAGCGCTCTCACCTGATGGCGTTGTCTTCTCCAACGGTCCCGGCGACCCTGCGGCCACAATCAAACGCTCTGGTGAAATGATCAGCGAGATCATCGCCTCGGGCATCCCTATTCTCGGCATTTGCCTTGGCCACCAATTGCTGGCTTTGTCTCTGGGTGCGAAAACCATGAAGATGGCGCAAGGTCACCACGGCGCAAACCATCCAGTCAAAGATCTGGAAACCGGCAAAGTCGAAATTGTATCGATGAATCACGGTTTTACCGTTGATCCAAAATCTTTGCCCGACGGCGTTGAAGAGAGTCATCGCTCACTCTTTGATGGCACCAATTCTGGCCTCGCCGTTAAAGATAAGCCGATCATCTCAGTGCAACATCACCCAGAAGCCAGCCCCGGACCACAAGATAGCTTTTATCTCTTCGCTCGGTTTGCGCAGATGATGAAAGCCAGGGCGTAATCCATTTCTAGCGCAGGCCACGCAGCAAACGCTCAAACGCGTCATACAATTCAGACACGCTGACATCGCCGCTATCATTGAGGAAGGCGAAACCGGCGCCGTTAATCGCATTGAGCAGCAACATCCCATAAGGCTCAATTCGCTCTTCAGCGATGATGCCACAATTGCTCAGATGGGTCAGACCACGGCGCACATTGCGCGCGCCACTCTCATATTCGGCCTCATATAGCCCCTTAAACCCCAAAACTGCCGGCCCCTCGACAATTAGGATCTTTTGATAGTCAGGCCGACACGCCCATTCCAGGTACACTTTGCTCCCGGCGAGGAACGGCGCGTATGGGTCATCCACATCCCGCGCGTCATATGCTGCCTGCGTCGCTTCAGCGGTCATCCGCTCTTGAAGCCGGCTCCAAACTTCTTTGAATACGGCCTCCTTGTTTGGAAAATAGTGGAACAACGCTCCCTTGGTGATACCAGCCTCAGCGACAATGGCCGACAAAGACGCCCCGACAAAGCCATCTCGCACGAATAGCTTTTCCGCCGCATCTATAATTGATGTTCGTGTTTTTAATGCTTCAGTTTGGGTACGTCTGACCATGTTCGAGCGAAGCCTCAGAGGAGGTTAATTCGCAAAATAGTAATGAATCGTCCCCTTCATGACAATGACTATCATTTCGGGCGCGAAATGTCAGTTCTGTCTAATTCGGCAGGGGGCCACACCGGCTTTCATATTCAGCGATCGCTTCTGGCATCCATTTGCGGAAGTTTTCAGCGCGCGTCTCAGATGCAGGGTGCGTCGACATCCATTCCGGTGGTCTCTGTCCGCTACCTATCTCACCCATCCGTTCCCACAATTCAGGCGCCTCGCGCGGATCGTAACAAGCCCGCACAAGCAAATCGAGACCAATTTTGTCTGCCTCTGTCTCGTGCTGACGGGAGAATTTCAGCATGCCGCCCTGCGCCGCCATGCCGAACGCTTGCATGATGGCCTGTTGTTGCGCTGCGCCCATATCGCCTAGCCCGACACCGACAGCCATTTGCCCCATCTGCATAATTTTCTGCTGACTCATGCGCTCAGCACCATGGTGGGCCATTGCGTGCCCAATTTCATGCCCCATCACAACGGCCAGCTTATCAACGTCGGAGATATCCTCCAAAGTCACACGCCCATCAGAGTTGCCCGTTACATCCAGAATGCCAGTATACACAGCAACATAGCCACCCGGCAGACAAAATGCGTTCGGTGTTTGCGAGTCGACAACATAATAGGTCCAATCGAACACATCTGCGACGGGTGAAAAATTATATCCATCATCGATCAATTCACGCTCAAGCTCGCGCGCGGCCACCTCAAGGCGCTGGCCGATCTCACGCACCGTATCAGTGACCAACCGATCATCGGCACTACAGCCATTTTGTGAGGCGCACAGCACTTTATTCCCCTGCTGTTGCTCCTGCGACAGGATTTGCAGGTAAGACTGCTCGCCCAGCTGCACTTCCTGATCAACACTCACCGTATTGAATTGCTTTCGCCCTGAGAACGGCACTTCGGTCTTGTTCATCTGCCAGTAGAGAAACAAGCCAAACAGCCCAAGACCAATGATCATTAGACGCGGGCTAAAACCACCACGACGGCGACGTGTCGGAAATCTCATTCGCCACTCTCCCAATACAAACAAGCGCTCTGACACTTAAATACCCGCCACGCACCAGAACGCAAAGACTGATCTCAGCGCGCTTGCGACTTGCTTTCCCCTTTCACTTCCCACGCATCACCGTTATCACTGTCGACATGACCCAACAGAACTCAGAAGCACCCAAGCTCGAAATCCGCATCATCCCTGTAACGCCCTTGCAACAGAACACATCCTTGATCTGGTCAACCGAGACCATGGAAGGCGTGTTTATTGATCCCGGTGGTGAAATTGATCGTCTCATGGATGCGGTCAAAGAGTTCGGCGTTAAAATTGTCGCTGTCTGGCTTACCCATGGCCACCTCGATCATGCTGGCGCCGCAACAGCGGTATCAGAGCGCACAGGCTGTCCGATTATCGGGCCTCACAAAGATGACCAGTGGCTGCTTGACGATATTGAAAATCAAGGCGCCAAATACGGCATCAAGGACGGCAAGAACGTCACGCCGACACGTTACCTGAATGAAGGCGACGAGCTAGAACTTGCGGGTCAGAAATTCGGTGTGGTGCATACGCCCGGCCACACGCCCGGCCATGTGGTGATTTACAATTCATCCGGCGCATTGGCCTTTGTTGGCGACGTACTCTTCCGCGGTTCGATTGGTCGAACAGATTTTGAGCGCGGCAATCACCAACAGCTCATCGATTCAATCACGCAAAAGCTTTGGCCACTTGGCAATGACATGCGGTTTGTGCCGGGTCACGGACCCATCTCGACCTTCGGGCAAGAACGGCAAGACAATCCTTTTGTCGCCGATCACGTTATCGGATAGAGAAACATCCCTACAATTAATCGGCGAAAACTATAAAATTTCACCGATTTTGCTGAGCTTTAAGAAACTTCGCCCCGCTACAATCGATCTCAAGTACTAATGAGACTGATCATGGCACGCCGATATAAATACGGACCCGATACGAGTGGTGCTACCGCTCCGATATTCGCTGTATCACTCATGGCGATTGTCGGCCTTGTGGGCGCGACGCTCGCTTTGGCTATGGACGGACGTGCCGCCAGTAATCTGCAATCTACTGCAGACTCTGCCGCGCTAGCGGGTGCCACCGCCTTTGTCGCAACTGAATCCCCAAGAGTTGCCGATCGCCTCGGTGCCGCGCAGGATTCTGCCGTGGCCATCGCAAACGGAAACAGCGACTTCTACATCACTGACCTCTCAATCGCGCCTTTTACCGAAGACGCATATGGCCAGCACACTGAGATTGATGTCACCATGGCGTTCTCGCCGGCTAACCCGGCCGCCAACCTGGCCGGACGCAACGCATCTATCGAAATCGAACGTACCGCCGTCGCCACCGCAACGTGGGGGTTTCCTCTTTGCATCCTGTCGCTGAGCGAGACGGGCACCGGACTTTCAACATCTGGAAGTGCCAATCTGCATGCCGACGGCTGTATCGTGTGGGCCAACTCTAAAAGTCACACGTCAATGGATTTCGGTGGCGGTGACGCATCCACAAAATACTTCTGCGCTGCCGGACGCTCCCGAATAAGTGGCGGCACACAAGTTACCCCTCATCCTCATGAAAACTGCAACCCCATCCCCGACCCGCTCCGCGATTGGGACGCGCCAGATGCTGATAGGTCTCCGATCACACTTGTCGCCAACAGAGTCGGTGACGTCGCCAGCCGCAATAAGATGGCCCTGTTAGGTCAACTTGATCTCGTCCTGAACAACAGAGCACTACGGCCTGTCATCCAAAACATTCGCCGCGCGGTCCAAAGTGGTGAGAAGATCAGCGATGCAGATGCTGCCATCATGACAGCCGCTATCGCCGCGCTCAGTCCGCTCGACATTCTACGCGCCCGCCTTGATCTCAGCGGAACATTCACCCGTGGCCCCGCTGATGGATTGACCGTGATCGAAGTCGCGCAAGTCCTCGGCATTATCGATAATGCGGCCCCTTGGACCTACGCCCGTGATCAATATGTGGATCGCCCCAGTCTGAAACTTCAGCCCGGCACGTATGGCGGATTAGATATCGGACATGGCCATGTTGAGATGGCTCCCGGCATATATCACATCGTCGATGCACCGCTCGTTGTAAGACGACGCGCCACCTTAACCGGGCACGGCGTCACGATTATTTTTCATGGCGATGAAGCTACGTTCAGCGTTCTGGACGAAGCAAGATTGACCCTGACAGGCCCCGAAACCGGCCCAACGGCAGGCTTCATTCTCGCCGAACACAGAGACGACACACCGGGAAGCATCACCGTGCGATCACGCCTAACCGGATCAGGAGCCATCGACGCAATTGGCACGATTTATATGCCGAAGCACACGCTCTCTATCACGGGTGACGGTGCAGCCGATCAAACCTCCCCGCTTTTGCAAATCGTTGCCGACTCAGTTGAGCTATCAGACAATGGCGCGCTCGACATCGTGTTCGCTCCGGGCGAAACGGATGTACCTGTCGCGATTATGCCAAAGCGTGAAGCCCGCCTTCTGCGTTAGCGCAACGCGCGATCAAACCATCTCGTCCCAACCCCGGCTGAGCCGGTTAGCGGCATTGATAATCCCGACCATGGAATAGGTCTGAGGGAAGTTACCCCACAACTCGCCCGTCTCCGTCTGCACATCTTCCGACAACAGACCAAGCCGCGTACGCTGGGCCAACACCCCTTCAAACATCTCACGCGCATCTTCCTCGCGGCCAATCCGTGCCAGCGCATCAATGTGCCAGAAGGTACAGGCGGTGAACGCCGTCTCAGGGCGTCCGAAATCATCCTCGATTTTATAGCGATAGACGTGGTGACCTTCCCGTAGCTCCTCGTCCACACGATCAACTGTTGCGATATAACGCTTATCCATCGGATCGATAAACCCGATCTCGGCCATCAGCAGAACAGACGCATCCAGCGCCTCGCCGCCAAACGCAGCTGTGAAAGCCTGACGCTCTTCATTCCACGCTTCGTCCAAAATCACATCGCGCATCTTCCCGGCCCGGCCTGTCCAGAACTCGGCTTTGTCACCCCGCCCCAGCTCGCCGGCAATGCGTGCCAACCGGTCACACGCCGCCCAGCACATAATCGCCGAAGACGTGTGTACATCAGCGCGTCCTCTGAACTCCCAAATGCCTGCATCGGGCGTATTGTAGACTTGCCAAGCGCGTTCGCCGACTTGTTCAAAATGTTCAAACTCTAACGGCCCGGCCTTGGTGGCCAGCCGGTCATCAAAGAAAGCCTGACTAGCGCCCAAAACAACATGCCCATACACGTCATGCTGAATATGCTCCGCCGCCTGATTACCAAATCTCACCGGTCCCATGCCGCGATAGCCCGGCAAATGGCCCGGAATTTCCTCTGTCAGATCAGCATCTAGATCAATGGAATAAACCGGCTGAATGTGTCCACCTTTAGTATGCGCCACTGTGTTGCGCAGATAAGACAGGTAACGCTCCAACGTCCCCACAGCCGCCAACCGATTCAGCGCCGTGACGGTAAAATAGGAATCTCGCAGCCAGCAGAAACGATAGTCCCAGTTTCGTTCAGATCCTGAATGCTCGGGAATGCTCGTGGTCAACGCCGCAACGATACCGCCCGTCTCCTCATACACACATAGCTTCAGCGTGATCGCCGCGCGGATCACCGCTGCCTGCCATTCAGGAGGTGTCGCCAAGCGGCGCGACCAGTCCTGCCAACGATTGATCGTCCGCGCGCGCCAATCCGGCACCAAAACGCCGACACCTTCCGACACAGACTCATCCGGCCCCAGAACAAAATGAATTTCCCGGTCGAGCACAAATTCACGTCCGGCCAGAATATAGGAGACAGGCGCGTCCGTGGTGACGCGGAATCCCACCTTCTCATCCCTGAACGAGATGTGGCTGACCCCGCGATGCGGTTCAATCTTGCGCCCACCACGGTCAGTTTCTGCTACCAATTCAATCTGTACCTTAGGCATACCGCGCAAGGGTTTGATGGACCGCACAATAGACGCCGGATGGAACAGCCGCCCACGATCAACGAAACGTGGCGCAAAATCTGTAATCAAAATCGCAGAGCCGTCTTCGGCTTCCAGCACAGTTTCCAGCACAGCGGTGTTACGAATATATTGCTGCGTCGCAGACACCTGCCCGGTCAGCTTCACACCAAACTTGCCGTCACCGCCAACGATCGAGTTGAATACCGGCTCACCATCAAGGCGTGGCAAGCACAACCAGTTGCACGTACCAACTTCGTCAATCAGGCCCGCAACAGTTCCATTGCCGATAATGCCGAGTTCCAAATTACTCATTTCATGCCTCTTTCCAGCCAGCCCCAAATCACACGCGGCTCACTCACGCGAAAATCCGCAACCGTCGGGCCGCGCCCAACCTTAATCGCTATACCACCAGCTGATCGTGCGACCCGCATGGCGTCTTCATCTGTCGTATCATCGCCAACCATTATCGGCACACGCCCCTTGAAGGGGTCAATCGTCATCAAAAACGACAATGCCTTGCCCTTGTGGGCACGTTCGGGCTTGGCTTCCAGTACCCTTTTTCCAGCTTGAACAGCATAGCCATCATAATTCGCCAACAGGTCAGTTAGCTGGGCTTGCAACAGGTCGCCGCTCAAGGGTGCTTCTCGATAGTGGATGGCGAACACAGCGCCTTTATCTTCCACCCGCGCACCCTCAATCGGCGCCACAATTGCCGCGATCTCTTCCTTCATTCCGACTGGCGCCACACCGGATGTATCAGGCAACGCCTCTCCCGGTTCGCAAATATCAAGCCCATGCCCGCCCGCGCGCCAAACACCCTGCGGCACACGAATGCCCAAATCACGCACACTTCTGCCGCTAATCAGCGCCAAAGCGCCCGAAAGCGCCTCAGACAGCCCAAGCAAAACCTCCGCCCCACCTTCCGGCAGGCTCACACTGTCAGGATCATCCTGAATAGGCGCAAGGGTTCCGTCAAAGTCCAGAAACAACGCGTGTTTCGGGGTCAGAAAAGGCAAACTCGTCAACATGGTTCAATCGTCCCTGTTGCAATTGATACGGGCAGAATAAACAACATCAAACACGCTCAACAGCTTCCAGATCCTTCAGGAACCGTTTCCGCCACCAGGCGATGTCCTGCGTCTCAACAACCTCTTTCAACGCGCGCCAGCGGGCTTGGCGTTCTGCCAAAGGCATCGTCAATGCACGATAAATCGTTTCCGCTAGCCCATCCCGATCATGCGGATTCACAATCAACGCTTGCTGCATTTGTTCGGCCGCGCCGGCAAACTCAGACAGAACCAAAACGCCGGGGTCGGCCTCATCCTGCGACATCACGAATTCCTTACAGACAAGGTTCATCCCATCCCGTAGCGGCGTCACCAGTGCGACCCGCGCAATACGGAACAGACCGGCCAGTTCTTCCCGATCATATGAGCGCGCCAGATACCGCAAGGGGATCCAGTCCAAATCGCCATAGTCGCCATTGATGCGCCCAGCCAACTCGTCCAGCTGCACACGCAGCTCCTTATACTCGTCCACCTTACTGCGTGATGGCGGCGCCACCTGCGTCACGGATACTTTTCCGTGAAGTTCGGGGTGTTGATCGAACAAGGCGCCCACCGCCTCAAAGCGTTGAGGGAGCCCTTTGGAATAGTCCATCCGGTCGACGCCTATCACCAATGACCGCCCACCCAGAAAACGACCGATACGCTCGGCGGCGTTATCTGCCGTCTCACTCCGCGCCGCCGCATGAAAGGCTTTCGCATCAATGCCAATCGGATATGCCGCGATTTTGACAGTTTGCCCGTTCACAGAAACGACACCCTCTGCGTCAATCGTCGCATCAAACTGCTCGCGTACATATCGCTCAAAATTAGACCGATCTTGCTCAGACTGAAATCCGATCACGTCATACGCACACATGGCTTCGGCGAGAATATCATGCTCAGGCAACGCTCTGAACACTTCGGGCGCTGGAAACGGGATGTGTAAGAAAAACCCCGTCGCCCCGTTCCACCCTGCCTCACGCAAAGCATCAGCCAGTAAAAGAAAGTGATAGTCATGCACCCAGACCGTATCACCGACCGACAGCTTGGGCTGTAACAACCCTGCAAAACGCTGGTTCACTTGGGCATAAGTGCTGAAAGCCGCGTTATCGAACGACGCCAAATCAACACGATAATGGAACACAGGCCACAACACGCTATTAGCATATCCCAGATAGTACCCATCATGTTCGTCTTGGGTCAGATCCGTCAACGCGAACTCTACGCCGTCATCGGTAAAACCTTGCAGCTCGCCCGGCGTTTCATCCACCAGATTACCGCTCCAGCCAAACCACAGCCCGCCAGTCGATTTGAGTGACTCCCACACAGCAACGGCCAGTCCACCGGCTCGCGCGCTGGGGTCAGCCGCAGTGCGGTTCGAAATCGCGATCAAACGTCCCATAAATGCCCTTCTATATTTCTCGCTTTTGTTTCAGATGGTGCACATCAACACAAGCGTCAGCCGCGTCATTCTCGCAGATTCGGTAAAGGGTGCGTGACATTCTCGCAATTCCGGTCGAATAAGACAGAATATTCCCAGATTTTGTGGGAAAGACTGTTGCCCCGCACCCCGACTCCCCGGTATGAGCGAGCCGTTTGACCAGAAAGGAGCATCACCCATGCCCAAGCGCACAGATATTAGCTCGATTCTGGTAATCGGAGCGGGCCCCATCATCATCGGACAGGCCTGCGAATTCGATTATTCCGGCGTCCAGGCGATCAAAGCCCTCAAAGATGAAGGCTACCGAGTTATATTGGTGAACTCCAATCCCGCGACAATCATGACAGATCCGGGGCTCGCCGACGCAACCTATATCGAACCGATCCTGCCCGAAGTTGTCGAGAAAATCATCGCACTCGAAAAGCCAGATGCGATCTTGCCAACAATGGGCGGCCAGACAGCGCTCAATTGCGCGCTCGATCTGGATTCCGCCGGCATCCTTGAAAAATACAATGTTGAACTCATCGGTGCCCGCGCAGACGCCATCAACATGGCCGAAGACCGCGCCCTGTTCCGCGAAGCGATGGATCGGCTCGGCCTCGAAAATCCGCGCGCCGCGATTGTTTCATCACCCGCGACCAAAGACGATGATGGCCGCGTCGTCTCTTATGATCGTATTTCGGGTCTCAAACAGTGTATGGATGTGCTTGATGAGGTCGGCTTGCCAGCCATCATTCGCCCGGCCTTTACGCTCGGCGGCACCGGCGGCGGCGTCGCCTACAATGTAGAAGAATACGAAGAAATCTGCCGCTCTGGCTTGGCTGCGTCTCCCAACGCCCAAATCCTGATTGATGAGTCCCTTCTCGGCTGGAAAGAGTACGAGATGGAAGTTGTCCGCGACACCGCAGACAACGCCATCATCATTTGCGCTATTGAAAACATTGACCCGATGGGCGTGCACACAGGCGACTCAATCACTGTCGCCCCTGCCCTCACGTTGACCGACAAAGAGTATCAGGTCATGCGCAACGCCTCGATCGCCGTACTGCGTGAAATCGGCGTCGAAACAGGCGGCTCCAATGTCCAGTTCGCCGTCAATCCTAAAGACGGCCGTCTCGTCGTCATCGAGATGAACCCGCGTGTGTCGCGTTCTTCTGCGCTGGCCTCCAAAGCCACCGGCTTCCCAATCGCCAAAATCGCGGCCAAGCTCGCCGTCGGTTACACACTTGATGAACTCGATAATGACATCACAGGCGTCACCCCGGCCTCGTTCGAGCCAACACTAGATTACGTGGTCACTAAGATGCCGCGCTTTGCCTTTGAGAAATACAAAGGTGCTGACGACGTGCTGACGACAGCGATGAAGTCCGTGGGCGAAGCAATGGCCATCGGGCGCAATTTCAAAGAGAGCTTCCAAAAAGCCATCTGCTCATTGGAAACCGGAAAATGCGGCCTTGAAGAGGTTGAGTTCGAAACAGAGGCCGAGCTACGCAAAGCCCTCGGCGTGCAGCGTACAGATCGTTTGCATGTCGTCGCTCAAGCCTTCCGCCAGGGCATTTCGCCTGAAGAAGTCAATGCGATCACGTCTATCGATCCATGGTTCCTGAACCAGATTAAAGAGATCGTCGACGCCGAAGCCGAGATCAAAGCCAATGGCCTTCCAGAGACAGTTGAAGGCCTGATCGATATCAAATCACAAGGCTTCTCAGATGCGCGTCTTGGTCAACTCACCGGCCAGACAGAGAGCTGGGTTCGCGGTTTCCGCCAAGCGAAAAATGTCCGTCCGGTCTACAAACGCATTGATACATGCGCCGCAGAATTTGCAGCAAAAACACCCTACCTCTATTCGACCTATGAGCGCCCCGCTTATGGTCAGGACACGGCCGATTGTGAAGCCTTGGTCTCAAAACGAGAGAAAGCCATCATTCTGGGCGGCGGCCCCAACCGTATCGGCCAAGGCATCGAGTTTGACTATTGTTGCTGTCACGCGGCATTCGCAATGGAAGACCTTGGGCTTGAATCCATCATGGTCAACTGCAATCCAGAAACAGTGTCTACCGACTATGACACGTCTGACCGCCTCTATTTCGAGCCGCTAACAGATGAGCATGTTCTGGAAATCATCCACAAAGAACAATCAGCTGGCAAACTTAAAGGCGTGATCGTTCAATTCGGCGGTCAAACACCGCTGAAACTAGCGAATACGCTACACGAAGACGGTATTCCAATTCTGGGCACCAGCCCTGAATCAATTGATTTGGCCGAAGACCGTGAGCAATTCGCTGCCCTCCTCGACGAACTCCTCATCAAGCAAGCGCCCTCTGCCACAGCGCGCAGCGTAGAGGCCGCGCAGGAGGCCGCCAACAAGCTTGGCTACCCGGTCATGCTGCGTCCGTCATTCGTCCTTGGTGGACGGGCAATGGAAATCGCGCGCAATGATGAAGACCTGCGTGAATTTGCAGCCGAAGCGCTGCGCGTCTCAGGTGATCAATCTCTCTTCCTCGACCGTTATCTTTCAGACGCAATCGAGGTCGACGTCGACGCCATTTGCGATGGGCGCGATGTCCACATTGCAGGCATTATGGAGCATATTGAAGAGGCCGGTGTTCACTCAGGTGACAGCGCCTGCTCATTGCCTCCCTACACGCTCAGCCCATCCTTACAGGGTCGATTGGCCGAGCAAACGATTGCGCTGGCGCAGGCCCTCAAAGTGCGTGGACTGATAAACATTCAGTTTGCGGTCAAAGACGATGAAATATTCGTTTTGGAGGCCAACCCGCGTGCCAGCCGCACGGTGCCATTCGTGGCCAAAGCCGTTAGCGCACCTATCGCAAGCATTGCCGCAAAAATCATGGCAGGCTCTATGCTGACAGACTTCGATCTGGCACAAGCCAACCCACGCCGTGTCGCGGTCAAAGAAGCTGTCTTCCCATTTGGCCGCTTCCCCGGCGTGGACCCTCAGCTTGGGCCAGAAATGCGTTCAACTGGCGAAGTCATGGGCTGGGATGACGATTTCGGCATGGCGTTCCTCAAATCGCAAATGGGCGCGGGCACAACGCTACCAAAATCAGGACGGGTGTTTGTTTCTGTGAAAGATGCCGACAAAGAGGGTATCGTTGATGCCATCCGTAATTTGCTCGACATGGATTTCTCAGTGTGCGCAACGGCTGGAACAGCCAATTACCTATCCGGTCTCGGTCTTGAAGTGTCTCAGATCAATAAAGTGCTCGAAGGGCAGCCCCATATCGTCGACGCGATGATAAATGGCAGCATCCAATTGGTCTTCAACACAACCGAAGGCGCCGCATCACTGGCTGACAGTTCGTCCATTCGGCGCACTGCTGTGAACCGCAAAATCCCGTATTACACAACTCTTTCAGCTGCAATCGCCTCAGTTCAGGCCATTGCCAGCATGAAATCTCGGGAAATCTCGGTTCGCTCCTTGCAATCTGCATAAATCCGCCCCACTTGACGCCTTCCTGTTTTGGGAAGACGATTTCTCGCTGAAATAAAGACGAAGGTAGGAAACATGGAACGTATCCCCATGACTGATGAAGGGCACACAGCGCTTCAAACAGAACTTAAGACGCTAAAATCGGTTGAGCGCCCTAATATCATTGCGGCGATTGCAGAAGCACGCGCCCATGGCGATCTGTCTGAAAACGCCGAATACCATGCTGCGAAGGAAAAACAGTCCTTCATTGAAGGCCGAATCAACGAGATTGATGACAAGCTCGCACGTGCTGATGTGATTGATGTCTCTAAACTTTCCGGCGCAAAAGTGCGTTTTGGTGCCACGGTTACGATCATCGACGTGGATACAGAGGAAGAGAAAACCTACAAAATCGTCGGTGAGGACGAGGCCGACGTGACCAATGGGAAAATTTCGATCACCTCTCCTATCGCCCGCGCTTTGATCGGCAAAGAAGAAGGCGACGAAGCTGAAGTGGCTGCACCTTCTGGGGCACGCGCTTACGAGATTGCACAGGTTGAGTACAAATAAGTGACAAATTCCAGCGCGGTTGGCCCCTCTATTTGGGCGGTCTCTGACGGCCGCGCTGGAAATGCTGCACAAGTGCGCGCCGTCGTTCAGGCCCTCGGCGAAACCAACCGGTGGATGAAAATTGCTCATATTTCGGGTAAAGCCCATAAAGCCGACCCTTTGGTGCTGAAACCCCGTCCGCCATGGGTTTGGCTACCCGCCGACAAATGGCCATCTCCGCTAAAATCACTTCAAAAAGCGCAACGCGCAGAACTAACAGCGCCATGGCCCAGCGTGTGGATCGCTGCCGGACGCCGCTCTGCAGCACTCACACGAGCGGTACGTGAGCTATCTGGTGGCCAGACACTGACGGTCCAAATCCTCAATCCGCGTATAGATTCCAGCAATTTTGATCTGCTCGTCACACCTGCGCATGACGGCGTCACCGGTGAAAACGTCATTGCGACGATAGGATCTCCCTCTCACTTTACTGACGACGCAGTGGAAATGGCGGGACAAGCTTTTGCAGATCTTGCAGACGAACGCGGCAAGTCCGCCATCGTCATTCTGGGTGGGGATAGCCGGGCTCATACCTTCACCAAAGCTGCTGCAGACCGGCTCATAGCGCAAATGGAAGAATTGGCCGCAACGGGTTGGCGTCTGCGGATCACGGCCTCACGGCGCACACCAGATCCTATCCTGTCGCGTTTTCGGGAGCTGGCAGACCGGATCGGCGCGCGTTTCTGGGCAGGCCCTGAAGATGGTCCCAACCCTTATTTGGCATGGCTCAGCTTTTCAGACGCCGCGATCGTTACAGAAGACAGTGCGAACATGTTATCCGACGCAGCTTGGCACGGCCTGCCCACCCACATTGCACGCCTTGAAGGTCGCGCCGAAAAGTTCGACCGCCTGCACAACAGCCTCATCGAACATGGCGCCGCCCGGTGGTTTGGTGGCACACTGGAAACATGGTCTTATCCCCCCCTTCGCGAAGCGGCCCGTGTTGCCGACGCAATCGTTGAAGAATTACTGGCGCGTCACCCTCAACCAAAATTGCTGAGCGACGGAAAAACCGAGCCACCTGAGTGGCTAGGTTGATCTGAGACTCGGTGAGAGTTCAATGAGACAAAAATGAGAGATATTTGAGAGTCTTTTGAGACTCGTTTCGCGGTCTTTTAAGCCTCTGCAATTCGCTCATCCGCAGGGATCGTACCGGCGATAAAGCCACCTCCCAAGATACGCGTACCCCCGCCAATTTCATATAATACAGAGGCTTGCCCCTTAGCGACGCCCTCTTCAGGCGCGTCAAACCAGATCACCGGCACGCCGTCTCGCCAGCCCAAATGACCCGGCTTCGGTTCGCGTGTAGATCGCACCCGAATGAGGACTCGCGCCTCTCTATCCGCCGCCTCTTCCAAGCTACCATCGCCAATCCAGTTAAGCTCTTCCAACGTTAAACCGGCTGTAAGTAGCGCCTCACGCGGCCCCACAATCACCCGGCGACCCGGCGCATCAATTTTCACGACATAGAGCGGATCACCCAATGCCACGCCCAGACCGCGCCGCTGGCCGATCGTATAGTGAATGACGCCGTTGTGCTCACCCAGCACACGGCCATCCAGATGCACAATGTCACCGCCGCGCCCTGCCCCGGGCCGCAACTTCTCGACAACAGCCGCATAAGAACCATCAGGCACAAAGCAAATATCCTGACTGTCCGGCTTTGCTGCGACTGGCAGCTCAAACGTATCAGCGAGTTTGCGCACCTCGGTTTTCGGTAAGTCGCCCAGCGGAAAGCGCAGATAATCCAATTGCTCCATTGTCGTCGCGAACAGGAAATAGCTTTGATCACGGCTCGCATCGGCGGCGCGGTGCAGCTCTGGCCCGGCCTCTCCATCTGTGCGCCGAATATAGTGCCCGGTCGCTAGGCAATCTGCGCCAAGCTCTTTCGCCGTTCTCAACAAATCTGAGAACTTCACAGTCTGGTTGCACCGGATGCACGGGATCGGAGTTGACCCTGCCAAATAAGTATCAGCAAAATCTTCCATCACTTGCTCACGAAACTTGGTTTCATAATCGAGCACATAGTGCGGAATACCGATCTGGTCGGCGACATTACGAGCATCATGAATATCCTGCCCCGCGCAACATGCGCCTTTTTTCTCAATCGCAGCACCATGGTCGTAAAGCTGCAAAGTGATGCCGATGACATCATAGCCTTCAGCTTTCAGCATTGCCGCCACGACTGAGCTATCGACGCCGCCAGACATCGCCGCAACAACGCGTGTTTCGGCGGGAGACTTCGGGAATCCAAGTGAGTTCACACCCGCCACAGGGGCGGCGATGGGGGACTTAGTCATATTACACTCCAAGCAGGTTCAAGGCCCACAGCAGCTTCATCAAGCGCCCATATAGGCAAAGGCTGAGCCAAAAGCGAGACCAAAGCGTAATGGAGATCATTGAAATTTGAAGGATCGCTCAAAACGAATTTTCAGTCTCATAAGATATCAAGGCAGATAACCGAGCATCTAAAAGGTCACAGCATGTTGAATTTTCTGACTAATCGCCGCGCCAATCGTGACCCTTTGACCATTACAGCAAATCTGGAAGTCGAAGCCGATCTAGATCGTGTCTTTGACCTTCTCGATTTCAACGCACCTCGAAATGCGCTCCGCGAGCGCGGCTTCAAATTTGTACAAGCACCCGGCCAGGAAGATCAGCACGAATTTCATGCAGAGGACCCGGCGATCGAAGATCTCAAATTCGACTTCTGCGTCGACACCTATCTGCCCCAGCGCGAACTCGCCTTTTCGACATTCATACAAAGCGACACCATACCACTCGGCGATTTAGTCAAACATCACAGCCACTATGTGCTGAAACCGCTTGGCGAAAACCGCTGTCACCTTGAACTGACAGAAACTGCACACGTGCGCGACGGCCTCTCCAACCGCAAATACCAAAAGGAATTGGCAGCTCTTATCTATTCGGTCGAACGTCACTTAGTCCGCTTGTCGGTGCATGCCGTCAAAGGCGCCGAAGCCGCCGAGCTGGTGTAATTTCCCGGGCGTATATTCTTGTTAGTGACCGGCGCTAAACATGCCGGTTCGAACACCATAGTCGACCGCCACTTCATAGTCGGGGTCGTCATCCTGTTCGACGACCAATTGACCTGCCTTTTTCAACAGTTTGTGACAACTCTGGCTGAGGTGACGCAGGCGCAGGGTCTTGCCCAGCGCCTCATATTTACCCGCCAGATCCTCAATTGCCTGTAGCGCGGATTGATCCACAACCCTGCTACGCATGAAGTCGACAATCACCACGTCCGGATCGGTTTCGGGATGGAACTGTTCAGCAAATCCATCAGTCGACCCAAAAAAGAGCGGGCCTTCAACTTCATAAACGCGAGCGCCCGGCGTATCCACTGAAACGCGTTCACGCACATGGATGCGTTTCGCATTGTTCCACGCATAGGCCAGTGCAGAAACGATCACTCCCACTAGCACCGCAATCGCCAGATTTGTGAACACGGTCGTTACCGTTACGAGGATCATGACGAGCGCATCAACGAGCGGAATACGCAGCAAGATTTTGATCGAATTCCAAGCGAAGGTACCGATCACCACCATGAACATGACGCCAACGAGCGCCGCTAACGGAATCTGCTCGATCAATCCAGACCCGAACAGAATGAAACCGAGCAGGAAGAGCGCCGCCGCAACACCGGCAAGGCGCGTACGGCCCCCAGACTTAACATTGATCATGGACTGGCCGATCATGGCGCAACCGCCCATGCCACCGAAGAAACCCGTCACAAAATTCGCCGCGCCCTGCGCCAGACACTCCTGCGAGGCACCACCGCGTTCACCCTTGATCTCGCCGACCAAATTCAACGTCAACAAACTCTCGATCAGGCCAATCGATGCCAGCACAAGCGCATACGGAAAGATGATCCTGAGCGTATCGAAATTGAGCGGCACATTCGGCAAATGGAATGGCGGTAAACCGCCCTTCACGCTCGCAAGATCTTCAACCCGCGGCGTGTCGAGCCCGAGACCTATAACGAGGAGGGCCACAAAGCCAATACCTGCAAGCGGCGCAGGAATGATGTTGGTGAGCTTTGGGAACCCCCAAATTATCACCATGGTCAGAACGGTCAGGCCAAGCATCAGCATGATCGATGCTGCCGGCAGCCATTCACCATTCGGAATGCCGTGCGATGCACCATGAGCGGTACCCGGAATTTGAAATTGACCTAGTTGCGCCAAGCCGATCACAATCGCGAGCCCATTCACAAAGCCCAACATAACAGGCGTTGGAACAAGCCGAATGAACTTACCAAACTTGAATATGCCCGCCAGCAACTGGATGATCCCCATAAGCACGACGGCAGCGAACAGGTATTCAGCGCCATTGTCCCCCACTTCGGGGTGCTTAACGAGACCGATCATCACAACAGCCAAAGCGCCCGTCGCACCAGAAATCATGCCGGGTCGCCCACCGAACATTGCCGTAATCAGCCCTACAATGAAAGCAGCATAGAGACCGACGAGCGGATCCACACCGGCCACAAAGGCAAAGGCAACCGCTTCTGGGATCAACGCCAAGGCAACCGTGAGACCAGACAAAATATCTGTCTTCGCTTGCATGGGGGTCAGACCATCTTTGCCTGCACCTGCAAGGTCAGAAAGTCCAAGACGTTGCGCAAATGCGCCAAAGGAAGACTGTGTCACGGAAATAGACCTCGTTGATCATCAGGAAAAATAAGAGCAGGCGCCCCTCTTAAAGACATCAGGCGCCTTTGCAACAGGCCGCAATCCAGCCGGCTTTAAACCTTACGCCGCGCTAGCCGCTGCATTGGCCGTTCCAGCTGCCACAAAAATGTTAGGCGCTTCAGACATCGGCTCCATACGATTGGTCAAACCAATAACAGATTCACGTTCTCCTGTTATTACCACGGCTCCGGGGCTCATTTGGTCAGCTAGAACGTCCAACACCCGCCCTCGCGCTGATCTAGCCATGCCATTCAGTACATTCCGGCATAGAATAACATCAAACTTTCCCAGACCCGCCGCTGACTCCAGCAAATTATGCTCTCGGAAACTCACCCGGCGTCGGAGTTCATCTGATATCTCCCATTGGCCTGTCTGGTTGCGCACAAAATGCTTCATCAGGCGATGTATCGACAAACCGCGTTGCGCTTCGTAATGGCCATAGACACCCGCACGTGCCCGCTCTGTGGACATCAGGCAGAGGTCTGTGGACAGGATGTCAATATTGGCACCGCGCAGCTCTGGTGGGCACTCATCGGCAAGCATCATTGCCAGCGAGTAAGCCTCCTGTCCTGTGCTACCGCCCGCGATCCAAACCTTAAGGCGACCAGTATTTCCGGCCTTCAGGCGATCCGGCAAAATTTCAGATACAACGCTTTGTAAAACCTCGCGTTCGCGGTGAAACCACGTATCCTTGGAGACTAAGGCTGACGCGCATTCGGTCTTAAACACGGGGTTTGCGCGGGATTTCAAACAATGGACGAGATCGTCCATTGTACCGAACCCTTCACGACGAGCGATAGACGCCAGGCGAGCCTCGATAAGGTATGCTCTCGATTTGGAAATGGATTGACCAGACCCCTGCAAAGCAAGGTCTGCCAATTCATTGAACACTGCGTCCTGCATTATTCTTTCCGGGTCCTTAGAGGCCTATTCTGTCCTAAAGGTTACCAATACCGAAGCATTTATTAACAATTGCTTCAGACAAGGCCGACTTCGGCAAACTTACTCTCAAGAATATCAGCGTCGAACGGTTTCATGATGAACTCGTCGGCACCCGACCTGATCGCTTCATTGATATGCTCTGCATCATTCTCGATAGAACAGAAAACAACCAATGGAGATTTACCGCCCTCTTCTCGGCGCAATGCGCGCAAAAAATCAAGCCCATTCATAACTGGCATATTCCAATCCAGCAGGATCGCATCCGGCATCTCACCGCGGCAGATATCGAGAGCTTCAGCGCCGTCGCCCGCTTCTTTGATCTCAAACTTCATGTCACGAATAACCCGCGCGGCCACTTTTCTGACCACACGAGAATCATCAACGATCAGACAGGTTTTCATAGGTTGCTTCCTCAATTATCGGGGAAGTGTTGTAGGAAAATATGAACACCAGACTAATTTACCGCACGCCATCCTGCGAAATACAGATCAGCCAGTGGCACGGACACCTGCAGCCATGAGAATAACTTTCTCGTCACCCTGACTGGCAGACATCTCGCCGTTCAACTCATTGCAAACCATAATTGCGAATTTCGGCTGTATATTCTCAGGGCCGAAATTATCTTCTGGCGTCTCACCTTTAACAATCGCCGCCATTTCGTCTTTGAGTTTTGCTCGCTGCCCCGTGCAAGTCAGCGTGATAGTCATACCTGCCGCTTCATCGCGGACACGCACATTTACAACACCACCGCGCGGCAAACAATCAACGCCCATCATCAGCATATTCATCAACAAGCGCGCATGTGACCAGCTTAGATGTTCGGTTTGGATATCCCACTCGACACTCGGCTTGAGGCCAGCGAGGTACTCCTCAGAGATGTTTTTGAACATGTGAAGATCAGCCGCGCCTGTGTAAAGTCCGGCTGATCCGAATGCGTATCGAAAATACTGTATCGAAGCGGCTGTTTTATGTGCCGATTCACGCAGGTGCTTTTCATAGATGGGCCGCATCTCTTCATCACCTGGCTCGTCGAGCATATCAAGTGCGTTCTTCACTGAAGAAGCGGGCGAAATAGCGTCATGGCAAATGCGAGAGGCCACATAGGCGGCAAGGCGGACGGGATCGATCATTGGGGCATTCGGCTCCTATTGTGGGTCCTATTTACTCGCAAAATCCAGTGCGCCGCGCTTTGTGTCAATGAATACAATATGAAATCATTGAAGCAGAGGTCATTTTTCTGAGGATTTCTCATGTTTAATGACCGCCTCATCATGTCCGCGTCGGGAACTTGCAAAGGTCAATGCGAACAATCCGCAGGATAGCACAATAGTGAGTACACCACCCAAAATGTAAGCTGTCCACCCATGACCACTGACATCTACGCCTAGACCTTGCCACAAATAGGTAAGCCCCCACAGCAACGCTGCGAGGGCTATCAATGCACCAAGGCTGGTTAAGATAAGGACACGCGTCATGTCGCTCTGACTATAGCGCCAAATCCGACAGGCAAAGACTTATTTCTTCACCCAGTTGCCAGAACTGTCCATAATGAACGTACCGGGGGCAGCTTTTGCGATTTGCTTCTCACCGGTCAAATAAGCGACCTGCTCAATTGTTGCGCCTTCTTTAGCAGCCAACTGATCATACACGGCGCGACGCTTATTGTTCACTTCCTGAACTTTGCGCTTCACAGCCGCATCAGCTGTCCCAACGATGCCGAGATAGCCATCAATACGCTCTCCCACTTCACCGGCAGCAATCGCAGCTTCAATCTGAGGGTCACCCGCATGCGCTGCAGGTACAGCCACTGCACCGAAAGCGAGAATAGCGAGAGCAGCAATTAGATTACGAAAAATAGTCATTTTATATCCTCCCACTAAGCCTAAAACAGGTCTGGGTTGTCAGCGATCAAATCCTCGACTTCTTTGTCGAGCTTCACGCGGATTTCTTGGTCGATCTTCACATTAAGATCAATTTTGATTGGCTTATCTGACGGTTCGATACGAAGCGTCGGCGTGCAGGCTGTCGCCAGCCCGACACATCCACCAACCAGAAGAATCTTCGGCAGGGTCATCGGATCAGTTCTCCTATTAACTGAACGGAACATCGCATGCTTCGCCTTAATGTAAAAGGACTGTGTTGTTGTACTCTATTCATCTCGATCCACCTTACCGCCGCCGGGCAGCTCTCCCGACGCTATCGTCTCCAGCCAATCTTGATTGGCGTAATACAGCCGGGACTGGATCAGCTCAGCCAGTTTTGAATCGATACTTATATCAAACTCAAAGGGCTGACCGTTGAGGACCTCCTTGTTTTTGCCCACCAGCAACAAGTCCACTCGCATGTCACCAGCTACATTGCCATTTACCCCTAACTCTAGGACAGAAAACTTCAAATCTTTCAGTGCCTCAAATGCCATTTCGCCATAGTCGCCCGCCTGAGCCGCCCTGTCGCCGACTTCACCTGTATAAGCCAACTGACCACCTTGCGGCCCCGCAACCAGCTTCGCGTCCTGGATCAGAATTTTAGTATCATCTATTGATATCGGGAACCGGCCACTGACTGTGCCTGTCGCCTGCACATCCGGGAGTTGAAGCGTCGAGATCAATTGTTCTAGCTCAATCTGGCTGGCCACAACCTCAAAGCGTTGCGTTTTCCCACCAAGCTCCCAATTGAGCGGCAACAGGGTCATCTTCCCGCCAGCAAACGGGAAAACTGCCTCCGAAACGTTGAGCATTTTGCCTCCAACAAGCTGGAAACCTAAACGGCCATTTTGCAATGGAACACCGGGATTCATTGATCGGACAGTCACAACTTGGCCGGGGGCGGTAGTCATGTCCAATAAATCAATGAAATCAACAATGCCGTTTACACCCACAACCCGACCAAGACGTTGGGTTTGGAAACCAAAGCCGGTAACTTGAACCCGACCTGTCCCAGAGACCTTACCTTTTGCAAACATCAAACGCGCTCGCCCCTCTAACGCGCCAGTTGCTGTAGTGAAAAATCCACGCAGGCGATCTGACAACATATGTGGCTGCAACCCACCATCTTTAAATGTTAAAGTGCGTGTTCTGACATTGGCCTCACCGTCGAGCTTGAATATATCAATATCAACATCCGCTTCAGCGACTGTGATCCCACCTTTCTTGAGACGCAGCGGCGCCGACATTCGCAAGCGCCCATTCACTAGCTTTGCATCAAGGTCCGTTATCAGTGGCTGATAGATTGGATCTTCACGTTTATCCTCCACAACGACGCTGTTTGCTGTCAAAGCACCGGATACGCCACTTTCTGGCATGGCCCCATCAAAGGTAAATGCCGCTGCGGATAGCTCCGCCGGAATTACCTCGCCACCAAACCGGGTTTGTCCTAAACGAGCAGATAGCCGAGGCGGCCCCTGCCCGGTAATGATACCAAGGCGCGGGGCTTCACCCTCGACCAAAAAGCTCCGCGCACCAAGCATCATCGGGAGTTTTAGTTCATCAGCGAGCACCGACAGGCTGATGCCTTTTTGTGCGTCATAATCAATCGTTGCACCGGCAAGTGACAGCGCTCCATTGCTCTTGCCCGTCGTGAAGGGCACCAACATGTCTCCCAGTTTCAAGCTACCCTGCCCGTTCCGCAGGAACCGCCCGGCGTCGGGGCACGCCGAGAACACCATCTCACCTACCTCCACAGCGCCTGCTTGTAAGCCTTCTGTATCTATGTCGACGCAAGCACTGCCTACCTGTGAAACAGTCCAGCGCTTGTCTTGAGACGATGCCTTCAATCGCCCCTTTAGCTGAGTATTTTGCAGGTTTACGCCCGGGAACGCCCCGGACAAACCAAGCGTGCCGGACGCGTTAATTTCGATGCCGCTATTGGTTCGCGACACTAATAATGTGGGCACGTCTCCGCTAATCATGCGCTCGGATGCAGTCCATGGCGCTAAATGTACCCGGTGAGCGTCTAATTCAATCTTCGTATCCACTCGTTTTAAAGAATCTACGTTTGCGGACAAATTTGGCAAACCACCGCCTGATAAATTGACTATGCCTGCAAGTTCAAAGTCTCCATTTCGATAACTAATCCAAGGCTGGGCCTGTAGCGGCTCAACAAAAACCTTGGCGCCACTATTGCCGGTGACGGTAACTAGCTTATCCGCTCGGAAAACAGTTTGCGCATCACGCTTCTCCGCATGAAATTCAATGCTCGTATCAAATCCCCGCAACAATCGATCCACAGCGCCACGCATCTCATTGCCATGATCACTCAACACACTTGGAAACTTAATCGGATTTGTTATTTTTCTGCG
The DNA here is from genome assembly GCA_050633385.1 of Hyphomonas sp. GTDB lineage: Bacteria > Pseudomonadota > Alphaproteobacteria > Caulobacterales > Hyphomonadaceae > Hyphomonas. The sequence goes on from JBOEGK010000053.1 coordinate 30,312, forward strand.
ATAATCAGAACCAACCACAACCCGCTCTACGGCACCACGCCCATCAAACATCGTCCCCTGATCTTTTGAAATGTTAGCCATACCCGTCAAAGCGAGCGAACCGATTTTACCTTGCGGTGCACTTACATCTGAGGCGGTCAAACCGACACTGCCGCTCAAAACGGTTTGTTCACGTTTCAAGGCGCCCGCGAAATCTACTTTGGAAGCATTGTAGGCACTGTAACCAAATTGATCGGCCTTTACATCATATGTGAGCGACAGCAGCGCAGCGCGTAAGTCAGCGACTGAAAGCTTCGGGACTCCGTCCAAAATCGCCGATCCGCTTACAGCCATGCGCGACACCATACCATTGGTCCAAATCGCTTCTTCGACCTCGCCGGATAGGTCCACGATGCTCAATAAGTCCAGTTCACTGTCGGTCTCGATCCGCGCTTCCAACGCCGCGCCATTTAGGGTGAAACCTTTCAGAGCCGCTGTCTCCAGCCTGAGCGTAATGATTCCATCAAGACGTCCCTCCTTCGCGAAGAGATTGATATCACCGCCGCTCCATTGAATTCGTCCTTCCGGACCCGTCAAATCTGCGGGATCAAGGGTTAGAATGACCTCACCATTTTGAGGCAAGGCCCCCTTAATCATTGCCTTGGCTGTCACATCACCCGCGTCAGTATCAATCACGACATGACCATTGATCACCTCGACTTGAGGTGCACGGCCTCCCCCCCTCCCACTACCTTTTGCCAGTTTCTCCAGCCCGAATAGCGACAACCGCCCATTTTTGAACTGACCACGAAGCACAGGCTCAGAGATCGTGACCGATTTGAGTTTTGGCTGAAAGATGCCAGGCCATTCCAACACAGCTTGCACCTTATCGGCCCGCAACGGAATATCCCCTCCCGCGCGAATCTCTAAATTGCTCAACGATGCTCCGTCGGGGCCAACCTCATCAAAATCTGCCATGCATATAAGAGATTGCTGCTCGCACCATGTCGACATGGCACGTTCGGCAACTCCCTTTCGCAACAGCCATCCCGACACAAACAGCGCGAAAATAACCAGCATGACAGTGCCGAGAATCCATCGTCCCTTATGGATGATGCGCAACACTTCATCGTCTTCGTCTAAGACTAAATTTTCGTCATCTAAGCGATCCACTGTGTCATCCGGCTTGCATCTTGCTAGGGCTAACTCATAGTCTGAATACAACGACTAGGAGAACCAATTTTAGAGACGTTTTTGTTTCATTAAAACATAAACGGTCAATTGGGGTTTGTCCGTCGGTGTTATCGATACCGCAATTCGCGCAGAATGCGCATAAGTTATTGAGTGGAGTATTACATTGCAAAACCCAAACCCGGCAATCATCTCCAACAGTGCCCCTCGTAAGCGATTTACACGCGGGATACGCAGTCTCTTGCTTCTCGGCGGCTTAGGAAGTGTTGCTGCGATCATCGCTGTTGCTGTCGTGGGCAGTTCGGATCCTTCATCATCGCGCGCGAATACCACGATTGTTGCTGAAGCGCCGACATCACCGCTCGCTGTAACCCTCTTAAGCGCTGATAGGTTCACTCAACACTCGAACGCAACTCAAGCAAGCAGCGCGCTGAAATCTCGCGAAACGCTTGCTGATCTTGTTATGCGCGTCGGTGCAACGCCTGAAGAGGCGTACGGCGCGATATCCGCCGTTCTGAATGATGACATGCTCGATGCTCGCCGCCTGCGTCCTGGCCTAAAGGCTGATGCGTGGTTTGAAGGTGACACACTGACCGGTCTGTCTCTTCGTGAGGCAGGCGATAAATCTTATCTGATCACCCGGCTTCAATCAGGTGACTGGCATGCCGCAGCTCTCAATGCACGCTTAACCCCGTCCTACACGCGTATCGCCACGACGATTGAGACGTCGATCTATGATGCCGCTCGCCAGCTCGGCGCAGGAGATCAACAAGTCGTAGATTTTGCGAGCGCCTTTGCATATGACATTGATTTTCAGCGAGAAATTCACCCTGGCGATACGTTCGAAATCGTCTATGAAACACTGGTCGATGAGCGTGGCACCCCAGTCAAAACCGGGAATGTTGTCTATGCTGAACTCGATGGCAAAGCACTTTCTCGAGGCTTTTATCACTTCACACCTTCTGATGATGGTGTCTCAGATTACTTCGATACATCTGGTGAAAGCGCGACCAAATTCCTGATGAAAACACCGATTAACGGTGCGCGCCTTTCCTCCTCCTTTGGAAAACGCCGCCACCCAATCTCTGGCTATACCCGTCTACACAAAGGGACCGACTTTGCAGCCCCTCGCGGCACGCCAATCTATGCCGCTGGTCACGGGACAATCGAACGCGCCAATCGCTATGGGGGATACGGGAAGTATATTCGCATTCGTCACGCCAACGGCTACAAAACAGCATATGCTCATATGCGGGGCTTCAAACGCGGCATACGTAAAGGCAAACGCGTGCGCCAGGGTGACGTAATTGGTTATGTCGGTTCAACAGGTGCCTCAACTGGGCCGCATCTGCATTATGAGGTCTATATTAAAGGCAAACCTGTCAACGCGATGAAGTTGAAACTCCCAACGGGACGGAAATTGGCTGGTTCTCCAGAAATCATGGAAGAGTTCTCATCTCGCAAAGCAGAGATCGACGCAATTCGTTACGAAAATGGCTTAGAAATTAGCACTGCCTCTCTGCAAACTAAGACACCAAAGCTGCCCTAACAGACTCCCTCATACGTGAATCAATTTTGATCGAATCCCCTCTTAGATGAAACTGGCGCACATTTTGCTTTGTTTGGTCTAAATGAACCACCGGATGTTTTCCGGCGCAGGGGATCCTATGAAGCAGTCAAATGTCAAACGCCAGGCAGTGGCGGTAAAACGTCACGAGAGCACCAAGCGCCGTGCTGAAGCAATTGCTGCAGCATGCGTCGTTGTTGCTATGGTTGGCTTTTTCTTCTTCGCGCGTTCACGCGCGCCCGTTGCAGCAACTCCAATGCCTGTGGAAGTCAGCCATGTTGACGCGGATTTCCGTGCGATTACTCCCCAATCCACGAGTATTGAGCGGGTCGGTCGGATCACTTCATCCGCGTCAGCTGTCGATGTATTGGAAGTACTTGGCGCATCGCAGGATGATGCGAAGGCGGCAATGGCTGCCATGCGCGAGATTAGTCAAAACAAAGCCAAACGCCTTTCCCGCGGTACGCTTGTGACGGCGTTCTTTGACGCGTCCACGCCGGAAGAAAGGCTTGTCGGTTTGTCATTCAAACTCGATTCAGGCCGCACGGTTATGGCGTCACGCCGGACCGACGGGACGTTCTTTGCCACACTATTGCGCGCGCGCTTGAATATCAGCCACCAGCGTGCGGCCGGTGTAATCAAGACTACTTTAGCCGACGCCATCGAAGACGCTGGCGGTTCACGCGCTCATGCCCGCCGGGTCGCAGCGCTTTTCCCGCAAGACAGCGCCCTGAGTGAAGGCGGTCGCCCCGGGGAGCGCTTTGACATTGTGTTCGAAACCACCACGGACGAGCGCGGTAACACGCTGCAAACAGGCGAACTCGTTTTTGCTGCCTTTAACGGCGAAGAAAGCGCAGGAAGCTGGTATCGTTTTGCTCCGTCTGACACCGGCCAAACAGAGTTCTTTGATATTAACGGGCAAGCTGAACCCGCGCTTCTCGCACGCAACCCATTGGGCGATGCTCGTATCACGTCTCATTTCGGGCCTCGTATACATCCCTTAACAGGCGCGTCACATCTACATTCAGGTACTGATTTCGCTGGTCGGTATGGCACTCCCATTTACGCCGCAGGCGATGGCATCATCAAAGTTATGGGCTATGGCAATGGATATGGGCGGCAGGTTCGTATCGCTCACGCACATGGCTTTCAAACCCTCTATGCGCACATGTCTGGCTTTGTAAGCACATTGAAAGCTGGCGACACAGTTCAACAGGGTGACCTGATTGGATATGTCGGCGCATCCGGGTCAGCCACTGGCCCGCACCTCCATTATGAAGTCAGGCAGAATGGTCGCCTCCTTAACCCGATGCGCTTCCAAGAGCTTCACGCACGCGACCTAGCAGACGCCCCTGAAATGCTCAGCGCATTCCAGAGCCGTCGCCAGGAAATCGATATCCTAAGGGGCGCAACACTCCGTGCTGAAGTGCTCACTCCGCAAGATGTCCGCCTCGCGCCTTAGGCTTAGTTCACAGCCTTGACCCCTTTGGCGATGTCGTTCGGAACGCCATTGATGGACAGTTGATCGCCTTCAACGCCGACTTCAATCGTCTCCCCATCATGGATACGCCCCTCCAGCAATAAACGCGCAAGCGGATCTTGCAGTTCTTTCTGGATAACGCGTTTCAATGGACGCGCACCATAGACCGGGTCATACCCGCGCGCCGCCAACCAATTACGTGCATCAAGCGTGATGGAAAGCGTCATTTTGCGATCTCTCAACAAGGCTTCCAGACGGCTCATCTGGATATCCACGATATGATCGATTTCCCCACGTCCAAGGCGGTTGAAGAAAACCGTTTCATCAATCCGGTTGATAAATTCGGGTCGGAAATGACCACGAATAGCTGCCATAACAGCCTCTTGCGCTTCCGGTGACACGTCGCCTTCTTCACCGCTCGCCAGTGCATCGGCGCCCAAGTTTGACGTCATAATTATGATCGTATTCTTGAAATCCACCGTACGGCCCTGCCCGTCCGTAAGACGACCATCATCGAGCACTTGCAGCAATGTGTTGAACAAATCTGGGTGAGCTTTCTCGACCTCGTCAAACAGGATGACCTGATATGGTCGCCGACGCACGCCTTCAGTCAGCACGCCGCCCTCATCATAACCAACATAGCCCGGAGGGGCACCGATCAATCTTGCTACGGAATGTTTCTCTGAAAATTCGGACATATCGAGTCGCAAGATGGCCGTGTCATCATCAAACATGAACTCGGCCAATGCCTTGGTCAGTTCCGTCTTACCAACGCCCGTGGGGCCGACAAAAAGAAATGACCCAATTGGACGGTTGGGGTCTTGCAGCCCCGCGCGCGCACGACGCACGGCGTTGGATACGGCGCTGAGCGCAGAATTTTGTCCGACCACGCGCTGACGCAAAGCGTCTTCCATTTGCAGCAGCTTCTCGCGCTCACCTTCCATCATTTTGTCCACGGGGATGCCGGTCCACTTGGACACAACGCCTGCGATGTCTTCTGGGCGCACGACCTCAGAAATGAGGCCGTCTTCCGACTGTTCGCCGTCAGCCTCTTCGCCTTCCACCTCCGCGATCTGTTTCTCTAAATCCGGAATGGTGGCAAATTTCAACTCTGACGCCTTGGCCAGATCACCTCGGCGCTGGGCCTCTGCCATGTCAGCATAGGCTCGGTCGAGTTGCTCTTTCGCATTGGCTGCGCCTTTGAGCTTGTTCTTTTCAGCGGACCATGCGGTTGTTAGCTCATCAGACTTTGTCTGCAGCTCAGCGATTTCTTCCTCAATCGTAGACAGACGATCCTTCGACGCGCTGTCCTTCTCTTTCTTAAGCGCCTCAGCTTCTATACGGAGCATCATCAGACGACGATCAATCTCATCCAGCTCTTCAGGCTTAGAGTCGACCTGCATACGCAAGCGCGATGCTGCCTCGTCCATTAAATCGATCGCCTTATCGGGCAAAAAGCGATCCGTAATGTAACGATTTGAAAGCGTAGCGGCCGACACAATCGCCGCGTCAGATACACGCACACCGTGATGGGCCTCATAGCGCCCTTTCAGACCTCGGAGAATTGAAATTGTATCTTCCACGCTTGGCTCATCAACGAACACGGCCATAAAGCGGCGTGCGAGAGCGGGATCGCCTTCGACATACTTGCGATATTCGTCCAGCGTTGTCGCCCCGATACAGTGCAACTCACCACGTGCCAAAGCAGGTTTCAGCAAATTCGACGCATCCATCGCGCCATCAGATTTGCCTGCGCCAACCAGCGTGTGCATCTCATCAATAAACAGAATTATGTTGCCGGCCGCTTCCTGCACTTCGTTCAGAACAGCTTTGAGGCGCTCTTCGAACTCTCCGCGAAATTTCGCACCCGCAATGAGCGCGCCCATGTCGAGCGCGAGAAGCTTTTTATCTTTAAGGCTCTCAGGCACATCACCATCTACAATGCGCAAGGCGAGGCCTTCTGCGATGGCGGTTTTACCCACACCCGGCTCACCGATCAGCACAGGATTATTCTTTGAACGGCGCGATAACACCTGCATCGCACGGCGGATTTCTTCATCGCGGCCTATAACCGGATCAAGCTTGCCATCGCGCGCATCCTGCGTGAGATCGCGAGAGTATTTTTTCAACGCCTCATAACCGTCTTCTGCATTTTCACTATCGGCCGTGCGACCTTGGCGTAGCTGGTCAATTGCACCCGACAGGGCTTTTGCGGTAACTCCAGCTTGGGTCAATGCCTCTGTAGACGGATCATTCTTCAGACTCGCGAGGGCGAGCAGCAAACGTTCGACAGTAACAAAACTATCCCCGGCTTTCGCCGCATCTGCCTCAGCCTGTTGAAAAAGTTGAGCCCCTGATTGTTCCAACCTTAAATTCGATGAGCCACCACTCACCACAGGCAACTTAGAGAGCGCCGCATCAACCCCTTGAGCGACCGATTCGGGACGTCCACCGCTTGCGCGAATAAGGTTGGCTGCGAGTTGGTCGCGCTCGTCCAGCATAGTTTTCAAAATGTGCGCTGGTGTCAGCACTTGATGGCCGCTTGCCAGAGCCAACGTTTGCGCGCCCTGAACAATTGCGCGTGCGCGTTCTGTAAATTTCTCAATATTCATAAGCATCCCCTTTTCAAAAGCAGATAGTTGATTGGTTGAGACACGCCCCGCTTAGCAGCAACGGTCTCTCATCTTACGCTCAATGTGGGGAGGGTTGGACAGCGCCGCAAGCCTCGTATGATTACGGATGTAAAAATCGCGGTTCCTATGCCACGATTATCGTTCCGCCTAAACGGTGCGACGAAGGATAAACTCATGATCCAGCGTCTCGCCAACCGCAAACTTATAGGCACCAACACGATGAAATCCATAGCGCGCGTAAAAGCGCTGCGCACCTTCATTTTCTGACCAAACCCCAATGTAGAATGGAGGATCGCCCTGTTCAGCACCCCACGCCATAACGCGCGTCATAAGGTCAGCACCGATACCGCCTGAAACGCGTGCTGGATCGACATAAAGCCGCTTCAGCTCAATGGCATCAGCAGACATATCTTCAATTGGCAAACCGCATGGACCGGCCTGCGCATACCCTGCGATCGCATCTGCCTCATCCACTGAAACCCAAGACGCGGTGTTAGGGTCTCGCAGGAAACGCGCCCATTTAGCTGGCATATAACTCTCTGCCAGAAAGGCGGATAAATGGCTTTCAGGATAGAGATGGCCAAAAGCTGCCACAAAGGCATCTGCACCAAACGCGCACAAACGCTCTGCATCTGCCTCGCGAGCTGGACGAATTATCAATCCAGATGCCGCTTCAACCATCTGTGCCTATTCCGCAGTCGTCTCTGCCGCTGACCCCTCGGCTTCGGCAGTCTCCGCAGGCTCTACAGCTTTCTTGCGACGACCACGGGCGAGCGTTTTGCGAACGCCGTCATCATCACCCGGTGCGTCGGCACCCTCTTCAGCCTTGGTCTTATAGGTCTTGCGGCGAGTACGCGGCTTGCGTGGTTTTTCGTCCGCGTCTGTGGCCTTCACCTCATCCGGAGCGTCAACTTCGGCCTTTTCAGCAACGTCTGTGGTGTCAACCGGCGTCTCGCGCGGTGAAACTTCAGCCTCGCCCTTGGGCGCTTCGTCTTTGGAAGCCGCATCGTCAGCGCCGGAATTACGATTGTCATTGTGCTTTTCGCGGCGCGCTTCGCGTTCGGCTGCGTTGCGCTGTTGCTGCTTCTCTTTGGCTTCATTCTGTTTGGCCACAATGCGCTGATAATGTTCAGCAAATTGGTAATACGCCTCAGACAAAACCCGATCGCCACTTGTTTGAGCATCGCGTGCATATTGCAAATACTTCTCAAGCACTTGCTGCGCGGACCCACGGATTTTCACATCCGGACCAACACTTTCATAGTGACGGTTCGGATTGTTGTGGTTGTTGTTATTATTGCCGCCTGAGCGACGATTGCGCCCGCGTGATCGTTTCATGTAGATCTATCCCATTTCGTGCGCCCACATTTGTCTTGCGGGCCAGTCCCAGCGCAATTTGCCAGTGAAAGTAGAATTTGGCCTTTAAGCCCCAATAATTGCGCGAGTTAGCGAGGGTGAAAATACACAGATCAGCCTGTTTTCAACACCTCACCCGAATCTTGTAGCCCGTAATGAGCACCACGCCAAGCCCAAATATAGGCATTCCCACTAAGCCTGCTGCCCAAATACAACACGATCATTGCCAGAGAGGTCTTTCCGACCGCCAATTGCTGTAAATCCCGCTGCGCCTAGCAATTGTGCCACCGCCGCATTTTGATCGTATCCAATCTCTAAAACCAGCCAGCTTCCGGGCCTCATTCCGGCTGATGCCAAGTCGATTATTTCACGATAAGCGTCCAATCCGTCCGCACCTCCATCAAGCGCTTTGGCCGGATCATGCAGGCGCACCTCGTCCTCCAATGTCGATAATACACCGGTTTCGATATAGGGTGGATTGGACACGATCAGATCGACTTCGCCCCACCCCCTCCAACGGGCCCAGGGCATAACCAGAATCTCCGCCCGCTCCTCAAGCTTGTGGTAACGCACATTCTGCACCGCCAGGCTTGCTGCGCCGCCATCTGCATCCACCCCAACCCCCGTGACACCGCCACGCTCCAGCAGCAGGGAAATCAGCAAACACCCCGATCCTGTGCCAAGGTCTGCGATACGCACGCCCCTGCCCCGTGGCATCACCTCCAGCGCGACATCAATAACCGCCTCAGAATCCGGACGCGGCACCAGAGCGCGGTCGTCACAGATGAATTTATGGCCGTAGAACTGTGTGTAGCCCGCAATGTGCTGGAACGGGATGCGCGCTTCACGCTTGTTCACCATCGCTCCATACATAGCCGCCAACTCGCCGGGTACAGGTTCCTGATCCTTGGCGATCAGTTCTGCCGTCGACATGTTCGCCGCCAGCGCCATGAGCAAACGAGCCTCACGCTGTGGCGCCTCTATCCCCGCCTCCCGTAATCGACGTGTGGCCTCGGCCAGCAATTGCGATAACAGGGCCTCTGCCATTAGCCTTCTTCGTCGAGTGCAGCCAGCCGACGCGCCTGATCTTCGGTCATAAGGGCTTCGATGACATCATTCAGTTTGTCACCCGCGATGATTTTGTCGAGCGAGTAGAGCGTGAGGCCGATCCGGTGATCTGTCAGCCGGTTTTCAGGATAATTATAGGTACGTACCTTCTGGCTGCGGTCGCCGGAGCCGATCTGTTCGGCGCGCGCCTCGGCGCGTTCTGCATCGCGTTCGGAACGTTCTTTTTCATAGAGACGGATTTTCAGCATCTCCATCGCCTTGTCGCGGTTCACATGCTGTGACTTCTCACTCGAGGTCGCAACAATGCCTGTCGCCAGATGGGTAATACGCACCGCAGAGTCTGTCGTGTTGACGTGCTGACCACCTGAACCGGAGGCGCGCATTGTGTCGATGCGGATATCCTCGGGGCGAACCTCGATCTCGACATTCTCCGGTGCGGGCAAAACCGCAACGGTGGCCGCCGATGTGTGCACGCGGCCTTGTGTTTCCGTTGCCGGAACGCGTTGGACGCGGTGCACGCCAGATTCCCATTTCATGCGACCGAAAACACCGTCACCGGAAACATTGGCGACGACTTCCTTGAAGCCGCCTGCATCGCCTTCGGACGCATCCACCACTTCGATTTTCCAGCCCATAATCTGGAAAAACCGCGTATACATGCGAAACAGGTCACCGGCGAACAATGCCGCCTCGTCACCGCCTGTGCCGGCACGCAGTTCGAGCACGATATTGGCGCTGTCATCGGCATCCTTGGGCAGCAGCATGAGCTGCATTTCCTGCTCAAGATCTGGCAGGCGTTCTTTGATGTCGGCGATTTCTTCGCGCGCCAGCTCTGCCATTTCAGCGTCACCCGCGCCGATCATGGCCTCAGCCTCTTCCAACCCTGACCGCGCTTGCAATAATTCTCTCGCATGGTCGACCACAGGGCGTAGTTCTGCATGTTCTTTAGACAGGGCAACGATTTCGTCTGTTTCAGTCGCAACACCCATACGGGCCTCAACTTCTTCAAAACGCTCGATAACCTGCTCGAGCCGGGATTGGGATATAATAGCCATAACGCCCGTTTAGTCCGCTTTCCGCCCGAGGTGAAGCGTCTATCCTGTCTGTTTTGTCAGCTTATCCTGCAACCCGCAAAACTTCGCGCCCGACCAAAGCAATAAGTGTCAGCGTGGAAAACACAAAGACCGTGAAACGCAGAATGACTTTGGGGGACAGAATTTGCACAAATGAGTGGACGATGCGAAGGCCAACATAGATCCAACCACCGACCATCATATAATGATCGCCACCACCTGTCAGCGCGGCAAAGAACATGAGCGCATAGAACACGGTTGGTTGCTCATGCAGATGGTTGAAATTGTCAGCAACAGAACGCACATTTGCCGGGAGCTGGTCTCCATACGTGCCAGGGTGACGCGCATCATCAGGATTGATTTGCGCCTTTTGCATCGCTGGAATACGTGTTGCATACATCCACAGCCAGACGACAAGCGTCCATACGATGAGGCCTAATACTGGCAAAAGTGCGTCCACATTGATCGTCATAGCGTTTCCCCGATTTATATCCTTTCTGTAATGATTAAAGGCTAATTGGCCGCTTGAACAGGTGTTTGCTTACCGCCTTCCTGCTTACCCGACGTCAGGTGCCATTTCTGGTCTGCGAAATCGATAAAGGCGCGGATGTCTTCTTCCACCACAGAATGCCCACCACTGCGAAGCCACCAGCCCGGCGACAGATCTCGCCCGTCATAGGGCACACGCTCAGGCAATTCATCCTCACCATAAGCCGGGGCGGCTGCCCGGACGGCGCGATAGCTGGAATTAGGATCAGACCACACATCGCGGCGACCATTACCTAGCAAAACAGGTGTTGGCGCAAGAAGCGCGATTAGCTGGTGCTGATCCACTGGTAGTTCCTCTCCATCGCTTAGATCAGAGTATAACCCGGGCCGCACCCAGTGTGGATAAGTCTTGGCCATCCGGTCGAGCCGCTCCCCAGTCTGCGAAGCAGACAAGCTGCTACCTGCAAACCCTGATTGGTGAGCAATGACCAGATCTATTCGGTCATCCCAAGCGCCCGCCAGCAGTGCCGACTTGCCATGGCGCGAATGACCCAAGACGCCTGTGCGCTGCGGGTCTATGCGCGGGTCAGCCTCCAGCACTTCAACCGCAGCAGAGAAGCCCCCGGCCCACGCCATCAGCGCGCTGGTGGGCGCGGTGTCGGCGCCAAGATTGGCCATGATGTCTGGCGCGAGGGCTTTGCGATCTGGCACCAGCTGGCTGGCATAGAAGCTGGCATATCCGATCCCGGCATCAATGTACCATTCTGTCGGGGCCAGCGCGATGTAGGTGCCGAAGATCTGTGTGGCGACGAAGCCAAGCGGGCCGGACATGGACGAGCCATCACACAGGGAGCCGTCGGGACTAGTAACCGGATCATCAGGGAACACAGCGCAGTTGCTGGAGAATGTCTGGCTGATGATCACCGGATGCGGGCCGGGGCCAGATGGCAGCACGACAACCAGATGGAACTGGCGCGCGCCCTCGCCGCTGCCGACTTCGACGGTGACCTCTTCCAGCGTGGCGCGCCCATCATGATAAGCCGCGTCAATCACCTTGCGAGAGACTGCGCGTGGGGCGAGGCCCTCAGGCCAAGGGCCGTAGAGCGCGTCTTCGAATTGCGCACGCAGCGCAGCGCGGGCGGCGGGATCTCGCGCGATGATGCCCGCAGACAGCGCAGGCGGCGCGGGTTTGTCGGCCGTGCTCAGGCTGGCATGATTGAGGCCCAGCATCGTACAGTTTGTCGTGACGAGCAGTATCAGCCCCAGAACGAGGATGAAGCTGGTCCATTTGAGTATCTTTCCCATGCCCGCAAAGGAGGCATAGGCGAGATCAGATTGCAACGCACAAGCTAGTCATCGAAGCCGATGAAATTGGCTGCCTCATCGACCGGTTTGCGGCGGGACACCACAGCATTGGCGGGGAAGCTGTCATCGGGATACCCCATCGCGACGGCCATCATGATGACCTGGTCGTCAGGGATGCCGGCATGTTCGCGCACGACGGGCGACTGCATGATGCCCTGACTGTTGATGACGCAGCCGAGCCCTTTGGACCATGCCGCGTTGACCAGTGCATTTGTTACCGCGCCGCAGTCGAACGGGGCGATGTCGTTGCCTTCTATGGATTTGTCGAACGTGATAATGATGGAGACCGGCGCGTCGAACTGGCGGAAACCGCGTAGCACCCAGTCTGTGCGTTTCTCTTTATTGTCGCGTTCGATGCCCATGGCTTCGAAAAGCTGTACGGCCACTTCGATCTGGCGTTGGCGATGTTCTCCCGCATAGGCGCCGTGGGAGCGGAATTCGCGGCTGTCTGGCACGCCAGCGGCGATGCGTTCGACATTGCCCTTGCGCACCTTGTCCAGCGGCTCGCCGGTGAGGACATAGAAGTTCCACGGCTGTGTGTTCATCGAGGTTGGCGCCCGCATGGCAAGGGCCAACACGTCCTTGATCACCGCTTTGGGCACGGGCTTTTTCTGATAGCCGCGAATGCTCCGCCGCCCGTTCACTACGTCCTGATAGTCCATTGCCTGCGCTCCCGCTGATCCGTTTCTGTGGACCGAAAGTGGAAGGATGGCGCGGGAAAGACAAGCCCCAATACAGAATGACCCTGCGTTAGCGACGCCTGTGAGGGCGCTTGGGGAAACATCTGATTGTGAAGGCAACAGGCCCCGGACGCGCTCTACCAGCGTTCCGGGAGGACGGGGTTAGGGAGGCGGATGCCAGAGGGCGTGGCAGGCGCGCGCATTCAACGCGCCCAGCAGCGAGACCGTTTCCGGCCGCGTCTCTGGCGGCACCAAGGCCCCGCAGATCAGATTGACCGGCAGCGGTGTGTCGTCTTCTGCCGATCGCCAGAGCAATTTTCCCATACGCTTAACATGCGTGAACGGATCTTCCAGCGCCGCATCGAGCGCTTCGAGACGTTTTTGCAAAGCGAGCATGTCGCGTGTTTCCGCATTCGGCCCTGTCGGGGCCTGTGGCGAGGCGGGCGGCGATGACAGGGGCGCAGGGCTTGCCGCCGCGCTAGCCTGCCCGTCGCCCTCATCGAGCGCGCCAAGGTCAGGCTCTGTCAGGCGGAAGAGCGGCGCTTTGTCTTCGCTCGCGCCCGCCAGCCCGAAGCCGCAACCGCCCAGACTGAAACTCGG
>JBOEGK010000054.1:0-744 GCA_050633385.1 Hyphomonas sp.
TCTCAACAGGCCAGTCCCACCATGCCGCTGTCATTAAGCGCGTCACCGTGTTTTCATCAAACCGCATACGCACCAGTTTAGCCGGGTTTCCCGCAACGATGGCATAGTCTGGGACATCTGAACCGACGACCGCCCCTGCCCCGATGATCGCGCCAGAGCCTATCGAAACACCAGGCAGGATCGTGGCGCCATTGCCGATCCAAACATCGTTTCCAATCACCATATCACCGCGTGATGCATCCACATAGGCAGCAGAATCAAACCCATCTTCCCAGCCATTGCCAAATATCGGGAAAGGATAGGTCGAGAATCCATCCATCAAATGGTTCGCACCATTCATGATGAAGCGCACGCCTTCGGCGATAGCGCAAAACTTCCCGATGATCAGCTGATCACCTAGAAAATCGTGATGATAGATTACCTGCTGCGTCTCAAACCGCTCAGGCCCGCGACTGTCATGGTAGTAGGAATAATCGCCAACCTTGATATTCGGTCGGCTGACGATTGTTTTCAGAAAAGCAGTATCAATTTGTGGCCGTTCGGCCATTGGGTTTGGTCCCGGCATAGGGATACCTCCACGAATTAAATCAAGTCAAAGCGCGCTCATGTGCGCAAAATGCAAAAGGAGCAGGACTTAATTGTTCATCGCAGGGCACAGCCTCCTATGTTGAGGGGCAAATTTAGGCACAGTTTTCTAAGAGGTCAATCGCTTTGCGGCCTTACGCCCACGCGCCTCAGCTTGCT
>JBOEGK010000054.1:802-64479 GCA_050633385.1 Hyphomonas sp.
ACCGGCTTCACACCGGAAAATTTCAGAATTAGATTGGTCACCTGCTTCTTACCGGGTCGCCCATACATTATCTGGTCGAACCATGCAGGCGAGTCTGATGTCAACAAAACATCCGCCGACCGTCCCGCAAGCAATTTATCCCAGAACGGATCATTCTCGTGATATTGCATGGCAAAGCCGGGTAAGAAAGACCGGTCAATAACACCCTTCATCTTGGCGGGCATGCTGCCCCACCAATATGGATAGGCCCAACACAAATGATTGGCCCACATGATGTTTTCACGCCACTCCTCCAAACACGGCTCCAGTGTTTTGCGGGCGTGATAGCCGTCTTGCAAATCCGGATCGAACGTCATCTCTGACAAATTCATTCGTCGTATGTCAGCGCCTTCGGCCTCTGCCCCGCGAATAAACGCATCAGCCATCCCGTGGCTCAGCGATTCAGAGCGCGGATGGCCCACCCAAACAAAGATACGTGCTGCCATGTTTTCCCAACCCCGTTGATGAATGACTATATTGATAATTATTCAGAGAATAGCAACACGTCATTTCGCCCCACGATGTTAGAGGCGGCACCGGTCTTCAATATATCAGCGAAAGCGTGTTAGCCTTCAGACGGGTCAGGCACACCGACAACGTGGAAGCCTGCATCGACATGCATCACTTCACCCGCAATAGACTGACCAAGATCAGACAAGAGATACAGCGCCGCACCGGCCACGCCTTCCATCTTGGTGTCTTCCTTCAGCAGAGACCATTCACGCCCCGTGCCCATAAGGCCCTTGCCGCCGCGAATACCGGCAAGCGACAGTGTGCGCATCGCGCCAGCTGAGATCGCGTTGACGCGAATACCTTGAGGGCCAAGGTCACGCGCTGCATAGCGTGTTGAAGCCTCAAGTGCCGCCTTGGCAACACCCATCACATTATATGACGGCACAGTGCGCTCCGCGCCCAGATAGGTCATGCAAATCATTGATCCGCCATCCGGCATCAGCTCCGCCCCCCGGCGCGCACAATCAATGAAGGAATAGACCGAAATATCCATGGCCCGGCGGAAGCCTTCGCGCGTTGTGTTAGCCACCATAGAGCCTTGCAATTCATCCTTGCCCGCAAAGGCGATGGAGTGAACCAGAAAGTCGATCTTGCCCCATTTGTCTTTCACAGAAGCGAACGCGGCGTCCATGCTGGCATCGTCAGTCACGTCGGCTTGGATCATGAAGTCCATCCCGATGGATTCAACAAGCGGGCGCACCCGGCGTTCAAGTGACTCGCCCTGATACGTAAAGGCAATCTCGGCGCCCTGCGCTGCAAGTTGCTTGGAAATGCCCCAAGCAATGGAATTCTGATTGGCCACACCCATCACAATTCCGCGCTTACCCTTCATCAGGTCACCTGACGGCATGTTCCAATCTTCAGCCATGTTCCAACGATTCCTTCGTGTGATGTGTCTTCCCTATGACGGCTAGGGGTCGCCGGGCTTTCAGTCAAGCAAACAGCCGCCGGCCAGCTGGCACAATTTATGCGTTTCGTGAGGGCACAAATGAGGTTACCAAATAGTTAACGCCGAGATTCGGAGCCAGAATGCACGCTTTTCGTCCCCTTTATCTGCTGCTCGCAGCCCTCTCATTCCTCGCTGCCCCTCAACCGGGTGCCGAGGCTGAGATTGCCCATCGCGTGCACTTTAAGGCCGATGCGAAGATCATCGTCTGGGGTGAGAGCAAGCAACATGAAATCGCCACACAAAGTCTCCGAACTGCCCCCAAACTGCATCAAACTGCACACCGTTTGCACACCCCTTTGGTGCAAACTGGACACCTCATCCCAGCCCATTCGATCCTCCCTTTAGAGCGCCATGCGACACGTCAGGCCCAATTCAATGTGGCCTCAAATACCGGCTTTGCGATCAAAGCAGAGCTTGCACATCACACGCTTTCACCCTCCCAACTGCAAAAAGCATCATTTCACTTTGAGTTGAATGAAGTCGGCGCAAAAGCCTCCGCCCCGCTAACCGGAGAGACAGGTTTCGCCACCTCACTCGCAGACCTGATTGCGCCCGTCATAGTCTATCAATCCCCCGTACCAACAGCAGCAAAGCCCGGCTCAATCGCTGAGCAATCCCTTGCTTTTGATGCGCGATGGGACACCCCTATCAAAGGTGGATTTGTCGACATTATTTTCACTGTCTTCAAACCTTGATTCAGACAGATCTGCGACTTTTTGCAGTTTTTATTTACTGGAGTTAAGCATTTTTGTGGGAGTTCAGTCCTATGAAATTATTGCGTTTCCTTGTCTCCACAGCGTTTGTGGCACTTCCTGTATCGCCTGCAATGGCCGAAATGGAGAGCCATCCAGCGTTTCAAGTCTTCGGCCTCGTTGTCGTTTGGGCTGCTGACGAGAACTCTGGCGTTCCGATCGTATCTGACTTTGTCATAGACAGCGGTAATGGTGTCACTGCGGCCAACTCAGGCGATGCTGACCTCATCTCTACGGATGCACACGCCGTTGTTACCGGAACGCTCATCTCAACCAAAGACGCGGTGAACTCAATTGGCACGATGCCGTTCGTGATTACCAATACCCAACAGGGTGACATCAATACTGACACAAACTCAGATGGCATTCTCAATGCGTCTGACTCATTTTCAGCCTTTGGATTGCTAAACAATAGTGACACCCGCGTCGATGCAACGACGTCTCGATCAAGCTTCTATGTCGCTTCAAATGTGCCATTCGCGATTGATGCCCAAGCAACTCCACCCGCATCGATGCTAGATGTCACAATGCTCAACATCGTTCGCTTGAACATGAGCTCTCAGGTGGCTGGTGATGACGGAATTGCGTTTGGCGCATCTGCGCAGGCTGCACATTCAGCAGGCCCAACAGGTGGGTTTGCGCCGGAGCGTCGATTGATTCAATTTCTGACCCCACGCCGCATCTTTACGGGCAATCAGCGCACTGCGTCCACAGATGGCAGTCTAGCTGATCAATCTATTCGATTTGATGCGGAATATTCTATCAGAGCCCAAAATCTTGCCGGATACGACTTGTCGCTCGGCACGTTCGATTTTCAGGTTGAAATGGTCTACACTGTCTTCGTTCCATAACGCCTAAAAGCGATCGACCCGATCCGCTAAGGTCGCCAGCTTAGCTGACACATCATCTGCAAGTTCGCCAAATACATCATCGATCAAGTCATTGAACTGGCGAAATGGGTCGTTGATTGCCTCAAGCGCCTCGATGCCCCGCTCTGTTACCTGTAGTTCCCAAGCACGCGCATCCGTGTCACTACGCGTACGCAGGATCATGTCCATGCCGATCAGGCGGTTGATCATCGCGGTAATCGCTGACTCATTCAAACCAAGTTTCAAAGCAAGGGAATTCTGCCGGATAAGCGGATTTTCACGAACCGTAATAAGCACAGATGCTTGAGAGGTCGTCACCCCAGCTGCCTCGATCAAAACTTGATTGGCTGCCTTATCTAAACGATGGGACGCCATTTGCAGGCTATGAAAAAATCTACTCGTATGTGCGCTCATGCGCCGGGTTCTTAGTCTGCTTACTCCCTATTGGGAAGCAAAAAATACCCCGGTGCACTGCTATACAAGGCACCGGGGAACCCAAAATCCCGCTTAGGAATAATCTAAATCACTACCCTAGTCCGATCACTCAGGAGCGGGGCGCTGTACAAGACCAACGCGCATGTCTTTGGCGGTGTAAATTGTTTCACCGTCAGCTTTTACAACACCATTCGCGATGCCCAGTACCAATCGCCCCCGGCGGACGCGGCGCATATCGATTTCATAGCGAACGAGCTTGATGTCCGGAGTTATTTCGCCAGTAAAGCGCACATCACCCACACCCAAAGCACGCCCTTTGCCGGGGCTACCTGACCAACCTAGCCAATAGCCAACGGCCTGCCACATCGCGTCCAGACCCAAACATCCAGGCATGACGGGGTCACCGGGGAAATGGCAGTCAAAGAACCACAAATCGGGGTTGATATCCAACTCACCAACAACTGACCCCTTGCCGAATTCACCACCATCCATTGTGATTTCAGTGATACGATCCATCATGAGCATGGGTGGTGCGGGTAATTGCGCATTACCGGGGCCAAAATAGCCGCCCTTGCTGGATTCCAGCAAATCTTCCTTAGTGTAGGAAGATTTAGGCGTGTGAAAATCGTGTGGTCCTGACATAAAAGATGTCCTCATTCTGATGAAGCAACTGGGTCTAACCACAGTGCACCGCTCAGAATGTCAACACATACACAAATGAAAGACTGCTACAAACCAGCCTCTGAAATGTCCGCGCCCCATAGCGCACTGCGCCGCGCCCAGCCTGTCAGACCCTTTGCTGATACCTGACACCAATCAGCCTGACACTGCCCGAGGTCAGCCAACACCCCTTCTCCAAAAAAGGCGACATCTTTCGCTGCCTCATCAGGCTTGGCCTTCAGCATCGTATCGGCTTGGAGCATGACATCATCACCCGCCGTCAGCATGCGCGCGTGCATCCAAACCTCTGCGCCCGACGGATCACGCACGCGGCGCCAATTTGCACTTTCCTTAATGATCATAACAGGCAGCCCCTGTCTCTCATATCGCCACTGCACGGCATGGTCACGGCTTGGGCCTGTCCGTCCATTCACTGCACTGTATTTCAGCATCTCAAACCGAGGAACCTGCTTGCCAGAGAACTGGCTTATTCGGGTTACGACCTCTACAGGGTCCGCCAAAGACGCAGGTGCGCTCAAACACGCACTCAACACTCCGAGGATGACCCATCTCAGCCGCATTTTTAACCCTTATTCTTTGTTGATTATCCTTATTTCATGTGTGAATGAATCTGAGGTAAAATATGAGGCATTGGCGTTTTCTCGCCGCTCTGCTAATCGAATTGAAAAGCATGTCTGGAAGGGGACCCATGTCGTCCAAGAAATTGAAAATCGTCGTCACTCGCAAACTACCTGCTCCTGTCGAGATTCGGATGAAAGAATTGTTCGATACGACCCTCAATTCGGACGACACTCCACTCACACAGGAACAATTGGTGGAGGCAGTCCAAACCGCTGATGTTCTGGTGCCGACAGTGACAGACAATATTGACAGCAGCATTCTCGCACGTGCGGGTGATCAACTTCGATTAATTGCGCAATTCGGTGCCGGCGTAGATAATATTGACGTTCAAACCGCCGTTCAGCGTGGCATCACTGTGACAAACACGCCAGGCGTTCTCACAGACGACACGGCTGACGTAGCAATGTCTCTCATATTAGCTGTTCCGCGCCGCTTGCACGAGGGCGCGATGATTATGGATCAAGACCGCTTTGATGGCTGGACCCCGACATGGATGCTCGGCCGCAGAATCGCTGGCAAGCGCCTTGGCATTATTGGCATGGGTCGCATCGGTCAGGCCGTCGCCCGGCGCGCACGCGCTTTCGGTTTGCAGATCCACTATCACAACCGCAAACCCGTAAGCCCCAGAATCGAAGAATCGCTTGAGGCAACCTATTGGGAAAATCTGGATCAAATGCTAACCCGCATGGACATTGTTTCGATCAACTGTCCACACACACCTGCAACATTCCACCTTATGAATGCGCGTCGCATCGAAATGATGAAGCCTGAGGCTGTACTCATCAATACAGCGCGGGGTGAAATCATTGATGAAGCGGCACTGGCACGCGCGGTACGCGCAGGTCAAATTGCAGGTGCCGGCCTCGATGTTTTCGAGCGCGAACCAAAGGTCAATGAAGACTTGAAGAACCTCCCCAATGTTGTGCTGCTGCCCCACATGGGTTCAGCCACAATGGAAGGTCGCACAGAAATGGGCGAAAAAGTCATCATCAATATCAAGACGTTCGCCGATGGGCATCGTCCACCTGATCGCGTCATACCGGCTATCCTATAAAGCTTAGGATAGCCCGAGCCTTACCGGTGGCGCTTCAATTCGGTTCCACCTCTAAGATGGATTCGCTTTGCATCAGCGCGAATTCTAAAAAGCTGGTGATATCCGCCAAAATACGCTCAGGCGCCTCTTGCTGAGGCAAGTGTCCAACACCTTCGTAGATTTTTAGTTGAGTATTGGGCATCGCTTCGGCGAATTTATACGCGTGAGCCACTGGCACCATACGATCATCGGCGCCATGCATTATAAGCGCGGGTACGTTTACAGCTGAAAGAGATACAGGGTCGGCCATATTGCGTTCGCTTACCTGCGACATCATTCTGAGCAAGGCTTCGCGGTGGCATGGTGCACGACTGAGCGTGGCGTAGCGCTCGATCATATCATCGGTGACCATCGCCTGATCAGTAAAACTCATCTCTAACCCGGTTCGAAACAATGGGCTCAGATCCAATCCCCTCAGAACAGGCCGCGCCAAACTATTGCGGATCAGTCTGATTATCACGGGAACTTTTTCTCGCTCCTCTTTGGTCTTGGGCCAGCCCGTTGAATCGATGAGCACCATAGCATCCAAACGATCAGGGTGGGACAAACCAAAGTTCCACGCGATGTTGCCGCCTAGACCCTGTCCAACCAAGGTAAACGTTTCGACTTCCAAAGCCTCTGTGAGCGCATCAATCGTATTCACGAAGCTTGGAATACTCATGGCGTCATCATTGCCGCACCGGGATAACCCGTGGGCGGGCAGATCGAGTGTGATCACGCGATAATCGTTTTTCATGATCGGAGCGATTTCGTCCCAGGCCTGCATAGAAGAGGTGAAGCCGTGCACCATGACGAGAGTGGGCGCATCACGCGGTCCCATGTCTCGGAAATGGACGGTTTCGCCCCCTTCCAAATCTGCGAACCTGCTGTCTTTGTTAGTATATACGCGCTCAAGCCCGGCATAAGAAATATCAGCCCGGCGCATCGCCAGCCAACCAACACCTATTACAATAGCGAACACACATATAACGACGACTAATCGACGAAACACCTACACACTCCTCTTACTCCCGAGACACATAAGGCTGCGCCTTGGCCGGCAAGTCAAATACTGGATTCAGCCACAGCTGTTACAGGCCGCATCTTTGCGTAGGTTTAATGTTCGGGCACCGCCAACAAGCCCATCAATCAAAAGGAGACGGCCAATTAGCGGACTGCCTGCACCCGTGACGAGCTTGATAACCTCCAGCGCCATCATGGATGAAACCAAGCCTGTTACAGGACCAACCACACCAATTTCATCGCAGGCTTCTGCGTCGGGCGGCGTTTCTGGCACCCAGCAATTGTAGCAAGGTGATGTCTCATCAACACCCCGTGCAAATGTACTAATCTGCCCCGTCCAGCCTGCGGCAGCGCCGTGCACAAGCGGGCGTTTTGATGCAATTGCGGTGCTGTTTAGGGCAAAACGGGTTTCATAATTGTCGGTCGCATCGATCAAAAGATCACCTGTCAAAATTTCTCCCTTCCACCTCTGCGGACAAAAATTGACCTCAAGTGAGGTGTTCATCGCCGCGAGCATGTCGCTCAAAGATTCTGCTTTGCCGCGCCCAAGATCGTTCTCTTTGAATTGAACTTGGCGTTGGAGGTTTGATCGCTCGACAATATCATCGTCCCAAATCTCAATCTTGCCGATTCCGGCAGCGGCCAAATACATTGCGCATGGGCCACCCAATGCGCCTGCCCCGACCAGTGAGACCGATGCGGCTTTCAGCTTTTGTACGCCCGGGCCACCAATCTCTTTGAGCATGATGTGACGTGCGTGGCGGTCTATCTCTTCAGCGCTAAGCATCAGGCTTTGCCTTTCTTGGCGCGGCGGATTGCTGTCGATGATGAGGGATCAACAGGCCCATCCAAATACAACCACGCTGGCCCCTCGCGCCCGGCGAGTGACAGTGCCGCATATTCTGGCACGCGCGCCGATTGGTACCGCTGCGCAAAAGGAGAAAACCGCGCCTTCCGGCCACTGCCAGGCCGGGCGATAACGGCGATCGGCACAGCGGCCGCTATCTGTTGCCACCTCTTCCAGCGATGAAATTCTGCCAAGCTGTCTGCGCCCATCAGCCAAACGAAGTTTGCTTGCGGCGCGCGCTGCATCAACGCTGCCAACGTATCACATGTGTAAGTCAAGCCTGCGTGCTTTTCCAAATCAGATACGCGCATGCGCGGGTGATCCGCCATTCGCTGGGCAGACGCCAGACGCGCCTCGAAATCTCCATGCTCAGACTTCAGCGGATTACCGCGCGCTACGATCCACCAGACCCAATCGAGTCCCAAGCGCTTCATCGCCGTCTCAGCCACCAGCATATGCCCGGTGTGCGCCGGATTGAAACTGCCGCCAAACAAACCGATCTTCAGGCCAGATGTTGGCCCCGGCAAAGTGAGAAGCGGTGACGTCGTGCTCAAGGACGCGTCTGCCCTGAACCGCGCACAACATATTTGTAAGAGGTCAATTGATCTGCGCCCACCGGTCCACGCGCATGGATACGACCTGTCGCAATGCCGATCTCCGCGCCCATTCCGAATTCACCGCCATCGGCAAACTGGGACGACGCATTGGCCAGCACAATCGCGCTATCCACCTCGTTCAGAAAACGGGTCAGAACAGCTTCATCCTCGGCCAGCACAAAATCTGTATGGCCTGAAGACCATTTATCAATATGGGCCAGCGCGCCTGCAATGCCGTCAACGACAGCGACCGACAGGATAGGCGCAAGATATTCTGTAGACCAATCTTCTTCTGTTGCCGGAATCATCTCCGCCACAATAGACCGAGCCGCCTCGTCGCCGCGAAGCTCGCAGCCGGCATCACGCAACGCGCCAGCGATCTTCGGCAGCGCGGTGTCAGCAATCGCGCGATCGATCAGCATTGTTTCCAGTGACCCGCAAATGCCGGTCCGGCGTAGTTTCGCGTTTACGATGATCGCAGTTGCCTCTTCGAGATTGGCGCTCTTGTCCACATAACCGTGCACCAACCCTTCAAGGTGACCAATCACCGGAATGCGCGCATCAGCCTGCACACGCTCGACGAGGCTGCGTCCGCCCCGTGGCACGAGCACATCAAGCGCGCCGTCCAGACCTGTGAGCATCTGGCCCACGGCGGCGCGGTCGCGGGTGCCGACCAGTTGAACCGCCTTGTCCGGTAGCCCTTCTGCCTTCAGCGCGGACTGGATTGTGCGCACCAGCACGCCGGATGAATTCAGGCTCTCCGAACCACAGCGCAAAATCGCGGCATTGCCAGACCGGAAACAAAGCGCCCCTGCATCGGCGGTGACGTTCGGGCGACTTTCATAGATGATGCCGATGACGCCGAGGGGCACAGCCACGCGGGCAATATCCAATCCGTTAGGACGCTGCCACCGCGCCAACTCGCGGCCAATCGGATCGGGCAGATCAGCCACAGCCTCGATGCTACTGGCGATACCCTCAATTCGCTGCGCATCAAGTTCGAGGCGATCAAGCATCGCATCGGACAGTCCCTTCTCGCGACCAAATTCCATATCGGCCGCATTGGCCGTCAAAATTTCCGGTGCGGCCGCACGAATGGCAACGGCCATCGCCCTCAGACCGCGCGAGCGATCTTCAGGCGAGACCTGACCCAATTGGCGTGAGGCAGCGCGGGCGTCGCGGCCCATCTGCATGAGGTTTTCGACAAGGTCTGCGGCGGGTTGTGTTTCTAAACGTGTCATTCCCTTCAAGTGGCGCATTCTTACGCAACCATCAAGGCCCCTTCCCGCTATCTGTGCTGTAGCGGGGGGCTGACTCTGCGCCTGAATGGGGTAAGTTGACCCTTAGAGGAAAACGACCAGACCGGAGACTAATATGATCGACGCCGAAGCCATGCCCTTCATCGCGGACATCACGCGTGTACAGGCGCAACGCCGCCCCACTGAAACGGCCATATGGTTTGAAGATGTCAGCATCAGTTTCGCTGAGATGGATGTGCGCGCCAACCAAGTCGCCAATGCGCTGCTCAAGCTGGGTATAACGCCGGGTGATCGCGTTGCCTATCTAGCCAAGAACACCTCCGATTATTATGAGATCCTGTTCGGCGCCGCCAAAGCGCGCGGTGTCATGACCGGCGTGAACACGCGTCTGGCCGCACCGGAAATCCAGTTCGTATTGTCAGATGCCAAAGCGAAGATCCTGTTTGTTGGCCGCGATTTCTATGATGTCATCGACCAGATCAGGGATGAATTGCCTGATCTGGTGCGGATTGTGACGCTGGATGGCGACCGCGAAGACTGGGACTATTATCCGAGCTGGCGCAATGCACAGGCGAATACGGCGCCAGATACACAGCCCGTAGCAGATGATGATGTCATCCAGCTTTACACATCTGGCACGACCGGTTTGCCGAAAGGTGTGCGCCTATCCAACGCGAATTATCTGGCTTTTTTCCAGCAATGCGCGCGACTTGAATGGTCTAGCTATGATGCGGGCGACGCGGTCATGAATGCCATGCCGCTTTTCCATGTGGCGGGCGTCAATATCGGCGTGTTGGGCATGGCGCAGGGCGCGAAGACGGTTATTTTGCGTGATATTGATCCGAAAGTGATCCTTGATCTGATCCCGACACACAAAATTGCCCATGCTTTCTGGGTGCCTGCGGTTATCCTGATGCTGACGCAACAGCCGACTGTGCGCGAGATTGACTGGTCTAGTCTCAAACAGGTGTTTTACGGGGCCAGCCCGATTGCCGAATCCCTGTTGCTCGAAGCCACCGAAATCATGGGCGCGCGCTTTACCCAGCTATATGGCCTGACCGAAACCGTTGGCGCGGCCACTTTCCTGCCGCCCGAGGCACACAATCCCGCCTGGGGCAAATTGCGCAGCTGCGGTGTGCCATGGCCGGGCTCAATCGTTCATTGTCTGGGAGAAGATGGCAAGCCCGTCCCTACCGGCGAGGTCGGCGAAATCGTTATCAAAGCTGGCTATGTGATGAAAGGGTACTGGAACCGCCCTGACGCCACAGCGGAAGCCGTTCAGAACGGGTTCTTCTACACTGGCGATGCCGGATATTTTGACGAAGACGGCTTTCTCTACATTCATGATCGCATCAAAGATATGATCGTCTCAGGCGGAGAGAATGTTTACCCGGCAGAAGTCGAGAATGCGATCTTCTCACATCCCGGTGTGGCTGATGTTGCTGTGATCGGTGTTCCCGACGACAAATGGGGAGAGGCCGTAAAGGCGATCATCGTGCCCAAGCCCGATCAAAATCCAAGCCCTGAAGACATCATCAATTGGGCAAAAGAGCGGATAGCCGCCTATAAATGCCCCAAAACTGTCGATGTCACGAACGAACTTCCGCGCAACCCATCGGGAAAGATTCTGCGCAAAGATCTGCGCGCACCTTTCTGGGAAGGCAGAGAACGCAAGGTTGGCTAGGCGCTAATTGTGAGACCGGGTGAGACGTTCCTCACCTGTCATCTACACGATCAGCGTCAATCCTAGTTCGCTTGAGCCTTAAGCCATGCACGTGCTGCCATCAGCGCGCGGCGCACTTCGTCTGAACTCATCAGTTCAGCCACTTCGTGACGCTGCTCGATAGCACCATCATGGCCTTTAGATGCAGCCAGATTGAACCAGCAGTGCGCGGCAACCATGTCTACGTCACAATCGATGCCTGCTGCGGCTTCCAGACCTTTTTGATAAAGCTGCGCGGCTTCGTCATCGATGATAATTTCATCTTCGAGCGCGTATTCGTAACCATAATCTGCGAATGGCATTGGTTTCTCCTTTTCAAAACACCGCCGATGCCTGCCGAGATTATTCCCGTGTCTGAGCGTCGGACCATCACGTCACCTGTTATTCAGCGACAAGTAGGAGAGTGCCCTCAGACATTTGCATTATGGTTAATTTCAACCGCCCTGAGAGACGACATGGTTAATTCGAGGTAGCGCTCGGTTAACCATAACTGCGAGATTTGGTTAGATTTCGGCCAAGAAAAAACCCCGCGGGGCCATATCCCACGGGGTTTTTCTGCATGATGGATACGTAACAGGAGTTAAATGTTACGCAGCCACTTTCTTTTTAGCCAGAGACTCGGCCAGCTTTTCCATCGCGGAAACCTTGTCGATATTTTCAACAGCAGCGAGTTCACGGGCCATACGGTCAAGCGCGCTTTCATAGAGCTGACGCTCTGAATAGGACTGCTCAGGCTGGTCAGCGCCACGGTGAAGATCGCGAACAACTTCAGCAATTGAGATCAAATCACCCGAATTGATCTTCGCTTCGTATTCCTGCGCGCGACGTGACCACATTGTGCGCTTCACGCGTGCACGGCCACCGAGGGTTTTCAATGCATCTTCGACAAGCTTGGAACCGGCAAGCGCCCGCATGCCAGAGACTTCCGCGCGGTTTGTTGGGACGCGAAGGATCATCTTGTCTTGCTCAAAAGCAACGACATAGACTTCCAGGTCCATGCCAGCGACTGTTTGCTTTTCAATACCGGTGATCGCACCGACACCATGGGCGGGGTAGACAACGTTCTGGCCGATCTCGAATGTCAGATCAGCTGTATCAATCTTTTTAACCATTATGTCTCTCGCCTTTTTTCTACGCACAAAAGCCGCAAGTCCTCTAGCCCAGATCGAGTGGATCGACCTCGGATTCGGATTTTCGGCTTATGTTCAATTGTTACTCAAGCGTGAATACTATCACAAAGTCGTAAGTTTTACAACAGCTACAGCAATGTGTTGATGAAGCGTTAAGTTAACAGAAAGCGCGTTTTTGTTAACCTTTACTTAGACTTTGCTGCATCCTGCAACAAAGACACGTGGTTGCCCGCAATACATCAAAGCGATTTAGTCACCCTCACCTGGGGTTGCGCTGAAGTATTTTTCGAGCTTTCCCGTTTCTTCCGCAAATTTTTCACGGTCAGCCGGTGGCTCCTTGTAGCGCGTAATATTCGGCCACGTTTTCGCATACTCGCTATTAAGTTTCAGCCACTTACCGTCAGGATCATCCTCGGTATCAGGCTTAATCGCCTCCACAGGGCACTCTGGCTCACACACGCCGCAATCGATGCACTCATCCGGGTCGATCACCAGCATGTTTTCGCCTTCATAGAAGCAGTCCACCGGACAAACCTCTACACAATCCATGTATTTGCAGCGGATGCAGGCATCGACAACAATGTAGGTCATGGGCAATTGGCCTTATAATAATAGTAAAATACGCAGCCGCGAGATGGCGTGCAATCGCGCTGATGTCAATGAGACGAGATGCGTCGTGTGTTTAGTCATACTGTCAGGAAGACGCCGCAATGCGGGCTTCAGCCTTCTGTCGCGCCCGCGCACGGGACACATCATCAACATATAGCAACGATGAGATCTGGCGCACAAAACTGTCTTCAATATCGCTTTTCTCGCCATCAGCCAGCACAACGCGGTATAGCCCTTCCACGATTGAGACACGCTCGTGTAGCTCCAGCGTTTTGACATGCTTGGTGAATTTGTGCGCATCAACCGCGCCTTCAGCCAGCGCCTCGCCCTGCTCTATCAACGTATCAACCTGGTCAGCATCGAGGTCGAAAGCTTCAAGTAGAATCTCGGCAATCATATCGCTCTCAAGATTTACATAGACACCATCGATTAGCGCCGCCTCTACCAGCAATGCCGTTGCGGCGATCTGCGGGGTGATCTCTTCGGCTCCATCGGGTGACGCAAAGAGCTGTTTGATAAACCTCATCATGATGCGTCGTCCTCGATCAAACTGTACAATGCCTGTGCCTCAGCTGGCGGCCCACGGCGCTCACCAAGCCCCAAGACTTCCAGAACCTTTATATCATCATGTCGGCCATAAGTTACAACATCACCCACGCAAATGGTGGCACCGGGTTTCTTGACCTTTCGGGTTGTCCCGGCGCGGGTGACCCGCACACCGCGCTTTTTAATGTACTCCATGCTGAGTGACCGCGTTTTAAAAGCGCGCGCGCGCCACAGCCAGACATCCAGTCTTAGCGTGTCGATCTCGTCATCACTCAATGGCTGCTCTCATCAGGACGTGAATGGCTTGTAAGTGAAGTCACTTTTTGTGCTGTCCGCACCGCTCGCTGTGTCCTTAGCGGGGGCAGCTTTCTTTGGCTTGGACTTCCGTTTGGGCTTTGGCTTTTGCTCAGGCAGCAAGGCCGCAAGGGCCGCGAACGGGGAATCTGGATCAGCCTGTTTGGCCGGGCCACGTCCACCACCACGCTGTGGCTTCCCATGAGGCTTATGCCCTCCCGGACGTGGACCCCCACGCCCCTGCCCCCGATTGGATCGACCGCCTTGACCATCTTCGCGCTTAGGGCCTCTGCCTGCGCTGCCGCCATCGGGACGCGCACGCGCCGCATAGCGCCATGTCAGCACCGTGTCGTTCTCATTATCTTTTTCAGCCGGGGCCAGCCCAAAACCTTTCAACACCCCAAACCAGTCATCTGACGGGCATGACACAACCGACGCCAAATCTATCGGAATGGCAAAGACGTTTTTGCCAGCCTCTTTG
This sequence comes from Hyphomonas sp., assembly GCA_050633385.1. Classification (GTDB taxonomy): domain Bacteria; phylum Pseudomonadota; class Alphaproteobacteria; order Caulobacterales; family Hyphomonadaceae; genus Hyphomonas. The sequence continues at coordinate 15,242 of JBOEGK010000054.1, forward strand.
CGACGCTTGGAAATCTCCCAGCCCAAACGCTCGGCGAGATCTGCGCGAACAGCCCGGCGACCAAACCGCAAATAACCATTTGCAGCCAATGCCTCTTCTGGCCATGTGCCATCAAGCGGGAAACTGCCTGCACCTTCTGGCGCAAGCGGGAATGGCGCATCCGCGGCCACGGCGCGTAGAATAGCAATCAAACGCTGAGCGGCTGGCTTCTGGGCGTCAGGGGCATGCGCCGCCACACGACCAGAGCGCAAACCCAGAGCTTTAAGCGCTTCACGCTGTTCAGGTGTTAGGCGACCGCCGGGATCATCTTGGCGAAGATCAACCGCAGCGCCGCTTTCAAGAATGCGGAAGGCAATACCGCGTGCCAGCCCTTCAAGGGTTTCACCGGCTTTCTCATGGCGCAGGCGCCAATGGGTCGGCAACACACGTTGCAATTCTGCCTTGGCCCAATCTTCCAGACGCAAACGCGCTGCCTCACGTTCATGCGGCTCCACCTCAGTCGCGCCCTTAATTTCAATGCTCGGGCTCATCCAGTCAGGACCTTTTACCAAAGTGCCAACGGGTTGGTTGATGAAAACAATCTCGCCTTCATCATTCAGGCTGAACTTGTCAGACGGACTACCCGCGATACGTGTCAGGCGATCGAGAATAAGCGGGCGCACAGCCGCCGTTGCCGCACTGCGTACAGCCTTGCCCTCAAGCGTTCGCGAGTCCAGCACCGGCTCGAAGGTCAGTCCCTTGAGACGGCCAACAACATGGCCTTCTACGGTTACTTCGCCTTCAGGCGTCAATTCAGTCACGAGTGCATCTTCCTTCTTCAGGCTGGCCAGCAGCGCTGTTGTTCTTTTGTCCACGAAACGCGCCGTCAACGCCTCATGTAACGCATCTGACAGCGAGTCTTCAATCTCTCGCGTGCGTTCCTGCCACTTGACCGGGTTCTCTAACCAGTCTGAGCGATGGGCGGCATACGTCCACGTACGTATATTAGCAAGTCGTTGTTGCAACTTAGCAATGTCGCCTTGCGTGTTTGACAGATCATCAAGGCGCCTTGCAAGCCCCTCATCTCTCAGGCGTCCATCCGGATCGGCCAGCGTTTCAGCCAATCCGAGCACCAGACGCCCATGCCCTTCCGGCCCGGCTTTCCGAAAATCGGGCAGACGGGCTAGATCCCAAAGGCGCCGTACATTGCGTTTGCCGGTAACATCCGGGCCAATGGCTGCATCTTCACTCATGCGCCGCAACACCCATTCGTCAAGCGCATACGGGTTATGGATCAGCGCCGGATGACCTGATGGCATCTCCAGCGTTTTGATGAGGCCTCTAAGGCTGGAGAACTCCAAGTTTGAGTTTCGCCATTGCAGACTGTCGACAGGGTCGAAACGATGGTTTTCAATCGCGCGGACCATGTCTTCATCAAACAGGGGGCAGTCCCCGGTTTCACCGAACTCACCATCGGTACGAAACCGCCCTGCTCGCCCTGCAATCTGCGCGCATTCAGATGCTGTCAGTGGGCGATGGCGGCGCCCGTCAAATTTCGTTCGGGCGGCGAACACAACGCGGTCAACATCGAGGTTAAGCCCCATGCCGATCGCATCGGTGGCAACGATGTAATCCACCTCTCCTGATTGATAAAGCTCGACCTGTGCGTTGCGTGTGCGCGGGCTGAGCGCTCCCATCACAACCGCCGCGCCACCCTTTTGCCGCCTCAACAATTCGGCAATCGCGTAAACCTCATCCGCCCCAAAGGCGACGATGGCGGAACGCTTAGGCAATTTGGTGATTTTAGTCCGTCCCGTATAGGACAAATCAGAAAAGCGCTCTCGCGGCTCTGTCTCTGCGCCTATATCCAAGGCGCGCAGAACCGAGCGCATCGTATCCGACCCCAGCAGCAGGGTTTCAGAGTTTCCGCGCAAATGTAAAATGCGATCGGTAAAAACATGACCGCGATCATGATGCTCCGCCAACTGAATTTCATCGATTGCAACAAAATCAACACGAATATCCACGGGCATGGATTCCACGGTGCAGATATAATAGCGCGCTGTTTTGGGAATGATCCGTTCTTCACCCGTGATCAGCGCAACTTGACCCGCACCTTTGCGCTCCACCACCCGATCATAAACTTCGCGCGCCAAAAGCCTCAATGGCAGGCCGATCATACCCGTGCCATGTCCCATCATACGCTCAATCGCGTAATGGGTTTTCCCGGTATTGGTGGGGCCAAGCACGGCCTTGAGTATCTTCATGGTTGAATGGGGTGACGAGGTTAATGACCGGAGTCAAGCGTTGACGCCATCATGCAAAGGCCGGCTCTCTCGACGCCTTGTTTTGCGGCATGGCGACACTAGCCTGATCTGGCGTCCAATGCAGCAACTCCCACCGCCCGTCAAAATGCTCGACCAGCGCCGTGCAGCTTTCCACCCAGTCCCCATCATTCATGTAGGTAATGCCGTCTATCTCGCGCATCTCCGCCACATGAATATGCCCACAAATTGCACCATCAAAGCCCTTCCGGCGGCAATAATCTGCAACATGATCTTCAAAATTATGGATGAAGTTCAAGGCGCGTTTGGTTTTCTTTTTCAACGCGGCAGACAGTGACCAATATGGCAACCCCATGAGACGGCGCACAAAATTGAGCTTGTTGTTGACCCAGAACATAAAATTATACGCGCTATCGCCCAGATGCATGACCCACTTTCGATCAGTGCGCATCATGCCATCAAACATATCCCCATGCACAACAAGATAGCGCTTGCCATCTATGCCGTCATGTACTGCGCGATTTCGCACTTTTATCTGACCGAAGCTTGGTCGAAACCTGAGGAACGCCCGCAAAAACTCGTCATGATTACCGATGATATAAGTGACCTTGGTGCCGCGCTTGGCAGCGGTCAAAATGCGGCGGATGACATTTGTATGGGCCTGCGGCCAGAACCATTTCTTTCGAAGACGCCAGCCATCAATGATGTCGCCCACCAGATAAAGATTCTCAGCTTTTGTTGCCTTCAGAAAGTCGCACAACGCCTCTGCCTGGCATCCTTTGGATCCCAAATGAACATCTGAAATAAAGATGCTCTTATATGAAGCAGACCCTTGTTTCATGCCCCAGCATTTAGCCGCTGAGCTTGAGAGATTTATGACACTTCGTTCTCAGATTTGCGACAATCCTTGCCGTGCACCGAGCGAGGGCCTAGGCTCCGCGCCTATGCGCTGGGTGTCTCTCCTCTTACTGCTTACCGGGATTGTCATTCCGGAAATCACGGCGCTTTTCCTCACCGACTACTCACCCATGACGCACTATATTAGCGAATTGGGCCAGAGCGGATATGCGACCGCAAATCCAATTAACTTTGGCGCATTTCTGCCGACTGGGCTGCTCTGCTTTGCGTTATTGTTTGGTGCCAAAAACCTGCTGCCGTCCGGGCGCATGTTACGAGGCGGACTCTTGATCTGCGCCAGCGTTGGCGTTGGCTATATTATCGCTGCGCTATTCCCTTGCCTTCCCGGATGCCCTGTTCCCGGCATGGGCCGGCAAGCCATTCATAATATGGGTGGCCTGATCGAATATGCGGGCGGGGCCCTTGGCTTGGGAATTGTTACTTTGGCTCTATACAGAGCAAATGCACAGATCCGCGCGCGTCGAACACTTCTCGCACTCGCACTCTTCACCACAGGTATCGTGCTGCTGAGTACGCCGAGCCTGATCGCCCACAAAGGCGTATTCCAACGCCTTGCCGATTATAGCTTTTTCATCTGGTTAGTATCCATCTACTGGGTACCAAGACACAATCGCGCGACGTGATGGGAGGCGCGCATCAGTGCCAATACGCGCCCCTCAATATTACTGAGCCAAACCTGCCTTGAACGCCTCATAGGATTTTACCGCACCTTGATAGGCCGCTTCTTCGGTTTTCATTGTCGGGTCAGCTTCTTCAAGTTTAGCGTTCACCAGTTGAAGTTGTTCGCGCAAATACTGGATACGTTGCTTGATCTGATTACGGGTCGTCTCATCCTGAGTTTGCTGATACCGGGCCGTCAATTGATTACCCTCAGTGTTGATCTGTTCTTTGGCTTGCAACAATTGATCATATTGCGCCTTGAACTGCTGGTATCGAGCGACGGCCGCTTTAGTGTCACGCCCTGTTTCAAACGCCGATTTCTGAACGTCCGTGAACGGCTGACATGAAAAAGGGTCGCCTACACTTTGAACTGTTGCATCAATTAATACGCTGGGCTGGCAATAGGTTTTCAAACCCTCTTCTCGGCCCGCATTGTATTGTTCTTTATCGACGCTCACGCCAAAGGCGCTGCACTGCGAAATCTCATCATTCAGTGCTGTTGGATTCTCACCCTTTTGGCCATCCGCAACACCCATCGCGTGCCAATCAATGCTGGCGCATTGGTCAGCATTATACTTTGGTCCCGATGACGCGCACGCCGCCATCGTCAAACACGCACCAAGCGCAAGACCCGTTGTAAGTAACCGCATGTAAAGCTCCCCTTCTGCTCTTTGGGGATAGCCTAGATCGAAGCGTGCTTTTTTCCAAGCGTATCGCACAGGCGTGCTTAGTCGCCGCTCAGCTCCACATCCCAGTAGAGGTAATCCATCCACGTCTCATGCAGATGATGCGGCGGGAATTTCCGGCCAATCTCTTGCAGCTGATAATTATTTGGCCGCATGGGTTGGCGCAACAGGCCCATACCACTGTCTTTCAGCAAACGCCCTCCCTTTTTCAGATTGCACGGGCTGCAAGCGGCCACGATATTTTCCCAATTCGTGCGACCACCTTTTGAGCGCGGGATCACATGATCGAAGGTCAAATTCTCGGACGTACCGCAATAAGCACATTCAAACCGGTCGCGCAGAAAGACATTAAACCGCGTAAAAGCGGGCGGACGATTCTGATTCACAAAATCACGCAATGCGATCACGCTCGGCAATCGAATTTCTGTTGAAGGACTGCTCACTGTGTAGTCATACTCAGCAATGATATCTACACGATCCAAAAAGACCGCTTTGATAACATCCTGCCACGGCCACAGCGATAGCGGATAATAGGACAGTGGCCTGAAATCAGCATTCAGAACAAGGGCCGGCCTGCCACTTGGCGGTGCCTTAAGAACTTCAGTCATGGAATCCTCCATTCACTAAAGCAATATTTTTGCTAGTCGTATGACTGAAAGCGAAACTCCTTTTCGTGTTCGCCTAGACTTTTAGGCGATTTCGATCACAAGCTTATGACAGTCACGAAAACTTGCAATAGGTAGCGGTCACTTGGGGGCAACAGCATCGCGCGCCCTTTGATCATTTAGCCAATCCCACAATAAGTGAGCCGCGACACCGCGATAGGGCCGCCACCGCTCCGCAAACGCAGTGAACGCCTTGATCTCCATACGAGTTTCACTGCCGGACAATCGCTTATGCGCTTCCATAATGCCAATATCGCCGGGCGGAAACGCATCCATCGCACCGACCGAATAGAGCAAAAACAATTCAGCGGTCCACGGGCCGATACCCCGCACGGCGACCAATTCTTTGCGCGCATCTACCAGTTCAGCGGTGCAAACCCTGTCCAGATTTAGCGCGCCGGTCACGATGGCCTCTGCGATCGTATTCATGTGCGAGACTTTCGGACGCGACAGGCCACAACCTCGCAGCGTTTCAGTGCCAGCGGAAAGTACAGCCTCTGGCGTCACCGTGCCAAACTCCGCCTCCACCCGCTCCCAAATTTTGGCAGCCGCCTTGGTAGTGATCTGTTGATAGGCCACCATTCGGGCCAGCGTGGCATATTCAGGCACACCACTGCGCCAATTGGGCGACCCCAACTGCTCATATGCCTTTGCCAGCGCTGGATCGACCTTCGCCAAAGCCTTGCAGCCGCGCCTCAGCGCCTCTGCACTCGGAGCCGTCACTGCGCTGCCGAAGGTAATTCAGCAACCCGTTGACCCATTACATAAACCCCATTCTCTTTAATTGGCAGCGTAAAGAACTTTCCGTCTTTTGAACCTGATGCAATGACCGCCAATGCGGCCTGTGTCGGCATATCCAGAGCGCCTTCGGCCTCCAATGCGGCCTGCAAGTCTTCAACATTTTCTAATCGCACACCAACCTTTCCGTTGGCCTGTCCATCTGTGAACGCAGCATCCAGCTGCATACCTAAATCTAATGGGCCCCAGTCAACCAATAGCTGCGCCACTTCCAGCTCGGCATTTTGTTGTATCAGGGCGTCAGCCAGATAATGTGTATTCAGCCCCGATACTTGCAGCGCAGGAAAGAAACCGCGCACCTCGCCGACCAGACGGCTTGGCCCAATCTCCGCACCTAGCCACGGCGCAAACAAAGGAGCCTCTTGCAGGGCGATTTGGTCCCACTGAACAGCGACCATCAAATCACTTGGGCTTTCCGGGCGCGGAGAGAGATTGAGCGAAAATGCTTTTAGCTGCATTGTCGCGCCATCAATCAGTGCGGGCGCGTCATTGATCATCAGACCTGCCCGGCGAATTCCGGTTTCATCCCATGACAGGCTGCCGGCAGATTTATCATCTAAGTCTGCCGTATGCCGAATACCCGCCTTGTCCGTAACACGATTTGCACCCGGTGAGCGCACGATGATATGGTTCCAGTTCCAAGGCTGCATCGAGGCGATCATGCGCTTGCCCTCCCAGCGCAATGTCGCGTCTGGCTGGTAGACCGGATCTTCAAAAGTTAGCTGGAACAGGAATGGATAACCTGACATTTTCTTGGACGAATATTCAACCACCGCGCCCCCTGCCCGTTCGGTTGCGATCCAAGTATCAACGTTTTCTTCGATGATGTCGCTCGCATAAACCCAATAAGCAGAATAGGCGGCGACAAGCAGAGCAAACAAGGTGATCGGCAGGAACAAGCCCCAGCGTGATCTGCGCTTCCTAGAAGAATGTCCCATTAAGTTGCCCCTTCTTGAGCGTATGATTTTTCTTGCAGAAAACTGGCAGGAAGCAAGGCCGCACTATGCGCCTCAATTTCCGTCTCAACTTGTTGCATCATTTTTTTCCGCGCAAGACCAGTCGGGATTGGCGGCAAAATTTCATAGACGATCGTGCCCTTATTCCGTCGCAGACCTTTCGCTGGCCAGAACAGTCCAGCATTTGTCGCCACAGGCATAATCGGCACATTCAAAGCCTTGTATAAAGAGGCCAAGCCCGCTGAATGGTATTTCGTTGGCGCTCCCGGTTTGATACGCGTCCCTTCCGGGAAAATGACGATCTGACGCTGGTTTGCCGCACGCTCTTTGGCGATACGAGTCATCTGGCGTAATGTCTTGGTTGTACCCGCCCGATCAATCGGGATCATCCCCGCGCGCAGGGCATACCAGCCGAGAATGGGATACCATAACAATTCACGCTTCATAATGATCGTTGGCGCATCGCACACAAGAAAAGGGATGAAGACGTCCCACATACATTGGTGTTTCGCCGCCACGATATAGGCGCCCTCCGGCATATTTTGCTGCCCACGAATCTCGGTACGAATGCCGCAAATGACGCGCAGGCCAAAGCGAACACATTTCACATAGAAACGGATCGCACCCAGCATAATCTTCGCTGGAAAAATCAATAGAGGCAGGCAGGCAAGCCCCACCACAGCCATCATGCCGTACATGTAGATTACAAAGAGAATTGATCGCAACATCATCATGGTGAGGTTCTCTTAAACGCTTCTTTCGCGTCCGTCATGTCTTGCTACATCATCTCTTTGAGAGCGCGCATCACCGTAATCCGTGTCGCGAGCCGCGCCGACAAACCCGCAAACAGCGGCGTCAGCACCAAAATTAGCAAATCAAGAAAATCGAGACTCAATACAGGTAACAGGCCAGACCGCGCACCGCTGGATTGCGCCGCTAAAATGGTGGCTGCCGCTGCGCCCAATGCGAGCAAAGCGCCGACGCTGCCAGCCCGCAAAGCCAGCACCCAAAAGCGCCGCTCAAACAGAGCAGAAATAAATCGGTCACGCGCACCCGCCAAATGCAGCACATCAACGATATCTCGCCGCGCGAGCAATGCGGCATGAGTGGCAAAGGCGATCACGGCGATCGCTGTTGATGCCAAGAGCGCAACCGCGACTAAAGCCACTAGCCGCACAATTCCCAGCATCCGTCGCACGTCGCCTGCCCAAGCAGCATGTTCATCAACCGCATTATCATACCCCGCCTCTGTCAATTTTCGCGACAGGTCTGGCCCCATATTGGTAGCTTTCGGATCAGCCTGAACGGCAATCAGTTGCGGCAAAGGCAAACTATCTGGCAGCCCGCGATTACCAAAATTGGGAGCGAGCAAGTCGGCAATATCTTCTTTGGAAAGCAAAACCGCCTCACGCACACCGGACGTATTTTCAATCAGTTTGCGAGCCGCTTCAGCGGCGCGGCGATCAACGCCCGGCAGGCTGACGGTCAGCTCCCCCTCCACCTCAGACGTCCAACTTCTGGCCGCGCCATAGGTCGATTTGGCCGACAAGGCGGCCAATGCTGCCAAAAAACATAGCGCGGCAACGACAAAGAATAGCGCCGTTTCGCGTGCATCCTCGATGGGCAATAGAGGGGTTTCTTTAGACATTACTCCACCTCCCCGCGTGGATCAGAGCGACGACGTCCGGCAGGGCCTGAAAACTCAACGTCTTTGACCAGCAAGCCATTTGCAATGCGATAAACCGGGGCCTCGATCTGACGCACCAGCCCCAGATCATGCGTGGCGATCACGACTGTTGTATGTCGGCGTCTATTCAGCTCAAGAAACAGTCGCATCAATCGCGCCCCCATCTCGGGGTCGACATTTCCAGTTGGCTCATCTGCAATCAGTATATCGGGTTGTGTTACCACGGCCCGAGCAATTGCAACGCGCTGCTGCTCTCCCCCTGACAAGGTTGGTGGCTTAGAATGCAAACGCTCACCCAGACCCACCCAAGCGAGTAACTCTTCCACATCTGCGCGGTAGTCTGACGATTTGCGCCCCAGCACTCTTAAGGGCAGCGCAACATTCTCATACGCCGTCAAATGGTCGAGTAAGCGGAACTCCTGAAACACGACGCCAACCCGTCTGCGCAACGACGACAGCTGATCTCGGGTCAAATTCTGAGTGGACCGCCCAAAAAGACTCACATCACCGCGCGTCGGTTTCATGGATAAATACAACAATTTCAAGAGGCTGGTTTTACCTGCTCCTGAAGCTCCTGTGAGGAAACTGAAACTGCCGGGTTTCAGGACAAGATCAATCTCGCTAAGAATGTCCTCAGACGTGTCATAAGATAATGACACCGAATCAAGGCGTACTGCGACATCGTTAAACAAGTCGTGCTTTGAGTGGGTCATGGGCATTCATTTTCGTCCATTGGCTAGTAGTGTAATGGGGCTAATCGCAGCAAAGACCAAGACATGATCCTCACCTGTCCTTCTTGTGAAACTCAGTATTTCGCCGATGACTCAACAATCGGTGAAAGTGGGCGCACTGTAAAATGCGCCGCTTGCACGCATTCCTGGTTCGTACACCCCGATGGGGCTGATGATACAACAGCAACAGCCGGACCAGCGGCGCATGAACTTTATCGCGAAAAAGTGCGCGAACAGCGCCGCCGCAAGAGCCGGTTTGCCGCTCTGATGTCTTGGTTGGTCACTGCGGGTCTGTTTTTTGCGCTTGGATTGGCCGCAATTATCTTCCGGAATGACGTTGTCAAAATTTGGCCCGAAGCGGGCGCGGCCTACAAAAAAGCCAGCTTCAACGTCAACCGCTTCGGTCTTGAATTTGATGATATTCAGCGAAGCCGCACCTTCAATGACACAATCCCGATTGTCACCGTCACCGGCAACGCCATCAATGTCGCGCGCAGCACCGTTGAGACGCCAGCGGTGCGGGTCGATCTTGTTGATGATGGTGACACAATCGTCGCCACACAGCTTGGCCTTATACAGCCCGGATCCTTGGATGCCGGTGCCATTGGTACATTCCGTGTTGTGCTAGAGCAGGCCCCGATGGAGAGCTATAAGGTGCAGCTGACCTTCGTTGAACGGTCTGAAATGCCAGCGACGCAAGATGACCCCGATACCGCCCCAGCCCCAGATGAGGCAGTTGAGGCGCTCTCAGACGAAACGCCAACTGTCGAGGGCGCAACGCAGTAATGGGCAAGCTTCCAAAAATTGAAGTCATTGTGTCTGAACAAGAGCTGCAAGAACGTATCGACGACCTGGCCGCGCGACTGGCGACACGTCTTGGTGATACAGATTGGACCGCCATTTCAATTCTGATCGGCGCGACACCTTTCACAACTGACCTGATGAAGGCGCTGTCCCGGCATGAGGTCTATCCAATGCTGGATGTAATTTGGCTCGAAAGCTACCGCGATGCGCGCGAAAGCAGTGGCCGTGTGGTTGTCCGTGCTGACCTATCACGCCCTCTTGAGGGGCGCGGCGCACTTTTGCTTGATGATGTGTTCGATACAGGGCGCACATTAGCTTTTGCAAAGGCGCATCTTCTGGCCAAGGGCGCGCGAGAAGTCATCACCTGCGCCCTCACCCAAAAACCATGGGCTCCGCGCGGTGAGGATGGCGTCGATTTCTGCGCCATTGATGCACCGGGGCGCTTTCTGGTGGGATACGGTATGGACGATGCGGGCAAGTATCGCGGCCTGCCCTATATTGGTGCGCTAGATTAGAGGGCGTCCAAATCTTACTTACTGAACCAGTGCGTTATATCTGGAGTTCAGCCCATTATAGCTGTCTAGCAGGCGCTCGGGCGATCCCGCGTCGGGGACAGAATTGTGCACAACCGAACGCTCGAAATCCCGTGCCTCGATTTTGGCCTGAACGCTCTTTGCATCTCCGATAAATTTATCAGCCTTACTCAACCAAGATTGAAAGGTCACAGGGCCTGTTATCCCGAAACGATTTTCCACTTCTTGTGAATCCACCCCCTCCTTACGGACTTTATCGACAATTTCGGTAAATACAGCCAATTGCGCCGTATAGCCTGCCATATCGAATGCTTCAGGGGCCTCAACATCTAGCGTACTCGCTATCTTACTCACTTTAAGAGCCTCATGCATGCCTTCCATCAGATAGGCATTAATCATCATACCCTGCTTTCTGAATTGCTCAACATCATGCAGATATAACGCATCTTCCAGCGCGTTGAACTCCGCATCGAACCGACGATTTGCCTCATAATACGTCTCAAGCGCGGCCTCTAATTGCTCGCGCATCTCCGCGCCCTCGGAGAAATCATCCTCCAAATGTGACTGACGAGAAAAATAGATATCCAGCTGCTCGATTTGCGTGTCGACTTGCTTGAGCGCAGCCAACCTGTCGCGAGCGGCAATGTCCATCTCTCCATATGAAGGATCCATCTCTATGATTTGCGCAAATTTTTCCAATTCAAGCTCGGTCGAACGACTTGGCAAGATCGTACTCCGGGCCTCCGGCGTTTCATCTTCGAGCAGACGATAATAGCGCTCAAGCGACTCGTAAAATTGAACATTCGCATTCACACCGTAGCGAACATATCCGTTGTATTTTGTAATGAAGGCATCGGAATCATATTTCCCCGCAGCGGGGGTGGTGACCTTGTTAGTAGAGCCGTCTGCTCCGGATGGGCCCGCCTCTTGTCCACCACAGGCCGCAAGACACACCGCCAATATGGCCGCACAAATCATTCTCATTGTCTTCACTCTCTCGATACTCAACTTAAGCGTACTTTAATCTCGCCCCTAGGAAGAAGCAATCAACAAAAATGGGGGGGGCGCACGATGCACGAAGAACAGGGTAAAAATTACCAGCTTCCAATATTTTCAGCACTCGCCCATGGTTCTTTGGGCGCAAGCGACGCGCCGCGCTGGAGCAACTCTACGCTGATACCATCGGGCGACCGGATAAAGGTCATTCGGCCATCACGTGGGGGGCGATTGATTGTAATGCCCATGTCTGCCAAGTGTTGTGTGGTCTCGTAAATGTCATCGACCATATAAGCGAGATGCCCAAAATTACGCCCGCCATCATAGGCTTCAGGATCCCAGTTATAGGTCAGCTCAACCATTGGAATATCTGACTGAGTCGGCGAGACGCCATCAGCGATGCCCCCGCAACGCGCCACATCTTGCGGCGAGGCGAGGAACACTAACGTAAAGCGCCCGGCCTCACTGTCATGTCTGCGCACTTCTGTCAGACCCAAACCTTCGCAATAGAACCGCAACGACGCTTCAATATCGGTGACGCGTACCATCGTATGCAAGAATTGAATGCTCATGACATCCCCTCATTGAGATCACGCAATACATGTTTAAAGTCGCGCGGCATCTTTGAGTAATAACGACGCATACTCAACGCCAGAACGCCGACGATCAAACCGACAATTCCCAGAAACATGCAAAAAGTATGGACCAATGTGCCCACCTCAAAAACAGGCGGTCGGCCTGCCCCGGCCCAGAAAACACCCCACACCAAATTAAATAGGCTCGCAAAGACAGGCAGCATCACCGTGACGAACAGCGCGCTGAGGAACAGATAGGTCTGCGCGCGTGGTCCCTCACTTGCCATATAAAGCGGGGTAAATTCGGCGGCCGTTACATCTTCTGGAATTTCCGCCGATTGTTTACGCAGCGCCAGAACTTCGCTTGCAAATTCCCGCGTATCCTTCCAGCGCCACAGCACAAAACAACCCCATGCCAGCAAGGCGACAAACAGGCAGGCATAAATAAACATAGCCATGAAGAACCATCTTCCAAACTGAGCGCAACGCGCATTTTTATATGTCAGGAAGTTAGCCCCAACGGGCAGCCTCGCAAACCCTCAAACTCAGACCTATTCACGATTTACCTCTTCCCCTGCCATGAAAAGCCCGGCACAACATAGTCGATCAATAATAGCCCGGAGGGTGCCGACATGGCCGATAATCGCAGCATTATTCTGCATGAATATCCCGAAAGCCCCTATGCTGAGAAAATCAGACTGGCGCTGAGATTGAAAAATCTGGCCTATGCTCGCGTCCAAATCCCCTCAATTATGCCTAAGCCGGATCTTATCCCACTGACGGGCGGATATCGGCGCACACCCGTCTTGCAGATTGGCGCGGACATCTATTGTGACACGGCCATTATCTTGCGCGAATTAGAAGCACGCTATGAATTGCCCACGCTGAAACTACCCGGCCATGAAGGCCTCTCGCAAATTGTTGCCGGCTGGACAGATGGGCGATGGTTTCAAACATCCGTCGCCGTGATTTTCGGCGCTATCGGTGACCAGATCCCGCAAGCCTTTAAAGATGACCGGGCTAAAATGAGTGGTCGTCCCTTCGACACTGAAGCCATGAAACAAGCCGCTCCGCTCATGCGCGACCAGTGGCGCGCGCGCCTGATGCTGCTGGAAGAACGCCTACAAGGTGGCCGCGGGGCTGGCAGCGGCAATTATCTCATTGGCGCAAAACCGGGTCTTGTCGATGTCCACGCTTACATGAATGTATGGTTCGTGATGCAGCGCCTGCCCGACTTTGTTGAAGCCTGTTTCGAGACAGCAACGCTCACTAAGGCGTGGTATGCTCGCCTGAAAGACACAGAAGGCCAAGCGCCAGAAACCATTGAGGGTAAAACCGCGCTAGAGATTGCAAACAACGCCGTGCCGCGCCTCGTCGCAGCGACAACGAAGAATGAGCAACAAAATTTCGCGCCCGGTGATACAGTTTCCGTTGCGCCGGACGATTATGCGCGCGACTGGGTGACGGGCGAGTTAGTCCACGCAGACAGCCAACGCGTCATCCTTCAGCGTGTGTCAGAGGAGACAGGGCCGCTGCATGTCCACTTCCCCCGCGCAGGTTTCCTCGTCCGGCGGACAAGCTAACCCTTTCCAGTTGGTATTCTCCTGTTTAAGTTGGTAAAAAACAAAAACCGGAGGGAACCCCATGAAATCATATTTGATCGCAGCAAGCGCTTTGTTGGCCACAGCCTGCATGACAATTGATGCCCAAGAGGCCGATACAGCAGCGCCAACCGCCCACGCGCATACTCATATGGGCACGAGCGCTGACGACAACTGGTTCCCCTCACGCTATGGCGGCGCAGACCGCCTTGGCGCAATGAACAATCTGTCTGAAGAGAAAACGGCCAAAGCCGCAGCCCTCATCAAGACCGGGAAAACATATGCGTTGGGCATGGTGACAGGCCGCGATACCCCCGCCTACCCGCCGCGCGAATATGATGTCACCATTCTACAGCTCTCTGATGGCTCTGGCACAGGGCTTGGCGCAAACAAAGCCACAGGCAATGACGACATTGTTGACGTTTGGGTTGGCATAGGCAGCCAGATTGATGGCCTCGGCCATATGGGCATCGATCATCGTTACTATAATGGTGTTCCGGTTGCTGACTTTGTGACCACATCCGGCCTTACACAATTCGGTATTCAGAACCTACCGCCGATCGCCACGCGCGGCATCTTACTGGACATGACCAAAACCTATGGCAGCCCCGTCCCTGTCGGCACGGCGTTCAACAAAGCTGAAATCGACGCTGCGCTGGAAGCGGCGAATGTCTCGGTGGAAACAGGTGATATCGTTATCTTTCATACCGGCACGATGAAAAGCCAATTTGACGGCGCAGAATATACGCAGGAAATTCCCGGCATTGGCGTTGAGGGCGCTCAATATCTCGCAGATCTCGGCGTTGTCGCTGTCGGCTCAGATACGTGGGCGGTTGAGGCGCTTCCCTTTGAAGTCGCAGACCGGCCGTTTGATGTGCACCTCACCCTACTCGCCAAGAACGGTGTCTATATCCTCGAGAACATGGTGACACATGAACTCGCAGCGGATGGCGCGACCGAGTTCTTCCTGTCCATCGGCGCGCCGCGCCTCGAGGGCACCGTTCAAGCAATCATCAACCCCGTAGCCATTCGTTAGAAAGACGCACCGATGACCAATACGCCCCATAGACGCCTTTGCCTCATAACAGGGGCATCTGCAGGCATCGGTGCCGAATTTGCCAGACAGTTTGCCGCCCGGGGATGGGATGTTGCCCTCACCGCCCGGCGTGGTGACCGGCTGAGAGCCCTCGCGGAAGAGCTCGAAACCGAGCACAGCATCACCGCAATCGTGATCGAGCAGGACTTGGCCCTGAAAGGCTCGGTCGTCTCCTTGATGAAAAAAATCAAAGAGACGGGGCGCCAAGTCGACGCGCTCGTGAACAATGCAGGATACGGACTTCCGGGTACATTTTTCAATACGACTTGGAAAGAGCAGGATGCCTTTATCCGCGTTTTATATACCGCACCGATAGAGTTAACCCATGCGTTGCTTCCCGGTATGGCTGAGCGTGGTTTCGGGCGGATCATCAATGTCGCTTCACTCGCCGGATACTTACCCGGCAGCTCAGGCCACACGCTCTATGCCAGCGTCAAATCCGGAATGATAAAATTCTCAGAAAGCATCGTCGCCGAGTGCCAAGCAGAAGGACACTCAGATATCTTCTGCACCGCCCTCTGCCCCGGTTTTACCTATAGCGAATTTCATGACGTGAACGGAACACGCGAACTGACGAACAAAATGTCCAAAAATCTATGGATGGATGCCGCACCTGTGGTGAAAGCAGCCATAGACGGTGTGAATGCGGGCAAACCGGTTGTTGTGCCTGGATTGGTCAACAAATCGATCGCAACCCTTGTGCGCATCCTCCCGGAAAGTCTTGGCCGTGCGTTGGTGCGACAGCAGTCGAGCAAATTCCGCAAAACAAACATTAAAGATGAGGTTGCAGTGGAGGCCGTTGAGGAAACACCAACCCCTTCAGAAACAACAACAGAAACAGCTTAGTCAGCGGAGGCTTTTTTCTTCCCGTCAGTCTTTGATGTGTCTTCCTGTTTATCGCCAGACAGAGACACTGGCTCGGCTTTTGAAAACTTTGACCCAATCTTGCTTTTCGCCCGAATGCGATCAGTCGCGGGGGTTTCATCCGTATCGCGCCAATCAGACGCTCTGCGACGTGGCACAACGTCTTCATTGACACCTTTGGCACTCGCCGCCTTCTTGTCGCGTTTGGTTAAATCTTCCGCAAAGGGATTCTTACCCAATGGCGCGGGTGCGGGTGTGTTGTAGAATTGCTGCCAGAACCGCCCGAGCACCTCACGCCGCGTGTCTAGTTTTCTTAGCCCTCGCACGTCACGCCAACGCGTCAATTTCGTGCCCTCTATCCGCACACGGCGTCCTGCACGCAGAAGTTCGGAAAACCCGGTGAAGCGCAACGGCATCGCGACATTCTCATCAAACTGAATTTCACCAATGCCTTCGCTCTGTCCGTCCGTTCCATCGGAAAGCGCATTCCGCATTTTGAACGATATGATCGGCCACTCAAGCGCATAGTGCTCCACCCGTGAGTTGCTCTCCACTTCAAAATCTGGCGTCAGCGTATGCCCGGTAACGGCAAACCCATAACGCGCCGGGCGAATATTCATCACAGCAAGGCGTGGTCCTTTGGCCCCGCCCCGCTCAGCTGCGAGCCATGTGCCCTCAATATATTGCTTCCCAAGAACCATTCGCCGCACAGGCGACAGCCGAAAGAGTATTGGGAAAACCAGCCCACGTAGACAAATCCAAATCAACGCCAGAACAGCCAACGCGCCGATAACTGCCATGGCGCCTTCACGAGGTGCCAGTCCTGCTGAGAAGGCGACAAGCCGTGGCGCGCCTAATCCGACGAGTAGGAGCAGAGCGGTCACTGACAGGCCGGAAGAAATGCGGTCGAACCGAGAATATGGAGTCATTTTACTAAGCCCAGAACGTAAAAAATCACATCGCCAGAATTAACGCATTCTACATTAACCGATCGTTTACGATAACAGTGATGCGCAGCAAAAAGGCCCTCCCCGCGAGGCGGAAAGGGCCTTGATCAATTAAACAAACGACAGATTAGGAAGAGGTGCCGTTTTTGCTCTTAATTTCGATCTTGTCTGACTCCGACGTCTCAGGAGCATCAGCATCTGCTGCTTCACGCTTCCAATCGCTTGTGCGGCGGCGGGGCACAACAGCATCGTCACGATCTTTACGTTCGGCACGCTCTGCGCGGCGCTCTGTGCGCTCACCGCGTGGCGCACGCTCGGTTCGATCCGACCGTTCCGAACGCTCCGAAGATTCAGTACTCTTCTCTGACACCACCGCTTTGGGCGCTTGCCAATCGATAGACGCCGGCCCGCTCTTTTTTACGGGTTGGATCGAATTATTGAAGAACAGCTCCCAGTATTTTGACAAGACAGCCTGACGGCCCTCAAGAGAACGAAGCCGTTTCACTTCGCTATTCCTCATCAACTTGGCGCCTTCAATTTTCAAACGTGTTGGGTTTTTCACATATTGCGCGAAACCATTATAGCGCTGCGCTGCTGAACGGTTCATCTCGAACTGGATCTCGCCGACACCTTCGCGTTGGCCATCACCGCCATCGGACAGTGAGTTGCGATATTTGTACGTCATGAACGGCCACTCGAACCGCGACAGCTCGATCAGCGTGTTGCTTTCAACTTCCAAATCTTCATTCAGCGCATAGCCAGAGAAGATGAAGTCACGCCCTGAAGGCTGAATATCAATAACCGCAAGGCGGTGTCCGGCTTTTGCGCCACGCTCTGCCTGCAACCACGTACCCTCAATATAGAACTTGCCGAGGATCAGCTTTCGGATGGCATTGAACCGGAAAAATGCCGGAAAAATCGCTTCAGTCATTGCCAGCCAGAATACAACGAGAACAGTGACAGCGCCCGCCAGTGACGCATACATCTTGGTCCCTGCCCCACCCGTCTGTTGAGATATCGTATCGAAAATAGGCTGCCCTAATACTGCCAACCCACCGACGATAAGTGCTGCTGATAACGTATTGGAAACAAGTCTAAACCTTGCATATGGATTCATTGTGCGCCCCATTGGTGTGAAATCGTAACGTTCACTATACATGCGCTTCTCGCGCTAATTTTCTCCCTATGTTGTACTGGTTAACGAAACCTTATTTCAACAACCTCTTAGTTAACAAAGTGCTTGAAAATCTTAACGAATTTGCACGAATTCGCCCTGCGATGTTGCACCGCACAATCCAAACGATGACTCTCCCCGTATAACCACGTATAAGCTCAACAAAAGCGAAACGGCTCTGGAGGAACATTATGGGCGCAAACGCAGGCGAATCGCCGATTCTCAACAATCTAATTCCCGCAATGGGTGAGGCTGTAACCGCACTCGATCTATATGTCAGCGCAGCTTCACGCGCTGTCGCGGCGCAAGTCAAAACACCAGAAGGCAAAGTTGATCGCGCCGTTTTCGAAGCAAACCAGCACATGGCTCATGGCCTGTCATGGGTAGCCACATACCTCGAAACGCTGCGCCAAACTGCTGATTGGGCCGCTCGCTTGCAAGCAGATGGTAAGTTCGGCGATGTTGAAGCCCTGCTCGCTCAAATCATGTTCGGTGAATACTGTCAGCAATTTGTCGGCGGCATCCCAATGAACCAAGGCGAGATCATTCGCCCCGCAGATCTTGGATGTGGGGAAGAAGAGCTCAAATTGCTTGCTGCGCCAGCCATCGAAAAATTCATCAAAGACGGCAAAACGCCAGCAGCTATGGCCGCTGCGGCTAAGTTCCTGCCGGATGCGCTCTCTCGCAGCACGGTTGAAGAAACCGGCCTCGACGAGACCATGAGCATGATCCGCGAGCAGTTCGGCAAATATGCCAATGAGCGGATCAAACCTTTCGCGCATGAATGGCACCTCAAAAACGAATACATCCCGATGGATGTCGTCAACGAGATGTCCGAACTGGGCGTTTTCGGTCTGACCATCCCTGAAGAATTTGGCGGCCTCGGCCTTGGCAAAACCGCTATGTGCGTTGTCTCTGAAGAACTCTCACGCGGCTATATCGGTACAGGTTCGCTCGGCACACGCTCAGAAATCGCCGCAGAACTCATTCTCATCGGCGGCACACCGGAACAGAAAGAGAAGTGGCTTCCGGCCATCGCGTCGGGTGAGATTCTTCCGACAGCGGTATTTACAGAGCCGAACACCGGCTCTGATCTGGGCAGCTTGCGCACCCGCGCTGTAAAATCCGACGATGGCGCAACCTACTCCATCACCGGCAACAAAACATGGATCACGCATCCTGTTCGCGCCGACATGATGACTGTGCTCGCGCGCACGAATCCGGACACAAACAATTACTCCGGCCTTTCAATGTTCCTTGCGGAGAAGCCACGCGGATCGGACGAAACCCCCTTCCCGGCTGAGGGCATGACAGGCGGCGAGATCGAAGTGCTCGGTTATCGCGGCATGAAAGAATACGAGATCGGCTTTGACGATTTCAAAGTGCCTGCCGAAAACTTGCTCGGCTGTGTCGAGAATATGGGCTTCAAACATTTGATGGCCACATTCGAAGGTGCCCGTATCCAAACAGCAGCGCGCGCCATTGGCGTGGCCCAGAACGCGTTTGAAACCGGCCTGCAATATGCGCTGGACCGCGTACAGTTCGGCAAGCCGATCTTTGAGTTCCCGCGTGTATCCAACAAACTGGTGATGATGGCGTCAGAACTCGTTGGTGTTCGCCAGCTTGCTTATTTCTCTGCCCGTCAGAAGGACGAGGGGAAACGCTGTGACCTTGAAGCCGGCATGGCCAAATTGCTCGCCGCGCGCGTGGCATGGGCGGCGGCTGATAATGGCCTGCAAATCCATGGCGGTAACGGTTTCGCACTGGAATACCCGATCAGCCGCCTGCTTCAAGATGCCCGCATCATGAACATCTTCGAGGGCGCAGGCGAGGTTCAGGCCATGGTGATTGCGCGTCGCCTGCTTGAAACGTCAAACTAATTTTCTAATGGCTCACCCCAACGCGAAAGTGTTGGGGTGTCCTTATTTGGAAGCGGACAATGTTCCGTATCCAGCGCGATTTTTTTAGACATCAGACAACCGCACGCCCTACACATGCGCTTGTCCGGCCCGGCCACCGCTCGCGCGATACGATGCAATCCCTCATTCGGCGCCTCTGTCAGTTGATCGCACGCTTCGCACGCCGCTTTACGCACCGCCAGTTTTTCTGGTGGCGTCGCCGTAAAGCCACTCCCCGCCCATGTCGCAACGCCTTTTGCAAAATTTGACACCAATTCCCGCGTCTTCGGCAAGCTTGCTGCATCAGCGGCATCATCAGCAATATCAGGCGGCGCAAATTTGCCATTGAACGGATCATTTACCAGCCTGTCGCGCCAGCCGGGCAAATGCCCCATCCCGGCGACCAGCGCCGCAAATTTCGTATCTACCAACACACGAGCCGTCATACCGGGTGGCGCAGGTTCGGTTAAGCCGATCAGTCCAGCCAACATTTGGCGCGCATCACCGAAAGTTTCCGCGTCGCGAATTGGCGCTAAAGCGCGGCGCACTTTCTCATTTTCCATTTTGGGTCCCCACCCGTTTCTATGAAAATTTACTCTGCTGAGATGAGTCAGCAGAGTAAATTCATTTCACTCAATCAGCGAATAACTCCCCCGAGCGGCGTAATGTCGTCAGGCTCATGCTGAATAATGATCTTCGCGCCCATTGCCTCGGCGCGCGCTTCAAATGCCGCCATTGACTGCAAGGTTGCCCGCTCATCGAAATTAAACCGCGGCACGCGCTTCAACGACCGGCTTTCTTTGCGGTGATACAAGTCCCCGGTCAGTAAGATTGGTCCAGATTCCGGCATGATCAGTTGAAGAGATGTGTGGCCCGGCGTATGGCCCGGTGTCGGCACGATCACAACGCTGCCATCACCAAACACATCATGCTCGCCTGAGAAGGTCTGCTTCTCAAGCCCCGAAAACGCTTGAAACATCGCGGCCTGATCGGCTGCAACTTTTGGCGCTGAACCATCAGCCGGGAACATATGTTCGGCTTCCGCCTCATGCACCAACCACGTCGCTTGTGTCACCTGAGGCGCTTGTCCGATATGGTCAAAATGACTGTGCGAAATACTGACATAATCAACGTCGTCCATGGACAGGCCAAGCGCTTGTATCTGGCTTGTCAGTGTGGAGCCAAGCGAGACGTCGAACACCCCGTTTTGCATCCCATCTGTGCCGGCCAACATTCCGGGTACGCCCAAATCCCAAAGCAACATACCTTCAGGGTGTCGCACAAGGAAACAACTATCGGTAAACACATCCGTCTGCCCCGCATAGTCGCCCGCAGATGAGAACCCGTCCAGATCGCCAATCCCAATGGTCCCGCAATCCAATACGTTTACGGTCAGTGCCGCCACCTCGGCAGGGTCTGAAACGGAATCCATGTCATCTTCCACATGGCTACATGCCGAAAACAGCGCAATTGCCGGAAGGGCCAACAAAGCAAATTTAGTTCGCATAGTTCTTCTCCTCAAAATCCATCAACTCAATCGCCTGATATTATCAGGCTCCGTCCGTCCGCTTGCACGGTTCGGTAAAAACAATTTGGGCGATGTGTATGACAGGCCGCGCCCGTCTGCTTGACCCGCAGCAATACAGCGTCCTGATCACAGTCGATGCGCACATCAACAACCGCTTGCGTATGCCCGCTGGTTTCCCCCTTTACCCACAGCTGCCCGCGTGACCGAGACCAGTACGTCGCTTTCCCTGTTTGCAACGTCGCCGACAGCGCCTCCGCGTTCATCCAGGCCAGCATCAAGACATCACCGCTATCAGCATCTTGAACGATTGCGGCAATCAGCCCATCGGCATTAAACTTCGGGCGCAGCGTATCAGTTTCGTCTTGCTCGGCCCCAACCAAGGGAAGTGGAAAATCAGTCATACCGCTTGGCTTAATCCATTCTACCGCCCAGCACCAGCCAATCCCCCGCTCACGCGTAGATTGTCCTTGTTTCAAACAGCGTGAAGCGGCATGTTTAAGCAATGAAAAGACACATAGAAATTGTCGAAGTCGGCCCGAGGGATGGCCTTCAGAACGACCCTGCAAACCTCACCGTCGAGCAAAAAATCGAATTTATTTCTCGGCTGCAAGCGTGCGGTATCAAACGCATGGAATCGGGGGCATTCGTCAGCCCCAAAGCGGTGCCAAAAATGGCCGATAGCCCCGCCGTATTTAAGGGACTGGAGCGAAGACCCTCAACCCGTCATATTGCTCTCGCCTTGAATGAAAAGGGCGTTCGTCGCGCCATTGATGCCAACGCCGACGAGATCAATTTCGTCCTCGTCGCCAGTGATGCGTTCGGCACCCGCAATCAAGGCATGACCCCACAACAAAGCGCCGACATGTTGGCACAATGCGCGCCCCTCATCTTAGAGGCAGGCATGGCCCTCTCCGCCACCATCGCCGTCGCTTTTGGTGACCCGTATTCTGGTGATGTTGATGAAAAGATTGTTGGTGATCTTGCCGGCCAGGCGCAACGCGCAGGCGTCCACGAATTGGCGCTGGGTGACACGATAGGGGTTGCGACGCCATGGGATGTTCACAGTAGGATCGCACGCGTGCGTCAAGACGCGCCGAATGTCTCACTCCGCATGCATTTTCACGACACGCGCGGTGCCGGCCTTGCCAATGTTGCGGCGGCGATTGAAGCGGGCGTCGATGTCATTGATGCCAGTTGTGGCGGCATCGGCGGCTGCCCCTTTGCACCCGCGGCGACCGGCAACGTCGCCACCGAAGATGTGGTCTATATGCTAGAGCGTGCAGGTTTCGACACTGGGTTAGATCTTTCAAAATTAATCGAGACCGCACTTTGGCTGGAAACCATTCTTGGCCACCCCATCGCGTCGTCGCTCAGTCGCGCAGGCCCCTTCCCGGCTTAGCCACGCAATCTTAATGCAAGCCCAATGAACGGGAACGCACACGCCAACACAAATCGCTCAATCGACCCTTTAGCAAACTTACGGAAATAGCGCTTCAAACTTGTGGCTTTGTGCGACACCACCACCGGCGATGGCACATCTGACGTAGACGTATAATGCAGCGCGCCAGCTAAGGGTTGGAAAATCACCGAACCGCCCGCCTCAAGAGCGCGACGACACAAGTCAACGTCTTCCACGTGCAGGAAGTATTCTTCATCAAAGCCTTGCAAACTGTCAAAGTCTGGCCGCGACAGCGCAAAGAAAGCGCCTGAAATCGCCCCGACTGCAATCGGCCCCTCCGGGAGCGGTTCATCTTCCAATGTCCACTTCGCCAAACCAAGCGCAGAGGCAAGCGTCAGAGTATTGCGCCTACCCCCTCGCTCCTCTTGACCGTTCACACCAAAAATTTTGCCGCCAACAATACAGGGGGACGGCCTGCCATTCATCGCGTCGATAAGTGGGGCCATGCTCCCGCGCCGCAGAACGGCATCGGGATTGATGATCAGCAATACCTCGCCGCTCGCCTCCTTTGCCCCAGCATTGACGCCAGCGCCAAACCCAACATTGCCGCCGCCGCTCAATAATTTAGCCTTGGGATAATCCGTCGAGAACCGCTTCAGCCAAGCGATCTCCTGTCCGGGATTTCCGTTATCAACTATGACAATCTCATCCACATCAGGATCACCGAGCAGTGCATAAAGACACTCATGCAAACGCGGGCCGGTATGGAAAGACACTACAAGCGCTGAAATAGATGGCAAGCTCATCAGATAGACTGCCGATCCCGCCGCGCGACGATGATCGTGGCAACGACGATCATCGCGACACTCGCCCAGAACGCCTCATTCCAGACACTATAGGCAAAACTGAACATCGTAATGGTCACCCCAATCAACCCAGCCGTGGCATAGCGAATATCTGCGCGCATATCTTTCGGACGGGGCAAGCTGAAGGCCAATGCCACACATGCCAGCCCGGACAATACTGATCCAACGACGCCGGTCTCCGCCCAAATCTGCAACGCCATATTATGCGGGTGGCCGGGAATGATACGATAATCGGCCCAATGTGCTGGCACCTGCGCCATCCATTCGGGAAAGGCACGATAGGTCTCGTTCCATGTTTTACTCGCGCCCAAGCCATTCCCCATAAACGGTCGCTCGATAGTTTTCTGGATAACAAGATCCCATGCCCAAACCCGTGACTGGAAGGATGCGGGCAAGTCGACATCCCCATCGCGTAAAGTCGCAATACCAATGCCATAAATCACTGGTGTCGCCGCGATGTAAGAGCCAATGAGGCTAAGCAAAATACGAAACCCTGATTGGCGTGCCAACCATACGACAACCATGCAAAAAATCATCATCAACGCGCCGATGACGGCAGAAGACGCGTCAAGCAATTGAAACGCAGCAACGGCACTCACGACAATGATAAGTGTTGTCGCTTTGCCAAACCACCCGTGGCGCACAAACAGGTAGCTGACCAGTAAAGGCAGGCACAAAGCAAAAGCGTTGGCCGCACGGCCGATGTTTTGTTGGCCGCTTGAAATATCAGCTAGATCGTCTCGATACGCCCATTGCAAAACAGTTTCGCGCACCTCAGGAATTGCAATGGCCACCAGCATCAAGCCATGCACCGCAAACGCGCAAAGAATAATTCGCGCCGATTTGTTAGCGCTCTTGTCTGGAATCCGTAAGGCCCCGGCAATAGCAAGCGTACAAAACAAAGCGGCCAACCCAATCCGTAAGCTGACAGCCCGAATTGCAAAATCGCCGCCTTGCAAACTGCCTGAAATCAACTCCTGAGATCGGGGCGACCACCATTCCGTCGCCACAACCCAGCCGACAAAGCAAATAAACACAATGAAGTATGGCGCTGGCGGCCATTTAGGTCGAGACAGCACAAGTGCCGCCACACCCATCAGCAAGACCATTGGCGCAAACCCCTGCGCCCCAAGCGCAGCCATTACCGGCCACAACACAAATAATCCGGCAAGGACAGGTGCAAATCTCATGGCTGCACTTTGGCCCGCCAATGCGATTTTGTCATGCACTTTTGGCGGCTTATTTGCGCTTCAAATCGGGCGCCAAGGCTTCCTGCGTCAAATGGGTCAATGCCTCATCGAGTGAGATGATTTGCTGCTGCTTACTACCGAACCGGCGCAGCGCCACTGTGCGGTCATCACGTTCACGTCCGCCCACAACAGCAATCACCGGCACCTTCTGCACTGAATGCTCACGAACCTTGTAATTGATCTTCTCATTACGTGTATCCGTCTCAACGCGCAGGCCTACCGCGCGCAGCTCAGCAGCCACTTCTTCGGCATAGTCATTATACTCATCGGTGATCGCAGCAACGACGATTTGAACTGGGGCCAGCCATAGCGGGAACGCTCCGGCAAATTCCTCAATCAGAATACCAATAAACCGCTCCATAGAGCCGAGGATCGCACGGTGCAGCATCAATGGCACATGCTTCTCACCATCTTGCGCCGTGTACTCAGCGCCAAGACGCTCAGGCAGTTGCGGGTCAAGCTGCAAGGTGCCGCACTGCCATACCCGCCCAATCGCGTCGGTGAGCTGGAATTCCAGTTTCGGGCCATAGAACGCCCCTTCCCCGGGCTGGATTTCATACGGCAAGCCAACGGCTTTGATCGCGTCTTCCAGATCTCGCTCTGCCCTGTCCCAGCTTTCTTCCGTACCAACACGCACATCGGGCCGTGTGGACAATTTCACCATCACATCGGTAAAGCCGAAATCCTCATACACACTCTGCAACAAATTACAGAACTTCACCGTCTCGTCGACAAGCTGGTCCTGACGACAGAAAATGTGTGCATCATCCTGCGTGAACTGGCGCACGCGCATAATGCCGTGCAGCGCGCCATGTGGTTCGTTGCGGTGACAACAGCCAAACTCGGCCAGCCGCAGCGGCAAATCGCGATAGGATTTCTGCCCCTGCTTGAACACTTCAATATGCGCGGGGCAGTTCATCGGCTTGATCGCCATCATTTTGGCATCGGCGGGTACTGTCACATCGCCGTCCCCATCGGGAACAAAGTCGGGCACCACAAACATGTTCTCGCGGAACTTACCCCAATGGCCGGATTTCTCCCACGCGGTGGAATCCATAAGCTGGGGCGTCTTCACCTCATTATAGTCTTCCGCATCAAGACGACGGCGAATATAGGCTTCGACCTGAAGCCAAATCTTATAACCATTCGGATGCCAGAACACAGACCCCTGCGCGGACGGATCGAGATGGAACAGATCCAGCTGCGTCGCCAGCTTCCGGTGGTCGCGCTTTTCCGCTTCTTCCAGCCGCGTCAGATGCGCCTTGAGATCCTTCTCATTGCTCCACGCCGTGCCATACATGCGTTGCAGCATTTCATTGTTGGAATCGCCGCGCCAGTACGCGCCCGCCAGCTTCATCAGCTTGAACGCTTTCGGCAGCTTCCCCGTGCTCGGCAAATGCGGCCCCCGGCACAGATCATACCAGTCGCCCTGACGATAGATCGTAATGTCTTCGCCCGGCGGAATGATATCGTCGATAATCTGGGCTTTGTAATCTTCACCAATAGACTTGAACGTCTCGATCGCCTTGTCTTTGCTCCACACCTCGCGCTCAATCGGATAATTGGCGTCGATGATCTGGTTCATCTTCTTTTCGATTTTCTCGAAATCCTCGGTCGAAAACGGTGTCTCGCGGGCAAAGTCATAATAGAACCCGTCATCAATCACCGGTCCGATCGTCACCTGCGCATCAGGATACAATTCCTGCACGGCTTGCGCCAGCACGTGCGCTGCATCATGGCGGATCAATTCCAGCGCTTCTGGGTCTTTTGCCGTCACAATCGCCACCTCTGAATCGCCCTCCAGCGGACGGGTCAGGTCGCGCAACTCTCCATTCACCGTGGCCGCGATGGCTTTCTTGGCGAGCGAGTTAGAGATAGAGCTGGCAACATCAAACGGGCTTGCGCCGTCTTCATAGTCGCGAACGGAACCATCAGGGAGCGTGACTTTAATCATGTGACTTCACTTGGCGTTGTGCGCATTCTCTGCGCGTGACCCCATTTCTATGGGTGTTGATCAGGAACCGACTGCATATCGCATAGCCCCCCTTAACATTCAATTGCCCTCGGGATCATCTTGCGCGCCTGATCGCCCACCAGACGCCCAGTCGCCATATCGCCAGGGCTGCCAGATTGGCGCGTCGGGGGCTTTGTCGGGCGCAGGGTCATGCCCGAAACTCCCCCCCGGCCTGCACCGTATAAATCGCGCAAACGCCATCCAGCCACCAGCCCACCAGCCATGTCGCGCCACACATTCAGCGCCATATTCACTGCAGGATGGCGTATGCTGACAGCGCGCGCCGAACAGATAGAATATTTGGCTCGGCCCATGCTTATAGACCCAGAGCAACGCATACGCTGCCCGCCGCCTGAACGCTTTCACTGCGCCGCTTTACGCTTGACCAGCGCTTCTTCAATGGCTGCAACCGCTGCCTCAAACGCCAACAGGGTCGACGTATGTCGAGGCGGATAGTCAGCAACCGGTTGCAAATATCGCAACTCCCAGAACCGCCCCTCAGGCGGCTCACCCTCTTCCTTTAGCATGGCTGTCATCGCGTCGCGCGCCGCGACGATTTCTTCAATCGACGCACCCATTGCATGTTCGGCCAGCACAGACGTTGCCGCCTGCCCCAGCGCGCACGCCTTGGGATCAACCGCGATGGCTTGAATATGTGTGCCCGCTTCATCCAACACCACGTCCACCTTCACCGTTGAGCCACAGATACGCGATACTTTAGTTACGCTACCGCCCGGTGCCTCCAGCTCCCCAAGATTAGGGATATTGGCCGCCAATTCCAAAATGCGATTATGATAAAGCTCACTCATATCGCCTAGATGGCGCGCGGAAAGCGTAAGCGCAAGTCAGGCGAAAAAAGAGCCGCCTGTCATTTTGGAAAAAGACAGACGGCCCAAAGGTATAAAGGGAGGAAGTGCAAATGCCATAAAGGCAAGCGCCTGCTCCCACATCTATGATCAACCTTCAATTTAACGTTCGGTCATCTTCAGCGTCTCGCGCCCGCGCAAAATGTTCACATCCTCAGCCACATCTACAGTCACAGACGTAATCTTCTTGACCGTCTTCATACCCTTCAGCGCGGTATCTAGCGCTTTCAATTCAGCCTCGACCGCCTCTGAGGCGACCATTTTCGACACGGTGATCACCTTGCCTGTCAGATCGACCGCCAGAATCGTCACTTCCAGAAACTTCGCCGACGTGTCCAGCGCCGCATTGGTAAAGCGCACCGGCACCGTGCCGACATAATAAACGCCCTTGCCGGTATGATACGCGCCCTTACCTGCATAATAGACGCCTTTGCCGGCCATCTTTCCGCCTGTCACGACGGCTTTGGCTGGCAGTGTTACCGCCTTGGTCGCAACCTTGGTGGCCGTACAGCCAGACACAGATACGCTTGAGACAAAAGCAATGGCGACGAGGGGCTTAGAAAATCTACGCAAAAAAAGGGGTCTCCCAAATAATATGGAAGACCCTAGGTGAGAGACACTGAAAGCGCCAGAAACGCTTGCAGTCATCGGGTGGTAATTCTGTTTAGCGGCGCACAACCTGCTGCTGCCCAACAATCGCATAGCCCTGCAAGCCATAAGGCGTGGGCTGGGCCGGTGCGACCTGCTGTTGCGGCATTTGATATCCGTATTCACGTAAAGGGCGTTGAGCCGCCTGCGCTAACCTGCGCGGTTGTGGGCGTGTCGCTCTGCGCTGCCCCTGCCCTGTCGCCTCTAATTTCGCGCGCTGTTTCAAAACAGCCTCTTGCGCGGGAGACAGCGGTAAAGTCAGCGCCATCGGCGCGGCGTCTACATTGCGAGGTTCAGCAACAGCGGTCACCGGCGCAGTGCACATCGCAGCAAGCGCGAGACCTTTGACCCATTCAGTCGATTTCATAAGCAGCGCCCTTCTGGCCTGATTAGCTATGCTGCCCTTATCGCACAACATAGCTAAACTCACGTGTCAGACCGCGCAGCAATTTAGATCAAATTTTATGATGATTTTCAGACGACGCTACTGTCCCCCGAGAACAGTTTAATCCGCGCTGAGCCAGCCGCCGGTTTCTATGCCGTCAATCGTCCATGCACCGACGCGATAACGGATGAGGCGGAGGGTGGGGAAGCCAACTGCCGCCGTCATCCGACGCACTTGGCGGTTGCGGCCTTCTGAGATCGTCAGCTCGATCCAGCTATCCAGAACCGTTTTACGAAACCGCACAGGCGGCGTACGCGGCCACAAATTTGGCGGCTCGTCCATCCAATCGGCTTTTGCGGGCAGCGTCATGCCGTCTTTCAACTGCACCCCATTGCGCAAAGCCGTCAGCGCTTCCTCCGTGGGCACACCTTCAACCTGCACCCAATATGTCTTGGTCATCTTGTTCGCAGGGTCTGTGATTTGATGTTGCAGCTTGCCATCATCGGTCAGCACCAGCAGGCCTTCACTGTCACGATCCAGCCGCCCGGCCGGGTAAACATTCGGCACGTGCAGATAATCTGAAATCGTCTCACGCGGGGAATCGACATTGCCCTTGTCGGTAAACTGCGACAGCACACCGAACGGCTTGTTGAACAGGACGATCCGCGTCATCTAAACACGCCGCCATGTAGAGCCGCCAGACCCGTCCATAATCTCGATACCTTCATCGGCCAACGCATCCCGAATACGGTCAGCCTCCGCCCAGTCTTTGGCGGCGCGCGCATCAATGCGGGCCTGCACCATCGCGTCGATACGGGCCTTGTCATCGCCCTCGCCACCCTGCTCCCACATTTGCGGGGTCAGTGTTAACAGGCCGAGCAATTCTCCCGCCGCCAGCAAGTTGGCGCGCGCTGAAACCATCGCGGCAGTGTCTTTCTGATCAACAGCAGTATTCGCCTCTGTGGCGAGTCGAGAAAGCTCTGCTAGCGCAACAGGCGAATTAAGATCATCCTCCAACGCGGCCAGAACGCCCCAATCATCCGCCTCGCCGCCCGTCGCCTCCCAAACGCGGCGCAAGGCGCCATAAATCCGGTCGAGCGTGGTCTTGGCCTGTTTCAGCAAATCCTCGGTCCAATCCAGCGGCGCACGGTAATGCCCGGACAGCATCGCAAAGCGCAGCACCTCACCGGGCCATTTTTCAAGCAGCTCATGCACCAGCACGACATTGCCGAGTGATTTTGACATCTTCTCCCCGCCCATATCGAGGAAGCCATTATGCATCCAGTAATTGGCCATCACTTCGCCATGCGCGCACTCAGACTGGGCGATCTCATTCTCATGATGCGGAAATTGCAGATCAATGCCGCCGCCATGAATGTCGATCGTCTTGCCCAGATGCTTGGCCGCCATTGCTGAACATTCGATGTGCCAGCCGGGTCGCCCTCTGCCCCACGGGCTGTCCCAGATCGCCTCTTCCGGTTCACCCTCTTTGGCAAATTTCCACAGCGCAAAATCCGCCGGATCACGCTTGTCGGTTTCGACCTCGACCCGTGCGCCGGCTTCATTGTCATCCAGCTTGCGCCGCGACAGCTTGCCATAATCAGACATCGCCGACACAGAGAACCACACGCCCTGTTCGCCCGCATAGGCATATCCTGTGCGCACCAGCTTCTCGATCATCTCGATCATTTCCGGGACGTGCGCCGTTGCCCACGGCTCGATTGTCGGCGGCGCAACGTTCAGCGCCTCGATATCCGCATTGTAAATTGCCGCAAATTTGCCCGTTATTGCATCAATCTGCACGCCGCTGTCTTGCGCGGCCGCGATGATCTTGTCTTCGATATCGGTAATATTGCGCGCATAAACCAAAGCATCCTCGCCATAGGTTGCGCGTATCACACGGGCCAGCAGATCGAATGTGATCGGTGGGCGGGCATTGCCGATATGGGCATAATTATAGACCGTTGGCCCGCACACATACATCGTCACGCGCTCCGGGTTTTGCGGGACAAATTCGCGCTTCTCACGCGCTGCGGTGTCATAAATGCGTAGGGTCATAAGGTCGGCTCATTTCGGTTTAATGCCGCTCTATAAGGCCCTTGTGGTTAAAGGGGAATGGAAGAGTGCAAAACTCTTCTGCCGACTTAACGCAGGGTCTTTCTGCTGAATCCGCCTGATAAGTGAGGCGAATTGATCCAGCGAGCCCTTTATTGCGTAGAAAATTATGGAAATATCCGGGGCCAGCCCCTACATTCCGCTTAATCGCCCTGAGGGTATAACTCATCGGGCGGGCGTTAAGTCCGGGCAGGGTGGCGTAAATGCTTTCCCAGACCAAGCCTCGGCTCGACCCTCGTCCCTCAGTCGAAGGAAACGACCCATGGCCATGGATGCCATTACACCAGAAAATAAAAAACACGAGGACTCCGTGAAACGTCCAACTCAGCAAGAGGCTGAAGAAGCCGTTCGCACGCTCATCGCATGGGCCGGAGATGACCCCAAGCGCGAGGGTCTGATCGACACGCCCAAGCGCGTCGTCAACGCCTATAAAGAATGGTTTTCCGGATATGCGGAAGATCCGGTGACATATCTGTCACGCACTTTTGACGATGTTAAAGGCTATGACGACATTGTCATGCTGCGTAATATCGACGTTGAAAGCCACTGCGAACACCATATCGCCCCCTTCCTCGGCAAAGCCTTTGTTGCCTATATGCCTACAGAAGCCGTGGTTGGCATTTCCAAGCTTGCCCGTGTTGTCGAGATTTTCGCCAAGCGTCTGCAAACGCAAGAAACCATGACCGCTCAAATCTGCGATGCCATCACTGAAAGCCTTGCGCCGATGGGTACAGCCGTCCTGATTGATGCCGAGCATCAGTGCATGTCTACGCGCGGTGTGCATCACAAGGATGTCACAACAGTGACCACCCAGTTTACCGGTGTTTTCAAATCAGATGCCGATTTGCGCAATCGCTTCCTGCGCATGGCTGGCCACGGCTAAGTCATTGCTTTGCATATAAATTATAGAAAGCCCCATACCAAAGCGATGGGGCTTTTTTCATTGCGCTTGCAGTGAACACTTGGAATCACCCCACATCTCGTCTATCCGAAGAGCGCCTAAATATAGAAAACTATAGGCATCAAAAAAGAGGAAACGACATGAAACTAGCGACACTCGCTCTGGGAACCGCCCTTTTCGCCCTGCCTGCTCTCGCAAAAACAACTACGGTTGAATACAAAAGCGACGCTGGCACCACCACAGTGGTAGACTATGTTGACGATGGCACAGCAACGGCGAACGGTATGCCCCTGACCTACACATTGGATGAGGCAACAAAAACCCTCTGCGCAGACGTAAGCGGCTATGAGCTTTGCGTTACATTTGAGGAACTCGGCACAGCCGTTGGAGACACGTCAAAATACACATCCACAATGGGTGACGGCGGCGTCGCAACCATCACTGCAATTGCCGAATAAGTCTCTTACACAAAATTGAAGATGGCGTGCGGATCTTAAGAACTGCGCGCCTTTTTGTACCGAATACTCAGCCCTGTATTGGCTTTTGCGCCGGATCAATTTGGGTAAACGGCTCAAACCTCACGGCCACCTCGGAATAAACACTCCGCTTAAATGGCACCACCAGTCCCGGTGTTTCAGACAGGCTGGCCCAGCGCCAGGCATCAAATTCAGGCGTATGTTGATCGAGACGCACATCGCTGTCTGATCCACGAAACCGAAATGCGAACCATTTTTGACGTTGGCCAATATAAGGCCCGCCCAGCCGCTTTTTCAGCTCCGCCGGAAAATCATAATAGAGCCAATCGCTCGTTTCTTCGAGCACATCGACAAGCCGTTCAGGCACGCCAATTTCTTCTTCCAGCTCTCTCAGGGCTCCTGTGCGAGGGCTTTCACCGTCATCTATACCACCTTGTGGCATTTGCCATTGAAAGGCACCGCGTCCATTGATACGCCGTCCAATAAAGACGTGCCCTGCCTTTGAAAACATGGCCAGACCAACATTGGGCCGATAAAGACTAGGATCGCGTTTTTCTGTACTCACCCGCGTGTTTCTATCGACCCTGCGCTCAAACTTCCAGTGCGAACGCGCCCTTGCTCCATCACGTTTAGCGGGGTGGTGGAGGTCAATGCAGACACCGGCGCGAGCAAAATGCCCTTCTGTTCCAGATCTTTCGTCCACTCATGCGCAATCTCGATCGTGATCGGGAAGGCATATCCGCTGCCCATCGCAGCGCCCTTCTCCTTCGCGGTCGCCTCAAGCTCCATCAATTCTGTCTTGATGTCATCCGCTGTCAGCTTGGTATCAATCGCGCCATTTGCTTTCACATAGGGCAAACGCACCTGATCGGCGATGACGTTAAACGTATCGCTCTGCAAACTGCCATCCTCAACGATGGCCAAACCACGCGCCGTCAGATGATTCAAAACGGGGCGAACCGCCGCCTCAGTGTCAGAAAACTTGGCGCCCTGATAATTGATAATGCCAAAGTATCCGCTGGCGCGGCCAAGCAGGGCATCAAGGCGCTGCAAATTGGCTTCACTCGAATTTTTCGCGAGAATGGTCTGCGGGTGCATTTTCATCCGGCCATAATCATACGCTTCCATAGGAACTTCGATAAGCGTTTCATGACCCGCCGCACGCGCGCGATTTATCCAGAACTGCAATCTCTTGGCATCCGGCGCAAAGGACAGAGTCACTTCAGGCGGCAGCTCTTCGATCGCAGATTTTGTGTGCGTCGCATTGATACCCAGGCCACCAACAACCAAAGCGATAACCGGCCGTTGGCCAGGATTTGCAAATGGACGCGCATAAACCTCTGCTGGCGACGACCCGTCAGAACCGATACGCGGTAGACGCACGCCATTTACCGTCTCTGTCACCCGTGCAATCGGGGCACGTTCCAGCGCGATAATCTTCGTCAAATCATTGTAGGACTCGCCCGGCCGCACCAGCTTGCCATTGATGCGCACACCAACGTCTTGCCCATCCGCAGTGCCCTGCCCCGTTTCTGCTGCGCTTGCGATTTGAACATCGCCCGCTTCAACATACTCAACGCCAAGGCTTGGAGCATCACTTGCAGTCTCCAGCGCGGGAGAATTGGCCTCTGCATAGGCTGACAGAGCCATTTCCGCGCTATCATCACGCAAGCGCGTCTTCAGATTAGGTGCGGTATCAGAATTACTTTCAAACAGCGCCAGCATCTCACGCGGGCCCGCATCAGCAGGATCTCCCGAAAATTGAATACCCGCGCCCAAAGCAGCTGCAAATCCGCCAAATACCAGCAGACTAAACCCGGCATGAACAATGCCAGACTTCAGCGGCGATGGATCCGCGTCGCGTCCATATCCCATTGAGACATCTCTTTTCAGTTGGTGCTGCTACCTAAGCGTCCAACTCTGCCGCAAGGTGGTTAACAGGAAGCAAACAAATCGTTAACCAGCGCCAGATTCTCGGCTCGCTGTTACAGTGCCATCATTGAGCAATTCGATTGCCCGTTCAAGCTGGTAATCTTCACCCTCATAATCCTCAGGTGGCTGATCATCGGGCAGCGTCATTTCACGACGTTGCTCACCCTCTTCATTTTGCAATGCATGGGGTAAATCTGCCTCAGACCAGCGACGAATACGATCGACCTGCTCTTCGGTCAGGCGTTGCTGTGCGATCTCGATATCAGGCTCAATGCCAAGCGCCTGAATAGAGCGCCCCGATGGCGTATAATAACGCGCCGTCGTCAACCGGATCGCGCCGAGGTCAACGCCCAGAGGAATAACCGACTGCACCGAGCCCTTACCGAAACTCGTCATACCCACAATCGTCGCCCGCTCACGATCTTGAAGCGCACCGGCAACAATCTCAGACGCAGATGCCGAACCACCATTGATCAACACGACAATCGGCACATCCTTGAATACCTCACCTGTGCGGGCATTGTACGATTCCACATCAATTTCACGGCGACCTTTTGTAGAAACAACCTCGCCACCTGATAGGAACATATTTGTTACCGAAATCGCCTCATCGAGCAGCCCACCACCATTGTTGCGCAAATCGATGACCAAGCCACGCGGGCGCCCGCCGGTTTCCGTTGAGATGCCGTTGATGGCCTCCTCCAGAGACAGCGTCGTACGCTCATTGAATGTCGAAATCCGCACATAGCCGATGTCGTTTTCTTCCATCCGCCATGTAACAATCTTTTGCTGAATCACTTCGCGTGTCAGCGTCACATCGAACGGGTCTTCATCTGCGCGCAAAATCGTAATCTGAATGTCGCTACCCGCCGGGCCACGCATTTCTTTCACCGCGTCATTGAGAGACAAGCCCACAATCGGCACCGTGTTGATAGCGGTGATCAAATCACCCGGCTCAACCCCTGCCCGGCTAGCCGGCGTGTCGTCCATTGGTGAGATGACTTTCACGAAGCCGTCTTCCATCGTTACTTCTATGCCAAGCCCGCCATACTCGCCTGAGGTTTTCACCTGCATATCGTTAAAGTCTTCAGGGCTCAGATAGCCAGAATGCGGATCCAGTGAGGTCAGCATGCCGTTAATGGCCGCATCCATCGCTTCGCGATGATCAATCTCGACGACATAATCTTGCTGGGTGCGCGCTAAAACGACTGCAAAAAGGTCCAGTTGCTCGTAAGCGACCGCACGAGGGTCTTCAGCCTGTTGCTCTTGGGGATAAGCCAAGAGCGAAAACCCGACTGCCGCACCGCCAAGCACAACGCCAAGGGCGGCTCCAGTAAGCAAAGAACGCATATTCCAGTCCTCAATCATTCGTGGCCTTTCTACTTGCCACTAGGCATCCATTTGGCAGGATTTAACACCTTGTCACCCTGGCGCAACTCCAAGTTAAGCTCCGGGGCAGGCTTTGCCCGATCAGGCATTCGCCCCACCGGTTCACCGACTGCCACTTTCTGGCCTTCGGTGACATAAATCTTGCTCATTCCCATCAAGATAACATGGTATTTGTCGCTTGTGCGCAAAATAAGCATAGTGCCATAGCTGCGAAAGGGTCGGGCAAATTCTACGACGCCTTCAGCCGGCGCCACCACTTGGGCCTCCGCGCGTGTTGCAAAGGTCAATCCTTCACTTTTACCGCCAACAGGACGCTTTTCGCCAAATTTATAAAGCAACCGACCCGCAACAGGCTGGCGTAATCCCGCAGAGCTCGACGCGCCCAGCGGCTTTCCAGCATCCTCATAGGGACGTCGCGTTACAGCTTTTTTAGATGGTGACTTCGACGGCTTGCGCGGTGTGGCTGAGGCGAGTTTCGGGCGCAGAGTCGGCTTAGTGCCCGGTGCGCTCGGCGCATGACTTTCCAATGAATTCAGCAATTCGCGCAGGCTCCCAGCCTGATTCCCTAGCGACTCGGCCCGAGCCTTTAACACATCAATATCATCAGCGAGGCTTTCAAAGCTCCCGCGCTTTGCCGCGGCAAGACGTTCAATTTCAATCTTCTTCACAGCAAGCGTTGCCTCGGCGGCCGACAAACGCGCCCGTTCCCCGCGAATTTTCCGCTCTAGCGTATTGAGTTCTGCTATCTCGACAGAAAGCGCCTCAGCGCGCTGTGACAATCTGGGTGTTGTATTGCTCATCAGCACCGCACGACGCACCGCCGTATTCGCCTTGCCGGGCGACACAACCAAAGCAGGCGGTTTACGCCGGTTCGATGCCGCCAGCGCGCCCAACAAATCTTCCAATGCCTGCTGATCAACGAGCAATCGTTGTTGCGCATCCACACGGCGATTACCCAACGTGATCAGGCTTTTCTCGGCGTCAGCCGCCTGCGTTTCGCGGCGCTGAGATTCCATAGCTGCAGCGATCAGTTGTTCTTCAACTCGGCGCAAATCGGTTTCAGTCTCATCTCCCGCCTGCATCAAAGCAGCAAGCTTCGTTTCCGCCGCCTGACGCTCGCTTTCCAACGCGTCCAGCTCATCACGGCTAAACGTATCCGGCGCGGCCGCTGACAGCGACAACGCGCAGATGCCAAGTAAAAAGGATCGAAACAACAAGCCCATGCCCTACTTCTACAGAGAGGAAGGTGACTTTGAGATTAACCGAGCCGCTCTAAAACCCGCAAATCATCTTTAAGTAATGCAATCAGCACCGCCTCCCCTCCGCTGGCAAAAACGGGAGACTCCGTGACCAAATGTTTGACGATCCGCACGACCAGCTCCAGACAAGCAGGCGCATCTGGAATGGCCGACGTTTTCAAGCTATGAACTGTCAGGTTTCGCCATGCCTGCATCATCTCGATCCGCCTTTCGTCAATATGCGAAAGATCGAGACGCAGCTCTTCTGATAGATGGTCGCCCGCGCACACATGGCTCAACAAGCGGCTGGGCGGGCCAAGCCTGTCAGCATCTCGTGGATGGGCAAGAATCTCTGGCTCGCGATCAATGATCGGTAAAAGCGCTGCCGCACAAGCCGCCTGTATCGCCAGCATCATTGCCATCGGCACGCCAATCGCGGGTTTTCCCGTCGGTCCCGCCTCCCAATCTCGCGCAATAAGCTTGAGCGCCTCGTGCAGCGAATCTAACGTCTCATACAGACTAGGCCGAAACATGTCTTAGTCTTGCCTCGCACGCCATTCATCTGCGGATTGACCGTAGACCTGCCAAGTGATGTGTTCATACGGCTTAGGTGCCGTCGCTTCTCGCAACCAGCGCGAGCCGAGACGTTTTGCCAGCGCAATGCTCGGCGCATTTTCCGCTTCGATATTGTGGATGATTTCGGTCCAGCCCAACGTTTCAACCGCATAGTCCATCGCCGCAGACGCCCCTTCACAGGCAAGCCCCCTGCCCTGCGCATTTTCCAATATGCCCCAGCCGACTTCCGTACCGGGCCACCCCTCAGGATACCAAGGACCAAGACGGCCAATCCATTGGCCTGTGTCTTTCTCGATCACCGAGAACATGGAAAAGCCGCTGATCACCCACGCGCCCGTCAGCGTGCAGACACCCCGCCACACTTCCGGCGGGGTTAGCGGCCCACCGATAAAACGCGCCCCCTCCTCCTGCATCAGCTGACAAAAAAACGGAAAATCCTCCGCCCTTGGAGGACGGAGGATCAAACGTTCGGTTTCGATTTCAGGTCCGATCATCATGACCGGAACATGCCATTATGCCAGTGAGCTGTCGATCTCTTTACAAGCGGCCAGCAAACCGTCGACCGCATCGACAGAGTTCTGGAACATGGCTTTTTCAGACGCATCGAATTCAAACTCGATAACCTTCTCAACGCCGCCCGCACCGATCATAGCTGGCACACCGACATAAACTTCGTTCAGGCCATACTCGCCTTTACAATATGCCGCCGCCGGAAGCACGCGCTTCTGGTCGTTCAGGTAGGACTTCGCCATAGAGATCGCTGATTCAGCTGGCGCGTAATACGCAGAGCCAGTCTTCAGTAGGGCAACAATCTCGCCGCCACCCTTACGTGTGCGATCAACAATCGCGTCTAGCTCGGCCTGGCTCATCCAGCCTTGTGACACCAGTTCAGTCAGCGGCAGACCGCCCACTGTTGAGTGACGCACCATTGGCACCATCGTGTCGCCGTGGCCGCCAAGCGTCCAAGCGTGAATGTCTGCAACTGACACGCCGGTCTTCTCAGACAGGAAGTATGCAAAGCGTGAGCTATCCAGAACACCCGCCATGCCGCAAACCTTGTTCGCCGGAAGGCCAGAGAATTTCTGAAGTGCCCAAACCATCGCATCCAGCGGGTTCGTGATACAGATCACAAAAGCGTTCGGCGCGTGGGCTTTGATGCCCTCGCCAACAGCCTTCATGACTTTCAGATTGATACCGATCAGATCGTCACGGCTCATCCCCGGCTTGCGCGGCACACCGGCTGTCACGATGCATACGTCAGCACCCGCAATATCAGCGTAATCCTGCGTACCCTTCAGGCTGACAGAAGAGTTATAGACCGGCGTGGACTCAGCAATATCGAGGCCCTTACCTTCTGGAATGCCCTCTGCAATATCGAACAATACGATGTCGCCAAGCTCTTCGCGCGCAGCAACATGGGCGAGTGTTCCGCCGATCATACCAGAACCGATAAGGGCAATCTTCTTGCGTGCCATGACTATAGTCTCCTTGAGGAATTTTAGCTGTAAACGTGTATATGCGCGGCAGGGTTAGCCGAGGCTTGCGCTTTTCGCAATGCGCCAAAAGATAAGCCCCACCAAAATGGCGGGGCTTATCAATGTTATTTCCAATATATTTGGATGCTTAGTCGCTACCCATCAGCGACAACAGGAACTGGAACATATTGACCACGTTCAGGTACAGGCTAAGCGCACCTTGTGTCGTCGCAACTGACAATGCCCGTGCATTCCCCTCCAGCGCAAAATAAGTACGCTTGAGCTGCTGCGTATCAAAGGCCGTCAGCGCCGCAAAGATAAGCACACCAACCACCGCAATGATCGTATGCATCATCGGTGATTTGAAGATAAACATGTTCAGAACCGACGCCACGATCAAGCCGATCAGCGCCATGATCAGGAAGGTGCCGAAGCCGGAAAGATCACGCTTGGTTGTGTAGCCATATAGCGACAAACCACCAAAAGTGATCGCTGTCGTCAGCATCGCTTTTGCGACAATCATCATGCCGTCAGGGCGCGCGCCATAACGAATGACAATCGACCCGAAGCTCACCCCGATCAGCGAAACAACTGACCAATAGACCACATTCGTCGCCAAAGGTGATGGGTTGCGCATCATAAACCCAGAAATCAGCAAAATCGCTAGGGGTGCAAACATAACCACAAGGCCAACTGGCCCAGTCAGCAATAGACGTTGAATTTCAGGCGGAGCCACCGCGCCGACCGCAAAAGCAATCGCTGCAGTCAACAAAAGCCCAAGGCCCATCTTGTTATAAACACCCAGCATAAAGCTGCGCAGGCCGGCATTCACCGACATATCCAGCGCGTCCGCAGGTATTTGCCCACGATAATTCGATCCAAACTCACTCATAAGTCGAAACCTCTTTCGATTTCACCATTCCAATAATGGCACTCATTAAAACAGTTATATGGGTTAGATTGGCCTCTTCTGCAAGAAAAAGACGAGGCCAATATGCTGGCTATTAAATGTGAGAGCGAAATTTGTCCCGCTCATAACTTGCACCACTAAATAAAAATTCCAAATTTTCACTAAATACATGACCTATTCTTTTGAGTTTTAAGTATTTAACTCATTTATTCAGCGCGCATCAAGCAAATATCCGCATCCGCGTCCCGCTGCTGTAATATTGTGCAGCATTTCGGATTGACTTCGAGTTCCGTCGGACTAACTTGCCGACGCTGGCGCTTTAACCGTTACGAGCGTCAACGTCAGAAAAGGGGAATATCTATGGCTGACGCATCCGCATATGCCGACAACATCAAGAAACACGCAAAAGACTACAATCAGGCCGCTGCCGAGAAGATCGTTGGTCACCTAGGGATTGCTCTTCGCAATCGCGACAGCTCATTTGTTGCTTGCACGGATTCAGGAGAACTGGATCGTGTGCGCGAAAAATGGTGCCGCGGTAAGCTCGGTCTCGCGCAAAGCCAAGGGGATTTGGACGCCGCGATTAAATCCGTCTGCGATAAACTTAAAGATGAGGGCAGTCAGAAGTCTCGCGTGACATTCTACTATCTACTTGCCGAAAACTTCGGCAAGCTGGACCATCTCGCGAAATAATCTCCCAATTATTTGACGATTTGAAATTCGCAGCCCGGCCTTTTCAGAAAAAGGCCGGGTTTTCATTTGTTAAAAATCCTGCTTCGGTGCCGCTATGTATCGCCTGTTCGCCGCTTTGGAGATGCCAACACACACGCATCAACGCCTATGTGACACCCAGTCCGATCTCATAGGTGCAAAATGGCGACCGGCTGAAAATTTCCACATCACGCTACAGTTTTTTGGTGATGTCTCCCACCAGCAGGCCCGAGACCTCGATGATAAACTGGCCAAGATTCTATCTCATCCGCTTCAGCTCTCAATAGAGGGTACAGGCTGGTTCGGGCGCAGGGCTCCTCGCGCCGTCTGGGCGCGCGTGCGCGATGATGATGGCTTGCGCGCGCTTGCCTCTCAATGTGAACAGGTTGCGCGCCGTATGGGCCTGCCAATCGACAAACACCCCTACACACCGCACGTCACCCTTGCCTACCTGCACGACACGCCTCTGGATGACGCACAGAACTGGTGCAAACAGCACCATAACCTCTCCATTTCACACATAAATTTCGAGACATTCCACCTTTTCTCCAGCCACACAGGCGGAGGAAAGCCCAGCAGATATATAGCCGAAGCCGATTATGCACTTGGCGAATAAAAGGCCGATAACTATTTGGAATTATTATACTTTTCGTCGAGCAGAATTGACAACCTCTCTGCTCAATGTGGTACCGGTGGTCGGAATCGAACCGACACTTTCGTGAGAAAACGGGATTTTGAATCCCGCGCGTCTACCAATTCCGCCACACCGGCCCATAGTAGGGAAACGCTCTCCTGCCGCAAGCACCCCCCATTTGTCAATCTTATCGACCCGCTAACTCTTAAACGCTATGCAATTAGTTATGACCACCGACACGCACACATCCGACCAGACCCTCCTGCAAACCATCGAAAATCTCGCCGAGAAAGCACCCGAGAAGGGCTTTTCCTTACGCGAGATTATCGACCAGCTGGATGAGAGCGCGTTCGGCGCTGGGCTCTTTCTGCTCGCACTTCCCTGCTGTATCCCCTTCCTCTATGGCGTACCGCAAATTGTTTCCTTGCCGATGATGGCGCTCGCCGGACAAATGGCGATGGGGAAAGAGCGCCCCTGGATGCCCGATAAATTTGCTGATCGCATGATCGACCGCAAAGGTTTGACACAAACCGCCCAAGGCGGACGCAAATGGCTCGGCTGGATCGAAATTTTTTCCAAACCGCGTCTTGGCTTCATCACAGGTAAAAGATCAGAGCGAATCATTGGCCTGCTGCTTGTCTTTTTCTGCGCCTCAATTCTCACCCCAATCCCCATGACAAACACTGTGCCCGGCTTTGCCGTTGCGCTGGCGGCGTTTGGCCTCATCAACAAGGATGGTCTGCTCGTCATTCTTGGCAGCGTTTTGGGCACGGCGTGGATAAGCATGTTGATAAGCGCTGCCGTGTTCGGCATTGGCTTTCTTGCACGATAGTGACTGTGCGCCGCATTGCCGACACATGTGTCCTTCAGCTTAGTTAGCAGAGATGGAACGCCTCAACCTCCTCCTAAAAGGGTCTAACTGGCCAATCGCTGCAATCATACTGTCGGCCGCAATGCTGGCCGTCGCACATGGCTTTGAGCGAATTGGCGGCATGCTGCCCTGCCCGCTATGCTTGCGGCAAAGAGAAGTCTATTGGGCGATCATTGCGATGGCGATTACAGGCCTCGCTCTCTGGAAGTTCGTTCCAAAACGACGCTTCATCGTGACGCTGGATATAATGATCGGTCTGGCCTTTATTGTCGGTGTCATCGTGGCCGGGTTTCACAGCGGGGTCGAGTGGGGCATTTTCCCAGCGCCAGCCGGCTGCGGCAGTGCGAGCGAGATTGATCCATTCAATCTCGATAACCTCGACAGCAAAGTTATCATCCCGGTTTGCAATGAAGCTCCGTTCTATTTCCTTGGCTTGTCGATGGCCGGATGGAACGTCATCGCCTCAGCCGTGCTGGCAGCTCTGAGCTTCATCGCCGCCGCAGCCAGCTTCCCGCGATGGCGCACAGACACATAGGCGCACAACAAAAAACGGCGACATGATCACTCACATCGCCGCCAATATTGATAGTTATAAACAGCGGCTATTGCGCTTTTTCACTCGCAATCCAGCTATCTACACGACGCTCAAGCACGTCGAGCGGTAGCGCGCCGCCACTGAGCACAACATCGTGGAACCCGCGAATATCAAACTCATCGCCAAGCGCCTCTTCCGCCTTCTTCCTCAGATCCTGAATTTTGATCATTCCGATCTTATAGCTCGTCGCCTGCCCCGGCATGACCACATATCGGCGCACTTCGCTACGCGCCTGCGAATCTGTGATCGCAGCGTTTTCGAGGAAATACGCAATCGCTTCTTCTTCGGTCCAGCCTTTTGAGTGCAAACCAGTGTCAACAACCAGTCGGATCGCACGCCATATTTCTGATCCTAAGCGTCCAAACTCTGAATACGGATCTTCATACGTCCCTGAAAACTCTTGCGCCAGCCATTCAGAATATAGCGCCCACCCCTCCACATACGCTGTAAAGCCAGCCTGCGTGCGGAACTGTGGGATATTCTCCAATTCTTGCGCGATTGAGATTTGCATGTGATGCCCCGGCAAGCCCTCATGATAAGCAATCACTTCCAACTCGCGCTTTGGCATCGCCTTCATGTCAGACAAGTGCGCATAGTAAATGCCGTTGCGTGATCCGTCCGGCGTACCGGGATAGTAATGCTGCGCTGCGCCGTCTTGCTCGCGGAACGGCTCAACCCGCTTTACCTCAAGACCCGCCTTGGGCAGCAATCCGAAATACTCAGGCAACTTTGCTTTAATCTTATCGATAGACGCGGTTGCATCAGCAATGTAGGCCTCGCGCCCCTCATCCGTATCAGGATAATAATACCGCTCATCATCCTTGTTATCGCGTAACTCAGAGAAGAATTCCTGCAAAGTACCTTCAAACCCTACTTTGGCTTTGATGGCCTCCATCTCGCCTCTGATGCGCGCAACTTCCGACAACCCCAATTCATGAATTTCATCAGCCGTCATCTGCGTTGTCGTATTCGAGGCAAGGCGATAATTATAGTACGCTTCCCCGTCGGGCTGTATATTGGCCCCTACCGGCTTGTCCGATGGTGGCGAATTGGCCATGTCTGCTTTGGCAAATGCAATCAGCTCATTGTAGGCAGATAGAAAATCACCCGTCAGCGCCGCAGAGGCTTCAGCCTCAATGTCGGCGGCCGCCTCGGCATCCAAGGCGCCGGTGTCAACCAAATTAGCCAATTCACTTTTCACATCGGCGAACAGCGAGCTATCCTCTCCATCCGTGAACGGCGCACCGGTGATGATT
The DNA here is from genome assembly GCA_050633385.1 of Hyphomonas sp. GTDB lineage: Bacteria > Pseudomonadota > Alphaproteobacteria > Caulobacterales > Hyphomonadaceae > Hyphomonas. The sequence continues at coordinate 59,130 of JBOEGK010000054.1, forward strand.
TTCTCTGACTGCTCAATCACCCCCTCATAGGCAAACACAGGTGCGTGCACACCGTTTTCCGCCGACAATTTGGCTTCAGCAATCCCCTCCCTAAGTGCGCGCGCACCTTCTTTGATGCGCGAGACATAAGCGTTCATATCTTCAACGGTTTCGACTTCATGGAAATTCATCAGGAAAGTCGGCAAAAAGCTTTGCGCACCGTTCATTTGGTCAAAGACGAAACCATTGTAACGAAACGCGTCACCACGCTGCGATATTTCTGTCTGATATACCCAGAGATCATAAGAAATTTTGTCTTCGTCAGACAGCGCGTCATACGCAAATTTTGACTTCAACTCATCAGTCGTCGCTACCCGCCACGCCAACTGCTCCTGCGCACAAGCATAGGTAAAACAATCAATCTGATCATTCATGTCCTTGCGGCCCAGAAACGACATCTGGATCGGGCTGAACTGCAACGATTCTTCATATTTTTCATCAAACCAAGCATTCAGCTCAGCCGATTGGTCTGCAACCTCAATTTGCGTGTCTTCTGGCGCGGTCCCAGCGGGGGAACACGCGCTCAATGACAGCGCAATAGCGAGCGCGGCGATACTTACTGTGCGTTTCAACATCTCAATCTCCCATGAGACCTAATTAAAGTTGGCTCCAGCTATGAAACGACGCGGCGCAATGTCAATTGGCAACGCTCACACATAGCGCTAGGACAACAATATGACCGACCCGCATCCCCCCACTAAGGCGCCTCAATCGGCTGACAAACCCTGCGTTCGCATCGGCACGCGCGGCTCGCCTCTCGCACTGGTGCAGGCGCTATTAGTTGCCGCTGCTGTTGAAAGCGGGTCCGATGGCAAACTCACCACCCAGATCGTCACCTTCACCACAACCGGAGATCAGCTCACGACACAGCGTCTGATAAATTCGGGTGGCAAAGGTCTATTCACTAAAGAGATTGATCTGGCCGTTGCCGATGGGCGCATTGATATAGCGGTTCATTCCTTGAAAGACGTGCCCTCGCTCTTGCCAGAGGGGCAGGTTTTTTACGCCTTCCCAAAGCGCGAAGACCCGCGCGAAGGCTTCCTGTCTTCAAAGGCGACATGCCTTGCAGATCTGCCACAGGGCGCAACCGTCGGCACGGCCTCCCTCCGCCGTGAGGCCCAAACTCTGGCTGCCAGACCCGATCTCAATATTGTAACCTTCCGGGGCCGCGTTGAAACACGCATGCGAAAATTGGAAGAAGGTTTAGCAGATGCCACTTATCTGGCGATGGCAGGTCTGACGCGGCTCGACATGGACCATCTGGCTCACCCGATCCCACTTGAAGAGATGCTGCCTGCCGCTGCCCAAGGCATTATCGGCGTTGTCGGCCTGGATACGCTGCCTGCCGCAATCAAAGCGCCACTCGACCTGTTAGACCATGCTGACACACGCGCTGCCGCCATCGCCGAGCGCGCCTTTCTGTTGGCGCTGGATGGCAGTTGCCGCACACCAATCGCCGCCCATTTGTTCAATAGGGGTGACACGTGGTGCCTCAAAGGCGAAGTCATCGCGCCAGATGGCCAGACCAGCTGGCAAGCCGAGGGCATTCTGCCAAAATCAGCAAGTGGTGAAGCGCTCGCCAAAATGGGCCATGAGGTGGGCGAAGATATTCGGCAGCAGGCCGGCGGTGACCTGCCCGCCTATCAGGATGATGAATGACAAAAGCGCAGGTCATCATCACGCGCGCCCTGCCCGGCGCAGCAGACACAGCCTCCCGCCTGCTTGAAGAGGGCTACACCCCCCTGCTGTCTCCCGCGCTCGAATTGATCCGCATTCCCGTCCCCAATTTTGATGATTCAGATTTCCCGCAAATCATTTTCACCTCGGCCAATGGTGTTCGCTTCTTTTGTGATGCGTCGTCCAACCGAAATAAGATCGCGTGGTGCGTCGGCCCCTCTACGGCACGCGCCGCTAGAAATGCCGGCTTCACAGATGTGCGTGAAGGCGCTGGCAATGGTGAGCAACTGGCCGCCCTCATTCTCGCCGATCCTGACTCCGCCACGACGCCATTATTGCACGTCGCAAACGATGCCGCCGCTGGTAAAATCGTCCGCACCCTCAATGCAAATGATCGCAAGGCCACTTTCGCTGCGCTTTATACAACCCGCACTGCCAGTTGCCTGCCATCGACTACGACAGACGCCATGTCAGGGGCCTCTCGTATCATCGTTCTCATCCACTCCGCCAAGGGCGCCACCGCCTTTAGTGAACTGATTGAAGGCAAAAGCTTGGCCAATTGCATCATCGTCGCCATATCAGATGTGGCCGTGACCCCGCTCAAGGGCAAAGGCGCAAGTGCAATCATAATAGCCGCGACGCCGAATGAAGATGCGCTTTTTCAGGCTTTAGACACAGCCTGCCTCTCCCTTTGATTGTGCAAGCACGCTAAGAAAGCTAAAATAGCGCACACAATAGACCTGAGACGAAATGAGCTGACATGACACAATCCGATCTGCCAGACACAGATTTAGATGCTGTTGAGCCTATTGATGCTGATTTTGAACCGGCACCCTCACCGGAAGACGACAAGATCAAGGCACGCAAGAGTGGCGGTCCCGGTTGGCTAGGTGCGAGTGTACTGGCCCTTATGGCGGCAGGGGCAGGCGGGGCGATCGGTCTCGTGGCTGACAAACCTCCTTTTGTCGCCACGCAGAACAGCGCCGATACCTCAGCGCTGCAAAAACAAATCGCTGAGCTGGTCGAAACCCAAACCCGCCTAGAGACTCAACTCACAGAGCGCACCACAGAACTCGAAACTCGCCTGCGCACAGACCTCAGCGCCCTGGTTTCAAGCGATGGCACAGGCGAAAATCTGTCCGCACTCATTGCAGAACTTGATGCGGTATCAAAACGCCTCGATGACGCAATGGCCGCTCAACCGGGTAGCGCAACGCTCAGTCAGCTCACAGACAGACTGTCTGCGCTAGAGAGCATTGATACTTCCGGCGATGTCAGTGCGACAGACATGGCCCGCGCCGTCGCCGGTTTGGGAGAACGCCTCACAACGCTAGAGACTGCCTTGGCCGAAATGCCCGCGCAAAGCACAGGTCCAACACCTGAAAGCATCACCGCGCTAGAGACAGAAATCACCGCCCTGAAGTCGGCGCTAGAGACGATTGCGAACGCAAATTCTGAAGACGCAACAAAGGTTGCGTCACTCATTGAAGACATGCGCGCTAAAGAAGAAACCGCATTGCAATCCGCTGCAGCCGCAAAAGCCAGTACAGAAGCCGTGCTCGCCCTCGCTGCCATCGAAACGGCCAGCGCGCGCGGCGAAGCTTTTGCCGCCCCGTACCGCGATTTGCGCAAAGCCATGCCTGACAGCGCACCCGTCCGCGCCCTCGCTGGCATCTCTGAAAAATCAGTGCCTACACTCAATGCACTGGCGTCTGACTTCGCAGGCCTACGCACCGCAGCCATCAAAGTTGCGCCCAAACCGACAGAGCCGGGCGCACTCGGCTGGCTCAACCGCACCTTCGGTGATGCTGTCACCGTTGAGCCCGCTGACGGCAAAGCCAGCACCACAGAAGCGCAGCTTGATGAAGCCAGCGGCGCACTTAAAGCGGGCGATCTGGCAAGCGCGGTAGAGGCGCTTTCAGCGCTAGACCCAGCACCCCAAGACGTGTTCGCAGACTGGACCCGCTCGGCAAACGCGCGCATCAAACTAGATACGACCTTGGCCACGCTCAGGCAGGCCATGATTGAAGGGGGCGAATAAGCCAACATGAATAGAATTATGCTGCTCATCCTTGTGCTGGCGATTATCGTTGTTGGCGCGCTTGTCGGCTGGTGGGCCTTCACCCTGCCCGGTCAGGTCACGATCCCTTGGGGCGATAATGTCATCGGCATTCGCTCCGGCTTTGCTGCGCTCGGCATGTTGGTCTTAGGCGGCCTGATCGCATTCGCATGGTGGATCATCTCCGGCATTTTCGTCCTGCCCGGCAAGATCGGCAAATCCCGCAGCCAGAACAAAGCCCGCAAAGCCAATAGCGTTCTGGCCGAAGGCCTGCTAGCCGCCGAAGCTGGTGATGCAAAAGCAGCTCTGAAGCTCGCCAAAAAAGCCTCAAAACACGCCGAAGACGAGCGCCTCAAACTCTTACTCGAAGCGCGAACAGCAGAAGCTAAGGATGATTGGGCCGGCGCTGAACGCGCATGGGGTCAACTTGCCCGCCTGCCCGGTGGTCAACTCGCAGGTCTTCGCGGCTCCGCCGCCGCAGCGTCTGAACGCGGGGATAACTCCACAGCTGAAAAGCGCGCCCGCGAAGCCCTTGCCCTCAAAACCAATGCTGACTGGCCCTTCAATTCGCTCTTCGACCTTCAGGTCTCTCGCGGGGAATGGACGACCGCACTCGAAACGCTCAACATCGGCGAGAAGCGCGGCTTGATCTCAGGCGACAGCCTCCGCCGCCGCCGAGCGGTACTCCACACGGCTCGCGCCGTCTCCCTATCTGACGATCGGAAACAAGACGCGCAGAAAGCGCTCGCCGAGGCCATCCGCTCCGCACCAAAATTTGTACCCGCCGCGTGGCATGGCGCTCGTCACCTCATGATTGACGGTAAGGCGAAGGCTGCCCAAAGCGTCATCGAGCTTGGCTGGAAAGCGCATCCGCATCCTGCTTTAGCGCAGCTCTCTCGGCGCCTGATTGCCCAAGAAGACCCCAAAACTGCATCAAACCGCCTCAAAGCGCTCGTGCAAATCAACCCCAAGCATCGGGAGAGCCGTATCCTCAATGCCGAGCTCGCCATGCAGGCTAAAGACTGGGTAAACGCCGTAAAGACTCTGGCTTTATTAGTAGAAGAAAACCCCACCGCCCGCCTTTGCCTCCTCATGGAACGTGCCCTCAAGGGCTATGGCGATGAGAGTGAGTCAAAGCGCTGGGGCCGAATGGCTGTTACAGCATCGCGTGAGCCAGACTGGTCTGACATAGACCCAAAAGGTGTGGCTTTTGACTATTCAGATAGTGATTGGAGCCGATTGGTCTACACTTTCGGTGATGTTGGAGAACTCATTCACCCGCGCCACGAAACCTTTGGTCGCGAGCTGGAAGTTGGCCGGGTGCTTGCGCTGCCCTCCCCAGAAGACAATGGCAATCTTCTGCCCAAAACACCCTCAGGCCCTCTCGCCCCACCCCTCGATTACGCCCAAGAAGACGATTGATAACAACGCCTTACAGATGCGTCTTGCGTATCCCTCATGGCTGACGTATCAGACCCATCGCAAATTGGCACGCCGCTATAGCTCAGCTGGTAGAGCATCGCATTCGTAATGCGGAGGTCAGGTGTTCAAGTCACCTTAGCGGCACCATTTTGA
>JBOEGK010000055.1:0-4192 GCA_050633385.1 Hyphomonas sp.
AGATGTGTATAAGAGACAGGCCTTGGGGCTGCGCGCACCGGATTTCACCGCCTTGCGGACGGAGGTGCAGTTAATACGGTTGCAGACGCATACGATCATGAGAAGCATTTGCATCTAAGTGCGAATGATTGTCAATAGCGAAAATTAGCGCATGTGCTCACCTGATGGGGGAGTGGGAATTATTCGCCAAAAGCGGACGTTCTTTTGTTTTATTTAGCCTCGGTCTTCAAGCGTGGGGTCGATCCAGTCCCATGGTTGAGCCGATTTCGCGTAAACGTGAAATGTCGGCTTGAACGCAGCTGGGTCATCCAATGTCGCGACGTGAAACACGAATGTTCCTGGTATACGAGATGTGATCTTGTAGATTGGATTTCCACATGTTCCGCAGAAGGCACTTTCGACAGGATTTCCCGCATCAGAAATCAAACCATAAGTTTTTACGTCGCCGACGATCTCTGTCTTTTGCATATCCACTGCAAATTGTAGTGCGTGACCGGTGCCGGTGATTTTTTGACACTGAGTGCACTGGCAGATGAGTTGAAATTTTGGGTCATCGTGACAAGTGTATCTTATCGATCCACATATGCATCCTCCCGAAAACGGTACCTTCATAAAAGCATTCCTTTCTGGGTTGGTGTCTTCAGTTTGTTGTCATGCCATAGATCAATCTAACAGGATCATGCAAAGCTCTAATTTTGCAAATCTGAGCTGACTGTCTACATTGGGCTAAATTTCCGCCAGTGCACCCACCAATCATATCTCTTCTGCACCACCCTTTCCCTCTCACACGAACCTGCCCATATTGCGCCGCGAATGAAAAGAGGGAAGGGGCGCTATGCTTCAGACGGTTTTGGGATGGGTACAGCCATTTGGCCTATCGGATAAAATGACGCTGGCAGTGGCGATTGCTGCGAGTTTTGTGGGCGTGCTCGCGCTGGCGCTCCTGTCTTATTATGTGATGCGTTACGCAATTGTCGGGCCGCTCTCTCGTGTGATTACACGGTCAGAATCCAAGCGCGATGATACGTTTGCGCAGATGAAAGTTTTCTCGAGGCTGTCGCATGTCGCGCCTGCAGTCGTCATCTTCGGGTTAGGCCCCGCTGCTTTCGCGCCCTTTCCGGCGGCGGCGCAAGTGGTCGAGACGCTTGGCCTGCTCTACCTGATTGTCATGGTCATCCTGTTCATCGACGCCCTGATGAATGCCGGATCAGCAATCTATAAAACCTATGACATCTCCAGAACCTTCCCGATCACCAGCTTCGTGCAGATCGCCAAATTGCTGTTATACTTCCTCGGCGCGATCACGGTTCTGTCGCTGGTGCTAGGCAAGTCCCCCTTCGCCTTCTTCGCCGGCCTTGGCGCAATGACGGCTGTGCTGATGTTGGTGTTCAAGGATCCTATACTCGGCTTCGTCGCGGGTATTCAGCTTACGGCCAATAAGATGGTATCAGTCGGTGACTGGATAGAGATGCCCCAGTCGGCGGTGGATGGCGATGTTATCGAGATCGGTCTGACAACGGTAAAGATCCGCAATTTCGACAAGACAATCACAACCATTCCGACCCAGTCGCTGATCAATGACAGTTTCAAGAACTGGCGCGGCATGCAGGAAACGGGCGGCAGGCGTATCAAACGCGCGATCCATCTCGATGTCGCCTCGGTCAAATTCTGCGATGCGGAGATGCTCGACCGGTTCTCGCGCATTCAGTATATCGCGCCTTATATCGAGGCGAAGAAGGCCGAATTGACAGACTATAACACCGCCGCAGGCGTCGACACATCTACATTGGTCAACGGGCGCCACCTCACCAATGTCGGCACCTTTCGCGCCTATGTCGAAGCGTATTTGCGCGCTCATCCGATGATTAGCGATAAGCTGACTTTTCTGGTGCGTCAGTTGAAGCCCGCAGAGGATGGTTTGCCAATCGAGATTTACGTCTTCACGACAACCACCAACTGGGTCGAGTATGAAGCTATTCAGGCGGATATTTTCGACCACTTGCTGGCGGCAGCCAGAGAGTTCGATCTGAAGCTGTTCCAGAACCCGACAGGGGCAGACTTCACCAGCCTCGCGGCCCACTAGGTTTCGTCCCAGCCAAACACGTCCTCAAGTCCCACGCCAAAGACGCGGCTGATACGAAAGGCACTTTCGAGTGACGGGGAATAACGCCCCTGCTCGATGGCGATGACGGTCTGTCGGGTCACGCCAATGGCTTCGCCTAGCGCCGATTGGCTCATCCCGCCATGTGCCTCTCGCAGTTCTTTCACCCGATTGGTGATGGGTGGTCGTTTCGCCATGTCTACACCCCCCGGCGGAGCAGGACGAAACCGGCAACAAGCTTGACGATCTCGCTCAAGGCAAATGCGCCAAGCAGAGCATTGGCAATCTGCATGGGCGTCATCGGATCAAACACATGCCACATCAGAAAACAGATACAGGCTGCGAGGAAGTAATAACCGAACAATTCGGCTCGGCGCAGAACGAGCTTTTCGCGCTCATCCGGTTCAAACTCATCCTTACCAGATGCAATCGCCATAGCGATCGCTCCAACAATCGATCCGATGATAGAGCCGACAATAATAATCCCGATACGTATGAAGAAGTCGGTGCGGGTTTCAGGGGCGCTACCCCACAACTCAAACACTGTGCCGAAGTGCCAGCCAATCGGAATGAATGAGATGAGGGTAACGATGGTCGTAAATCGCATGGCGGGTGACATGATGCGCTCCTATGTAAAAAATATCTTACACACTATGTAGTCAAACATTTTTGACATGTCAAATATTTTCGACATGCTGTATAAGCGTACCCAGCGGGAGAATCGCGCTAGATGATTGGCCCGCCCTACAGATTCGTATACCGAGACGACGGTGTTGAACCTTCGGAGGATGATTTGGAATTTCGACTGACTTATGAGGGGCCTTTAGTTTCCACTCGCGGGAATCCTGAGCCTCATCAGAGCGATAAGCGCGGCGATGCCAAGCACCGGTTGCGCAAGCATTTCAGGGATCAACTTGAACATCTTTGGAACACCCATCCTGCACTGAAGTTGCGCAAATCGATTCAGAAGCCAAGGGGGTTTGGCTCTTATCAATTACAAAGAGTTGCCAATAAGGATGTTGGCGCTGATGAGATAGAGGGATCATGGTTTCGCGAGATCGTGGATGCGCACACGTGGCACGACTGGAAGTGGATGCCTCTCGTCAGAGAAGATGACCTGTGTGAGTGCTCAATTGACGTGCTTTATTTGCGCAATGGCGCAAGGGGGCATTTTCTGAGCGATGCGGACATCGACAATCGCATCAAGACGGTAATTGATGCGCTAAAGTTGCCGAAGCCAAATCATTTGCCGCGCGATATTCAGCCTGAGCCGCACGAAGATCCTTTTTACATCTTGCTCCAAGATGATAGTCTCGTAACGCGGTTAACGGTTGAAACTGATGTCTTGTTATCACCCACAGGAAAGGTGCCTGAAGGCGATGACACAGATTCTAGAATAATCATATCGGTTAAGGTTTGGCCTTATGCGACAACGCATTTGAATCTTGCGTTCCTGTAGGCGCAATTTTCTCAAACGCTTTCTTTTCGTTTTTGGGCCTTGGCCTTTTGACGCTCGATTTCGTTAGGATATTTGACCCCTCACGACATCCCGCCTAAACGCTGCGTCTGGTAATTTGTTTAAGGATTTCGCGCTCATGACTGACCGTTCGACGCTCGCCCTCTCTGCCAAAGCCTGGCCGTTCGAGCTTGCCCGAAAACTGAAAGCTCGCGTCGAGCAACAGGTCAAAGCCGGTCAGCGCGGGGCAGGGGATCCGGTCATCTTTGAGACAGGCTATGGCCCCTCCGGCCTGCCGCATATCGGCACGTTCGGCGAAGTGGTGCGCACGACTATGGTGCGGCACGCTTTTGAGGTGCTGACCGAGCGCAAGATCGAGACGAAGCTGCTGTGCATCTCTGATGATATGGACGGCATGCGCAAAGTGCCGCCAACCGTGCCAAACCCCGAAGCGCTTGAGGCCTATATGCAAAAGCCGCTGACGGACGTGCCCGATCCGTTCGGCACGCATGACAGCTATGGCGCGCATATGAACAATCGCCTGTGCGAGTTTCTCGACAAGTTCGGTTTCGAGTATGAGTTTCTGTCCGCCACAGAGTGCTACAAATCTGGCCGGTTTGATGAAAAACTGCTTT
>JBOEGK010000056.1:0-8717 GCA_050633385.1 Hyphomonas sp.
GATGCCATGGTCTGCATCTCCAATTGCGTCAAGATCACCCCCGGTATGCTGATGGCCGCCATGCGCCTCAACATTCCCGCCATCTTCGTCTCTGGCGGCCCGATGGAAGCGGGCAAAGTCGTCTGGCCTGATGGCACTGAACAGTCGCTCGATCTGGTTGACGCCATGGTCGCCGCTGCCGATGACAGTATTTCAGATGAAGACGTTGCCACAATCGAGCGTTCAGCTTGCCCGACTTGCGGCTCCTGCTCCGGCATGTTCACCGCAAACTCCATGAACTGCCTCACCGAAGCGATGGGCCTGTCCCTGCCGGGCAATGGCTCCACCCTCGCCACCCACTCAGACCGCGAGCAGCTTTTCCTGCGCGCAGGCCGCACCATCGTAGATATGGCCCGCGCCTATTATGAGCAGGATGATGAAAGCGTTCTGCCGCGCACAATCGCCAGCTTCAAAGGCTTCGAGAACGCCATGACGGTCGACATCGCTATGGGCGGCTCGACCAATACGGTGCTCCACCTTCTGGCCGCCGCGCATGAGGCCGGTGTCGATTTCACCATGACAGACATTGATCGCCTGTCGCGCATCACGCCCTGCCTGTGCAAAGTCGCCCCGAACAAGCCAGACGTGCACATGGAAGACGTGCACCGCGCGGGCGGCATCTTCTCTATCCTCGGCCAGCTAGACATTGCCGGCCTGCTGCACACAGACATTCCCACAGTGCACACCAAAACAATGGCCGAAGCGCTGGATAATTGGGACATCTCCCGCAAGCTCACGCCAGAGGCTGACACCTTCTTCCGCGCGGCCCCCGGCGGCGTGCCCACCCAAACCGCTTTCAGCCAGAGCCGCCGTTTTGACAGCGTTGACGATGACCGTGAAAACGGTGTGATCCGCAGCGCCAAACATGCCTTCAGTCAGGATGGCGGCCTTGCTGTTCTGTCGGGCAACCTCGCGCTGCAAGGCTGTATCGTCAAAACCGCTGGCGTGGACGACAGCATCCTCAAATTCACCGGCCCTGCTCGCGTGTATGAAAGTCAGGATGATGCCGTGTCCGGTATTCTCACAAACAAGGTGAAAGAAGGCGAAGTCGTCGTCATCCGCTATGAAGGCCCCAAAGGTGGCCCCGGCATGCAGGAAATGCTGTACCCGACCAGCTACCTCAAATCCAAGGGCCTCGGCAAAGCCTGCGCGCTCATCACGGATGGTCGCTTCTCCGGCGGCACATCGGGTCTGTCGATTGGCCATGCCTCCCCAGAAGCGGCCGAGGGTGGCCTGATCGGCCTCGTGCAGGATGGTGACATCATCGAGATCGACATTCCGAACCGTGGCATCAACCTGATGGTCGATGACGCAGAGCTGACCGCCCGCCGCGCCGCAATGGATGCTTCAGACAATCCATGGCAACCGGCCAAGCCGCGCAAGCGCAAAGTCTCTGTCGCGCTGCAAGCCTACGCCGCCCTCACCACCAGCGCCGCCAAAGGCGCTGTGAGAGACGTGACGCAGGTGCAATCAAAGAAAAAAACTTGAGCTACCGCTACACGGACTCGGCCCCTCCCGCGCAAGACTTTATAGACTTGCGGGAAAAATGCGGATGGGGCCGCATATCCGTCGAGATCGCCAACAAATCTCTGTCTGCCAGTCTCTCCAATGTCACAGCGTTTTCTGGTGACCAAGTTGTGGGGTTCGTTCGGGTCGTAGGAGATGGCGCCCTGTATTTTTACATTCAGGATTTGGTTGTTGACGAAAATCATCGCGGGAATGGCATCGGCAAAACCCTGATGAACAACATCATGGATCAGCTTCGCTCGACAGCCCCTGAGGGAAGCATGATCGCACTCATGTCAGCATCAGGAAAAGAGCCCTTTTACGAATCTTTCGGATTTTTTTCCCGCCCCATCGGATCTTTCGGGGCAGGCATGATGTATAAACCAACCAACTGAGGCACTGAAGATAGCGCCGGATTACTGGGCCTGTTCAGCGTCGGTCGCGGCCTGAACAGCTCGGTATAACGCTGTGCGTTTAGCTTGCTCCCCGCCCTCATTTCCGAGCGCGGTTGACCAACTAGAGTTGGACGCAATCACAATGTTCCGTGCCGGATCAATAAAGATTCCTTGGCCAAAAATGCCGTCGGCTTGGTAGGACCCATCGTCCCACGTCCACCACTGGTATCCATAACCTTCGCCCGGCGCGCCATAATCGGCTTGCTTCGTGGTGGCCGTCGCTATCCAATCCTCGGGCAATATAGAGACGCCATCAACAGCGGCACCATCGAGCATAAATTGCCCGAACCGCGCAAAATCCCGCGTCGCCGCCTGAATGCAGCACCCGCTCATTTCGATCCCGTCACCACCAAGCAGCCACGTCGCATCCTGCTGCATGCCATAGGGTTTCCAGATTTTCTCCGACAAATATTCAGCGACCGTTTTGCCCGTCGCATTGCCCACGATAACGCCGATAAGGTTGGTTTCACCGGTTGAGTAATTCCACACCTCACCCGGCTCATTCGCCCGTTTCAGCGTACGCATATACGACACAATACTGGCCATACCCGCTTCGGGCACATGGGAGTCGAACATCGCCACATCCGATGACGGATCATCATAATCCTCGTTCCAATCCACACCCGATGTCATGGTAAGCACCTGCTCGATCGTCACCCCGTCATAAGCAGAGCCAGCCAGTTCAGGCACATAATCTGTCACCAGATCATCAACACTGCCAATCGCGCCGTCCTTCACCGCCGCGCCTACCAGCGTAGAGGTCAGCGATTTTCCAACCGAAAAACTCGTCCACCGGCCATCTTTGTTAAAGTCCAGCCCATACCGCTCCAGCCTTATTTCGCCATTGTGCAACACCACAAGCGACGCCGTGCGCGCGTCACGCATATAGGCGTCCAAATCAAGATCCAGTGCCAGTAGCTCCCCCTCTGGCAAAGTGCGAACCGTCTCGCCCGACGCAATCGTATGGGTCTTCATGATAAACGGAATCTCGTCCAGCATACGGAAGGTCGTGTCCCGCTGCTCCTGTGACCAGAACAGAATATCCCTATCGCGTGGCGGATCCTGAACCAAAGCACGCCAATGCGGCCCCATCATCACCCAGCCACATCCGGCCGCCAGAATAAGGGCGGCGAGGCCGAGCATCAATTTATGCGTCCATTTTTTACCCATCGAAACGCCCTCCCAAGCGCGTGCACCTTAGGCCTTGGTCACAAAGGTCGCGATCACTTTCTTCCGGCCTGTTTTTTCAAAATCAACGGTCAGCTTGTTACCATCTGACGTGATAACTTTCCCGTATCCGAACTTGTCATGAAAGACACGCACGCCCTTGCGGAAACCGCTTTTCCCGCCCGATGTCGCGTTGAGCGTCGATGCCTCTCCCGGCGCGCGGCTGGTGCGCACGCTGGCGGCATTCTGCTGCAACCGCTTCCAGCCCGGACTTTCGTAGGAAGATTGCGCGCCAAGGTCTTCCATGCTGCCGCTAAAGCCCTCTTCGCCACCCGGCATGCCCGAATAACCCGTCTCGCTCACCGCATCGACATGATCATGCGGCAGCTCGTCAACAAACCGGCTCGGCATCACCGCCTGCCACCGACCGAATATCTGGCGGTTGGCAACAAAGGAGATATAGCAACGCTCCCGCGCCCGCGTAATGCCCACATAAGCAAGGCGGCGCTCTTCCTCGAGGCCCTTCAGGCCGCTCTCATCCAAACTACGCCGTGAGGGGAACACTTCCTCTTCCCATCCCGGCAGAAACACCATCGGCCATTCAAGCCCCTTGGCGCCGTGCAACGTCAAAATCTGCACTTGCTCATCAGTGTTGTTGCCTTGCGACGCATCCATAACCAGCTGAACATGCTCAAGAAATCCGGCCAGCGAGTCGAACTCGCCCATCGCCCGCACCAGTTCTTTGAGGTTATCCAGCCGCGTCTGCGCCTGCGGGCTGCGGTCTTTTTGCAGCATGTCTGTATAGCCAGACTCTTCCAGTATCGTCTCGGCCAAATCGGTGTGCGCCATGCCGCCCGCCAGCTTGTCGCGCCACATATTCACCTGATCAATAAATTGTGTCAGGCCGCGCTTGGCCCCGCCTTTAATTTCGTCCGTCTGCAACACCATTGGCGTCAGTGTGAACAGGCTGCGCTCATCATCCCGCGCATAGGCCTGCAACTTGGCGAGCGAGGTATTACCAACCCCGCGCTTGGGCTGGTTCACCACACGCTCGAACGCCAGATCATCGTCTGGCGAACGCACCAGCCGCAAATACGCCATCGCATCACGTATCTCTGCCCGCTCGAAAAAGCGTGGCCCGCCAATCACCCGATACGGAATGCCCAGCATGATAAAGCGCTCTTCAAACGCGCGCATCTGCCAAGAGGCCCGCACCAGAACAGCGCAGCCCTCATGGCTGCCTCCGTCACGCACCCAGCTTTCAATATCATCCGCGATCAAACGGCTTTCGGCCTCGCCATCCCACAGGCCGCGCACCTTCACCTTTTCGGCGTCGTCTGAATTGGCCGCGCTATCGTCGCCAACATACAGCTTCTTGCCCAGCCGTCCGCGATTGTGGTCAATCACGCTGGAGGCGGCGGCAAGAATATGCACGGTCGAACGATAATTGCGCTCCAGCCGGATGACATGCGCGCCCGCAAAATCCTTCTCAAAGCGCAAGATGTTATCCACCTCCGCCCCGCGCCAGCCATAGATCGACTGATCATCATCCCCCACACAACAGATATTGTGATTGCCTTGCGCCAGAAGGCGCAGCCACAAATATTGCGCAACGTTCGTATCCTGATACTCGTCCACCAGAATATATTTGAACCGCTCGTGATACTCTTTCAGCACGTCCAGATTGTCTTTGAAAATCTGGATATTGTGGATCAGCAAATCGCCGAAATCACAGGCATTTAAAACCCGCAAACGGTTCTGATAAATCTCATAGCATTTGATGCCCTTGCCATCGGCGAAATTGTGCGCCTCTTCGGGTGGCACGCGGCCTGGCGTCAGCGCGCGGTTCTTCCACGCATCAATCTGCCCGGCCAGTGCCCGCGGCGGCCAGCGCTTGGGGTCAATATTCTCCGCTTGTATAATCTGCTTGCACAGGCGCACCTGATCATCGGTATCGAGGATGGTGAAACTGGATTTCAGGCCCACCAGTTCCGCATGCTTGCGCAAGATTTGCGCGCTGATCGAATGGAATGTGCCCAGCCAGCGCAGCCCCTCGCCCGCTTCACCGATCAGCCTCAGCGCCCGCTCGCGCATCTCCCGCGCGGCCTTGTTGGTGAAGGTCACCGTCAGCGTCTGGCTCGGCCACGCCTTCTTGGTCGCGATAATATGCGCCAGCCGCGTGGTCAGCACCCGCGTCTTGCCCGTGCCAGCACCCGCGAGCACCAATAACGGCCCGTCCACATGCAGCACAGCTTCGCGCTGTTCGGGGTTCAACCCCTCCAAATAGTCAGATTCAGCCGCAGCGGTCGGCGCATTGGCCGCCGCCATTTGAGAGATAGACAAGCGATTCGGATTAGAACTCATCGAGAACATATAGCAGACTTAACCGCCCGCGTTAGCCCCCGTTTTCATACGCCATAACGCAGGGCACACCACCTTTACGCACCCTAGCAGCCACCCTAGGATAGAGAGAATGGATGGATGACCCAAAGGCTAAGCAAAATGCCCAGACTGACCACACAGCTTGCGGTAACCGCGCTCACACTCACCACGCTCATGGCCTCACCCACAGCGGCCTCAGCGGAGTCCGAGCCTTATAATGTCGCCTTCCCGCTAGAGGTTGACGACGCTGTCGTAATTTATAAGCAATCAAATAAAAACCACCCTGCCCCAGTCTTCCTCATCTGCGCGGGAAATGGCAATTACGAGGTGGATTTGTTCGGCCACAATGGAGAAGCGCTAGAGACCATCCCCGCCTCGTCTTGCATCTACGTCTCTAGCAGCGAAATTTCTGCGACCCTTCCGGCCAAGAGCCTTGAAGAAATCGCTAGGACTGGCAACGCAATTGGCCGCACCACCTCATGGCTAGATACCAGAATACAAGAATTGGAATCCAAGTCAGAACCGACAGAGGCAGACGTGAACCTGTTGAAATCATTCAAAGAAAGACGGAATCAAACCCGCGAAATAAACAACCGCACACAAGGCCCGCCGCACGTTTTGGTTACGCTGATGCGCTAACCCCCGCAAACACAGTCGTAAAAACCGAAAATGCCCTGCGAAATAATGTCGGGTGTGATCGACAGTTCTTCGCAGGGCAACGGGATGCTGGTGTGAAACATCCCTGTTCGGATAGTCCGTGGTCGAATCTGATTATACTGAAAAGAAACTAAAACGCGATGCAAAACTCCTACACGCTCCCTCGGGCCGAGCAACATTCTTCATTTGCGTGTAATAGTAATTTTTTTAACCTTAGCGATAAAAAAATCACCACCCCGCTCTAGGATGGTGATTCTTTTTTTGCCCGAGAAATACGCAGGTCTAAAACAGCGTCTTCAGCGCGCCACCATCATAGTCGCGCAGCTCGTCCAAGCGGCCCTCTTTGACCTTTTTGGACCATTCCGGATCTTGCAACAGCGCACGGCCAACAGCAACCAGATCGAACTCGCCACGATCCAACCGCTCTTCCAGATCATCAAGGCCGCGCGTGCCCGCGCCCTGCCCCTGAAACGCTAGTTGGAAATCACCGTTCAGACCAACAGACCCCACAGTAATCGTTGACAAGCCCGTCAGCTTCTTCGCCCAACCGGCACAGTTCAGGCCGTTTTCGCCGTCAATTTCAGGGAATTCAGGCTCCCAATAGCGACGCTGCGAGGCGTGGAGAATATCAACACCTGCCTCAACAAACACTTTCAAGAATGCTTCCAACTCGTCTGGCGTCTCGGCAAGGCGCGCGGTGTAATCTTGCTGCTTCCACTGAGAGAAACGCAGGATGATCGGCATATCCGGCCCGACCTGCTTGCGCACTTCGCGGATAATATCGCCGGCAAAGGTCGCGCGCTCCGGGAGGCTACCGCCAAACTTGTCATCGCGGTCATTCATGGCGTCCCAGAAGAACTGGTCAATCAGATAGCCGTGGGCGCCATGCAGCTCGATACAGTCAAAGCCCAGCTTTTTGGCCTCGCCACACGCATTGGCATAGGCCATCACCAAATCGTCGACTTCCGCAGTCGTCGGCACTGGCAGAATGCGCTTGCCCTTATGGGTCATCCCCGCCGGGCTATCGGTTGGCGCATCAGGGTACGCGCCCATGCCGGTTTTGCGCACCATACCCATATGCCAAATTTGCGGCGCGATCTTGCCGTTCTCGGCGTGAACTTTCTTCACCACGTTAGACCAACCGGCCAGCGCATCCGCTTCATGGAAATTCGGGATACGCGGGTCATTCGACGCCCCGCCCCGCCCCACTGTCGTGCCCTCTGTGATGATCAAACCCACATCTGCTGCTGCACGGCGCGCATAATAGTCGGCCACATCGTCACCGGGCACACCGCCAGGCGAAAAGCTGCGGGTCATGGGCGCCAGAACCACGCGGTTCGGCAGAGACAGGGATTTCAAATTGAATTCGGAAAACAGGGGACGAGACATTCGTAAAAGCATCCTTCATGTACGATTTTGCCAAACTGGTGCAGAAACATGGCGGCGGCGTCAACATGTGAATGCGCCACTTAACTCGGGGGAAACTGTCAGCATCGTACTATTCATTGCACGTTCAGCGCGGCTCACATTACAGTGTTGCAACAGATTTCACTCAAGGTGGCCGACATGCTGAAACCTCTCATTGCTCTTTCAACGCTTCTGGCTGCTGTCGCCTGCGCCACACCCGGTTATGATTACAATGCCCGCATCGCGCCCAATTTCCCCGAGGCCGCCGCCTATACAGACGTTGATGTCGGCCGTTTCACTGGCCCGGCTGGCGATGTCGCTGAAACTGAATTTATCGACATGATCATGGAGACCGAACTCGACGGCCAGCCCTGGTTTACCCATTCCGGCGCCGACGCGCCCCAAGGCATCTATGAAGGCCACGTCGAAATCGACAGCTATGACGAAGAAATCTCCTTCACGCGCGATCGCGAATGCGTCGAATATGACGGCATCTTCGATTGCGAACGTCGAGCCATCGTCGAATCTGAATGCACTGAGCAAAAAGTCCTCGTGCGCGTTACGGCCACCTTGGTTGATCTGGCAGAGGGCCGCCCCGTCTTCACCTCAGAAAACGGCGGCGAGGCCAGCCGTGAAGACTGCATCAAGGTGAACGAATACAAGAATGATGACACCATCCCAGATGAGCGCGACACATACACGCTCTCTCGTTATACAGGCGACGCGCCCATCAGCATGATCGAAGATGCAACGCGCGAAGCTGTGCGTCGCTTCCGCTATGACATCGCCCCCTACACCAAGACGATGCGCGCCGAAATCATGACCGAGGCGCTTACCAATGAGGTCGCTTTCGACACCCGTTTCGAAATGGCGGTTAAAGCCACCAAGCGCGGGGAAATCATGGGTGCCTGCGCCCAGTGGGACGAACTCGCTCGAGAATACCCCAACGCGCCATCTGTATTGCACAATACAGCTAGCTGCGCAGAAGCACGCGGCGATATGGCGACAGCGCAAACCCGTTATGCCGAGGCCGCAGAGCTCGCGCGTGCAATACCATTGTTGAAGGATAAAAAGGCCCGCCCCATTTTCGAGGCACTCGAACGC
>JBOEGK010000056.1:8788-15033 GCA_050633385.1 Hyphomonas sp.
AAGGATGTGAAGCAAAATCCGAGCTTTAACATAATGCGTTTCATCAGGCTGACCCTTGAGAGATTGTCTACTGAGACACAACTCTGCAAGCCAGATGCCAAACGTCAACCCTTCATTAACCATAATCTGGGTCATCCCCTAAAAACGCTGGGAATTTAGCTGTGCAGTCTGTTTTGGGACAGCGGAAGTACCCAACGCCCCTCCCCCATAGACACCTGCGCTCATTGGAGGAAGCCGGAGATGAATTAGCGACGCTATTGAGCGGCAGATTTAGGCGTGAAAGCGCAAAGTTTGTTGCCGTCAGGGTCGCGAATATAGGCCACATAATGGGTGCCCTCTCGAATCCCCGGCGCCCCTTCATCCGAACCCCCTAGCCGCAGGGCTTCAGAATGAAACTTATCTACCGCCTGATAGTCACCAGCTTGGAAAGCCAACATGGGTCCATTCCCTCCTGACGGCTCGCGCTTGTCATATGGAAAAGTTATGCAAACTTTCGCTCGCTCTCCTCCCCGTCCGTATTGCGTCCATTCTGGTGTGGACAGCTCCCGCTTCGCGCCGAGTGCCCCCAGTACTGAATCATAGAACGCAATCGAGCGCGCCATATTGCTCGTTCCCAAAGTAGAATATGAAATCATTGGACCATTGCTCCAGATTGATGAGAGACGTGTAGCGTTTGAAGACTAATGTAATGTTTGCCGGAAACGACGCGCCCCGCCCACGTTATCCCGGAAATGCCAGCGGCATTGTCCGGGATAACGTGTTTTTAGGTTAGGGGTTTGGCGGATACCCCCTTCACGATGATACCTGCAAAGGCGGGTATCATCAGAAGGTGCAGTAAGCCGCCTAGTCTTCCCCCGCCTCATCACCGGGCATCTTCTTGGAATCAATCAGTTCACGGGCTTTGTCCGCGCGGGCTTTTTCGAGGTTCTTCTCAACCTTCGTGCGGCCGAACTTGGCGCGGTTTTCCTTGGCCTGTTGTTCCTTACCAGCTTTCGCCTTGGCCTTACGGAACTTGTTCAAATTGATCGGCGTGGTCATGCGCTAAGCCTCTATAGCCTCAATGATTACGTGTCCATTCTGCCCCAAAATCGCGTCCGCGCAAACCACCCTTCCCCCCCGCTTACTTGACTCCACCTCTCACGCAAAGCACTTTGTATTTCAAAGTTGATTGAGGACACCGCATTATGACACCGTCTATGACCAGTGATTTAGCCTATCTGAAAGACCTTGCAGAAGCAGGTCAGAACGCGCCCCTTCTGGGCGGACGTTTCCTCGCATGGTGGGGCGGTTTGGCCAGTGTCGCCTATGTCGGCCATTTCCTCATCGCGTCAGGGTTTGCCGGGCTGGAGCCTGTCGCCCTTGCTTATATGTGGAGCGGTTTCATGCTGCTCGGCCTTGGCGGACAAGTCATGATGGCGCGCACATTTCCGGCCTCAAAACCGGGCGCTGCCTCCCTCGGCAACAAAGTGTCTCAAACCGTTTGGATGGCGGGCGGCATGGCCTTGTTTTCCTTCTTCGCAGGGGTCGTCTTGAAATCGGTCTTTGAGGGGCAAGCCAGCATCGGGTTCATCTGGTCCGTACCCGTCGTTCTGGCCGTTTATGGCCTTTGCCAACTCACTGCTGGCTTGCTCGCCAATGCCCGCCCGCTCATTCTGGCCGGCTGGGGCGCAATCATTGGCGTCGGCGTGGCGGCTGTCTTTTCCGGCTCGAATGCAATCTGGATTGTCGGGGCGGTCACGGCGGCGCTCACCGTCTTCTTGCCGGGCCTCCTCCTGATGCGCGGTGAACCGGCCGAAACGGTTTGAGGCCTTCGCGATGAGCAGCGATAACCCCTTCGACCATAACGCCATTGATGATGTCATCCACGGTCGTCTGCGCCTTGGTATAATGGCCTATCTGTCAGCCTCCAGCCCCGCCATTTTCGGCGAGCTGCGCGATAAGGTTGGCGCCACAGATGGCAATCTCTCGACCCATTTAAAAAAACTGGAAGCCGCAAACTATATTTCACAGGAAAAACGCTTCGTCGGCAAACGCCCCCAAACCCGCATACACCTAACAGATACAGGGCGAACCGCATGGCTCAACTGGCTAAACCAGATGACCACTCTGATGAACGCAGCCGACTAGACCTGCCGCAAACCGCACCCAATTTGCCCGAAACGGCCTCAAACTGCACGAAAGCGCACGCGTCTGCACGGCAAATGCACGGGCTTAGCCCAGCCGCGCCTCCAAACGCTCGCGCACCTGGGGCCATTCGCGGGCAAGGATAGAGAACACCGCCGTTGAACGCAGATGGCCGCTCGCCAGCAACCGATGCTCGCGCAGCAAGCCTTCCTGCTTCGCGCCAAGCTTCAATACCGCAGCTTTCGACCGTTCATTGCGGTCGTCCACATTGAGCTGCACACGCGCCAGACCCGCCTCGAACGCCGCGTCCAGCAACAACAGCTTTGCCGCCGGATTCACCTTGGTGCCCTGATACGCCGCACCATACATCGTCATCCCGATCTCGACATTCCGAGAGACGCCATCGGGCCGAATATACCCTGTGATTCCAGCGAACTGGCCCTCCGGTGTAAAGGCCGCAAACAGCATGAAGACGCCCTTAGCGACCCCGTCCCCGATTGCTTGGCTCCAATCGCTAATCCAATCACCTTCGTGATAATACGGCCAGACATGCACCTGATCGCCCAGCCCTTCAGCCATCACGCGCAAGGCATCACCATCCCGCTCCAGATCGAGCGGCAACAGTTTGATATGTGCGTTCTGTTTCGGCCCGGTAAGCCCGTCCATCGCGCGCCTCGTCTAGTCGCCTTGCGTTTCGCGCCACTGTTCCATGGCAAGGGAGATCGCAAACGTCTCACGATACTTAGGGCTAGAGGCCGGACGTGGGGGTTTGACTGCAGTTAGCGCCATAATCTCTGCCAGCTTGTTATGCGCCGCGCCAGACTGGCCCGCACCGATATAGGCGTGTAATTCGACAATAGCGGACGAGAGCGGATCATGCGCAGACAGCACGAAGTAAGGCTCGTTCTCTGCCAGCTTTGAATAGGCATCAAACTCGGATGGATTGGCTTTGGATCCGCGTGGGGCGTCAGTCATGTAAACTGCCTTTCTGGGCAAGTGATTCTATTGCGCCAGTTTACTGCGCGCCTGATCACAAGTCAGCCTCAACTTGCACTAGGTTCGCTTTTCCAGCGCCACAAGCGCCTCATCCAGTGCCGACAGGAAGCGCGACCGATCGGCCGGCTTGAACGGCGCTGGCCCGCCTGTTTGGTTAAGACCCGCACGTTGGTCAGCCATGATCGCCCGCACAGCGATGGCATTGCCAATATTGTTACCGTCAAACGGCTTTCCCTTATTGGAGATAACAAGCGCACCTGCCTTCAAGCAACGATCCGCGAGAAGAATATCGGCGGTCACCACAACACAATGCGCGCCGGAAATCTCCGCGATATAGTCATCAGCCGCGTCAAATCCGTCGCTAACGATCTTGCGGGAAATCAATTTGTGCTCGGGAATCCGCAGATAGCTATTGGCCACCACAATAACCGGAACCTGCTTTCGCATCGCAACTTTATAGATTTCATCTTTGACCGGGCACGCATCTGCATCGACCAGAATTATTGGCTCAAGCATCGCTGTGAACCAAAGCCTGATGCAAAAGGTCCAACGCCTCCAGAGCGAAGTGGCGCATGTTCGCTTCGCGATCTGCAAGGCCTGTTTCCAGCGTGCGCGATTGTGAAACCGTACCGTCTTTGCTGATCAATCCGACACACGTGTGTCCAGCGGCGTCTCCATATCCGTTGCCAGACGGCCCGGCCGCCCCAGTTTCCGACAAGCCCCAAGTCGCGTTCAAATTAGATTGGATCGTTTGCGCCAGAAGCAAAGCATAAGGCTCAGTGGACGACCGCAAGCCTTCCATCGCGCTACGATCCAAACCAAGTAGGCCGCCGAAAGCTTTGGGCGAATAAATCACGCCTCCCCCTCGATAATAAGCCGAAGCCCCTGGCACGGCGAGCAACGCCGCCGAAATTAACCCCCCGGATGAAGACTCCGCGATGGCAATGGTCTCACGGCGCGCTTTGAGAATCGCACCAATTTCGGTCGCTATAGGAAGAAGTGTTTGCATAACCTCTTTCAAGCAGGCGTTGGCACCACACGCAACTCTCAACCTTTTCCGCAGCCACAAAAAACCTCCGCCCAGAAAAAAACCGGCACCAAAGATGCCGGTTTCCACTATCTGTAAAGGATAGTTCTCAGGGTCTAACCAAAAACCCAGTCCCAGAAATTCCATTCTGTTTTGTCGGCGTCGAAAGCGCTTTTCTCAAATTCTGTCATTGCAATATCTTTCTTATAAATCACGACCACACCAGTCGCAGTAACAGAAGTTAACGAAAAACATTCAATTGAAAAGCTTTTTTTTGCGGAAAATTCTCCCTAGGGATGAAGTTTCACCTGCGTGTTGCTGCTAGCAGCAATTTCGATGGGAGGAAATTTCAACTTTTATCCACAGAAAAGGTCCATCGATCAGAAAAAATTTCGACCGCTTGTAAACTAAAGAGAAACATATTGCACGTAAAAGTAGTTTAAATTTGCTTCTGGGGGGAAGAAAATCATGCATCCCGCGACAATGGAATGGCTAATAATCCAAACCTCTGCCTCAATCGTTGATCGACCTCTCACGGAAAAATCGCTGAATTTTAAAAGACTTGCTGAAGAGCTTGCCCCCGCTTTTCACGAGTCCATTATCAACCTTCACCTGAAAAAAATGGAATCACGCGGCCTGCTATATTTACAACAGGATGCATCGAACGGCACTTCCGAAAAAGTTAACAACCCCAACACCGACACGATCATTTTCCTCGCGAAGATTGATACACTTTTTGATATAAAGCCATCAAGATAAGTTACAAAGAATCGTGAAAAATTCTGGAAACTGTTCTGTCTTATCTTTGCCTCATGCCACTTGGCTTAAGCACTCATTGGCATATCTGCTTTATTCCTGGCTAAAAACCGGAACAAGGCTTCTTGAGGAATAGGCTTGGAAATCAGGAAACCCTGCCCCTGATCGCATCCGAGCGAGGCCAGATAATCAAGCGTTTCTTGATCTTCAATACCCTCAACAACACAGCGCAGCTTCAACATCTGGATCAATTGAACGGTGGAACGCAGCATGATTTTACCTGTTGCGTTGGCCAACACATCCGTCACAAACAATCGGTCTATTTTGATTTCTGAGGCAGGAATACGTTTAAGATATTCCAGCGTGGACAAACCTGTCCCGTAATCATCCACCGATAGCTGCACACCGCCAGCTCGCAGTGTTTCAAAATGTTGAATGGCCAAATTAGAGCTCTCGATTTCACTAGATTCTGTGATCTCAATAATCAGATCACTGGGATTAACGCCGTGCTCAGCGACGCGCTCCAAGATATAACTCGCAAGATTTGGCTTGTTCAACAGCACAGGCGACAAGTTCACCGCAACAGAAAACGATCCCATATCAGTTGGGATTCCTTTGCGAAGGCGCAGCGCTTTTTCCAGAACAAATCGAGACAATTCCACGATATTCCCATGCTTTTCAGCAACTTCGATGAACTCCGCTGGCGAGATGGGGCCACGCTCAGGATGCGTCCAACGCGCCAAGGCCTCCACACCAACTATGTTGCCGTTCTTCAAATCGATTTTCGGCTGATAGACGACAAACACATCTCCATCCTCGAGAGCAGCCTGTAGCTCACCAGCCATAGTGCTTGCGGTAATTTTCTTGGAGGCAATTTCAGGATCAAACAGATGCCAACTCGTTCCCGCATCCCTCGCAGCTTTGGACGCCGCAAGAGCGCCTGGCATACGAGCGGACAGAGGCTTTGCAGTTTGCTGATCAACACCGAACCAAATGGTTACATTTAGCGCTCGATCGCCAATATAAATTGGCAAGCGGAACAATCGATTTAGTGCTTCAAAATGATCTGATAACTGAGATAAATCAGCGCCATCCTGCAGCCAATAGAACTGACCGTCCTCTCCATGAGCAATTTCAGCGGCTCCATCAATCACCAAACGATTGACAATTTGAGACACAAGTTCCGCTTCGTCAGCCTTATTGAGAGTCGCGATCATTTCAGAGTAATGATCAACACGTGCCGAGATTAGCATCCGCACATCCCGTGCATTTGATGTACGCCAGTAATTTGGCGTTATGAGACCCGAAACCGGATTGCGCTCGGGCCCGCGTTTCATGTTCA
>JBOEGK010000057.1:0-1401 GCA_050633385.1 Hyphomonas sp.
TGAGCGTCTCGTGGGCTCGGAGATGTGTATAAGAGACAGCGACGGGGTCATCATTGATTGGATTGATAGTGACTGAAGTCGTGACTGTTGATGTGCCGCCATTGCCGTCATCGAGCAGCACGACAAAGCTGTCATTGCCATAGAAGTCTGCATTGGGTGTGTACGTATAGGTGCCATCTCCATTGACTGATACAACTCCACTTGCAGGCGGTGTATCCAGGCTGGCTGTGACCGTATCGCCATCAATGTCATTGGAGGCAACAGCTCCATTCACGCTGGTATCTTCGTCGGTGGTTACGTTTGCGGATGTGCCAGTGGGCGCGTCGTTGACCGGATCAACCGTGATGGTGACAGTGGCGATGTCTGTGCCGCCATTGCCATCATCTGCGGAGATGGTGAACGTGTCTGTGCCGTTGAAGTCAGCGTTCGGTGTGTAAATGTATGTGCCGTCTGTGTTGACGACAACCGAGCCATTGCTTGGGGCGGTGGTGCCCAAGCTGGCTGTGATTGTATCTCCGTCTACATCTGTGAGGGACACAGCCCCTGCAACAGGTGCATCTTCATCTGTGACATGTGAATCATCACCTGCAACTGGATTATCATTCACAGGGTCAATTATAACGGAGACCGTGACTGTATTCGTGCCGCCATTTCCGTCGTCAAGGAGAACAATAAAGCTATCCATTCCGTTGAAATCAGCGTTTGGCGTGTAGGTGTAGGTACCATCCGTGTTAACGACGACTGTACCGTTGGTAGGGGCGGTGTCGAGGCTGGTGGTAACCGTATCGCCATCGATATCATCAGTGATCACGACCCCAGATACTGGTGTATCTTCGTCTGTGATCGCATCGTCGGCTGTGCCTGTCGGAGCGTCAGTTACCGCGTTTACGGTAATGGTGACAGTAGCGACGTCTGTGCCGCCATTGCCATCATCTGCGGAGACGGTGAACGTGTCCGTGCCATTGAAGTTGGTGTTTGGGGTGTAGGTGTAGGTGCCATCGGTGTTGACGACTGCCGTTCCGTTGGTTGGTGCTGTGCCGAGGGATGCGGTGACAATGTCGCCGTCTATATCGCTCAGAGCAACGGCGCCAGCGATTGAGGTGTCTTCATCAGTTGTTTGCGTATCATCAAGGGCAACCGGTGCATCATTGACCGGATTAACTGTCACAGAAACTGATACCGTTGAAGTGCCGCCATTCCCATCATCTAGCAAGACGACGAAACTGTCAGATCCGGTGAAATTCGGATCAGGTGTGTAGGTGTAGGTTCTATCGATATTAAGCACTACCGATCCGCTGGCGGGAGGTGTGTCTAAGGTTGCAGAGACGCTGTCACCGTCGACATCTGATATTGTAATCGACCCGTTGACAGATGTGTCCTCATCGACAGTCACCGGGGCCG
>JBOEGK010000057.1:1507-2333 GCA_050633385.1 Hyphomonas sp.
AATGGTATCGCCATCAACATCGGTGAGCGCCACAGCGCCAGCAATAGCTGCATCTTCATTGGTAGAACGAGCATCATCGCCGGCGATTGGAGCATCGTTTACCGGGTTGACTGTAACTGATACTGAAACCGTGTTGGTGCCGCCATTGCCGTCATCGAGCAGGACGACAAAGCTGTCATTGCCAAAGAAGTTGGCATTAGGTGTGTACGTATAGGTGCCGTCACCATTGACTATGGCCGTGCCACTTGCTGGGGCGGTATCCAATGAGGCAATGACTGTGTCGCCATCAACATCGTTTGATATCACACTACCATTTACGGGTGTGTCTTCATTCGTTGTCCCATTTGCAGCTGTGCCGGTTGGCGCATCGTTGACGGCATCGACCGTGATGGTGACGGTAGCGACATCCGTGCCGCCATTGCCATCATCTGCGGAGACGGTGAACGTGTCTGTGCCGTTANNGCGTTCGGTGTGTAGGTGTAGGTGCCGTCAGGGTTGACGGTAGCCGTGCCATTGGCCGGAGCTGTGCCGAGGCTTGCGGTGATCACGTCGCCATCGACATCGGTGAGCGCAATCGCTCCCGACACGGGTGCTTCTTCATCAGTTGTTTGCGCGTCATCCGCAGCGACGGGGTTGTCATTGACCGGATCGACGGTGACGGAGACGGTGACATCGGTTGTGCCGCCATTGCCATCATCGAGTTGGACAACAAAGCTGTCTGTGCCGTTAAAGTCCGGGGCAGGGGTGTAGGTGTAGGTGCCGTCGGGGTTGACGGTGACGGTGCCATTGGCCGGAGCTGTGTCCAGTGTTGCGGTAACCGTGTCAC
>JBOEGK010000058.1:0-1665 GCA_050633385.1 Hyphomonas sp.
TGGTAAGGAGCTTGTCTCGATGATGGGGCAGGAACTCATCCAAAAGCTCGGTACAGAGATGGGGCTGCCACAGTCAATGATTGATGCGGCTCAGGCAGCGTTCTGTAAGGAATGCGGCGATATGCAGGGTTATAAGAGCAACCACCTTCAGGCCGGTCATGGTTTCCACATCAATCGCGGTGAAGAACTCTCTTCTAAAGTCTTCCTCCAGCACATCCTCAACGGCTTCGACGCCTCACCCGCCCAGCGCGGCAATGCAGAGCGGGCGTTTGAGGCGTTTTCAGATGGCGTGATGGAGATTATGAACGACCTGATCAGAGGATCTGGAAAAAAGGATTCCGGAAAAGCAAACAAGGGTGATAGTTTGTTGGTGGCCCTTGCGAAAGCGCTAGGCGGTGCGATCGACGATAAACTAGATCGTATGTATGACCTCTCGATGGAGCTAAAAAACATGGAAGGTAAGGACAAAGGATATGGGTCAAAATCTGCGGAGTTGTCGGCCGTAGGTCAGGAAATGAAAATACTTTCGGAGGCTTTGTCGAATTCGATCAAGTCTATTGGCGAGTCCGGATCAACCCTTGCCAGGAAACAATAGTTTTAGGTCAATTAAGTTGAAAGGGAGAGCAATTGCTCTCCCTTTGTTCATTTGAAATTCAACTTACGCGATATACAGTCGAGGCGAAGTGAGTCTTTTAAGGAGCAAGAGGTTTTTAGATGTTTACAGTTCGGTCTGCGTTTCTTGGTCTTATTTGCTTTCTGGTGGTGAGCCCGGCGGTTGCTGAATTTGAGGTTGATTGGCACCATGATGTCGCTGCATGGCACTTAGATATTGCAATCGAGGCACCTCTGTTTGAGCCCTACGGCTCCGAAGAAGAGGTGATCGTAAATAATTCAAATGCCTCACTCCTCCCGCCCGAGGCCTTGGATTTCCGGCCTGCGTCTGCATTGCGTCGTCAGATATTGAAAGAGTATTTCCCGACAGCTGAGGCGAAGGCGGAGTTGAAGGCGGCGGTTGGCGACGCGGATCTGATTGCGGCGATGGATGGTTTGCTGCCGCAATTTGGGCTGCGTACGGATAATGTGGCCGATGCGATGACGGTGTGGGCCGTTGGTGCTTACAGCTTGATCCATGATGATGACCGCCAGCTTGATAAAGCGACGGCGGAGGCCGTGCGTGGGCCGTTGGCGCTGGGGCTGATGTCGGCACCGCAACTGGGTGAGATGTCTGACGCGGATAAGCAACAGTTTGCCGAGCGTTTGCTCATTATCTCTTATGCGTATGAATCCGTCCGCCAGCTCAAAACGAAAGACCCTGGTGGGCACGCCCAAATGGTACAGGTGGCGCGTGATCACGCGGCAGAGCTTGGCTTTGATGTGGACGGCGTGACTTTGGTGAAAGGTGAAGGGTTTAAGCCGAAAGACAGTGCGACTAAAGCGGCTGCCCCGTCCATATCTGCCGCAAGCGGATCATCTGGTGCAGCGTGGCTTTCGGCTCAGTCGCCGCGCGTGCGACAGGGCATTGCAGAGGAGGCTGCGGAACTTGGCATACGTGCTGAGGACATGGTCGACGGGAATGGCGACCTCACCCTAGCAGCAAAGCAAAAAATGCGAGAATTGGGCTGGGAGTAACGGTGGTTCCAGCACGCTCCTGACCGGGGCGATCCA
>JBOEGK010000059.1:0-1217 GCA_050633385.1 Hyphomonas sp.
CCGAGTTCTGCAGCCACCTCACCACAACGCGCCAGCCCATGAGACGGCTCAAGCGCCGGAATGACCCCCTCAAGACGGGTACACAATTGGAAGGCCTCTAGCGCCTCAGTATCTGTGCATGAGAGATAGGTCGCCCGCCCCGTATCATGCAAAAATGCATGCTCTGGACCAATTCCAGGATAATCCAGCCCCGCACTAATTGAGTGCGCATCAATAATTTGCCCGTCATCTGTTTGCAGCAGGTAAGTGCGATTTCCGTGCAAAATTCCCGGCTTACCGCCATTCAGCGCCGCCGCATGCTCGCCAGTTTCAATACCATGCCCAGCCGCTTCAACCCCAATCAAGCGGACACTTTCATCGTCGATAAATGGATGGAACAAGCCGATCGCATTTGATCCGCCGCCAATGCAGGCCATCACCGCATCTGGCAAACGGCCTTCACGTTCCAAAATCTGCTCGCGCGCTTCCTTGCCAATAATGGATTGGAAATCGCGCACCAATTCCGGATAGGGGTGAGGTCCAGCAGCTGTACCTATACAATAGAATGTTGAATCCACATTTGTTACCCAATCACGCAATGCCTCATTCATCGCATCCTTGAGCGTTCCAGTGCCTGACGTTACGGGTACAATTTTCGCACCCAGCAAACGCATACGGAAGACGTTTGGTTTCTGCCGCTCAACATCCGTTGCCCCCATGAAGACAACACACTCCAAACCAAACCGGGCGCAGATCGTCGCCGTCGCCACACCATGCTGGCCGGCACCTGTTTCGGCGATGATGCGCTTTTTGCCCATACGGCGGGCCAGCAATACCTGCCCAAGACAATTATTGATCTTGTGAGCGCCTGTATGGTTCAGTTCATCACGCTTCAAATAGACTTTCGCCCCGCCGAAATGCTCCGTGAGGCGCTCAGCGAAATAAAGCGGGCTAGGGCGCCCCACATAATGAGCCCACAAATCGTCCATTTCCGCCTTAAAGGCTGGGTCTTGTTTTGCCGCGCGATACTCTTTCTCTAAATCGAGAATCAGCGGCATCAGCGTTTCAGCAACATAACGCCCGCCAAATTCTCCAAATCGCCCGTTTGCGTCTGGAAAATGGTCCCAGGAATTCTTTATCGTCATAATATCCTCAGCGTAGGTCAGGCAGATTTGGCTGCGCGAATAAAGTCGCGCACCTTGTCAGCATCCTTTAGCCCCCGGCGACGCTCAACACCA
>JBOEGK010000060.1:0-30663 GCA_050633385.1 Hyphomonas sp.
ACCGCATCCAGATAAATTTCCAGCTCCGCAAGAATAAATTCCCGATCCACCTCGTCCGCACAATTTTCGGCATATTCCAAATCCACCGCAGGAGGCAACGTATCAGAGCGCACCCCAACAGATTGAATGAAATTGTCCGCCTGCGCGCGCCCCGGTTTGCACAACAGATAGAAGTGATAGGCGCCTGTGTAATACCCATTACGCAACGCGTCATGCCAGTGCTGTTGAAAAAAGGGGTCTTTCCAATCCCTACCCTCGGTTGCTTTCAGGTAGATAAACTCGATCCCTTCACCGGAAAGCGCATTCCAGTCCACAACGCCATTGTGATGGGAGAGATCAATGCCTTCCAAGCCTGATTGGAGCAGCGGTTTTTCAGACTCATTATTGGGCTCTGCGGCACAAGAAACCCCTAGAAACAATAGGGATATCAGGGCGCAACGTGGTAACCACATGCTTACAGCTCTTTTCAACTTTTGACGGCAAGTGATTGAATTATAACAAATCTTCCACGTTCCGAGTGTTTTATTTTCATAATTTGAGAGTAAGCTCCTTAAATAGGGCCATTGGGAGACGGTAAATGTTCAACAAGAAAAAGGCACAAGCCACACTAGATGAAATGCGCGACACCAAGATTGGTGGACAAGGAAACATCCTGTCACAGGGCGCCAAACTCGGCGGTGATTGCACCTTCTCTGGCCCCACCAGCATCGCCGCGACAATTGAAGGCAACGTGACCTGCGACGACCTGCTCATCATCCAGAATGGCGGCAGCGTCACAGGCGACATCACAGCGCCCGTCGTCATCGTTCATGGCGTCGCGATTGGCAAAATCTATGCGTCCGAAGGCCTCGAAGCGTCTAAAAATTCTACGGTATCAGGCACTGTTCTCGCCCCAAGCGTTGAGATTGAACAAGGTGCAAAAGTCAGCGCGGATTTGAAAATCTCGCCTGAGGCCACAACGCAAGCAAGCTCAACCGCCGCCTAGTTACCCTGTTTTAGAAATTGCGCGTTTTCCACTCTTTCAAGCGCTCATATGTGTCGTCTTTGGGGTCAAACGCCCCAAGGTCGATGATACGCTGGCAGGCCCAATCATACTCCTGATCGCAGGCGTTTCTAAGGTATTTGGTGCCCTCATTCACCTGCCGAATGCCGCCCTTGCCAACATAAAGCAAATTGCCATATCCGGCACAGCCACTGATCTCTCCAAGATCGCAGGCCTTCTTGTAATATAAGCGCGCTTGGGCGTAATCGATCTCCACGCCTTTGCCATCGTTGAACAAGTAGGCCAGCCCTGCACAACCCTGCCCGTCTCCACCTGAGCACGATTTGCGATATGCTGTCGCGGACTTCTCATAATCCTGCAATCCACCCACACCGCGCCGATAAAATTCGCCCAAAGTGAAACACGCAGCAAAATCCATCTGGCTACAACTTCTTATAGCTTCAGCGCGCTTCTCACGGTGTTCTGCTTGGCTTGAAACGGCTTTTTCAAAGGCCATCTCGTCCTGCGATTTCTCAACCCTGCCAAACTGGGCGTGCGCCGTACAGGCCAACACTCCCGCCGCAAAAATCATCGCAATAAAACGCATCAAGCCAATCCTTATAATTGTTACATCATCACAGAATAACGCCACTCATATCCAACGTCCACGGGTTTAGGCATCGACCGTTTCAGAACAGGTGCTTGCGCTCGTCACGTCACGTCGGCAGTATAGTTAAATTGAATTCCTAATCTGAAAAGGCGTACTAATTGTGGCTGCATCCGATCAAAAACCTGTAAACTCAGGCTTTCATGCGCACTCTACCGCTTCGGAGGTGCTGGAGGGCCAGGATCTCTCTGGCAAGTTCGCAATCGTAACGGGCGGATATTCGGGCATCGGTCTTGAAACGGTGCGCGCGCTCGCCAATGCAGGGTGCTGTGTGACTGTTCCAGCCAGACGCCCAGACGTCGCTGAAAAGGCGCTCTCCAAGCTCTCAGGCGAGATCGAGATTGCCCAAATGGATTTAGCCGACATCAAGTCAATTGAAAAATTCACCCGAGATTATGAAGATACGGGACGCGGCCTAAATTTCCTCATCAACAATGCCGGCATTATGGCCTGCCCTCTCGGTCGCGTCGGCCCCGGCTGGGAAACACAATTTGGCGTCAATCACCTCGGCCACATGTCGATGAGCCTCGCACTCGCTCCATCCATGCAGCGCGCAGACGGATCACGGCTCGTCGCACTCTCGTCTACCGGTCACATTCGTTCTGATATTCACTGGGATGATCCCAATTTCAATTCGCACGACTACAATAAGTGGGATGCGTACGGCCAATCCAAAACAGCAAACGCACTGTTCGCCTTAGGCGTCGATCGTCGCGGACGTGAGTTCGGCATCCGCGCATTTTCAGTACATCCCGGCGGCATTTTTACAGACCTGCAGCGCCACCTCCCCGACGAAGAAATGGTTGCCCTCGGTTGGAAGAATGAAGATGGCAGCGTGCCAGAACGAATTGAAAAAATGTTCAAAACACCCGGAGCAGGCGCATCCACAACAGTATGGGCAGCAACCTCAGAGAAACTCGCCAACATGGGTGGCGTTTATTGCGAGAATTGTGACATTGCCGAACTAGCAACAGATGCCAGCCAGAGATGGGAACACGCACGACCGTGGATCTGCGATGATGCCAGCGCAGAACGCCTCTGGGAGATAAGCGAAAAAATGCTATCAGAGGCGTAATAACGTCAACTTAAACTAATATACATTCAATTCATTCGATTCACTTCAGCCGATTTTAAAGCAATTCTGCCATAAACGGTCTCTCATGAATTGGAGACCGCTTTCTGGTGTTTAGGCTAGATAAAATCCAATCCGATTACCTTCGGAAGCTCTATCTGCGCATGGAAAAGCCGGGCAGCGTGAGACGGCTGTGCATAAAGGGGACAGCAGTTACACTGGTTATTGTCTGCCTTTGCGAAGTGATGATCTCCAAAATCTTTGGCACCAACCTCCAACATGACCTAATCCGCGGATCCATTCTGGCCCTTCTGATCGCATGGCCATCATACTTTTTGAGCGGCACAGTCATAAAACAAAATGTTCATTTGTCGGAAAAATTCGGCAATGCCGCTCGCGCCGCGAATAAAGCCTCAAACGAGCTAATCCAAAAAAACAATGAACTCGAAATAGCGCGATCAAAATTGGTCGAATTAGCAAACTCAGACTATCTGACAGGTCTCGCCAATCGTCGCCGCTTCGAGCAATTGCTCCGCGAAAGTCAAAATCACGACAGCGAATACGGCCCGACCGGTATTCTGATTTTATTCGATCTGAACGGCTTTAAATCCGTCAATGACACGCACGGACATGATGCAGGTGACGCGATATTGCGTCATGTCGGCGTCAGAATTCGCAAATGCGTAAGTGACCTAAAAGGATTTGGTGCCCGCCTTGGCGGCGACGAATTCGGCATACTGATTTGGGATCAGATGGATGAAGCTGAGGCGATGAGTTTTGCCAATTCGCTGCGTGAAGTGCTCAAACAACCTCATGCATACAAGGGCCAGTTGCTAACCGTAACAGCAAGTATCGCAGTTGCACTTCATCCCTCACGCTTTCCATCGGCATCAGACCTATACGTGACGACCGATGATGCTCTGATGATGTGCAAGCGGACTGACAAGGATAATGTCGTGATGGTCGACTCTAGCGGTCACTTCTCACTGGCTGGCTGAGTCATTTTCAGTCACCAACATGCTGCACCATATGAATCGATGTCTTGACGACGCGACGCGCCCGACGCATCGAACATAATATGAGTGAGCCGAATATCTCCCCTACCGCAAAACCTGCACGCAGCGCGCTTTTTCTAGGTGGTGGGCTACTGAGCGTTATCCTGATTACCTTCATACTCGGCAAACTCGGTCTGCTCCCCAGTTTCGAAACGCTTAGCTCATTCATGTCGTCAACCGCTGACAGTCCTTATGGCTTACCGGCGCTCATACTGGTCTTTTGCCTCGCAGCCTTTCTCGGTGTTCCTCAATTTGCACTGATTGCCATGTCCATCGCTCTTTTTGGCCCATGGCTCGGCTTTGCCTATGCATGGGTGGCAAACCTCACCTCCGGCACGGTCACTTTTTGGACGGGGCGCTTGGCGGGCGAGAAAGCTTTTCGGCGCTATGCAGGAAAAACTGCTAACAAACTGTCGGGTTTTGTGGGGCGCAATGCATTCGTCACCAGCGCGATTGTGAGAAATGTCCCGGCCGGTCCCTTCTTGCTGGTCAACATGGCCTTTGGAGTCAGCCAAGCTAAGTTCACCCATTTTCTAGCTGGGATGGCGATTGGCGGCTTACCCAAAATCATCTTGCTCGCCTTTGCCGGGCAAAGTGTAATGTCCGCTATCAAGGGCAATCCATTGGTCGCAATCGCCATGGCGCTGCTTGCGGTCGTGATTTATTTCTCAATCGCACTCTATTCCCGCAGCCGCACGGCACAGCCACCCCCCACTGTGCCGCTTATTGAGGGCGAAGCGGTTGACACTGCCCCGCGTGATGAGGAATAGATGAAATATGCGAAAGATATTGCCTCTTACCCTACTGCTTATCGGCCCCTGGCCGATGACGTCTGCCTAGACGAAGGCAGGTGCGCGGCCAGGGGACAGTCTCTCATCACCCCCTAATCTTTTAAGCCTTAGAAGGCCGCATAAAATGACTACCCACGATCAAATTCGAATTTTCGACACGACCTTGCGCGACGGTGAACAATCTCCCGGCGCCTCTATGACACATAATGAAAAGCTCGATCTGGCTGCTTTGCTAGACACAATGGGCGTTGACGTCATCGAAGCTGGCTTCCCTGCTGCGTCCGACGGTGATTTCGCTGCCGTGCAAGCGATTGCCGAGCAATCTAAATCCGCAATTATTTGTGGTCTGTCACGCTCCACTCCGTCTGACATTGATCGCTGCGCAGAGGCCTTGAAAAAGGCTGCCCGACCACGCATTCACACATTCATTTCGACAAGCCCTGTGCATATGAAGCACAAGCTTAAAATGGGTGGAAATGCGGTCATCGAAGCGATTGGCCGATCCGTCGCTCAAGCACGCAATCACACAGATGACGTGGAATGGAGCGCAGAAGACGCAACGCGTACGGAGTTCGACTTCCTCTGTAAAGCAATCGACACGGCCATCGCCTCCGGTGCCACTACGATCAATTTGCCGGACACTGTCGGCTATTCTCATCCAGAAGAATATGGCGCAATGTTTCGCCGCGTGATCGAGAACGTTGCCAACTCAGACAAAGTCATCTGGTCAGCACACTGTCACAATGATTTGGGGCTTGCCGTTGCAAACTCTATTTCAGCGCTAACTAATGGCGCCCGGCAAATCGAATGCACAATCAATGGCCTGGGCGAGCGCGCCGGTAATGCCGCACTAGAAGAAATCGTCATGGCATTGCGCGTGCGCGGCGATACACTTCCCTTCGACACTGGCATCGATGCCGAACAATTATCTCGCGCTTCCAAAATGGTTAGCCGCATTACTGGCTTCCCTGTTCAGTACAACAAAGCCATCGTCGGAAAAAACGCCTTTGCGCATGAAAGCGGAATACACCAAGACGGTATGCTGAAACATGCGGACACGTATGAAATCATGAAGCCAGAAGATGTCGGCGTTTCCAAAACATCGCTCGTAATGGGCAAGCATTCAGGTCGCCACGCCTTCCGCGACAAGTTGGAAAGCATGGGGTATGAACTTGACAAAGAGGCATTGAACGACGCCTTCAAGCGCTTCAAAGACTTGGCTGACCGTAAAAAACACGTCTTTGACGAAGACATCTACGCCTTGGTGGACGAGTCATTGTCAGGCGGAGATGAACGCGTTGTGTTCAAACGCCTACGTGTCGTTGCTGGGACAGATGGTCCGCAAACGGCAGAAATTGACCTGATTATTGATGGCGAAGAACAATATGCCATCGCGCGTGGTAACGGTCCGGTTGACGCCGTCTTCAACGCGATCCGTATGCTTGCCCCACACGCGGGTAAGTTAGAGCTTTACCAAGTGCACGCAGTTACTGGTGGCACAGATGCACAGGCCAAAGTGTCCGTGCGCCTTATCGATGACGGCCTGATGGCAACAGGTCATTCATCTGACCCCGACACGCTGGTGGCAAGCGCTAAGGCTTATTTGCACGCTATGAACAAGCTGGAAGTGCGCAAAGCAAAGCGCAAGGCCGCTTAGTATTGGTCACGGCCTCATACCTGCGAAGACGCAGCGTGTGGGGCCACCGACTGTTGACTTCTGGTGCCTAAGGTTCAATCCAATCCAAATGACCCTTTCAACGCTTCCAGCCGTTCGCGGCAAAATTATGCGCGATGCCACGCTCGCTCCATACACTTGGTTTCGGGTTGGTGGCCCGGCAGATGCCTTGTTCCTGCCCGCGGATGAAGAAGATCTCGCCAGCTTTTTAAGCGTGCTCGATCCGGATATTCCGGTGACACCACTAGGGGTGGGTTCAAATCTTATCATTCGTGATGGCGGCATTGGCGGCGTGGTTATTCGGCTCATGGGCAAAGCATGGGGCAATATCTCAACAACCGGCGAGACCAGCATCAAAGCAGGAGCAGGTGCGCTAGATATCTCTGTCGCCAAAGCCGCTGCAAAAGCAGGCATTCGCGGTCTCGAATTTCTCTCCGGCATACCCGGTTCACTTGGCGGTGCAACGCGCACTAATGCAGGTTGCTATGGCCGCGAATTGAGCGACGTAATGGTCCAACTTGATGGCGTCACCCGCACTGGAGAGCGCAAAAGTTTTCAAGGCCCACTCAAAGATCAAGGGTTGCCAAATGCGGGCTTCAGCTATCGTCACACAAACCTGCCTGACGATTTTGTCGTCACAGGCTTGCACCTCGTCGGCACGCATACCGATGTGCCGGCAGCCATTCTCAAAGACATTGAGGATTTACAAGCACGACGCGCAGATAGTCAGCCCATCCGCGATAAAACCTCGGGCTCGACCTTTGCCAATCCAGACCCACCCGGCACACCCAACCAAAGATCGGCTTGGAAACTTATCGACGAAGCAGGCTGCCGCGGGCTTCGCGTGGGTGGCGCTCAAGTTTCAGAAAAGCACTGCAACTTCCTGATCAATGCGGACAACGCGACCGCCGCAGATCTTGAAGCCTTAGGCGAACTTGTCCGTGCACGTGTCCTAGACTCAAGTGGTGTTCAGCTAAGATGGGAAGTACGCCGTATCGGCCGCACTTTAGCGCAAGCTAGCGCTTAAAACGTCCCGCGAATTCCCACCGCAAAGATCGGCCCAAAGCCACGATCACGAATCTGCCGACCTGTTTGGGGGCTTATACGTGAATTGTCATAAAACTCACGAGATTGACCCAATCGAGCATTCAACCAATTGCCCACCTCAACCCGCGCCGTCAGTCCGTAAACATCTTTATGCTCGACAAAACCGAACATGAAAGCCGGCACAACGCGTTGGCGGTCAATGCTGTTCAAATAGTATGTGGCGGCCTTACGGTCCACTCGACTACGAACACCATATGTCCAATCCGTATTCGGAATATCTTGACGCAATTCACCACCCACCTCACTCACAAGATCATTGGATATAAAGCGCTCATACCCCGTCAGTGCATCCATCACTTCTGACTGCTGCGCCTTTGCATTTATTCTGAATCGACCACCGGGAATGCCAAAATCATCCAACTTCACTGTCGCCCGCACACTCGCGGAATAACGCTTGGCGGCATCAATATTGCCCGGCCCCTCACTCGTACCAATCGGCACTAAATCGACGATATCAGTAATATCTTCTGCTGTGAGCTTTGCGGTAATGGAGCCCCAATCGCTGAATTTTTGCTCCACCTCGGCTGACAAAACCCAAGACTGGTGCGGCACAATATCCTCATTACCGGCACTGTCTTGTTCTTCCTCAAAATTCACGGAAGACACAAAATCGGAAAAGTCCAGCTGTCCAACTTCGCGCTCGAGCCTGAACACGAAAGAGCGGCTATCTGACTGGTCCCATGACGCTTGCACGAAACCTTTGGGTCGCGTGAACTGGCGTGTTTTATTTACGTCACCAGTTTGTGATATCTCCGATACCTCTGCACCGAGAGAGGCTTGCACAAACCAGTTAGGAGCCCACCGACGACCATGGGTCAACAAAGCCTCCATTCGGGTTTCTTCCACCCGCGTCGACGCTCCCGGTAATGGAATAACTCTCAGCGCCGCTCCGCCAAATGCTTGGCTCAGCTCGGCATCACTCTCCAAATAATTGAACGCACCTTCAACAGCGAGCTGCCAATCTCCCCACCCTTCTGAATTGATGGAGTATTCACCCCGCGCAATATACTCACCTTCATCTTCAGTCTGATCAAACCGAGTATCATAGTGGTCCCTCGTATCTGTCAGCGAGCCTGAGAAAATTCCTGTTACAAAAGGGCTATTTTCTCGGCGGACAAGTCCGATTGCCTTAAATCTCCCCGGACCAATATCCAGCGCATAATCACCGCCAATTTCGGCGTTCCACTCGTCCTCTGATCCAAGATAAAGTCTGCGACCTTCCAATCCATTCACAGGGAATCTTCGGGAGATTTCTTTGTCATCTTTCAGAAATTGCGAGTAACTCACATTCAAGTTTCCAACGTGTCCACTCTCTGGTTTCCACGCCAATCCGAGCGCGATGCTGGGTTCTGATGCAACATGCGTATAGTCTTCTTTACGTTTCTCTATAAGCGTTTCAGCCGCATCATAAACTAACTCAGTACCCGCATTACCCATCCGGTTTGCGCGGTGACGCAACTCAACATTCCAATCCAGCGCCCCTTTTGAACCAGAAACACTCAGATCAGCCCGAAAAGGCGCGGGTTTTAGCCCCTCTCGCGTGAAAAACTGCCAGCCATATGTGCCTGTGATTTTGCTAGCCTCACCTGTCACAACGTTCGCGACTCGCCCGGATAAACCAGGTACATCCAGCTGCGCGCCATCCATTACACTGATGCCAACGACCTGTGCCGCGGGGATGCGCGAAAGCGCCCCCCGTATCGAGAGTGACTTGCCAGAGATTCGCTGACCATTGATCAAAACATTGCCAGACGCCTGCCCGAACCCGCGCTCACCGCTATTCTCATCTTCTTGAATGGAAAAACCGGGGACCTGACTCACCATATCAAACGCGGTGCGCGGACCATATTGAGAGAAATCAGCCGGAAGATAACTTTCCACCATTGCGGCATTTGGTTCTGCGTACGCGGCTGGCGCGAGGGCCAAACTTAGCGAGGCAACGCCAGCAAGAAGGATCGGCTTGTTCATGAAGTACTCTCAATTCTGCTTGGGTGCGATCACCTTGGTGTAGCTTACTATACGCAAAGTGTCTGCCCCTATTCTGTCGCAGCACTGAATTTTCACGGTGATTCTACAAATCCTTATTAAAGTGGCATTTTCGTTAACGACTCTCGGCGATGATGCGCGACAACGCCGCGATCGCGCCCGGATTAAGCCGCGATCGCACTCCAACGTCTGGCAGAACGCCACACTAAAAGGACAAAATAGCATGAAGCGGGTCGCAGTTTTATATGGAGGCTGGTCATCAGAGCGCCCGGTCTCTCTATCCTCTGGTCAACAAATGGCAAAAGCTGCCCGCGCAGCTGGCTATGATGTTGTCGAGATTGATGTGACCCGCGACCTCGCTGCCCAACTCAAAGAGGCCGCACCTGATGTTGCCCTCAATGGCTTACATGGTCCGTGGGGGGAAGATGGTTGCGTGCAGGGCGTTCTTGAAGTGCTCGGCTTGCCATACACCCATTCTGGCGTGCTCGCCTCCTCTCTCGCCATGGACAAAATCAAATCCAAAGCGGTTTTCCGCGAAGCGGGATTAGATATTGCGGTCGACAAGCGCGTCACGCGCGAGGAAGCCGCCAGCGCCCATGCGCTACCGCCCCCTTATGTCATTAAACCGGTCGCCGAAGGCTCCAGCTTTGGCGTGCTGATCGTATATGAAGGTGCAAATGGCCCTCCGCGTGAGGTAAATGGCCCAGACTGGAAATATGGTAACACTCTCATGGCCGAAGAATACATCCCCGGCCGCGAGCTGACTGTAGCTGTGCTCGGCGATCGCGCCTTGGCGGTCACCGAAATAACGACCTTAAGAGACTATTACGATTTTGATGCGAAATATTCACAAGGTGGATCGCGTCATGTGATCCCGGCAGACTTGCCACCTGATGTCACCAAAGCCGCGATGGACGCTGCTTTGATTGCACATGAGGCGCTCGGATGCCGAGGCGTGACGCGGTCAGATTTTCGCTATGACGACAAAAAAGGCAGACTTGTGATCCTCGAAACGAACACCCAACCCGGCATGACGCCAACGTCGCTTGTTCCCGAACAAGCCGCGCATGTGGGTATTTCGTTTGAAGAACTGGTCGCCTGGATGATCGAGGACGCCTCATGCCAAAGGTAAACCGCAATTCTTCCGGCCGCCGCCGCGCTGCAACCATTACTGACCACTCAACCGGTCAGGAAGTACGCGTCACATCGGTTATCTTCGGCCTTGTTCTGCTTATCGGCATCATCGTCGGCACAGCAGCATGGATGGGCGGCTCGATGAGCCAGATCGAAAATCGCTTCTCGGGCTTTATGGATGACACAGCGCGCATGACCGGAATCGCGGTCAATGACGTCTCGATCATTGGGCTCGACCAAAATCCCGCCCTCGTTCAAGACGTACGCGCTGCCGCAATGATCGAGCCGGGCGAAAACATGTTCCGTGCTGACCCGCATGTTATCCGGCGTCGTGTCGAAGCGACCCGAAAAGTCCTAAACGTGCGCGTTCATCGTCTCTGGCCGGATCAAGTGGTGATTATTGCCGACGCTGCCGAGCCTGTCGCTCTCTGGCATGACGGCACAGATTGGGCGGTTGTTGATGGCTTGGGCCGCATCATGCCGGGGGCTCGCGCAGACGATCAAAAGCCGCTTCTACGCCTTGCCGGTCCGGGCGCGGCCAAAGCAGCACCTGATCTTGTCACCGCATTGGCTGAAACACCCGACGTTTCCACACGTGTCGCAATTGCGACACGGATCAAAGACCGCCGCTGGGATATGCACCTGATCAATGGATCGAAGGTGCTGTTGCCCGAAGACGACGAGATGTCCCCCGCTTTGAAACAGCTAGAGCGCATGCAAATTCGTACCGCCCTCATGCAGCGCGGTGTCGACAGCATTGATCTGCGCAATTCCGGCCGCATTTACCTAAAGCCGACGGACGATACCAGCCTGAAGCAACGCTTGGAGGCCGCGCGCAGCTAATGGCAAACGTCCAATCAAGACGTATGCCCCATCAAGGGGCGTCACGCGCTACCATGACGGTTGCCGCGCTTGATATTGGCTGCTCCAAAACAACCTGCCTTATCGGCCGCAGCGAAGGCACTGGCACAAGGCGATTCAAAATACTCGGCAGCGGACGCCAACAATCCCGCGGTTTCAACGGCGGCGCGATTACAGACATGGAGGGTCTGGAACGGTCTATCCGGCTCGCCGTCGAAGACGCAGAGCGTGCAGCGGGAGAGCAAATTGACAAGGTTATTCTCGGTATCACGGGCCCCAAGCTGGATGCTGCTATCGTCGAAGCATCGATAGACATTGGCGCGCGCGAGATCACGCCGAAAGATGTCAAACGCCTTCAGGCCATCGCCCTCTCCAAAGCCAACACCAAAAACCTGCATACGCTTGCCGCGTGGCCCATCGCCTATCAGGTGGACGATCAGGGCGGTATTCGCGAACCCTCTGGCATGTATGGTGGACGGCTTGGCATCTGGCTTTCGGTCGTCACCGCGCCTTTGCCGTTGGTCAAAAACCTCGTCGAATGTGTCGGCCGGGCGCATCTGGGCGTGAGCGGGCTGATCCCGTCATCCATCGCCAGCGGCGCAGGGACACTGATTGACGATGAAATAGAGAATGGCGCGATCTGCATTGATATGGGTGCAGGTGTCACCGCCACGTCGGTTTACCTCAATGGCTCGCCGGCATGGCTTGGCCTGGTTCCGGCAGGCGGCGCGCTGGTAACATCAGACCTCGCTCAGGGCATTGGTACCACATTCGCCGCTGCTGAGCGCCTGAAAACCGTTTATGGCTGCGCAAATCTCGACGGTCCCGGCCTAGCTGAGCGCATCGAAACCCCCCGACTGGGTGACAATGGCCGCCTCGAAGCCACTAAAATGGAACGCGGACGTTTAGCTGAAATCATCGCACCGCGCGTTGAAGAAACATTCGAGCTTGTTCAGCGCGCGTTGAATGCCAGTGATGTACGCGGCGTACTGCCCCGCCGGGTGGTACTGACGGGTGGCGCGAGCCAATTGGCGGGCGTGCGAGAGGTCGCCACACAGGTGCTAAACGCCCCCGTTCGCCTCGGACGCCCCACATTGGCAGAATTTTTAGGTGAATCACTGGCAACTCCGGCTTTTTCAACGGCCTCAGGTCTGCTACTGTACGATGAGTTGGGGTTTGTTGATGTTGCGCGGGCTGGCGCTGCATCGAAAGGAAATGGTGCCGAATCCAGCGGCGGAGTTATGAGCAAGGCCTTCATTTGGCTGCGAGACAATTTTTAGCAAAATTGCGACGTGCTTAACCCCTTTTTAGCTGGCAGGCGTCATTCTGGTCCTCGTGAAGCGAGTGACTGTTTAATGAGGGACGCAGATGACACATGATTTAAGCCCCCGAATACTGGTATTCGGCGTTGGCGGCGCAGGCGGAAACGCAATCGACAATATGATCGAGGCCAACCTCCAAGGCGTTGAATTCATTGTTGCGAACACCGATGCACAAGCTCTCTCTCGCTCAAAAACAGAGCATCGCATCCAACTCGGCCCAGAGACCACCTCCGGCCTAGGAGCGGGCGCGCGCCCAGATATTGGCGAGCGCGCTGCTGAAGAATCTGCGGACGAGATCAGAACCTACCTTGATGGGGCCAATATGGTCTTCATCGCAGCAGGCATGGGCGGCGGCACAGGCACAGGCGCGGCTCCGGTCATCGCACGTCTCGCGAAAGAACAAGACATTCTCACCGTCGCTGTTGTCACCAAACCCTTTGGCTTTGAAGGCACCCGCCGCATGTCGCTGGCTGAAAAAGGCCTCGAAGACACGCAAGAGCATGTCGACACCATGATTGTGGTTCCAAACCAGAACCTGTTCCGCATAGCCAATGACCGCACGACCTTCGCAGAGGCCTTCCGTATGGCCGATGACGTGCTGTATTCCGGCGTGCGCGGCATTACCGATCTGATGGTTATGCCCGGCCTGATCAATCTCGATTTTGCCGACGTCAACGCCATTATGCGCGGCATGGGCACAGCGATGATGGGCATGGGTGAAGCCGCTGGCGAAAGCCGTGCGCTTGAAGCCGCACGCCTTGCCATCGAAAATCCGCTTCTCGACGATGTATCTATGAAGGGCGCACGAGGTGTACTCATCAACATCACTGGCGGCTACGACATGACATTGTTCGAATTAGATGAAGCGGCCAATGAAATCCGCCGCGAAGTCGATCCAGATGCCAACATCATTCTAGGTTCAGCCTTCGATACAGAACTCGATGGTAAAATTCGCGTTTCTGTTGTTGCTGCGGGCGTCGAGAGCCAACTTTCCGCACTAACTGGCACGCGCCCCGTCGCCGAAACTGTCCGCCAACCCATCGCTGAACCCATTGCAGATGGCGTAGAAGCTCAAGCCGAAATAATCGTCGAAACTGAAGTGCCTGCAGCAGCGGAAATCGGCTCAGAGGCGCCTGACCTCCAAGAAGAAGACCGCCCGGTAATTGTTCGCCATGATGCGTCCCCTCTGCGGTCTGAAACAGAAGATCCACGCGCAGATTTCGCTTCACAACCCCTGCCCGTCGATCACTATGAAGGCGCAACGGGTAGTGACGAAGTCACCGCTGATGCTGTGTTCTCACCTCGCAAAGACAAGCCGGTTGAAGACAAGCCGACAGCCGATCAGGGGCCATCAGGCTTCTCGAACCTGTTTGGCTGGCGTCGGTCACCACAG
The DNA here is from genome assembly GCA_050633385.1 of Hyphomonas sp. Taxonomy (GTDB): domain Bacteria; phylum Pseudomonadota; class Alphaproteobacteria; order Caulobacterales; family Hyphomonadaceae; genus Hyphomonas. The sequence goes on from JBOEGK010000060.1 coordinate 14,046, forward strand.
GGCGAAAATGACGATACACCAGAAACGACAACGCCAAGCGACATTGTCTCCACGCCGGAAGATCACCCAGAGGCTGCGCCTTTTGATGATGAGGATCTGGAAATTCCAGCCTTCCTGCGCAGATCGGCTAATCACTAAGCCCATCAATTACAGTCGACGCTTGTAACAATCGTTACAGTAAAAACACAATAATTACAGGGCTGCATTCACCATGCAGCCCTTTTTTGTAACACGTCGAAACAAGCCGTGTTTTGCCTAACAGCCCCCTTTTCCGGCATATAGACTCCCAGAGAGTGGAGATTTTAGGCGTGTCCAGACAACCCGATACTCAGCAAACCCTACAAGGCCCCGCCATTTGCGCGGGTATCGGCGTTCATAGCGGCCAAAAAGCCCGTCTGGTCATCAAACCGGCTGCACCCGGCACAGGCATCGTCTTTTGCCGCACTGATATAAAAAACGCCGACCCATTTGTCCCCGCATGCGCCGAAGCTGTGTCAGACACCCGCCTGTGCACACGCATCGCAAATGAAGCTGGCACCTCTGTTTCAGTGGTGGAACATTTGATGGCGGCCTTCGCAGGCATTGGCATCGACAATGCGCTGGTGGAGATTGATGGTCCCGAAGTGCCCATTATGGATGGCTCTTCTTCTGTATTTTGCGAACTTTTGCTCAAAACTGGCCTCAAGGCTCAAGCTGTCGCCCGGCGCCGGTTGCGTATTCTGGAGACAGTCGAGGTAATCGACGGGCCAAAAAGTGCCTCACTCTCCCCATCAGAAGACAACATCCTCACCTTGCGCGCACGCATCGAGTATGAAGACGATATTATCGGCGTGCAGCAAATGGCCATGCGCATGGCACCCGGCATGTTCGCACGCAATTTGGCTTTCGCGCGCACATACGGCTTCGCTCGCGATGTGGATATGCTTCGTAGCATGGGTCTCGCGCAGGGTGGTTCACTGGAAAATGCCGTTGTCCTCGATGGCGACACGATCATGAACCCTGAAGGTTTGCGCTCTGAAGACGAATTTGTGCGTCACAAAATGCTCGACGCTGTGGGTGATCTGGCGCTAGCCGGTGGCCCAATTGCTGGCCATTACGAGGCTGTTCAACCCGGTCACGCCATCAATAATGTGCTGGTGCGCAAGTTGCTCGCGACACCGTCTGCGTGGTGCTGGGAAACCGATCCGCTCCCAACGCAAAACCGCGAAGCTGTGGAATCAGTCGTCGTTTAGTCTCGTCACACAATGCCAACAATTGCAGACAGACTGCTAACTCATCGCCTTTTTCAATCTGATATGGGCGAAATTTAATCGCCAAAGCGACGGATCTTTTCCAAACTCTGACAAACAACCCTTGGAAAGCAGGGTCGGTTCGGGCTAATCAGTAAGCTTAGGTTCTTAGAAGAAAAGCTCTACACTCATGCGTCCTTCGAAATCCCTTGCTTGCCTTGCGCTTTCAGCCGCTCTCGTCGCCACCGCCTGCCAATCTGGCGCGCGCCGTCAGGAAGCCCTCGCTTATGTTGAGCGCCCTGTAGAGCAACTCTACAATCAAGCCGCTGCTGAGCTAGACTCACGTGATTATCAAACCGCGATCCTTCTCTTCAATGAAGTTGAGCGCCAGCACCCTTATTCTGAATGGGCACGCCGCTCGATGGTTATGACCTCATTCGCAAATTATTCCGCCCGCAATTATGATGAAGCCATCGCCTCATCACAGCGCTACTTGGCGCTGCACCCGGGCGGTTCAGAGGCTGACTATGCCTACTATCTGATCGCCGCTTCCTATTTTGAACAAATCGTCGATGTCGGCCGAGACCAGAAAACAACCGAGTTGGCCCGTAACGCACTGCTCGATGTTTCCCGCCGCTTTCCAGACAGCCAATATGCCCGCGATGCATCAGTAAAAATCGATATGGTCAACGACCAACTCGCCGGTAAAGAGATGGAAGTTGGACGTTGGTATTTGCGCCACAACCAAACGCTCGCGGCCGTAAATCGCTTCAAAACCGTAGTTGATGATTACGATACAACAAGCCACGCGCCTGAAGCGTTGCACCGCATGGTCGAGTCATATCTGACGCTGGGTCTCACCGGTGAGGCGACGAAGTCGGCTGCTGTACTGGGTCACAATTACCCGCAAAGCGACTGGTACAGAATGAGCTATCGCCTGCTAACCAATAAAGGCGTCGATCTCGAAGCTGAAGCGGAAAGCAAGCGCACAATGATGCAGAAAATTCTGCCGGGCGGAAAATAGCCCCTGCTAAGCGCCCTCAATGAGGGCAAACCATTCTTGCTCGGTCATCGTGTGGACGCCGAGTGATTCCGCTTTTTTGAGCTTTGAGCCTGCACCCGGTCCGGCAACCAGAATATCTGTCTTGCCCGATACGGAACCAGATACTTTGGCGCCCAATGCATTGGCTCTCGCCTTGGCTTCGTCACGCGATACGGTCTCAAGCTTTCCGGTGAAGACAACCGTTTTACCTGCTACCGGACTATCCGTCATCGCGGCCACCTCGTCTTCAATCGTCAGCTCAGACAATAAGACATCAAGCATGTCCCGGTTCTGCGCTTCACCGTCAAAATCAACCAGCGCGCCAACAGCCGCTTGGCCCAAGCCATCAATAGAGATGAGCTGCGCAAACGCCTCACTCTCTTCACCGCCCTCTGCGGCCGCTTCGACGGCGCTCCAAAACACATCCCATTTCAGGAAATGGCGAGCGAACTGATTGGACGACGTCTGCCCCACATGCCGAATCCCCAACCCCGTCAAAAAACGGGCAAAGGGCACAGAACGGCGCGCATCAATTGCCGCTAATAATTTCTTGGCCGACGCTTCACCAAACCCATCCCACTCGGCCAGCTTAGGCAAGCCTGCCTCCTTGATACGGGCCTCAAGCCGGAAGATATCCTGCGGCCCGCGCACAACGCCTTTTTCATAAAACAGCTGCACCTGCTTGGCGCCTACGCCATCAATATCCAGCCCCTTACGCGATACAAAATGCCGGAGACGCTCAACCGCTTGCGCCGGGCAGATCAGGCCGCCTGTGCAACGACGGCGCACATCGATCTCGCCCTTCTCATCCACTTCTCGAACAGCGGCTGAGCCACAAATCGGGCAGACTTTCGGCGGTTCCCATTTGGCTGCGTTGCTGGCAGTAACAACACGCAGAACTTGCGGGATCACATCGCCTGCGCGCTGAATCTCAACAACGTCGCCAATCTTCACACCCAGGCGCTCAATCTCGTCTTCATTGTGCAGCGTTGCATTCGACACAACCACACCGCCGACAGTCACAGGCTCAAGCCGCGCAACCGGCGTCAATGACCCAGTACGCCCAACCTGAATTTCAATATCATTGATCGTGGTCGTCGCTTTTTCCGCCGGAAATTTATGAGCAATTGCCCAGCGTGGCGCGCGGCTAACAAAACCAAGTCGCGCCTGCCAATCGAGCCGATCAACTTTGTAAACGACACCATCAATATCATAGCCAAGGCTCGCGCGCTGCGCTTCAATAGATCGATACACCTCGATGACGTCCGACACCTGTTCACACCGCTTCATCAGTGGATTTATCTGGAATCCCCAAACTTCAAATGCCTTGACAGCGCCCAGCTGCGTCTCCGCAAAATTTGCGCTCACCTTGCCCCATGCATAAGCAAAGAACTTCAGTGGACGGGATTTTGTCACCTCAACATCTAGCTGGCGCAAACTGCCCGCCGCCGCATTGCGCGGATTGGCAAACGTTTTGCCACCCATCGCCTCTTCACGGGCATTCAGCGCTGCAAAGTCAGCATGGCTCATATACACTTCGCCGCGCACTTCCACGCTGCTGGGCCAATCCGTACCCGGCAATTCGTGTGGAATGTCCGCGACGGTGCGCGCGTTGGCCGTTACATCTTCGCCTACTTGACCATTGCCCCGCGTTGCAGCGCGAACCAGTTTTCCATTTTCATAGGTCAAGCTGAGTGACAGACCATCAATCTTCGGCTCTGCTGTCAGCACAACTGGCGCATCTTCCTCCAGCCCCAGAAACCGGCGAATACGACCAACAAATTCTTCGACATCTTCATCACTGAACGCATTGTCCAGCGATAACATCGGCACGCCATGCGTTATTTTGCCAAAGCCGCCGTCGAGCGCGGCGCCGACTTTATCACTCGGACTATCATCGCGTTTCAATTCCGGAAAACGCGCCTCAATCGCGAAGTTGCGCTGACGCAACGCATCATAATCCGCATCGGTCAGCTCAGGCGCATCATCCTTATAATATGCAATATCAGCATCTGCGATCAGCGCGGCCAAGCGCGCCAGCTCTTGCCGCGCCTGATCTTCAGTAAGTGTCTCCACGGGCACCGTGTCGGTCATGCATCCTCCAACAGCCTCCCTGCAGCCGCGCGGGCCTCTTTGGTGACCTCAGCGCCAGACAACATGCGGGCAATTTCTTCAAGCCTATCGCCTTCATCTAACCCGCGAATCTCCGTGCCGCCAGCTTTAGTTCGGCCTTTCTGCACAAGCCATTGATCATTAGCCGATGCTGCCACTTGCGGGCTGTGTGTAATCGCAAACACCTGACGCCCGCCCGCAAGCCGGATCATGCGCTCACCAATGGCCGCAGCGACCGCGCCGCCAACGCCTTGGTCAGCCTCGTCAAAGATCAACGTGCCTGCGCTACCGCCCTCGGCAAGGGCGCATTTTAGCGCGAGAGAGAAACGGGCCATCTCCCCACCAGAGGCGATTTTGCGCAGCGGCGCAAAGCCGGCACCGGGGTTGGTCTCTGCATCAAACTCCACACGATCAGCGCCATTCGGCCCACCTTCATCCCCGCCTAGAGGTTCGACAACGACGCGAATCACCGCCCGGCCCAATTTCAGCGGTTTCAGTTCAACAGCAATTGCCGCCTCAAGCTGTTTGGCCGCCGCCGTGCGTGACGCTGTAAGCTTCTCTGCGGCTTGGCGCCATTGCGCCGCTGCGGCCGCCTCACGCTTCCGCGCCTTTTTCATTGCACCTTCACCCTCTTCAACCAAATCAAACTTGGCCCGAAGATTCGCCCCAAGGCCCGGTAGCAATTCCGGCGCGATATTATGTTTGCGAGCCAATGCGCGCAGCGCAAACAACCGCGCTTCAGCAGTATCCAACGCCGTCGTATCAGAACTGACCAATCGCCCCAGCTCATTGATAGCGACGCTCGCCTCACGCACCTCGATCAGGGCGCGCTCAACCGCTTCCGCAGCCACGCGAGATGCCGCTGGCAACACATCATCTGATTTCTCAAACCCCGGCAGGCGGCAAATCCGCTCGGTCGCCCGCGCGGCTGTGGATAATGCGCTCTCCATATCAAACGCATCTAGCGCTTTCTCAGCCTCCGCCACAGACTCTGAGACGCGCTCACCCTGCATCAATCGCAAGCGCGTTTCTGTAAGCTCTTCGGCTTCACCGTCTTGCGGATCGAGTTTTTCAATTTCTTCAACGCTTGCCGCCAGCCAATCACGTGTGCGCATTGCCTCCTCATGCGCAGCCTCCAATTTCAGGCGCTCTGTGCGCGCCGCGTCCAACAATCGCCATGCCGATGCACACGTTTCGAGTAGCGCCTCATTACCTGCGAACTGGTCGAGCAATTTACGATGCACGCTAGGGCGCATCAATGTCGACGCCGCATGCTGTCCATGTATCTCAACAATCGTCTCGCCCAACTCGGCCAGAATAGCTGCGCTGACGGCCTGATCATTCACAAAGGCTCTCGCCGGCCCCTTGGTGCGCACAACCCGTTTCAGGGTCAGCGCTTCATCCGCCCCGCCACCAATGCCCTGCGTTTGCAGCACGGCCCATGCCGGGTGGTCAGGTTCTAACGAGAACTCAACAGCAACGCTGGCTTGTTCTGCACCCGCACGAATGGCACCGCGATCGGCCGCTCCGCCCAGCGCCAATGCCAGCGCATCAAGAATGATAGATTTACCCGCGCCGGTTTCCCCGGTCAGGGCGGTGAAGCCATTGCCCGGCTCGATATCAAGACGACCAATAAGCACAAAGTCACGTATGGAAAGCGAGAGGATCATTTCGTTCTCGTACCACAAGAACAAAAAGAGAACAATCATATTTTTGCAGGGGAGAAAGAAAACAAACCCAGAACGACGTGTGTCTACTCCTACCCTATTGGCGCACAGGCCTCAACTAGCCATGCTTTGTCAGCGCCATCGAGCAACGGTCCAATTCGCTCCAACACCTTATTATGATAACTGTTCACCCACTCAACTTCACTCTGGCTCAGCTCGCCAACAGCAATCAAATCCCGTGCGAGCGGCGCGAAGGTCAAGCATTCAAATCCATACATCTCGATCTCACCGCCCTCGATGGCCGCTGGCGCAGTGACGAATTGCAAATTCTCGATTCGGATGCCGTATTCGCCCTCTTTATAGAAGCCGGGCTCGTTAGAAACGATCATGCCAGTATCGAGCGGCACGCTGTTCCACGCCTTCGCAATGCGCTGCGGCCCCTCATGCACGCCGAGATAAACGCCGACGCCGTGGCCCGTGCCATGCTGATAATCCAGCCCCGCCTGCCACAAGGCATGACGCGCCAGCACATCCAGATGCGTGCCCGTCGTGCCCGCCGGAAAACGCACCGCATCCAGCGCGATATGGCCTTTCAGCACCAGCGTATAATGGCGCTTCATGTCAGCTGAAGCCTCACCAATCGGCACAGTGCGGGTGATGTCCGTCGTTCCATCGAGATATTGCCCGCCACTGTCTACCAAATAAAGACTGCCGCGCTCCAACACACGGTTAGACGCAGATGACACCCGATAATGCGGCAAGGCACCGTTTGGCCCCGCCCCAGAAATTGTCGTGAAAGACAGATCGTTCAGCACGCCTGTCTCTTCGCGCAGCGCCTCTAATTTCAGCGCGGCGTCAATCTCTGTCACCTCACCGCTTTGCGCTTCGGTATCCAGCCAGCGTAGAAAACGCGTCACGGCCACCCCATCTCGAATATGCGCCGCTATCGTGCCGCGCAGCTCTTGAGCATTTTTCTTCGCCTTCGGCAGCGCAACAGGATCCATCTGGCGCACAATTTCACCACCCGCAGCCTCAACCTCATCGAAAAACCACGCAGACGCGATCGCGGGATCGAGGCTCACACGTTTTCCGCGCAGAGCGGCCAACCCCTCATCCAGTGCCGTGAGTGGGCGCAGCGTGACTCCATTACCCAAATGCTGGCGCAGCGCGTCATCGGCTTTGCCTTCATCAAGATACAATTCAGCGGATCCATCCGCAAACAGAACTGCCCGGCCCAGCGCCAATGGCGTGTGACTGACATCGCCACCTCGCATATTGAACGCCCACGCCAAAGAGGCTGGCGCCGTAATAACCGCTGCATCTAACTTGTCGCCCGTCAGCGCAGCGCCAATCTCCGCGCGCTTTTCGCTATGCGATTTACCTGCATATTCCAATGCGTGCGGCACCGCTTTCACACAAGGCTGTCCCGGCCGATCCGTCCACGCCAGATCGATGGGATTGTCTGCCAAACGTCTCAATGACGCCCCGGCCTTCGCGGCAGCTGCGCTCAGCAATTCCACATCATTCGGGCTCATCAATTTCGGATCATATCCGATAATTTTGCCCGCCATTGATTGCTGGGCCAGCCAGCCAAACGGGCCAGGATCAGGCACATCGGCCACCTCGAACAAGGCTGGGTCTGTCTGCTCACGCACCTGTAATTTATAGCGTCCATCCGCAAATATCACGGCGCGGTCGGTAAAAATAAAGGCCGATCCAAATGATCCCGTGAAACCACTTACCCACGCCAAACGCTCATTTGCATCGGGCAGATACTCATTCTGATATTCATCCTCATGGGGCACATACACGCCATAAAGATCCATCGCGATCAGTTGTTCTCGCACCAGTGGCACGTGGGCGCGGCCATCCTGTGGCCCTCCCTTAATGTCAAATGTCTGTCTCATACCTCATACATAGGCGCATATTGAGCCATCGGAAAGCGCCATTGCAGCTATGCGTTTAAACATGCAAATTTCATATATTCTGTTCGCTGGCGTTTACCTATTTCTGGTAGAACACCTCTCGCACCCCAGAACCAGGTTGCATTTCAGAGGACAGAAGAATGAAAACCGTATTCAATAACGCCGATGCAGATATGATTGTGGCGAACGTAGAGCGCCCGACAATGGACAACAAAGTCGCCGAAATGTCTGGCGAACTAAAATCTAAAGTGTCTGAGCGCCCGCACATTTTGCTACGTCGTCGCGCACGCTGGGCGCGTCGCGCTTTACACGTCTAGCATTGCTTCAGGTTGACGAAACACGAGCGTTGACCATCCGTCTTCCTTGATGCGGCCCTCATAATTCAGGCCCCGCGCTGCATAAGCGTTTCGCACCATCTCTGCTTGATGGTGTAACAGGCCCGACAAAATGATGGTGCCGCCAGGGGCGGTGAGTTTTGCGACATCTGGTGCAAGACCAATCAACGGCTTCATCAAAATGTTTGCGAACACAGTGTCATAGAGTCCGCCTTGCCGAATTCTTGGCGTATTCGCACCTCTCACATGCATGGCGTGAAAGCCTCGCACGTTATTTTTGCGCGCATTCTGGTTGGCTGTGAACACGCTGTCATAGTCAATGTCAGTTCCGATGGCTGATGTTGCACCTGCCTTCATTGCCGCAATCCCCAGCACGCCAGACCCCGTGCCCAGATCAAGCACCTTACCTATCGGGCGCTTCCTGCGCATTTTATCCAGCGCCTGTAGACACCCCAATGTTGTGCCATGATGCCCCGTACCAAAAGCCGGGCCTGCTTCGATCAGCACCTTAATCTTACCCGGCGATATTCCCGACAACGCGTGAGACCCCACAACGATAAACGGCCCCGCCTCTACCGGCGGCAACCCTTCAAGCGATAAAGTCACCCAGTCGCGTTCCTCAACCTCGACAATCAGCACATTCAATTCAGGCGATGTCGCTTCGATCAGCTCTTTACAGGCATCCGCCTCTTCGACCGTTTCACAAAACGCATCGAGCCGCCACGCCACGCGGCTATCCTCTTTGGCATCCACCGCGCCCGCTGGTGACGGATCTGCCCATGCCACAGCGTCCCACGCCGCCTCGATCGGCGCCTGCGCGCCCTTTGCCATAACCTGATACATAAAAATGCGCTTAGCAGGAGGCGATACACTTGGAAAGTCGGGAGTTTCGCTTTTACCCGGTCAGCCTCCATGAGCGACTAGACCGCGGGCCTATTCACCATTAGCCAGACAATCGCCAGCACCGCCAGAAACGCAGGAACGCCGCAGGCAAACCAGATACGGAACAGGCGGAAATACCGCTCAGGCAGCGCCCCACCAACTGATGCCGCCTCCCGCGCCATATTCCTCAACTGGTGCTGAATCCATATCACTGGCAGCCAGAAAATACCGACAAAAATATAGAGTGATATCGACCACATCACCCAACCGCTTAAAAGAGGCCAGCCAATCTCGTGCGCCAATAAGAGACCCGTAATCGGCTGCACGGTCACAGCAGACGCCGTAAAAATCCAGTCGGCGATCACCACCGTCCCCGCCGTGTGCGCGATCAATTTAGCATCTCGCGTGCGATGGGCGACGACCATAAAAAATGCGATCCCCGCCCCAGTGCCCAGCAACACCGTCGCCCCAATCACATGTGCCCAGCGTAAAAACTCAATCCACATGCTCAGCGCTCCTCTACCAATGCAGCGACCACAAGCGCCAAAGCTGTAGCCGGGAAAACCTTCACCATTGGTCCTGACGGATCAGCCCACAGATGCGGCGTAAACACAGCGCTCGCGACCAGATACGACGTCGCTAACAGGATCGATGCCGCGCAAGCCCACCGCACAAGAGGTCGAACCAAAAGCGCGATGCCGATAATAACATCAGCGACCGACCCCAGCTGCACAAATAGTTTCGAAACCGTCGCTGGCATCACACCGGCCAAGACCGCAGCAGCCTTGTCTTGTTGCATCAATCCGATAACCCCCGATGCAATCCAGAACCCCGCCAACACTATCAACGCGATGGGCATGACCAATTGCGTGCGCGCGTAAATTCTCTCTTGCACCGTAGACGGCATGTCTCGCAACGTTTCGGAAAGCGACTTCAGCGGCGCGCCTGTGCGCGCTTGCCACGTCTTTGCATCCCCTTGGACACCAGCCTCAAGAACAATTAGCGCCGTCGAGCGCAATGCCGATCGCCAACCCAACCAGCCCGCAATATCAGCGCCCTTGGCCAATGCGCGCCCCAGCCAATTTGGCAGGCGCAGTATAGCCTTTGGCGACGCAAAGCCGAGCCACGCGCGCACCTGCAAAATCGCATCACTGAGAGGCTGCGCCTCGGCCTCAACCAAGTCCAAATCCTGCTGATCATGCTCGCCTTGAGTCGCCGCACATACGGCCATCGCCACATCATCAACCGACACAGTTTGAACCGGAACGTCCGCCAGAGTGACCGGCTGGATGTAAGGAAAAGCGGCCAGCATACGGATCAAACTGGTTCCGCCATAAGCATGCGGCGAAATTACCAAGCCGGGCCGTAAAACCGTCCACACCAAGCCACTTGCTTTCAGCGCATCATCGGCCTGCCCTTTGGTACGATAGAATTGAGTGCTTGAATTTTCGTCAGCTCCCGGCGCAGAAATTTGCACAAACCGCGAAACATCTACCCGCTCACAGGCTGCGATCAGCGCGATGATCGCATCACGCTGCACGGCAGCCACATCATCCTTCAGGCCGTTCTGCAAGGCCCCGGACGCATTCACCACAACGTCGATGCCGGCCAGATGATCCGCCCAGTTATCAGGTGTTTTTAGCGTAGAAATATCTGCCGCAATCCAATCGGCTTGGGGCAGTAGCGCCCGGCCTTTACGTTCAGACCGCGCCAGCCCCACAACGGAATGACCCGCTCGCACTAACTGTTTCGACACAGCCAATCCGATCAGACCATATCCGCCAAGCACCAATACCCGCAAAGTCGCCGCCCCTTATTTTTGCGCGTCAGAGCAGTCTACCCTTTTCCGCAAAAATTTTGATTGGGATCCAGGCTATACTGATTCCCAAAAGTCGCGGATATTCGCGCGTGGATCCTCTTCAACCCGCGTGCTCAGATCAAACACCATGGTGGCACGGCGCTCTTGGTCATAAGCGTCCCACTCTGGCAAACGCTCATTATTCGGGTCACCCGTCGCGGCGAATGACGCCCAGACAGACGCGATACGATCCGCCATCAATTGCGCATCTGCTTGGCTACCGGTCAGGCCACCGCGAATACTGTGCAGGCTAAGCCCCACATCAATGCCGTGCACCGCGCCATAGCGACCACCATAGGATGGGCTCGGCCATGTCCACAAATACTTCCAGACCGGCGCGCCACCTTGCGCCGCCTTACGTTCGGTCTGGGTGAAGGCATTCTTCCAGAATCCCAAATCCGTATCCACACGCGCCTGCAACACAAATGGCGTCGCATCCGGGTCTTCCGCGCGATACATCGCCAGCGCTTCTTCGGCGCGATCCCCTGCCCGCGTCTCGATAAACTCCAGCAAACCCGCCTCATCCAGATCGAAATTCCCCATCCGGTATGTTCGCTCGTCCAGCGCGGATGAGATAATCATTGGCACATCATGCGCCGTTGCAGGTGCCGCCGGATCCCATGGATCAGCCGGTATCGCCACCCCGTCAATCACCGGCCCGAAGGAACGCGGGGCCTCGCCGAGTGCGCGGGCCGCAGCCTCCATCTTGGCTTGCGCCTCAAGTAAGGTCGTAAACGGAACATCTTGCAGCTTCTCAATCTCGTTCGGACCAATCTCCAGCGCTTTCATCAAGCGTTCAGCGCCCTCGCTTGCCCGGTCCGCGGGTGTCGCTTTCAGCATCGAACCGCTCATCACGCCCGCGCGATTGAACAGCCCCTTCGCGGATGGCATAGCCAGCAAGCAGCTTGTCTTCGCCCCACCACCCGACTGGCCATAAACCAGCACGCGGGACGGGTCACCGCCAAAGCCTTCGATATTCTCTTTGATCCATTCCAGCGCCGCAACAATGTCCATCATACCGACAGCACCAGACCGATCGAACCGTTCACCACCAAATTCGGCCAGATGCGCAAATCCGAATGCACCAAGACGATGGGTCACAGAAATCACAACACTATCGGCAAAGCGCGCCATACGCTCACCATCCATACCGAACGAATTGCCAGATCCGCCGTAGAAGCCACCACCATGCAGCACAACGATCACCGGCTTCTTCGCGCTGCGTTCAGTTGTCGGTGTCCAGATGTTCAAATTCAGACAGTCTTCGCCGGGGCCGGAAGGCTGGCGGTCGAACACGATCAAATCGCCATAGGCACTAATCCGACTGCCCGGCACTTGCGGTGACACATCGCCAAAGGCCAGCGCGTCACGCACACCCGCCCACTTCTCTACGGGCTGGGGCGGCATGAAACGGTTGCGCCCTGCCGTTGACGCGCCATAACGCACACCTTTGAACATCGAAATGCCGCCAGAACGCGCCCCGCGCAAACTGCCCTGCGCTGTCTCGACAACTGGGAAAATCGCCTGCCCAAACGCACGCCCCGGAAGCGCACTCACACCCATAAGCGCTGCTCCAGAAAACAACACCCCGCGACGGCTCGGCATAAATGGTGATCCCATGACAATGTTCCTCCAGTATATTTGTATAGTTATCAACAACCATAGGTCGCCACTCCGGTAACAGCAACTATACAATCTATCTGGACTGGAAAAGAATTTGAATTTGGCCCACAGTCGGCTCGGACATGGCAAAACTTCTCATCATCTATCATTCGCGTACCGGCGGCACTCACCAAATGGCTGAAGCTGCTGCCGATGCAGCCCACGCTGAAACCGAAACCACGCTCATGCGCGCTGCAGATACTGGCCCCGAAGACCTACTCAGCGCTGATGGTTACATATTCGCCGCACCAGAAAACCTCGCCTCAATGTCAGGCATCATGAAAGACTTCTTCGACCGCTGTTACTATCCGGTCCTCGGCAAGATCGAAGGTCGCCCCTATGCCCAAATGATATGCGCCGGATCAGATGGTGAAGGCGCATCCCGCCAAATCGCCCGCATCGCAAAGGGGTGGCGCTTAAAACCAATTCAGCCGCCACTAATCCTCTGCACGCACGCTCAGACCGAGGCGGAAATCCTCGCCCCGAAACATTTGAGCGAGGCCCTCTTGAGCCCGTGCCGCGACCTTGGCCAAGCCTTTGGCGCAGGCATCGCAATGGGTGCATTTTAGGCAAATCACCGAAAACCAATACGTACAAATACTCCAAAATGATGGTTTTTTGGACATATTTGCACAATCTTCGATCATGTTGGTATAAGACGCCCGAACGCTCCTGGGTGATCTTGGTTGTCGAATCGCTAATTCAACAATCCCGGTCGCGCGTGGGGGGGAGCAAGTCTGCACATGCAGGCTCAATAAAAACAACGGAGCTGATCTTGACCTTGAATAACAAATCTTTCGCGCGACTGGGCGCGCTCACGGCGATTGCAGGCGCTGCCGCAATGCCCGCCTTTGCCGATAGCGGCGATACGGCATGGATTCTAACGGCCACCGCCCTCGTTCTGTTCATGACATTGCCGGGTCTGGCGCTGTTCTATGGCGGGCTGGTGCAATCAAAGAACGTGTTGTCAGTCTTCATGCAGTGCTTCGCGATTGCTTGCCTGATGAGCATTCTCTGGCTCGTGTGCGGCTATTCGCTGGCCTTCGGTCCGGCCGATGGCGGCTTTATTGGCGGATTTGCCAAAAGCTTCGCTGGCAACATCTCGCTGAATGCCGGGGCCGATGAGGCCATTCCAGAACCTCTCTTCATGATGTTCCAGATGACATTTGCGATCATCACACCCGCCTTGATTGTCGGTGCCTTTGTGGAACGTGTAAATTTCGCAGCCGTCCTGCTGTTCTGCGCCGCGTGGTTGCTGCTTTGCTATGCACCTGTTGCCCATTGGGTTTGGGGTGGCGGCTGGATGGCTGATCTTGGCGTGACAGACTTTGCGGGCGGCATCGTTGTACACACAACAGCCGGTATCTCGGCGCTCGTCTTCGCGCTCATGTTGGGCAAACGCACCAGCTTCCCCAAAGAAGTGCATCCCCCGCACAATCCTGGCTACGTCATGCTTGGCGCAGCGATGCTGTGGGTCGGCTGGTTCGGCTTCAATGCAGGTTCGGCCGTTGCCGCCGATGGCACAGCGGCTCGCGCCATGCTGGTCACACACACCTCTGCGGCGACCGCCTCGCTTGTCTGGATGGCCATCGAGTGGATCAAATATGGCAAGCCCACCCTCGTTGGCATCGCCACAGGCATGGTGGCCGGTCTGGCAACCATCACACCGGCAGCGGGCAGCGTCGGGCCTGTCGGCGCGCTCATCATCGGTGTTCTCGCCGCTCTGCTCTGCTTTGCTGCGGTTGTCCTTATTCGCACGCGTTTGAAAATCGATGACAGCCTCGACGTGTTTGCGGTCCACGGTGTCGGCGGCATCCTCGGCAGCTTGCTGATCCCACTCCTGGCAGGTCTAGGTCCGCTCGCACCGGGTCTAGGCGACGGCGTCACAATCGCTAGCCAGCTTGGCGTTCAAGCCATTGGCGTTAGCGTCACAGCTATCTTCTCGGCAGTCGTCAGTGTCATCATTCTGTTCGTGGTGAAACTGATCGTCCCACTTCGCGTCAGCAAGGATGACGAAGAGGCAGGGCTCGATGTCACCTCCCATGGCGAAACAGCCTACCACATGTAACACATCATCCGGGCGGCGCTTGACTTCAGGCATCGCCCGGACCACTCCTTGAACCATGTCACATCCGCCTTTTGAAACCTCCGACGCGCTGTCAAATATATCAGGGCTACGCCACGGATTTTTCGGGCGACAGGGCGGCGTCTCGACGGGCCTTTATGACAGCCTCAATTCCGGCGCAGGCTCCAATGACAGGCCTGAAAACGTCTCCGAAAATCGCAACCGCATTCGCACAGCCCTCAGCGCGGAGCACATGCTCTCCTGCTACCAGATCCATTCCGCCAATGTCGTCACGGTAACGGCCCCTTGGCAACAACGTCCTGAAGCTGATGCAATGGTCACCAACACGCCCGGCATCGCGCTGTGCATCCTCACCGCAGATTGCACACCTATCCTTTTTGCAGACCCCGAAGCCCAAATTATCGGTGCCGCTCATGCCGGTTGGAAAGGCGCAATCGGTGGCGTGCTGGAGGCCACGCTCGATAGCATGGTTTCACTCGGCGCAGATCGGTCTAAAATCCTAGCGGCCATCGGCCCGACAATCGCACAAGCCAGCTACGAGGTCGGCCCTGAGTTTCGCGACACATTCCTGAATGACGATGCTGCCGCCGATTCCTTTTTCATCAAAGGGCAAGGCGACCGCTTCCATTTCGATTTGCCTGACTATGTGCTCGCCCGCCTCACCCTCGCAGGCATCTCCACGCCTCACAACCTACAGCACGACACCTGCGCGCTCGAAACCCATTATTTTTCCAACCGCAGACGCAACCATCGGGGAGAGCCAGACTATGGCCGGAATGCCTCAGTTATTTGCCTTGAGGCATAATTCTCAAAGATTCTGCGTCCCAGCGGTTGCGACTCTCTCTGGGTTGTTACAAAAGCGCCATAAATCCCAAATGGCTGCTAGGGTACCACCGACATGAAACTCATCTCCTGCAACGCAAATCGTCCACTCGCAGAAGCGATTGCCGATTATCTCGACATGCGCCTCACGCGCTCTGAAGTCAAAACCTTCTCGGATCAGGAGATTTTCGTCCGCATCGACGAAAATGTGCGCGGTGAGGATGTGTTTGTTATCCAGTCCACATCATACCCCGCCAATGACAATCTAATGCAATTGCTGATTTGCATGGATGCGCTAAAGCGGGCATCGGCAAAACGTATCACCGCAGTTATCCCTTATTTCGGTTACGCCCGCCAGGATCGCAAAACCGATGGCCGGACGCCAATCTCTGCAAAACTTGTTGCAAATCTCATCTGCTCAGCCGGCGCTGACAGGGTGCTAACGGTTGATCTCCATGCAGGCCAGATTCAGGGTTTCTTCGACATCCCGACAGACAACCTCTTTGGCGGCCCCGTCATGATTGACGACATCAAAGAAAAATATGGAAAAGATGACCTCATGGTCGTCTCGCCCGATGTTGGCGGCGTGGTGCGTGCCCGCTCCCTCGCCAAACGCATCGAAGCAGATCTCGCTATCGTTGATAAACGTCGCCCAGAGGCCGGCAAGTCAGAAGTCATGAACATTATTGGCGACGTCAAAGGCAAAACCTGCATCATGCTGGATGACATGTGCGACTCCGGTGGCACACTGGCTAATGCCGCCGCGGCGCTCAAAGAAAACGGCGCCAAGAAAGTCACTGCCTACGTCACCCATGGCGTGCTCTCAAACAACGCCGTGCAACGCCTCGAAAAATCAGTGCTCGACGAGCTGGTCATGTGCGACACGATCCAGCCCTCTGACGACGCCCTAAAGTCAAAATCTGTGCGTGTGCTGCCGATTGCCCCACTTCTCGGTGAAGCTATCCGGCGTATCGCCAACGAAGAGTCTGTCTCAAAAC
>JBOEGK010000061.1:0-15071 GCA_050633385.1 Hyphomonas sp.
CTCGAATATAGATCATGCCGTTAATGGATGAAGATCCGCCCCACCCCTTACCGCGGGGCCAAAACAGCTTACGGCCGTCCATATTGACCTGCGGCTCTGTGTAGAACCCCCAATTATGCTCGTTCTGGTCTTTGATAAGCGTGCCGACACCCGCAGGCATCCGCACCAGCAATGCATCATCTTTCTTGCCCGCCTCGATCAGACAGACCGTGGTTTTCCCGTCTGCTGAGAGGCGATTAGCCAAAACGCAACCGGCGCTGCCGGCTCCCACGATGACAAAGTCAAATGATTCCATTCTTGTTTCTCCTAGACCTTCAGCGCAGTATTTACAGCAGGATAGGGATTTTTCAGAAGCGCTTGCATCCCGTTGGAAAGACTTTGTGAAGAGATTTCCGATACGTAAAGAAATAACCTCCCCTCACCGGGAAAAAACTTATTTATAAGGGAGCGGCACATGAGTTATCCGCAACCAAAACAATCTGGCGCAAGTGCGACGGCAAATTCTGCTTCAGACCGGCGTAAACACAAACGCGTTCCATTGCGCCTGCCGGGCCGTTTTCTGAATGATGAAAGTGAAGACTTCACGCTGCTTACAGAGAATATGTCATGTTCCGGCGCTATGATCATCTCCACCAATCCACCACCAGACGATACCCCCATTGTTTGCTATTTCGATGACATTGGCCGCGTCGCTGCAACGGTCGTACGCAGAACGCCCAACGGGTTTGCTGTTACCTTCCGCACCAGCGATCACAAACGCGATAAACTGGCAGATCGCCTCACATGGCTCGTCAACAAAGATGCCTTGAAGTTAACAGATGATCGCGCCACAAAACGATTCGACGCTGGCGGACCTGCCCTCGTCGTGCTCAAGGATGGGCGCCAACTTCAATGCCGCGTAGTGGATATATCTCTCGCTGGCGCCAGTTTTGAGACGGATGGTGGCTCACCAAAGATGGGTGAAGAGATCGTTGCTGGCAATCTACGCGGCGAGGTCGTACGCGTTGAGAAAGATAGCTTCGCCATTCGCTACATACGCTGACTTCCTAAACCTCGGCCAAATAAGCTACACTCGAGCGATGACGAATCGCTGTGAAGGTGAATTATGAGCGCTGATTCTCCACTAGACCTATCTAAACTTGACCCCATGGTCTGGCGCATCCTGTCTCGTGGGGAGGCTCACGGCCCCTACAATCTCGCGCAGGTCCGTTCCTATATTGAGAATGGACGTATTGGCCCCGGCACACGCATCTCGGCGAATCAAGACGCGCCATTCCTGCCAGCTTTGCACCAACCTCAATTGGCACCTGTTTTCGAACAGTTGAACGCAATGCGTACCGCTGAACGCGCCAAAGCATCAAATTTTGTAATTGTGATTCGGTCGGAGTTAGATGACCTCAATGAAGCCCGCGCCCATGCCTCCAAAGCCCTCAATACCGTGGGAAAATTCGCAGAAACAATGCCGGGCGTGTACATTTTGCGCGCTGCAATACGCGTGAACCAACTGCGCACTGCACTCACAAAGGACAGCGATTCGCCCTTTCAAATGATGATTGCTGAAGCCCCCGATGGTCGTTTGGGGTGGCATGGTCTCGATTCCACGATGGATTCACGCCTTCGCAATATCTGGAACGCCCCGCTCGAAGACTAGAGAATCAGTCAATTCGCTTGAGACTTGATTGGTGGCGCTTCCAATTTTCTACATAATGCGCCGCTGACATGCCAATTCCTGCCGCCATTTGTTCGGTAACCGGCTTAACCACCTTACCTGGCGCGCCCATCACAAGTGAATTGTCAGGAATAATCTTGCCCTCAGGAATCAGCGCATGTGCGCCGATAATGCAATTTCTTCCAATTTGGGCACCATTGAGAATCGTCGACCCAATTCCGATCAGTGAATTTTGACCGATCGTGCAACCATGCAACATCACCATATGACCGACAGTAACGTTGTCGCCGATATTTAAAGGTGACCCCACATCAGCATGCAAGACACTACCATCCTGAATGTTTGTATTCTCACCGATCGTGATTGGGTCGGTGTCACCCCTAACAACAGAATTATACCAAACAGACGCATTCGCCTTCAGAATCACTTTGCCCATGACTTGCGCAGATTCTGCCACCCAATACTGACCCGCACCGGGAAGCTCCGGACAATTTCCATCCAACTCATACACCGCCATTTTTTAACTCCCAAATTCACTGCTGAGGTTCAGTTTGCCTGCTGCCAATTGCGCTTACCTATCACAATGTCGATTATCTCGCGCCAATCAATGTGTGCAACACAAAAGCCCCGACCATCTAGTCGGGGCTTTAAACCCTATCGATCAGTACAACACTAAGATTACTCGGCGTCACCTATCTCTGAAACACCTTCGGGTTCACCCACAACAATCACATTAAACCGTTCTGGCCGCAGATACTCTTTCGCAACACGGTTCACCTGCTCCAAAGTCACAGCATTAAACCGCTCATTGCGCGTATCAAAATATGTAATGTCACGCAGTTCATCTTGCCGAATGGCCATCAATTGCGACGCGATCTTCGCATTGGAATCGAAACCAAGCGGGTATGATCCGGTGAGGTAAGCCTTCGCGGCATCCAACTCATCTTGCGTGAGGCCAGATTCAGCAATCTTCTCCATTTCCAGCTTAATACCGTCAATAAAGGTGCCCGCAGTTTCATTTTTAGTTTGTCCGCTCACAGACCAGCTCTGCATGATTTTTCCGCCAGAAACACCGGAATACACGCCATAAGTAAGCCCCTGATCCACTCGCAAAGACTGCATTAAACGGCTATCAAATCCACCGCCGCCAAACTTGTAATTCAGCAAATACGCTGGGAAAAAATCTGGGTCATCTTTTCGCAATGCTGGCCCAATAAAAGTCACGCTGCTCTGGGGTTGCGGCAAGGCAACCACAATTGGGCTTTCAGGAACCGCTTCCGTTGGCACTGCAATTTCAGGTGTCTCAACAATTTCGCTGGTTTCCGGCAATCCAGCCATTACCTTGTCGATCATCGGCGCAACATCAGCAGGCGTCGTATCTCCAACAACCGTCACCAGAATCCGATCACTGACCATCAATTTTCGCATGTGAGCTTTCGCAAGTTCTGGTGTCAGTGCAGCAACACTTTCCGCAGATTTCTCACGCGCATAAGGGTGATCGGGGTATAGCGCTTCAGCCATCGCTTTACCGCGCAGGTAGCCTGCACTTGTCTCGCGCGTCTTCAGCCCCACCTCAGCCTCACGGCGAAAGCGCTCAAACGGCCCTTCATCAAAACGTGGATCTTCAAAAGCCGTAGCAACAAGGTCCATGACCTCATTGGCATTTTCAGATAACATATTCACTGAACAGCTCGTCCACTCACTTCCAGCACTGCACCCAAAGCTCATATTCAGCTCTTCCATGCGTGTTTGGAAGCCAAGAGAATCGATCTCTCCAGCGCCCTCATTCATGTGGTAGACAACCGCATCGGCCAGCCCCTCAAGCCCTTCTGGATCTTGCACGCTCCCGCCCTTCCACGCCAGATCAACGGCGATTATCGGAATGCCTGGCTCTGACACTAACCACACCGACGCGCCCCCCGGCGTGGTGAATTGTTGAATATCTGCAAACGCACCTTCATGCACATCCACCAACATTCCATCGTCAGTTTCGGCTGCCTCGGCAGACTGCTGCACCTCAACACCATCTGTAAGCGGCACGCTTTCACAAGCAACAAGCGCTAGCGCTGCGACACCTGATAGGAAAAACCGGTTCATGCTCATTGTCCCGTCTCCTCGGGCAAAAGGTGCCCTTCAATATAATTCAACTCTGGTGAAAACACACTGCGAACCGCCTCAAGCGCTTCTTGCATCGTCACCGACTTCATGTCGTCGCTATAGCTGAGCACGTCATCAATCGAGCCGCCCAACGCCAATGTCTGACCAAAAGTGTTCGCCATCGCTGATTGGCTATCGCGGGCGTAGATCGCGCTCGCTGCCAGACTATTCCGTGCGCGCTCAACCTCAGCTTCTGTAAATCCTTCCGCGAGGATTGTACGCACTTCAGCCATCACAATATCATCGAACTCGTCCAATGAAATGCCATCGACAGGCGTGCCAGATAAAATTGCGGGTCCCTCATCATGCAATGTCGTCCAAGCATAGGTGCTGACACTAATCGCCTTTTTGTCTCGTTCGACCAATGCTTGGTATAAGCGGCTGGTCATGCCACCCCCCAAAACCTCAAGCCCCACATCTAAGGCGAGAGCCTTTTTTCGGTCACGCGTTTCAGATGTACCCAGATAATACCGGCTCCAGGAAGCCTGACGTACCTTTGGGTCGGAATGTTTGATTTTTGTCGTCTTCGTCAACGGCGCGACAGGCTGCCAAGTCCGTGTGCCATCAACCAGTCCAGTGGGCTCGATTGTGCCATAATGCTCCTCAGCCAGCGCTTTCACTTCTCCGGCGGATACATCACCGGCCACCACAAGAATGGCGTTCTCCGGCGAATAATAGGCTTCGTAAAAATCAATCCCGTCTTGCGGCGTCAAAGCCGCAACTTCAGACATATGTCCGATCACTGTAATTTCGTACGGATGGCCGGTCCAAAGCGTTGTGAGCATTTTTTCTTGTAACAAGGCGCTAGGATTGTTCTCAATCCGCTGACGGCGCTCTTCTTTCACAACATCACGTTCTGAAATAAACGGCCCTTCAGGGTCTTCATTGATTACGAGGTCGGTCATTCGCTCGGCCTCAAGACTCATCATCAAGCCCAGATGTTCTTTAGCAACACGTTCATAATACGCCGTGTAATCCCAGCTCGTGAATGCATTAAGCTGTCCCCCATTTCGCGACACAATCTTGTCGAACTCACCATCTTCAAGATCGTCGGTTTCCTGGAACATCACGTGTTCAAATAGGTGCGCAATCCCGCTTTTTCCCTCGGCCTCATCAACGGCTCCAGCCTTGTACCAGACCATATGCGTAACCACGGGGGCGCGGTGATCGGGGATCACCACAACTTCCATCCCATTGTCTAGTGAAAATCGGCTCGGTTCAGTGCTGTCTTCTGCAGCAGCGCCAGCCCATAACATAGAAAGGGCGCACGCCCCTCCGGTTAAAATCCGTCTCATTGCGTGTCCCTCTGTGCTCGATATTTCAATGCATGTGCTGAGTGGTAAAATTACGTTCCGGGCAGTTTCAGGCGCGGCGAAGCATCACCTTTTTCAATGACGATGTCAGCGCCGCCAGTTGCTGAATCCTCAGCCGCAGAATCACCGCTCTTCCAGAACAACACCTTATCAACAATATCCTGCGGTTTGCGCAGAGACTTCGTCTCTTCATAATCGACTTGCGATCGCACGATTGGATTAACCGCATTTGCATGAGCCGCCGTCACCAGAGCTTTTTCGGACGCACTGGCATTTTGGCCGATGGATGTCCCAAACGCGCTCACCTGTTCAGCCCGCTTGAGGTCAACTTCTGTCGGTAGACTACCACCCGCCGCAGGGGGGCGAAGCTTATACTCAGGCGGCACAGTCAACGGAGACATTGTCACCACACGAAACTCATCGGGGGAACTCGATCCACCACCGCTAGTGCACGCTGTCGCGCCAAGCATGGCTGCTGCTGCAGCTGTCAACATAATCGGTTTCATCATCACGGCGTCCTCGCCTCTCTTCTGGAAGGAAATTGAAATTTTAGTCTTTGTTCTTAGCCTGCTTTCGACCAGAGAGTAAGAACTGATCTACAAACAACAAGACCGCGCCCACACTCACGGCAGCATCGGCGACATTAAAGACCCACGGAAAACCCAACCCATTTGCGTCGATAAAGTCAACGACGGCACCGAATCGCACCCGATCGATCAAATTACCAATGGCTCCGCCCACAACCAGCGCCAAAGCCAATTTCAGGAACGGCTCGGTCGTCCGCAACAACCATGTGAAAAATCCTATCGCAATAATCGCCATAACCGCAGCCAAAACCCAGCGCATCATCCCTTCGGACTGGAACAAGCCATAGCTCATCCCTCTGTTCCACAACATGGTCAAATCTAACGGACCAGACAGTTCGATTCGCCCGCAACGAACCGTTTTGTCCAAACATGGCAGCGCATTAAATACCGCCTCATCCAATACCATTTTCTTGGTCCACTGATCGGCAATTACCGCCAAGGGAATAATGGCCAACGCCCAATAGGTCTTCAAAACAGTTTTCATAGCCAACCTGATCGCAGGAACACGCCGCCGGATCAAGCATTCGGTTGCACAATAGGCCTACTACGCTGGGTCGCCCCGATGCCCTGCTATCGAAGAAAAAACCACAAAACAACTAACCGGCGCATCTGAAGCACTAACTACAGGTAGATAACTCAAGAAATAAGAAAGCATTTTGTAACGAATACTCACTATTTATCGAAAAATACTGAAAGGGAACACACGCATGAGTAGCTCAAGTTGGTGGAAACTATCCGACTTTCGCAGCGCCGACGGTGGCGGCATTGCAATTCAATATGGAATAATGTTCCTCGCTATCCTCGTTCTTGCTGGCGCTGCCGTTGATTTTGGTCGACAGGAAACCGCGGAAAGAGAGCTTACTGCGGCGGTCGATGCCGCTGCCATCGCAGGCGCGAGAATGGCCATGACCTCCGATGATACAGATCAAATCAAAGCTCACGCCTTGGTCTATCTGAAAGATAATTTTAAAATGAGCGAAATGTCGTCACACGAGATCACTGTAGTCGACAATAAGATATTTGTCTCAGCAAAGGCAGATATCAAAACCACAATTCTCGGATTAGGCGGCGTTCCCAAGTTCCACATCAAATCTGAAGCCGTCGCCCAATACGGACGGGCGGGCACGCTTGAGATCGCGCTCGTGCTGGATACATCACTCTCAATGGACGGGGCGCCGCTCGCAGCATTGAAAGACGCCTCGACGGGCCTCGCCAATAGCATCATCGTGGATGGCAATAATGACACGCGCATATCGATTGTCCCGTTCGGAAATTTCGTAAATATCGGCACGCAACATCGCAATGCGTCATGGTTGGATCTATCAGGTGAATATTCTCAAAACGTCTCGAAGTGCGAAATCACTTGGTCATCATACCGGGAAGCAGGATGCACCGAGACCACCGAGCCCTGCGTTCGCGATGGTGTAAACACCACCTGCCCAGCCTGGGATTGTTCGGGAACAAGCACACCAGCGGAAACCTGCCGAACAGAAACGCAAGAGCATAAATGGTGGGGCTGCGTAAATTCCAGAGGCAGGCCCCGTAACATTGAAGATTCAGGCTATGTCTCGGAGAAAGTTCCCGGCTATATCAGAACAGACATGTGGGCATGCGGTGCACCTATTTTACCGCTAACCAGTGATCTCTCCGACATTGAAGATGCTATCGACGACCTCTCCCCGGCAGGCGAGACATATATGACGACGGGTCTCACCTGGGGGTATCGTGCCCTGTCACCCAACCGCCCTTTCGATGAAGGTGTAGCCTTCCCGACCTCTGCTGGCAGCATGGATGAAAAAGTCCTCATCCTTATGTCAGATGGCGCCAATACGCGGTCACTGGGGTCAAATAGCGAACATTGGGAGGTCAACATCACAGATGCAAACACCACAACACTGGACGCGTGCACTGAGATCAAAGACGCTGGCATCGAAATCTATACCGTCGCCTTCAACCTGCCCGACACCAACACACGTGATCTTCTGCAAGATTGCGCAAGTGAGGACAAAAATTTCCTCATCGCAGATGGCGCGGTTGAATTGGCCGAATCTTTCCGAAAAATCGGCGCAGACCTTCTCGACATCGCATTGGTAAACTAGCGGAGCAGCCGGGCCGCTCCGCCGGCCTTCCCTATCCGGCCTGCAACGTCTTATCCCACGCCTTCACCGCAAGCGCATCACGCGGTGTCACATCCGGAAATGCCGGGTCAGCAGTTGCCGGATCAAAATATTTCCAGCTCCGGCGACATTTCACACCCGTCGCTAATACGGGTGCAACGCTGACACCCGGCGTATCTTCCAGCGAGAAAGTCTTACCTTCCGCATGACTGGAATGCACCAAAGTTGCACCTGATGTAATGAAGATATCCCCGACATCTTCGCCATCAAATGCCGCAATCAAATCAGCATCCGCAACACTCACAACTGGCGCAGCTTCTAGACTTGCGCCAATCCGTTTCTCACGACGCTCTACTTCCAGCGCACCAGTGACAACCCGGCGAACTTTGAAAATTTTCTCCCATTTGGACGCCACCGCCTCATCACGCCACCCATCAGGGGTCATTGCAAATTGCAGCAAGTGAACCGAATCCCCTTTTGCAACCATATGGCTTTCAAGGAACGCTTCATCCATCGTGAACGGCATCACCGGCGCCAGCCAGGTAACCAACCGCTCAAACACCGCCGCCATCACTGTACGTGCAGCCCGGCGTCGCATACCGTATACAGCAGTTGCGTCATCCCACACTGCGGCAGTATCCGCACGCGGATCACAATATAGACTGTCTTTGCGAATATCGAAATACACTGCCGACAAGTCCACGCCACAGAAATTGATCAGCAGCGACATGACCCGCTTAAAGTCATATACATTGTAGGCCTCGCGGATTTGACCATCCAACTCACTTAAACGATGCAGGACCCAACGCTCAAGCCCGGGCATCTCACTCGGCTCAACCGCTTCAACATCTGTCCAACCATCAAGTGCACCCAGTAGATAGCGCACGGTATTGCGCAGTTTACGGTAAGTTTCGACAGAGCCTTTGATAATTTCATCAGACATCCGAAGGTCTTCAGTATAGTCGCCAGATGCTGACCAAATCCGCAAGATCTCAATGCCATATTGCTTTTGAATTTGGCTCGGGTCGACGGCGTTACCTTCAGATTTACCCATCTTCTTACCGTCCTTGTCGACGATAAAACCATGGGTCAGAACTTGTTTATATGGCGCCATGCCACGGGTCGCGCAGCTCTCCAGCAAGCTAGACTGGAACCAGCCGCGATGCTGGTCAGACCCTTCCATATATAGATCAGCCTGCCCCGTTTCTGCATCAATAATCCCGCGCTCACGCAACGCAAAGGCATGTGTCGTGCCGCTATCAAACCACACATCCAGAACGTCGGTTACCTTCTCCCAGTCACCAGCATCAACGCCATGTTTGGAGAGGAAATCCTCTTTCGGTGTCGAGAACCACGCCTCGACCCCACCGTCAGCAATCGCGCTGCAGATCGTCTCGTTCAGCGCCGCCGCCGTCTCCACGTCCAGTGCCGCAGTGTGTGGTTGTCCATCCGCATTCACAAAGATCGTGATCGGAACACCCCAATTGCGTTGCCGAGAGATGAGCCAATCAGGCCGCCCCTCCACCATCGCCTGCAACCGGTTGCGGCCCGTCGGGGGGAAGAATTCTGTATCCTCAATTGCTTTAAGCGCATTCTCGCGCAAAGACTTGCCGTTCGGCCCGGGCGTATCCATCGAGATAAACCATTGCGGCGTCGCCCGGCGAATGACTGGCGCTTTGGAACGCCAAGAATGTGCATCGCGGATGGTCGTCAAACCGCGTGCCAGCAAATTGCCGCTTTCAGCCAGAAGCTTGATCACTTCCGGGTTCGCCTTGCCCTGCTCGCCGCGCTTCTTCCCGCTCGTGCGAACAATATCGAGACCCGCGAGCGCTTCAGGCAGTTCGGCGTGCTCGTAAACGCCATCAGGGTTCACAATGTCACGAATATCAGAGGCCTTGTGTCCGCTCGCAATCCAGACATTAAAGTCATCCTCGCCATGCGCTGGCGCGGTATGCACAAAGCCTGTGCCCGCATCATCGGTGACGTGATCGCCCGCGAGGAGCGGAATAAGCTCGCCGTAATACCCTTCTCCATGTCCGCCTGTAAGCTCTTGTAGCGGATGATCCAGCTTCCAATCGGCAGGGTCAGATACTTTAAAATCGTCGACCTTCTCGTACGCTTTGACTTTTGCGCCGTCCATGACTGACTGAACCAACTTATCGGCAACGATGAGCCTCTCTCCAGCCTTAGCATATGGCGGGAATCCCAGTTCTTCCTCAGTCATCACATCAGTGACTCTATAAATGCTGTACTCAATATTCGGATTGAAGCTTACCGCTTGGTTCGCCGGAATCGTCCACGGGGTAGTTGTCCAAATCACCACCGATGTGTCTTCATAAGAACCAGCGGCGCCCGGATGCAATCTAACCGGAAACTTCACCCAGATCACAGGCACTTTGCGGTCTTTATACTCAACCTCGGCCTCTGCCAGTGCCGTGCGCTCGACAGGGCTCCACATGATAGGCTTCGCGCCGCGCACCAACGCGCCTTGCATCGCCATGCGCAAGAACTCGCCCACAATGCTGGCTTCGCTCTCGAATTTCATGGTCAGATACGGATTGTCCCATTCGCCTTCTACGCCCAGCGAACGGAATTCAGCTTTCTGAATATCCACCCATTTCTGCGCATAAACCCGGCACGCAGCGCGAAACTCGTCTCCCGGCACGTCATCCTTGGTGCGCCCCTTGCCGCGAAATTCTTCCTCCACCTTCCACTCGATCGGCAGACCATGACAGTCCCACCCCGGCAGATAGGCCGCATCATGCCCTGTCATCTGGTGGCTGCGCACGATGATGTCTTTCACGATTTTGTTCATCGCCGTGCCCAGATGGATATGCCCGTTCGCATAGGGCGGGCCATCATGCAAAATCCATGGCTTCGCCCCGCGTGCTTTCGCATCCGCGCGCATCTGCTCGTAAAGTTTCATGTCATCCCAACGCTTGATCCAGTCAGGCTCCCGTTTGGGCAGCCCTCCGCGCATCGGAAACTCAGTTGTTGGCAGGAAAAGTGTGTCGCGATAATCGCGTGCAGCTAATGAATCGGTCATGGGGTATATTTATCAACGTCTTTGCGTTTGTGTCAGGTCATCAAGACAAGAATATCAGGAAACGAGGGGTGGCGCAGCGCTCAGGGCGCTCGCGTCCGATCATCCCGGCTTCGCCCACCCATCAGGGTCAGTGCGCAGCCGGGCCAGTAATTCGTATTGCCAGCAACATATCCATACCGCTCGCCCTAGCAGGCGAAGGTAAGCCTGTCACTACTGCGTATCGCCCGCTATGCTGGCATCAGATGGTGTTTTCATCGGGAATGCCTGAGTTTCAGGTACTTCAACACGCGGCACTAGCGCCACTGGGCGGCTCACACGCTCAGCCACCCTTGTAGACAACAGATCAAAAACGCCAGCATTCTCGCGCAAATTGGCCCATTTCACACCGTGATCGAGAATGACATAGCGTGAAACATGCACCGTCTCTGGATCGGCCTGATAAACAGAGATCGCCGGATACATCCGGTCGATAGACGCAATTTCCAACCAGTCATGTTTGGACGGAACCACCGCCAAAAACTCGACGCCCTTGCAGTCTTCCCCATGCAATGAACAGACAGTGTAAATCGCAAAAGGCACGCCGCTCGCTGTTGTAGCAAAAACAAATGGCGCACCGGCATTGTTGGTGCCAGACAGACTATAACTCGCGCCAATTTCATCCACGATCAAACGTAAATCATCTAAGGTGACTGAGGTGATCGTCACATCGCCGTCGCGAATATAAGATGAGGGTACATCTAGTGCAGCCACGTCATTCGGCTCTTCGGCGTTCATCCCGGCGGGCAGGAGTGTAAACGCGCAAGCTGATACAACCCCCTGTAGAATACGCTTAACTGTCATACTGTCTCCTAGAATCAGGCCCGCAGCATTTTATATACACAAAATCCGGCAACTCTTAGGCGGAATATCAGCTCAACCGACTGCGCGCGGTTTCGCAATCGATGTGCATTTGCGCAATCATATCATCCAACACGTCAAACTTCAGCTCTGCACGAAGCCAAGATACAAGCCTCACCTCCAGCCAGGCATCATAAATATCGCGATCAAAGTCGAAGATAAATGTTTCCAACAACGGGTCTCTCAAACCTGTGGTCGGCGTGCGCCCAAAATTGGCAACACCATTCAACCACTCACCTTCGCGATTGATGCGCGCCTGAACCGCATATACCCCATGGCGCGGATGAATCAGCTTTCCCAAGTTCAAATTAGCTGTTGGAAAGCCGAATTTGCGGCCATTTTGCTCGCCAGACTCAACGCGTCCTTCGGCCACCCACGCGCCGCCAAGCAGGTCAGCGGCGATCTCAACCTCTCCCGCGACCAGCGCTTGTCGAATGGCTGTCGATGACGCCTTTCCCTCAAGCCCCGGTACTTTCTCAACGATAGTGACGCCAAAGCCCAGTGCCCGGCCTAAACTCTGCAATCGCGCGACATCGCCCATGCGTCCGCGTCCAAAACGAAAATCAAAACCGACAGAAACGTGCGAAATACCCAGCCCCTCGACCAAAACTTTACGCACAAATCCCTCATCCGTCATCGCTGCCATTTCACCGTTAAATGGCAACTCAAACACTGATGCGGCACCCATTGCTTGAATGGCTTGATTGCGGCGATCCGGTAAAAAGAGACGAAACGGCGGATCATTCGGCCGAAAATAGGCACGCGGTGGCGGCTCAAACGTTGCAACAGCATACGTGCCGCCTCCCGCCTGTTTTGCGGCGTCCATTACAGCGCGGTGTCCTGCATGCAGACCATCAAAATTGCCAAGCGCGATGGATGCTCCGCGCGCTATCTCAGGCAATCCGCGATAGTCTGCATATATTGTCATTAAGCGTCCCGGCTCGGCGCAACAACTTCGGCTTCGCCCGTAATCACGCGCTTCTCGTTGACAATGCACTCAACCTTCAGCGTAACGCGATTGCCGCGATCTTGCTTTTCCGCCACAGTCGCGCGCACAGTCACACTGTCACCGATCAGAACCGGACGCTTAAACCGCATGGAGAGTCCGACAAAAATCGCACCCGGTCCCGGCAAATTGTTGCCCAGAATGCCCGAAATATAGCTCGCCGTCAGCGCGCCATGGGCGATGCGCTGGCCAAATACAGTCTTTGACGCAAATTCTTCATCCATGTGTAGCGGATTGAAGTCGCCAGACACTTCCGCGAATTTCTGAATGTCGTCTTCAGTAATCGTGTGGACGGTCTCATGGAACATGCCGATATCCATGTCCTCATACTTATAACCTTCAAACTCACTCATGCGCTTCAATCTCCAAATTCCAATTTTGCGAAGGGCTCGATACACGGCCCAGCCTGTTTCGTCACCATCTAAGGCCAGTCATGGCCCAATTTGCCGCTTCTTGATAGTCAGTCAGCAATTCTCGAACTTCGCCCTCAAAATCATTTCCATGCTCTTTCAGGCCCGTACCAACATAAAGACTATGAAACCCCTGAAGCCTTGCACCGCGCACATCCGTAGCTGGGCTATCGCCAATACAGAGAACACGTTCAGGCTGAACATCCGTCTTGACCAGCCGCTGCAAAGCTAACTTGTAGATCGGCGCAAACGGCTTGCCCGGATAGATCACCGTGCCGCCCAGTTCCTTATAAATCTCGGCCAACGCGCCGGCACACCACCAAAGATCGCCGCCAACTCGCACACGAATATCCGGGTTTGCACATATCATCGTCACGCCGCGTTTTGCGGCTGGGGCCAGCTCAGTGCGATAATCCTCTGGTTCCTCATGGATGGCGTCGCGCAAACCGATGCACAATAATACGTCCGCCTCTGTGCCCGTCACCGGCGTCAGATCAATGCCCTCATACAAGTGCCGATCGTGCTCGAAACCACCATCCGCACCTAATATCCAGACCGATTTCCCGGCCCAGTGCTCCAACTCTGCGCGCGTCGCATCACCGGATGAAACACAGTCATCAAAAGCTGATTCTGGCACGCCCAATGGCTCAAAATATCGAACGACTTGTGCTTTAGGCACAGGCGCATTTGTGACAAGACACACAGGTTTCCCTGTCTCACGAAATCTCATCAGCGCATCACAAGCAGGCTCAAACGCTTTGCGTCCATTGTGGATAACACCCCACACATCACACAAAACAACATCATAGCTATCGGATATTTCCGATAGACCAGCCGGGAATTTCAAATCTGTCATAGCAGCGAGGTAGAGGGCTGACGCAATCGGGTCAATTGCCCAATCACGTATTCTCTCACTAATCCCTGCGCAGGGTTCAGGCGCCTAACCGAAG
Source organism: Hyphomonas sp. (assembly GCA_050633385.1). Lineage (GTDB taxonomy): Bacteria > Pseudomonadota > Alphaproteobacteria > Caulobacterales > Hyphomonadaceae > Hyphomonas. The sequence goes on from JBOEGK010000061.1 coordinate 14,153, forward strand.
TTAGACAAACGATCCATCAGGTCTTGTGGCGGCGCCGTCTCTTCCATCAGTGACGACTTAATCGGACGCGGCGCACCAAACACATGCCCCTGACCATATGGGATGTCATATTCCAAAATCTCAACGACGCTGGCTTCATCCTCAATCTTCTCAGCAACCATAGTGATGCCATACCGAGAGAACACAGCGCTGACTTCTTCGCCGTCAATCCGGCGATTGATTGATGAAACAGGGCGTGGACCATGCGGGTCACGCAATTGTTCGATCAAATTACCACCATTCATCTTCACAAAACGCACACCAGCATTCTGAAGACGCGGCAGATCAATATTCAGGTCAGAGGCATGATCAATCGAGAAGCGGAAGCCTAACGCTTTCAACTTATCCATATTTTCCCGCATCGCTTTTGAGCGCGCCTCAAATCGGTCAGCACGAATTTCAAAGATCACCGCACCAGATAAGTCGCGATTCTCAGTCATGAACTGCAAGAACATCGGGAAGAAATTGGTATCTTCCAGACATGACGCTGAAATATTGCAGAACACACCGACACGGCGATCACGCTCAGCCAACCGGCGGACAATTTGCACACAGCGGAACAAAACAAAATTGTCGATAATGCCCATCAGATTGGCGCGGCGGGCCGCATCCAGAAACTCGCCCGGCAAAATCAGCGAGCCATCGGCCCGGCGCAACCGGGTGAAACCTTCATAAAAAGTCACGCGGCGCTGTGGCAGTGACACAATTGGTTGTAGGTGCAAATCAACGCGTCCATCGCTCAGCGCATCTTTCACATCACGTAAAATCGCATCTTCCTGCGGTGCAACCACGGCAGTTGATGATGTCTCCGCAAGCTTGGCCTCAAAGCTACTCGCCAAACGATCAATCAGGCTTTCAAGCTGCTTCATTTCGTTGACCA
>JBOEGK010000062.1:0-3191 GCA_050633385.1 Hyphomonas sp.
TGGTGCCCGGGGGCGGAATCGAACCACCGACACGCGGATTTTCAATCCGCTGCTCTACCCCTGAGCTACCCGGGCGGGCCTTGGGGAAGCGCGGTATCTACCGAACGCCGGGCCACTTGTCTATGCTGTTTTCAGTCTTCTTCTGAGTTTATCTCATCAAAATCTGATTCAGGGATATTTTGCGCCTCATCTGTGGGTTTGCCTGCGATAACGTAACCGCCCTTGAGCCATTGACCGAGATCGACGTCTGCGCAGCGCTTAGAGCAGAAGGGACGGTACTCAGCATTGACGGGTTTCTTGTTGCATTGGGCGCATTTGGGGGTGCGTTTTTCGGCGGGCATCGGCTTGCTCATGATTCCTTCAGGTCCACTCTGTTGCGATCAGATCGTACAATATTGAGTCGGCCGCCATGGCGGGCTTCCAGCTTCGACATAGGAGTTTGGCTCAGTTTCGTCCAGACGTCGTGCACGTCAGCCGGGAGTGCGAGCGAGTGACGTTTCATAGGTGCGCGGATGGCGTTGCGCTGTAGCGCGCGCAGAGCGTCGAACAGGATCGTTTCAGCGGTCGGCGCGCCCGAGGGCTGCGACAATCGTTCTGAGAGGGGTTGGATGCCCCATGCGATGGAGGCTTGTAAGAGACCGAGTTCTGAAGGGGGTAATACGCGACAGGGGCGACGCGTGAAGGTGGTGATTTCAGCTGTGAAGGTATCGCGGATGGCTTTTGAGCTGTCTCGCGTTAGCGGCGCGACGCAATCCAGAACGAGGAGGCCGCCCAGGTTTCGTAAGATGGTTTGCTGCGCGAAGGTCTTCGCAGCCTCAGCGTTGATGGCGAGGGCGCGTTGAGCGGCGCGACCTTTGTCAGTGCGGCCATGGGTGTCGATGTCAGCGGCTGTGAGGGCGTGGGTGGGGTCGATCCGCAACAGGCCACCTTTTGGCAGGGTGATGGAGGGCGACAGGGCCAGATCAAATGCCTCATCAATTGTGTGGTCGTTGGGTGCAGTTTCGTGCAGTTTTGGGCTGTTTGTAACTTTTAGGGTCGATTTCCATGCGTCCAACGGGCTTTCTGTGCCAAGTTCATCTGACGCGGCGGGGACCACGCGAGCAGACTTGTCGCGGCGGGCTTCAGACACCACCCGAACGGTTAGCCGTTGGCCTTCACTGACAGCCATATCACCCTTGAGGCGCATGAGGGCGGGCTCTCCATTTGTAAGCTCAAGGAAAGCGCCACCTTGCGCGGGCCGAATGGCGCGAACAATCGCTTCTAAGATACGTCCATGCCATGCACTTTCAGGCTTACCAATATCCCTGTTGGAGAACACGCTGACTATCCGACCGTTTTCAGCGCAGGCCGCCCAGCGGGTTTCACCGACGAAATCGTCTTTCAGGAAGTGGGTGACGCTCATGTGTCCGTATTGAGTGTGTCGATAAGTGCGGCGGTCACCGGATCGTCTGCGATGGCGTCGCCCGATAGCGCGGGCTTCAACCGAGATGCCATTGTCTTTCCGCGTTCCACGCCCCATTGGTCGAACGGATTGAGGCCCCAAAGGTGACCTGCAAAATAGGTTCGATGTTCGTACAGAGCAATCAAAGCGCCTAGCGCAGCCGGATCAAAGTTTGGGTGCGAAAGGAATGAGGAGGGACGACCACCTGCATGAACTTTCTGAGCCGCTATGGCATCTGCCACGTCGGGTTCTTCGGCTTTCACCTCATCAAAAGACCGGCCATTGGCGAGCACTTCAGCCTGCGCCAAAGCGTGAGCGGTGAGGGATTGCAGCCCCTCAGCATCGCGCCCACGATCAGCGGCAAGAATGAATTCGCAGGGTGTATCTTGTGAGCCTTGGTGCAGCCACTGATGGTAGGAGTGTTGGCCGACGCTACCTTCGCCGCCCCAGAGCGCTGGCGCTGTCGCCAGAGCGACGGGTTGTCCGTTTGGACCAACGCTTTTGCCGTTTGATTCCATTTCAAGCTGTTGCAAATAGGTTGGCAGCAATCTCAGACGGTTGGCGTAAGCGAGCAGCACACGCATAGGTTTGCCCCGAATAGATGTGTTCCAAACATCGAGCAGGGCAAGACGCATTGGCACATTGGATTCCAGCGGCGTAGTCTTGGCGTGCTCATCCATCGCATTCGCGCCTCTTAGAATGGCCTCAAACGTGTCGGCACCAAGATAGATCATGCAAGCAAGGGATGCGGCTGACCATAATGAGAAACGCCCGCCCACGGAAAGAGGCATATCGAAGAGATGCGCCTGACGTCCATTGAGCCATGCTGTGGCGCGCTTAGGGTTGGCGGTTACCAAAGCGAGATGTTTGGCAGCGTCATCGCCTAGTGAGGCCTCCAACCACGCACGGGCGCGTGCAAGATTATAGAGCGTCTCTTCGGTTCCAAATGATTTCGAAACACCCACAACGAGTGTGGTCTGAGGGTCGATATTGGCGAGCGCGCGATCAAGGTCGAATGGATCGACATTTGCACAAAACCGCAGCTCGATCTGGACTTCGCCTTCAGGCGGGAAGGCGTCTGCCAGAAGACGTGGGCCGAAGTCGGAGCCGCCAATGCCAATGTGCAGAATAGTCTTGAAGGGGTGACCGCTGGCACCAATGACGTCGCCGGATCGCACTTGGCGCGCAAATTGTAGCGCTGGCGACATGGTTTGGCGCACCGTTTCGGCTTCGCCTTCTTGCGGGGTTTGAGCCCGCAATGCCCAATGAAGGGCCGGGCGGTCTTCGGATGGATTGACGTGTTTTGCCGCAAAAAGATTGGCAGAGGCGGTTTCTAGGCCAGAATTTTTCCCCCATTCTAGGAGGGATTTTTCGGCATCCGAATCAAGAAACTGACGGGCTGTGTTGACCGTCCAGCCACATGCCGACAGAGGTGACAGGGTGGCGCGATCTGCAGCCAATCCTTTTAACTGTAGCGATTTGAGGCGATTGGCATGGGTGTTCAACTCAATGCTCATCTGGTGATTCCTTTGTCTTCTGGCATGCCCTTTGGTTAGCCGTGACAGGGGGGCAGACGCAAGCGATCTGTCAGTAAGTGCAGATTCCTATCAATTGTTGGCTTGAAACAGGCGGCGCACCTAGTTAATACGCGCGTTTAGTCGGCAGGTTTGCTTGCCATTCTACGTTACTCACATGTGTCCGGCGGGCCGGACTTGAATTTATAGATTGAGGAGAGGCCCGATGGCCAAGG
>JBOEGK010000063.1:0-15501 GCA_050633385.1 Hyphomonas sp.
TGAGCGTCTCGTGGGCTCGGAGATGTGTATAAGAGACAGGAATGATGCCCACTCGCTTAGCCTGTGTGATGTGCCGCACTCGCCTGTTGGTGAGAGTGCGCTATAAGGTGGGGTATGAGAGCACGAACACGTCGAATGTGGACTTTTGGGGTTGCGGCCTTGCTGTTGCTGGGCGCGGCGGCGTTGGCGTTTGTGGCGCTGCGCGAGAATGCGAACCTGTTTTATACGCCTGAAGTGTTGGCAGAGAACGGGATGCCGGAAATTGGCAAACAGGTGAAAGTGGGCGGCTATGTTGAGCCGAATACGCTGGCCTATGCCGATGAAGGCGCGACGATGACGTTTAGCGTGATCGACAACAGCCCCCATACGATTGATGTGGCGTTCACTGGCATTGCGCCTGACCTGTTTCGCGAGGGGCAAGGTGTTGTGGCGATTGGCAGTTTTGGTGAGGATGGCGTGTTTGTCGCCAAGCAATTGCTGGCCAAGCATGATGAGAATTATCAGCCGCGCGAACTGGCGCCGCTAGAGGCGAAAGCTGAATGATCGAAATTGGGCACATATTGGCCTTTGCGGCGCTGGCGGCGTCTATCGTGCAGGCCGTGTTCGGATTGCGCGGGGAGCGCCAACTGGCTGGGCGTGCGGCTATATTTGCGCTTGTGGCGATGGTTTTGTCGTTCCTGACATTGATACAGGCCTTTGTGGCGTCTGACTTCTCGCTGGCGCTGGCGGCCAAGCATTCCAATACGCTGAAGCCGCTTATCTACAAGATTTCCGGTGTGTGGGGGAATCATGAAGGGTCGATGGCGCAGTGGTGCTTGGTCACGCTGGGCTTTGGTGGGGCTGCGGCGCTATTGATGCGCAGTGATCGGACCAAGTTTGAGGCGCGCGCACTGGGCGTGCAGGGGCTTTTAGGCATCGGGTCGTTGGCGTATTTGCTGTTTGCGTCGTCACCCTATTTGCGACTGGTGCCTGCGCCGTTTCAGGGCGCTGGGCTGAACCCGCTTTTGCAAGACCCGGCATTGAGCTTTCATCCGCCGCTGCTGTATCTCGGCTATGTCGGATATTCTTTTGTGTTCTCGCTGGCCGCAGCGGGCATGATGGAAGGGCGGATTGATCGGGAATGGGCAAAGATGGCGCGCGGCTGGAGCCTTGCTGCCTTTGTGCCGTTGAGTATCGGGATCGCGCTGGGCAGTTATTGGGCGTATTACGAGCTGGGCTGGGGCGGCTGGTGGTTCTGGGATCCGGTGGAAAATGCGTCACTGATGCCTTGGCTGATCGGGGCGGCACTGTTGCACTCAATAATCGTGACAGAGAAGCGCGAGAGCTTTGCAGCGTGGACGGCTTTGCTGGCGGTATTGGCGTTTTTATTCTCGATCCTTGGTGCGTTCTTGGTGCGCTCAGGCGTGCTGACATCTGTGCATGCGTTTGCGGTAGACCCGGAGCGGGGCGCGTTGCTGTTGATGGGGCTGGTGCTTTATGGCGGGTTTGCGCTGGGTCTTTTCGCGGTGCGTGCTCATAAGCTGACTGGTGGTAAGCCTTATCAATGGCTTAGCCGTGAAGGCGCGCTGATGACCAATAATGTGGTGCTGATGGTGGCTGCTCTGACGGTGTTGCTGGGCACGTTGTTTCCGCTCTTGGCAGAGGCGTTCGGACGGACGATTTCTGTTGGTGAACCCTATTTCAATCTGACTTTCACACCGATGTTGGCGGCATTGCTGGTGTTCTTGCCTGTGGTGCAGGCCTGGGCATGGGGCAAGGCGGATGTGCGGGGGTGGATAAAGTGGGCTGGCGTGGGCGCGGGATTGATCGCTGTGTTTGCGGCGCTGGGCGTTGGGGTGATGGATATTTCACTTGGTGCAGCATTTGGCGTGGCGCTGGCTGTGTGGCTTATCGGCGGTGCGGTGTGGGAATTTACCCGCCGGGCCAAGACGTTTGCGCGTGTGTTCAAAATGCCGATGCGGGTTTGGGGTATGACGCTGGCGCATATCGGGCTGGGCTTTTTTGTTCTGGGCGCGGTGGTGCAGACGAGCGCCAAATATGAGACGACTTTAGCCTTGCCTATTGGTGGCGAGGGAGAGGCGGCGGGTTGGCACTTTACACTCGATGAGGTGAAAGCCATTGAAGGGCCTAATTGGTATGCCGATCGGGCCGTTTTGACGGCAACCAAGGGCGGTGCCAAGGCGGTACTGGCACCGATGAAGCGGTTCTACCCTGCTGCTAGGATGCCTACGACGGAAACAGCCATTCACAAGACGGGGGTCGGTGATCTGTACACGGCGCTCGGTGAGGCGCGAAATGTTGATGGCGAGGCGCGTTACGTGTTTCGTATCTATTTTAACCCGCTGATCGATATGGTGTATTTAGGTGTTCTGCTCATTGCGTTGGGCGGCGCGTTCTCAATGTGGCCTAGACGGAAGGTGGCGTCATGATGCGGAGCTTTGTTGCGGGTCTGTTGTCGTTGGTGCTGGTGTTGAGCGCGGTTGCTGAACAGGAATTGGCCGACCCGAAAGCTGAGGCGCGGGCGCAGGAATTGATGCGCGAGTTGCGATGCGTTGCCTGTGAGAATGAGCCGATTTCTCAGAGCGGCGCTGAGATTGCAGGCGACATGCGGGTGAAGGTGCGTGAGCTGGTGAATGAGGGCAAGACCGACGCCGAAGTGCGGGCTTGGTTTAAATCTCGCTATGGTGAGTTTGTGTTGTTTCGGCCAAGCGGCAAGGGCGTGTCTGGGTTGTTCCTGTGGGGCGCGCCATTCGTGTTGCTCTTGCTGGGCGGAGCGATTGCATTTGGAGCATCGCGTCGCAGTGAGGGCGAAACCGTCGCGTCGATTGATCCAGAAGATATTTAGTAACCGAGAATGTGATGCAGGGCGGGCCCGGCGAGCCATATGATCCATCCGCCGAGCGCGATCCATGGTCCAAAGGCAATGGCGCTTGGTGATCGGCTATCTGATTTCGCGCGCGCGCTGCTGACGAGCACGTAAGCCAAACCGCCAAAGGATGCGATCAGCAGGATGGGGGCAAGCCCGACCCAGCCGGTCCAAATGCCAAGTGCACCGAGAAGTTTTGCATCGCCACGGCCAAGACCATCGCGCCCCCGTAGCGCCTTGTAACCGACCTCCATGGCCCACAGAACCCCATATCCGATGAGGCCGCCAAGGGCGTGATCGAGCCAGGCATCTGAGCGGGTGAGGTAGACCATGACAGCGCCAAGGCCAGCAACAGCAAGCGTGAGTATGTTGGGTAGGCGGAAGGTTTTCAGATCAATAATTGCCAACGCGCTGAGCAGACCTGCCAGTGCGATTGACCAGCCTAAGTCTGACGGTTGGTTCAAATAGTAGGCGCTGGCGGCAAGCGCGACCCAGCAAAGGGCGATAAATGCAACGTCGTGACGTTTCAGACTAAACCACATGGAGCGTGGCATGACGATTTGCGCTGGGGGCGTCAAGAATAGGTCGCATATTTATCGAGGCGGTGTTTTATATGAATGCAACTTAAAATATGCGTATATGCGTGGAAGAGGACGTCTTGGCATCCGTCATACAAGTATCGCAAGCTGACCGGACGGGCAGACTGTTAAAGCTGTGAACGCACGGCTTGGGAGTGGCTATATGTCTTTGGAGCTTGTTGAAATTCAGCGACGCATGCTTGATGCGTTACTGGATAAAAGCCTGATTGAAGAGACATTGGGGCTGATCGCTGCGTATGGTGAAACAGAAGTCGTTCAGATGATTTCTGGCGGGGTGGACTCGTATATTCTGGAGTCGCATTTTCACGGTATTGATCCTGCTATTCGCGCTCTGGAGGCGGACTATTGGCAGATCAACCCGCGATTCGCGGCCATTCCTCATATGGGAGAGTTACGCGCTGTGAGAGACCACGACATCGTCACGCAGGAGGAAATTGATCGTTCACCCGCTTTCCAAGAATTGCTGAACCCGGGCGGGATTGGGAACTTTGCTGGGCTGATGTTGAGAAACAATCCCAGCACCACGATTGGAATTGCGTTTGCGCAGTCTGATGCGCTGGGGCGAGTGAGTGACGTGCAAGCGCAAAAGCTTGAGCAAGTGGGGAAAGTTGTCGAACCTTTGCTGCGGGCGGTTAAAAAGTTCAGTCTGGCGCAAGCTGATTCCGCGCTGGCGATGAGTGGTTCGAATCCGGCGGCTGTGGTGCGGCGAGACAGGGTGGTGCTGCGCGTAAACCCGGCGCTTGATGCCTTGTTGAGCGCGGGCACTTTTAAACTCGACAGACGAAAACGCCTCGATTTAGGTTCGGATACTTCCAATCGAGATTTTATCGCGGCTTTGAAGGCGCCCATTGTAACTTCGGACAGTCGCTTTGTGGTGCACAATGCGCAGCGCCGAGGACAGTATATTTGTTCACTATACCCGCTGCCGATCGAGGACGAGATGCTGCGGCGTGATCAGGTTGTGTTGCTGCAACTGGAAGCGCCGTTACAGCCGATGCAGCTTGATGTGAAGATTGTATCCGAGGTCTTTGGCCTGACAGCTGCAGAGGGGGCGGTCGCGGAGATGTTGTTTAAAGGTTTGCACCCGAACGCGATTGCTGAGAATCGCGGAACAAGTATCAGTACGGTGCGTACCATGATCAAATCTCTGCTGGGCAAAACAGAAAGTCATAGGCAAGCCGAACTGGTTTCAAAGTTGGCAGCGTTTTCGTTTCGTGACGGGTGGTGATTGCCTGTTAAAATTATTTAAGTTTGGGGACGGGCTCTCCCCCATTTGGGGGATGACGGTGCGGAGGTTGTCCGCCAAATCTAAGGCCAATGCTGCTTGCTGCGTCTCAACAGACACACACTCTCCGTGATGTAGCCTTTTCAATTTGGGTGGTTCTAGCCCGTAGTCCATTCACGACACGCCCTCCAAGGGGATTTGAAAAGATCAGCGGCATGAGGCAGTCGCAAAGGGGAACACCCTCACGCCACGCAGTGTACCCTCTTGCGTCTGTCTCTCCTCCCTTTTTTGCGCGCAGAATCGGGCAAATTCGGGCATTTTACCCATTTTGCATTCAAAACTTCCCCTAGAAGGCGAACTCGCCTAGGGTTTTTTCCCGCATGGTACTTCCTAAATGACTTTTAATGACCACATTTGTTGTGACATGCTTAAGCTACACCACATCTGCTACAATCAGCGGAATATCAGTACCTTGGAGAATAAGAATGAAAACTTTTGGCGTTTCTGGACAGACCCTCGCGGCGGCAATGCTGGGCGCATCTTTGTTAGGTGCTGTGGCTCTAGGACCAAAGGTCTTCAATCACGCAGCTGATGCGCAACCGATCGCCATCGAGGCCCCGCGCGGTGCGCCGCTCAGCTTCGCGGATTTGATTGAACGGGTGAGCCCGGCGGTTATTAGCGTGAATGTTGTTTCTGAACAGGCCGTGGGTGACCTGGGCGATATGGAGCAATTTTTCGAACAGTTCCGCGGAATGCCGGGGCTGGATGAGTTTTTGGAAGAGAAACGCCGCGAGCAAGAAGAAGATGGCCCGAGAACACGTGAGGCGCGTTCTTTGGGATCTGGTTTCTTTATCTCTGGCGACGGACTGGTCGTTACCAACAATCACGTGATTGACGGCGCGACAGAGATTGAAGTGGTCATGGAGGACGGTCGCGAACTGGAAGCCGATCTTGTTGGCACCGACCCGCAAACCGATCTGGCTGTGCTGCGCGTGCGTGAGAAAGGGTCTTACCCATTCGTGCGCTTCGGTGATTCAACGAAATTGCGCAAAGGTGACTGGGTTGTGGCGCTTGGCAATCCGTTCGGTCTTGGCGGAACGGCGACGGCAGGCATTCTATCAGCCGACGGACGCGGCCTTGGCCGTGATAGCCCTTACACAGATTTCCTTCAGATTGATGCCTCAATCAACAAGGGCAATTCTGGCGGACCCACCTTTGACCTTTATGGCAACGTAATCGGGGTGAATACTGCGATCTTCAGCCCGACTGGCGGCAGCGTCGGGATTGGCTTTGCGATCCCCGCTGAACTGGCCAATGAAGTGACCAAGGCGCTGATCAAAGACGGTAAAGTGTCTCGTGGCTGGCTTGGCGTACAGATCCAAGACTTCACAGAAGACATGGCCGAGGCGCAAGGATTGTCCGAAAGCGAAGGCGCGATGATCGGCAATGTGACGGCAAACAGCCCTGCTGAAAAAGGCGGTTTGCGTCGCGGTGATATTATTCTGTCAGTGAACGGCCAGAAAGTGACTGATGCGACGAGCACCACGCGTGTGGTTGGTAAGTTGATTGCCAATTCCAGCAACGCTTTCGAGCTGATCCGTGCAGGCAAGAAGCAAGTCATCAATGTGACAGTGGGTGAACGCCCTGACGATCCATATGCGCGTGTGACTGAAGGCGATGCCCCTCAAGCGGGTGAAAAGAAGCCTGAGGGCGCGGCATCCGAGCTGAAAGATATGGGCGGTAGTGTTCGTGCGCTTGACGAAGAGACACGCACAGCGCTGCGTTTGAAGGCTGATGAGCCGGGCCTGATAATTACTGATGTGGATAAAGAAGGTGTTTTCGCCGATGCGCGTTTAACACCCGGTTTGGTTATTCTTGAAGTGAACAATCAGGCTGTGGGTAGCCCAGCGCAGTTTGACGCCGCAGTGAGCGCGGCGCGCAAAGCAGGACGTAGCAAGGTGTTGATTGCGATCCGCGCCGGGCAAGTTACATCATATTTGACACTAGACCTTATGGCTGGGGAATAGGAGTAAATAGGTATGCAAGACACAATTGATCACGCTGAAGTGCAGGAAGACATTATGCGCGTTTTGGTAATCGAAGACGATCTGGAGATGTCTAGCTTTATTGAGAAGGTTCTCATTGAGGCCGGACACAAGGTGGACACGGCGGCAGACGGTGAGAGCGGTTTGGCGCTGGCGCGATCGGCCGAGTTTGACGCGCTTGTTGTTGACCGGATGCTGCCTGAGAAAGACGGACTGACCTTGCTGCGCGAGTTTCGTGAGGCGGGCGGCACGACGCCGGCTTTGTTCCTGTCTGCGCTGGGCGATGTGCCCAATCGTGTGCAGGGCCTGAAGGCTGGCGCTGAGGATTATCTTTCAAAACCGTTTGCTCCCTCAGAGCTTGCAGCACGGGTTGAGGCGCTTGGGCGTCGTCAACCAAGTGGTGATGCGCCTGTGACGATGCTGAAAGCTGGCGATTTAGAGATGCATTTGCTGAGCCGGAAAGTGACGCGTGCAGGCAAGAAGATTGATCTGCAGCCGCGCGAGTTTCGTTTGCTTGAATATTTGATGCGTCATGCTGGCCAAGTGGTGACGCGCACCATGCTGCTTGAAAAAGTGTGGGATTATAGCTTTGACCCACAGACCAATGTGATTGATGTGCATGTCTCTCGCCTGCGTGCGAAGATTGATAAAGAGTTTGATGAGCCCTTGCTGCACACTGTGCGCGGCGCGGGATATCGACTTCAGGCCTAGACGGATCAAGGCGGGGCTGGCACGACTGGCGTGATGAAATTTGCCCTGCCGACATTCCTGCGGACGACAACGTTCAAGCTGGCGCTGGTTTACAGTGCCATGTTTGCGGCGTTTTCGGCTGCGTTGCTGATCTATCTCTATTATTCCACCGTCTATTATATTCGTAATGAATCCGAGCGCCGGATGACGGTGGAATTTGAGCAGCTTGCAAACGCCTATTATACGGGCGGGATGGAGCGGCTGAGCCAATCTGTGCATGAGCGGATGACGCGCACGGGGTCTGCATTTTTCTACTATCTTGAAGACTCAACCAGCCGGAAAATTGGTGGGCATTTCAGCAATTTGCCTGTTGCACCGCCACCATTGGGCGAGACGATTACTGTCTATTTTCCGTTTGAACAGGCCTTGCCGGATGGCAATGTAAATGTCATCCCCGCGGCGGGCCGTATTGTCCGCCTGCGGGACAATGGTGGCACCTTGATGGTTGCGTTTGATACCGCACAGCAGACTGAAATTGTAGGGCGAATCCAGAATGCGATCTTCATTGCCGCGCCAATTGGATTGGGGCTATCTCTGCTTGGCGGATTATTGATTTCACGCGGTGCTGCGCGGCGGGCGGATGAGTTGTCGCGAACCGCTGAAGAAGTGATGGGTGGGGAGCTTGGTCGCCGGGTGCCTGTGCGTGGACGTGGGGATGAATTCGACCGGCTTGGTGCACGGATCAATGCGATGCTCGACCAGCTTGAAAAACTTGTGGAGTCGACGCGCAATACGGGCAACGCTATTGCGCATGATTTGCGCTCGCCGCTGTCTCGTTTGCGCAATCGTTTGGTTGTGGCCGCGTCTGAACCGCTTTCTCCTGAGGCCGCCACGGCGACATTGGAAGAGACGGTCGAAGAAGTCGACCGGGTGCTGGACACTTTTAACGCCATTCTTCGCATTGCGCGTTTGGAAGCGGGCGCTGAGGGTGAACGCGTGCGCATGGATGTGAGCGAACTGGGCGAAGAGCTGGCCGAGTTGTTTGACCCGGCATGCGAGGAAGCCAGTCTTGAGTTTAAAGCCAATATCTCACGCAATATGTGGGTGTTGGGCGACAAGGGTTTGATTGGGCAGGCAATGTCCAACCTTATCGACAATGCGATTAAATATACGCCAGCAGGCGGCGCAATTAGTTTGAGCGTGCAACGGGGCACCGGGCAAATGGTTGATCTGATTGTGAAAGACACAGGGCCGGGTGTGCCCGAAGGATCGCGCGCGACGATTGTGCAGCGGTTCCAGCGGATGGATTCTGCGCGCACTTTGCCGGGGTCTGGTCTGGGGTTGGCATTGGTGGAATCAGTGGCTGATATGCACGGCGGGGCGCTGTTGTTGGAACATGGTGACGGCCCGGAAGATGCGCCGGGATTGAAAGCAATTTTGCGGCTGCCTCGCGCATAAATTGGAGGGATATCGCCGTATGCTGAAAATATCTGCGATTGCTGAGACGGGGCCAGCCGCGCTGGAGCTGGCGGCTGAAGATGCACCATATTTGCGCCGATTGTTAGCGAAAACCGATGGGCGGAGTTTTGAAGACGCCCTTGCGGATGTGCAGGCGATCGATCCTGAGATTGGGATTGATGAGGTGATGCGCTTGTTGCGCCAAGCCAAGGCCGCGATACATCTGGCATTGGCTGGAGATGATTTGTCCGGTCAACGCGATGTGATGGATGTGACCGACGCGCTGACGCGATTTTCATGTGCCGCGTTGGAGACGTCTATGGCGACGGCGCTGCATGCGCGTGGGCTCCAAGGGGCGGGTCTGTTTGCGATTGCGTTGGGCAAAATGGGTGCGTTTGAATTAAACTATTCCAGCGACATTGATTTTTGTGTGTTCTACGACCCCGATGTGTTTGCCGGGGGTGACATCTCACCAGACCAAGCTGCGCAGTATGTGACACGCGATATCATACGCCTGCTGAGTGAGTTTACAGCGGAAGGATATGTTTTTCGCACCGATTTGCGTTTGAGGCCCGACCCGTCATCAACACCGTTGGCTGTTTCGACCCGTATGGCGCAGGGCTATTATGAAAGCGTTGGGCAGAATTGGGAGCGGATGGTTTGGATCAAGGCGCGCCCGGCAGCAGGTGATCTGACGGTGGCGGCGCAGTTCATCGAAACCATGCAGCCTTTTGTGTGGCGCCGACATCTGGATTATTGGGCGCTGAATGACATTCAGGCGATCAAACGGATGATCAATTCCAAGTCTGGGCAAGGTGGTCTGAGCACGGTGTCTCCAAATGTGAAGCTGGGGCCTGGGGGGATTCGCGAGGTTGAATTTTTCGTGCAGACACAGCAGTTGATCCAAGGTGGGCGGTTGCCTGAGCTGCGGGACAATACGACGCTGGGCGCGATGGATGCTTTGGTCGGCGCTGAGATGGTTGCGCCGGACACAGCTGAGAAAATGAAGACGGCTTATCGTGCGTTGCGCCATGTGGAGCATCGTATACAGATGTTACACGATGAGCAGGCCCATACTGTGCCGGATGATGATATTGAGCGTGGGGCACTGGCGCGTTTGTGCGGGTATAGTGATATTACGGCATTTGATGCAGACCTTGAAGCGACGCGCCGATATGTGCAGGCGGAGTATGCCAGCCTGTTCTATTCAGAGACGCCAGATGATGAGAATAGTTCACTCGGGAATTTGGTATTCACTGGCGTTGATGATGATCCGGGAACTGTTGAGACGCTAAGTAATTTGGGTTTTTCAAATCCGTCGGCCGCGATTGGGATTGTGCGCAATTGGCACCGAGGAAATGTGCCCGCGACACGCACAACGCGGGGGCGCGAATTGTTGACGGCGCTGTTGCCGAGAATGCTGCGCGCGATGGGTGAAACAGGAGAGGCTGACGAAGCATTTGGCTGGTTTACGCGGTTTTTCGACGGGCTGTCATCAGGTGTGCAAACGTTATCGATGCTGTTGGCTGAACCTGATCTGTTAGATGATTTGGTGGCAACGCTGGCATTGGCGCCACGTTTGGCGTCGATACTGGCGCGACGCCCTGAATTGCTAGAGGTGTTGGTGAGCGGCCAAGTGCCGGTGACGCCTGAGTTTGATGCCGATAGCGACTTTGAGACCGTGTTGGACGAGTGGCGACGATATCACCGTGAGCAGAGCTTTTTAGTTGGGCACCGGTTGTTGCATGGGCTTATCAAAGCATCGGATGCGGCCAAATACTGGTCGCAGCTTGCTGATGAAACGATTGTGGAGATGGCGCACGCGGCAGAGATTGAGTCGGTTCGCAAATCGGGGCCACCGCCAGGCGTTTGGGCGGTGTTTGCCATGGGCAAGTTGGGTGGTCGTGAGATGACTGCTGGCTCTGATCTTGATTTGATCGTGATATATGATGCGCCGGATTTAGAGGCGCAAATGTGGTTTACACGATTTACGCAACGCTTGATTACAGCCTTATCCGCGCCGACTGCTGAAGGTGAGTTGTATGAGGTGGATATGCGGCTTCGCCCATCCGGTGGATCTGGCCCCGTAGCAGTCAGTTTGAGGGCGTTTGAGGCGTATCACAATGATGATGCATGGACGTGGGAGCATATGGCGCTGACCCGACTGCGCTTTGTTGCGGGGGATGCAGCGCTGGGTGAACGCGCGCGAGATGTTGCGCAGTCAGCGATCGCCGCACGTGCGGTGAATGCGGATCAGACGATTGCAGCGGATATCTCCGAGATGCGCGCGCGCCTTTATGTTCAAAAACCGGGGCAGGGTTTATGGGACTTTAAAATGGCTGAAGGTGGCCTCGTCGATATAGAATTTGCAGCGCAAAAACAGATGCTGTTGGCGCCGGAGGCCGGGGCGATTTGTCCGGATACGCTCGGTGCGATTGAGGAGATCAGGCGCGGGAAACCTGCCGACGCAGAAGACTGGGAAATGCTGAGTGAAGGTTTGGTGTTTCTTCAGTCATTACAGCAGGTTCAGCGCGTTGCGGTTGGAACAGACCTCATCGCTGGGGAACTCCCCAAAGCCTTGAAAAACCGTTTATGCCGAGCTGTTGGGGTTTCTGATTTCGTTCAACTGGAACAGCGTTTGAGAGATATGAAACAGCGGGCGCATCGCATTGTTGAAAGAAAATTGCAGGTGTAAGCGAAGGAAAGGTCTCTAGCGGGCGTTTGACTACTGAAGGGTCGAATGAAACACTTTAGGAGACTACCAATGAAGAAAACTAAACTGGTTGGATTTGCGATTGCAAGCGTAGCCGCATTGTCACTTCCGTTGATGGCTGTTGCTGATAAGCAGGATGGCAAACGCGACGGTAAGCGAGGCGAGAAATTTGCCGAACGCCTTGCCCAGCTTGATGCAAATGGTGATGGTGACATCACCCAAGAAGAAGTCGCGGCGCATAAAGCGGCTAGATTTGCGGCGATTGACGCCAATGGTGACGGTGAAGTGACTGTCGCCGAACTTGATGCCCATCACGAGGCAAAGCGTGCCCAGAAGAAGGCAGAGCGCAAAGCTGCACGGTTCGCCAAGATGGATGCAGACGGCAATGGCACACTTAGCGCAGAAGAGTTTGAATCCGCACATTCGAACAAAGGATTTGACCGTCTTGATGCTGATGACGATGGCATCATAACCGCTGAAGAGATTGAAGCTGGCAAAGCCAAAATGAAAGAGCGTAAAGGGAAGCATAAGCCCCGTCGCTCTGAATAAGGGATAAAGTTTTGGTTTGCGTCTACTCCACAGGCGCAAACCAAATTGAGCCGGGGGTGTGTGACTTAGTATCCTCCCCCCTAGTACTGCATTTACATGTTCCCGGCTCTACTCGTTCGTCAATTGACAGGCGTTAGGTTCCCTTAGCAGCAAAGGCGCGTTAGTTTTAGTTCGTGGCATTTTCGTCGGACCTCGATCAAATAACGCGTGCGGCAGCTGGCGATCAAGCAGCCGTAGCCTTTCTTGTGCGACGTTACAGTCCAGCGGTTCTGGCTCTAGCGTTTCGAATGTTGAATGACCGTGAAGAGGCTGAAGATGTTACGCAGGAGACGTTTTTGCGGGCTTGGAAAGCCTTACCGACTTGGGAGCCGCGCGCAAAATTTTCGACATGGTTACACCGTGTCGCTTTGAACCTTTGTTACGATCGGTTGCGAAAGAAACGTGAGACTTTGATGGATGAGCTGCCAGAACAAGTGTCAACTGACCCAACGCCAGACATGCAACTGGACCAGAGCCAGCGCGTGAAAGCGGTTGAAAAAGCAATCGCCGCGTTGCCCGAACGTCAAGCCGCAGCCTTGACGTTATGCGCATTGCAGGGACATTCGCAGAATGAGGCGGCGGAGATTATGGATATTGGAGTGAAAGCGTTGGAAAGCCTTTTGTCTCGTGCGAGGCGGACCCTGAAACTTCAATTACTGGACGAACGCGGAGCAGGATGATGATGAAAGATGAGCGCCTTCTTACGCTAATTGCCACTTATGGGGCCGATCCGTCGGCGCACCCGGCAGCAGAGCAAGAAGAGGCCCGCGCCTTGTTGCTGGCGGCGCCTGAGCGATTTGCTGATGCTGTGACGCTGGAGCAGTCGCTTGATACATTGTTTGCTGATTTGCCGGAGATTGTGCCGAGTGAGTCTTTGGAAACGAAATTGCTCGCTTCTGCGCCTGTGCCTGCGCGCACCCGGCAGCGTAAGCCTGGCTGGGGTATGCGGTGGCCAGCAATTGGCGGGGCGCTGGCGTCATTGGCTGTTGGGTTGACGGCAGGGTTGAGCGTTGCGGCGCCCGCATCTGCCACGGACACGACTGCCGATGAGGTTGATACGTTGGTTATGGCGGCTTTGGGCGTGAGTGATTATGATTTGATGCAGGAGGGCGAGTATGAGTGATATGCCACAAAAACGACAGCTGCCTTTCTGGCTGATGCTCTCTGTTATGATAAACCTTGCTTTGTTGGGGTTGGCGGCTGGCTTGCTGTTGAAGCGCAGCGACCATCGCCCGCCCAAGCACGCTGACAGGCATGGTGAGCGAAGTTTGACGGAACATGAAGATTATAAGTTTGTTGGCGAAGTGATCCGAGAGGCGTTTGCGGCGGCTGAACCGGAACTGCAGGCCCGCAGAGAAGCTGGAAAAGCGCTCGGTACTGTGGTGGCGGCGGATCCAATTGATATGGATGACGTGCGGGTAAAGATTCTAAAAATGCGAGAGGCTGACGAAGCCTTGCATGACGCGCTGGACGCGGCGATTGTGCCGCGTTTGGAAACGATGACGGTTAGGCAGCGAGCGGTATTTGCGCGGACTTTGTCTCGTGATCGTAGCAGGAATTTGCGTGGCCGGAACAAAGGCGACAAGCGCGACAAGTGGCGCAAGAAGGTTCGTCGGGACGGGATGGGCGATATGCCTCCACCTCCGCCACCGATGGAGGTTCCGGAATTTGAGAAAGACTAATGGATTGATTTTACGTGTCTTTTGACTTGTGAGCGAGCGTTGCCGCGTTCGCCTCCCAGTTCTGACCGTCAAAGTTTGACTCATTGGGAGTAAGCTGTGTCCAATTATTCAGACAGCGCCAGGTGACAGCGTATCCATCAGGGTTTGAACGCGGAATGTAAAAGCTCTTCACACCGCAGGTTTTGCAGAATAAGTGACGCGCGGCATGTGTGTTGAAGGTGTACTCGGTGAGCGCATCGGCCCCTTTTAGCAAGGTGAAGCGGCTGGCGGGAACGATGATGTGGTCATTCCCGCTCATTGCGCAGATGCTGCAATTGCAAATCTCCACATCGAAGGGGTTCGTTATCTTGACGGTGAAGCGTACTGCGCCGCAATGGCAGCCGCCTTCATGTGTGTGCAATTGTGTGGTCATAGGATGCAGTTTGTCGCGGTTTTGGGCCGTTCGCAATGTTGGGCGAGCATTTCAGGGCGCATTGAGGCGCTTTATTCGGTGACAACACCTGTGCCGGAAACGGCGACCATCATCATGGAGCCGGACTGGCCGATGACCTGATAATCGAACTTTACACCGACCACGGCGTTACAACCGAGACGTTCAGCTTCTGTGATCATTTCGCGTAAGGCTCCGTCGCGGGTTTCGCGGATTGTGGATTCGTAGGAATCGGAGCGGCCGCCAAATGTGTTGGTGATGCTGGCGAGGATGTCTTTGCCCAAATGTGCCCCGATAATGACTTCGCCGCAGACAATGCCGCGATATTGCGCGATGGGACGATCTTGAAGTGTCGGCGTGGTGGAAAGTAGCATGTGGTGATTATCCTTCTTGTTTTATTGCTTATCGATATGGTGAGGCGGGTGTTTGATTCAAGATCTCTGGGGCAAAAATCTGTGGTGATGGTCAATGAAGAGTTAAGGGTCTGACGCAAGGTGAGTGTTGAAACGGGCGTCACCGCGGCGCAAGCTGGAGGGTATGAAAACACCCGCACAGATCACATTTGATAGCCTTCGCCCGACATGTCCCTGGATGGATGACAGCCACGCGCTTTGGCGCGCCAGTGTGAGGGCATTCATTGACGCGGAGATCATGCCATATGTCGAGGAATGGGAAGAGGCGGGGCGTATCCCACGTGACCTTTACCCCAAGGCCGCCAAGGCGGGTTTATTGGGGCTGAACTATTCTGAGGACTATGGCGGTGTGGGCACTGAGACGGATCAGTTTCACGGCATTATCACCAGCGAAGAATTGGCGCGGATTGGCGCGGGCGGGGTGTCGTCTGCGCTGATGATCCATGGGATCGGCCTGCCACCTGTGATGCGGATGGGCAGTGAGGAGATCAAGCAGATGGTGGCCCCACGTGTGCTGTCTGGAGAGAAACAGATCAGTTTGGGGATTACCGAGCCGTCGGCCGGGTCTGATGTGGCGCAGTTGAAAACCAAAGCTGTGCGCGAGGGGAATGGCTGGCGGGTGAATGGATCGAAGACGTTCATCACTGGCGGCATGACCTCGAAATGGCTGACCACGGCGGTGCGCACGGGCGGCGACGGCATGGGCGGGGTGTCGCTCTTGTTGATTGATCTGGAGAGTGAAGGGGTGAGCCGGACGGAGCTGCCCAAAATGGGGTGGTGGGCGTCTGACAC
>JBOEGK010000064.1:0-7009 GCA_050633385.1 Hyphomonas sp.
CCGCCCCCGGGCACCATTCAGCAGAACACTTCACCTACGCACGCTTTTTTGCGGTATTCTGACCATTTTGCCTTGTCGGGTTGTAGGGGCTATTCTTGGTCGATGTCTCGTCTGAACGGGACGACCATGGCAGCATTGTGAAAAATACCTCAAACCACCATCATAGCGCCTCAAAACTCCTCTGAATTGCGCTGAACTGCATCAAACTGCACACTTCTGCATGCTGTGCGCACGCGTCTGCTCCATGGGGCATGGAAATCGTTACTTACGGAGATCTTTGGTCAGTTGTTCTTTATATTTGACCAGTAAACTCATTGCGTTTTCGATGGCCTCTGAATCCTTGGAATACATCCCCTCCAGCACCAGCCCTCGCATGGCTGCAACATGCAAACGCACCATGGTCAAAACGGTTTCTCGGTCTTTGATGCCAATGCGTTCAGCGATCATCCAAACATCTTCCATTTGCTGAGACTGCAATGAATCCACCACTTTTGGCAGCGTTTTTAGCAATTCAGGATCACTACGGGCACCCATCATAATTTCCAGCAATGCGATCGCTGGCGGTTGAAGCATGGCTGACCATGTCGTCATCGTAAGAGCTTCATACAGCGCTTCAGCATTTGTCACTTCGCGCAGCTTATTCGCCACAAAGGCATTTTGCTGGGTCGCCGCATACTCTGCCACCGCAAGCATCAAATCAATGCGCGTCGGAAAATGGTGCAAAAACGCCCCCCGACTAACTTCGGCCTTGTCAGTCACGCGCTGCATCGTCACGGCTCCATACCCGAACTCATTCAAGCAAGCGATGCCCGCCTCCATAAGCTTCTTTCGCATCGCCGCTGTGCGGTCAGCATGCGACCTGCGAGTTTTGGGTCTACCAGATTGTGATCGTTGCGACGCGTCAGATACGTTTTTGTTGGTATTCTCAAGGGATTTGTGGGCCAAAACATCACCTCAATCTAACTCAAAGTCACTCAATTGGACGCGCTGATAGTGTATTCACGACTGGATTCACAATATACAGCTGGCTGAAGGAAGAGCATTCATCACTATAGCCACCCGAATCAATAATACACAAATCAAAGCACATCAATTATTAAACACCCAATAGAAATTGGCAAATATTTGAGGTTCCATTTTTCGGCACACCGCATCAAACAACTTAAGTATAGTCTCATATACTTAAAAATTGCCCGACACATACCGACCCGCAAAATGCCTAGCAGTCGACACCCTAGAATTGGCGCTTCTATAGCTGTTTATCTCTAAGCTGGCCGCATGCCGCATGACTATGCGTACTCTCCGCAGCTTGGGCCACTTGGATTTGTGTCCAGCCAACCCTTCGTGGTCTCATCCAAATTCTCCCGCCATGCGTAGTGTAATGATGACCCCTCTGCATCACCTTAGAACGCTATTAGCAGCCTCAGTCCTTGCTTCACTGCCTTCAGCACTCGTAAGCCACGCTGAAGAACGTGTGAGTTATGAAGTGGTAGGCGAAACATCATTTCGCGTGGGCTGGCTCCACATCTATGATGCAACTTTGCGGGCCAAAAACGGCGCTTTCAGTTGGGATTCCCCGTTCGAGCTCGAGCTAACCTATGCGCGCAGGATCTCAGAAAACAGATTGGTCGATACGACAATTTCCGAAATGTCACGACACACAACTCAACCGAAAAAAACGTTTCACCCGCTACGCGCCCCTCTTCAAGGCTGCTTCGCAAATGTCAGCGAAGGCGACTCATTTGTCGCTCAAAAAATCAGCCCGGACGAAATTCGTTTTACACTCAACAAAATTCAAACTTGCGAACTGAAATATCCAGATGTGAGCCGACTATTTTTCGGAATTTGGCTCAGCGATACGACCCGCTCCGATAAGCAATCCCGGCAATTGAGAGGGCTTTTAGATGATTAAAATGACACCGGAATCCTTGCGACAATTGACCAACGTTCCAACTAGCCTGCGCATCGCTGGACGTGGCATCCTAAATTCCCGTAAAGGAAAATTAGTTGTGGAGTTGCCAGACGGTAGAAAACTTCTTTTCGATCACGGCGAGCCCGGCCCTTCGGCCGAACTCCATCTCACAAACTACAGCGTATTCTCAAAGGCCCTCAATGGCGGCGACGTCGGGTTTGCAGAGTCATACATGGATGGCGACTGGACCACATCAAATCTAACAAAGGTACTCGAGTTTTTCTCTGAAAATTTCGATGCCGCTGGCAACCTCGCGATTGGGCGAAAATTTGTTCGCTTCGCCAACATGGTACGCCACTTTTTTAATCGAAACTCACGATCAGGCGCTAAACGCAATATAGAAGCGCACTATGATTTAGGTAACGATTTCTACGAGGCATGGCTTGATCCGAGTATGACATATTCGTCCGCCGTGTTCACCGACACGAATACATCATTGGAACAGGCCCAAGCCGTCAAATATCAAACAATCTGCGAAACCCTGTCGATCGGCCCAAATAGCCGCGTCTTGGAGATTGGGTGCGGATGGGGTGGTTTTGCCGAATATGCTGCGTCTAACTATGGTGCACACATAACCTGCCTGACCTTGTCCAGCGAACAACAAGAATACGCCGTCGCTAGAATTGCTCGCGCAGATCTAGCTGACCGCGTGGATATACGCCTTCAAGACTATCGCGACCACGAAGGTCAGTACGACTGCGTTGCATCAATTGAAATGTTTGAGGCGGTCGGCGAACAATACTGGCCAGACTATTTTCAAAAACTTGACTCGTTTCTCGAGCCAGGCGGGCGCGCTGCATTGCAGATTATCACTATGCGCGACGATCTTTTTTCACGGTATCGCAAACGGGCTGACTTCATTCAGCGCTATGTGTTCCCCGGAGGAATGCTGCCCAGTCATTCTCGATTGTTGAGTGAATTCAGCAATGCTCAACTCAACTTTGAAGGCGCAACAAACTTTGCGGATGACTACGCCGAAACGCTAAGGCGCTGGTCGGATAGTTTTAATGCGCAATGGAACAAGGTCATCGAACCATTAGGTTTTGATCTTCGGTTTCGGCGATTGTGGAATTTCTATCTCAGTTATTGTGAGGCTGGCTTCAGAAACGGACGCATCAATGTCGGGCACTATTCATTGGTGAAAAAATAAACCACCAACAAAGCGCCTCCTGAACGCCGCAAGCATTGAGAGCATATCATGACCAGATACAAGAAAATCCTAATCACCGGCGCATCAAGCGGCATTGGTGCTGAGTTGTCACGCATATATCTGTCGCAAGACGTGAAGGTTGGGGTATGCGGACGAAATGAAGAGCGTGTTCATCTTGTCTGTGGTGGTAATAAAAATGCCAAACCGATTGTGTTCAATATTCGCGACCCTGAACAAACCCACAACGCTATCAAGCATTACTCAGATGACGTGGGAGGTTTAGACCTCGTAATTTTAAACGCCGGTACGCACGCCGCCACAGATGCTGCTGAGTTTAACCTAGAAACCTACACAAAAATTATGAACGTTAACTATATCGGAACGCTAAATTCTTTGGCGCCAGCAATCGAAATCATGAAATCTCAACGCGCGGGCACGATTGCGATAATGGGTTCTGTCGCGGGGTATATAGGACTGCCAAATGCAGGTGCCTATTGCGCAAGCAAGGCCGGTCTGATGCGTTTGGCCGAGACCCTGCGTGCAGAACTTGCAGCGTTCAACATTAGCGTGAGGCTCATTTCTCCGGGTTTTGTAAAAACACCCCTCACCGATCAAAATGACTTTCCAATGCCTCTACTCATGGATGTAGAGCCAGCCGCAAAACGGATAATTGCAGGTCTGGAGAGCAATCGTTATGAAATTGCTTTCCCCCGACGCTTAGCGTGGTCGCTAAAACTCATGTCGATGCTGCCGCCATGGCTATATTTCCCGCTTTCAAAACGGTTTCTCCCGGCACATCGTAACGTTTAAGAAGCAGGTGTAGCCTCCAATTTTATAGTCATAATCCGTATACCCCGCCAATACACTTTACCAACATTTGATACCCTGCCATTCGGTAACGGTGTAAATTGATCCCGATAGTCACACATTAACGGTCCAAGGCGCAACCGATAATCAAATACCAAGTTACCCTCTTCGTTACGTCCTTCACGCAAAAGTTCTACATCATTGGCGATTAAATTTAGCCCCGCGCGTGTTTCCTCAATGCTCCATTCTCTCGACTGTTCTACACCATCTGAGAAAACCAATTTCTCACGGAATATAAGCTGATCTTCTCGCAGCTCACCTGATGACTGAATCGTTACTCCTCTGCTGATCAATCCGGCCAGGCCGCGCACGCGACCCGCCCACTCTCGTTTCCCTCCGAGACTGTCCCAAGCGAGACGCATAGCAGCAGAGAGCGGGAGTTCAATTTGTGAACGGCCTATTGAATCCATCATGCACTTCGTCCTTGGATATTATTGAGAGGTTGAAGAATATGTTGTGCGAATCTCTTCTGATTTTGGCCCATGATTCCGATAACGTGCGCCTTTCAGCCAAAGTTTCAAAGCATGCCAATGAATTCCAACGACAACACCTACTGTCATCAATGGAAATCTCGCCAAGAGTTTAATACAACTCCAATTAGTCACATCGCTGGCAGTGCCCGTCAGCGTCGCTGTCATTGCCTTGTTTCCCTTGTCGTCATCATATCGAATATGTACCGACATTGTCTCACCGGGCGGCAAGGTTTTGAAATGATATGCGCCACTCACGTCAAAAAACGGCGACACGTAAAACGACTTATCGCAACTGTGCTTTTGCACAACAGATGTTAGTTTCGTACTAAATAGATAGTAATGGCGTTCAGAAAACGTATTGCCCACCTCATAAAGGATATTACACAATCGGCCAGTGGCATCATACACAAAATAAACCGATAACGGATTAAAAACGAACCCAAACACTCTCGGAAGAGTTAACAGCTTGATCGTCGCGGCATCCTCACCACCTCCTTCCTCCTTAAGTTTACTCCGCACCCATCCCGCAAGATCATGACTTTTGCCGTCGGCATGATCCAGCGGATTGAACAACAATAAACCTCGCTTACCTATGTTCAAAAACCGAGAGCGACTACTGGCCTCTTGCAGCTGATCTAAATCCAACAACAGATACGTGATTCTATACCGCAATTTATGGACAATCGAACCAAATCGCTGGTGCGAAACTTCGCCAGAATAGAAACGAGCAGATGTCATACTGCTATAGCCAATTTTGATATGTCTCTAGCCAATCTCTCACTCGCATAGTCAAACGTCCATGGCCGGCGCCAATCGCTCATAAGCTCCGCTACCGCAAGCCCAGCTTGCAATCCATCCTCGTGAAACCCGTAACCGAGCCAAGCACCGCAATACCAGACGTGTCCATTGCCCTGAATATCCCAAATGTCACGCTGGGCCTTAAAACTAGCCGCATCGAATATAGGATGATGATAGTTAAATTCGGCGATCGTTTGATCCAAAACAGGTTCAACAGCAGGATTTAGCGTGACGAAATAGTTTTGCTCCGTATCCAGCTTTTGCAATGCATTCATCCAATAAGTCACAGACAATTCTTGTTCGCCACCCTGTTCACTCAGATAGTTCCAGCTTGCCCACGCTCGGTGGCGTTTGGGCATCAACGCTGGATCAGTGTGCAAAACAGCTTTGTTCGCTTGCGTACGAAATGCGTCAAGAATACCGGCTTCGGTTGCGTCGGCATCTCCCAGCAACGAGCGCGATTGAGGGCCATGGCACGCCAAGATTACATCATCAAATTCCAGCGTTTCGCCTGTTTGCAATGACACGAAAACCCGTCCATTTCGTCTAACGACTTCAATGACTTCGGTATTCAGTTGGATTTTGTCCGCAAACCCCGCAATAAGCGGCGCGATATAACTATGACTACCACCGTCTACAGATTTCCAAGGAAACGCCGTACGCAGCTCGGCCAAACCATGATTCACAAAGAAACGAGCGAGGCTACGGGCCGGAAAATCAAGGATAGCGCTGGCTGGGCAGGACCAGATCGCCGCCGCCATTGGCAGCAAATGATCCGAGGCAAATGATTTACCATAGCCATTTGTTTCAAGAAATTCGCCAATGGTGACATCAGACTGGCTGTTTGCCAATTTTGGCGCAGCTGAATGAAACCGCATTAAATCTGAGAGCATCGAGTAAAATCTCGGGCGCGCGACGTTACGCAGATCCGCGAACAATCCACCCACACTGTGGCTCGCATATTCCATGTCTCGCTCACGCGCTGAAACAGAAAAATGCATTCGTGTATCATTGGTCGCCACCCCCAATCGCTTAAACAGCGCTGTAAGATTAGGATAATTCGGCTCGTTATACACGATGAAACCAGTATCTACCGGCAAAGGACCATCTGGTGTATCAATAATCACTGTATTCGTATGTCCACCTATACGCCCAGACTTTTCAAGCACTGTTACGTCGCAATCATGTTGTAGAGCCCAAGCAGCAGAAAGACCCGAAATGCCCGATCCTACTACAGCAACCCGACGTTTGCGCCCGCCCGCGGGACTGGATGAACCATTTGCACCGAGTGTATCGAAATTGTACGCCAAAAGTTCTCTCCTCATTCACAGTTTCAATACGGCTCAGGCATTCGTTTGGATGACTTCATCCAAAACCAGGTCTTGTACGTACTCTTCTCAATGGAGAAATTATGAGTGCAAAAAATCCCCAAGCCCCTGTGGTCGCAGATATCAAACCACCACGCTCCGGAGGCGCTAGCGTGACTGCGATTACTGGACGTGCAGCGCGAGACGCAGAGCTTATGAGGCAGATTGCGTCAGAGCAAAGTGCTGAGGCATTCAACGAACTCGTGGCCCATTACGCACCGCGTCTGAAGGCGTGGCTGATGCATCGGGGCGAAACAGGCTCTACTGCGGAAGATATTGTTCAAGATTCCCTCGTGACTGTATGGCAGAAAGCCAATCTTTACACCGCGTCGAAAGCAAGTTTCTCCACTTGGGTTTACCGCCTGACTTTTAATCGCTGGAT
>JBOEGK010000065.1:0-5705 GCA_050633385.1 Hyphomonas sp.
ATGAATTCCGGATCAGATAGGATAGGCGTGGCCGCAGAGGCGATCGAACGTGTTTTGCCCCGGGCTTTAGCGCTTAACGCATCGTTTGAGATAAAGTTGATGTCTGCGTTGGTATTCAGCCGCGCCACCTGATCTTCTGAAACATAGGCGCGAACTCGATAGGTGGAATCATTGACGATCTTGGTCAGCAAATTGGCCTCATTGACCCATTGATCAACGCCGAGACGACGGTCCATGTCGATGACAATGCCATCATGGGGTGCACGGATGGTTGCGTCAGACAATATACGCTCCAATCCGCTCGCACGTTCTTTCGCGGAGACGAGGGATTGGATGAGAATCGTTGAATCTGTGCGGTCTATCATGTCTGCAACACGCCGGTCGAGTTTGTCTTCAATGAGCTTGATTTGTATTTTGCTCTGTTTTAATTCGTGCTGGATGTCAGGCAGGTCGATGCGGTATAGAAGCTGACCTTCTTTAACGAGGTCACCGTCTTTTACCTGTATGTCGATAATCCGTCCCGAGACGGGAGGGTAGATGTTGGCCACTTGGCTGGGTTCGAGAACAGCCGGGGCGGTAACAGCAGATCGCCAGGGCACGAACATAAACACGCCAAGCGCGATAAGAGCCACACTGGTTGTGCGCCAGCGTTTCTTGCGCGCAATTGTGGGCCGGAGCTTTACCCAACCTTTAACCTCGTTGAGAACCGGGCGGCCAATAAAGAAGGCAATCTCCACCACGAAAAGAATAATTCCAAGAATTTTTGCGAACATAGCATGTACCAACAGAGCAATCCCCAGATAAAGAAAGAAACGGTAGATCCACGTCGCGACAGCGAAGCAGACAAATGCGCGAGCTTGCCATTTTTTGACCAACTCTGGAGCCGGTTCTTTCAGCCCGAATAAAAGTTCCCGCAATTGCCATCTTCCGAATGCGAAGCTGCGTGACTGCAGGTTAGGTATATTGATGGTATCTGACAGGACATAGTAGCCATCAAACCGCATAAGCGGGTTTAGATTGATCAGTAGACTTAGAATCCAGCTTGATGTTGCCGCGAAGAAAGCTGCGCTTCGGGCCGCGCCGTCAGGCAGGAACACCCAGAGCAGGGTGGCGATTGTCGCAATGATCAATTCAACACCAATACCGGCGACATCTATTACCAGCCGTTTACGGCGGTCTGTCAGCTTCCAGGCATCGGTTGTGTCTGTGTATAAAATCGGTAGCAGGACGATCAAGGCCACGCCGATAGTGGAGGTTCGGCAACCATATCTATGAGCGGCGTAGGCGTGTCCGAATTCGTGCGCTGACATAATGAGCAGAAGGGACAGGCCGTAGAATAACGCGCCTTCGGGGCTTAAAAAATGCAAGAATGTTGTCACGAACACGTCCCACTGACGGGAAACCAGATAGAAACCTGTCAGAGCAGCCAATCCGATAATGACCCATGCCGCGCGGGTGAACAGTGGGGCGACGAATTTGTATGTGGCCTGTAGAAAGCGCTCTGGTCTTAACAGAGGGATGCGCACAAAGATATATTTGTGCAAGACCTGTTGCCACAGGGGAGGGGATGCGTGCTCTTCCTGTTTGACGAGCCCGGCATAATCGTGCGCACCATCACAGATGACAAGCCGATTGACGATAAGGAAGTTTCGCAATTCTTCGATATCAGTGAGCGTTATGGCCTCATGGCCGCCCGCATGCATCTGTTCAAGCAAGTCCACAGGTTGGATCGTCGTCCATTTGCCTAGCAGTGTGACGACTTTGTCGCCGATTCTAAAATAGCTATTGCGGACGGGGTCATAAATGAGGGACGTGCGTGCCCCACTGCGAAGTGTCGGCCCCTCCATGAGGGACAGGTCAGTACGCAATTCGGGGAGGTTGGGAGTCTCTGCCACTAGATACCCAGGAATTGGCGGGCCGATACGAAGGGTTTACGCAGAAGCCAAACAATCAGCGGCGCCCGATTGCCATGAATCTTTGCAATACCCCGAGCGCCCAGACGTGGCGGCGTGTCAGTTTGTAACTGTGCCGAGGCTGTATATGCGAGGGTGCCTTCAGGTGTCGTTTCGGCAAAGTGGTTTGCGCCTCGCAATTCGCCTTCGAGTGCTTTGAGCGGTTGAGCATCAAGAAACATGCGGACACGAGCGCCCTGTTGCAGAAGTTCACCGTCTGAAACTGGAGCTTGAATTTGAATTTCCACTTTTTCGGGGTTCGCGATTTGCAGAATGCGTTCGCCGACGGCGACGGGTTTACCGGTCCAGCTGTCCGGATCAGATATCAGAGCAATACCATCACGATCGGCGATGAGTTGCGCCTTGCCCAATCGTTCATTTGCATAATCCAATCGAGATCGTGCCAATTCGACCTCTGATTCCATTATGCGGATATCTCGTTTTGTATCTGGGTCCATGAAGGAGGCGATCCGGGTCCGTTCGAGACGGGCTTCGGCGACCTGCATTTCCTCAACCATCAGCGCATATTCGTTTCGGGTATCTGTGGCCACGTAACTGGCGAGCAAATCTCCCTTTTTTACGACAGCATTGGGTGCGACGTGAATTTCGGCGATTACACCATCAAGTGGAGCGGTTACGATTTGTGGCGTGACTGCAACGATTTCGGCGGGTGCCAGCGTCGTCATTGAGACGGGGAATAGCATCACCAATGCAGTGGTGCCGAGCAAACAGCGGACGATATACGTCTTACGTTTAGGGGAGTCTTTGCGAACTTTTATTGGGTCGAGGGCCCGCCATGCGCAATCGTAGACATCGGAAATGCGTCGAAGTACGCGTATTTCGTTTTCGTGCCAGCTGGTGGATTTGGTCAGGAGGAGCCCGGCATTACTGCCAAGTCCAAGCCATAGGCCGCTGGCGAAGGGATAGCGAAATGCTCCGGAGTTAGCTTTGTCGGTGTGAAGAGTTTCGCTATCTAGCGTGATTGGTCTCGCTTTGTCGCCGTCTTTAGGTTTAATTTGCGCGTTGATTTGGCTTTCCAGCCAAGAGAGCAGTGGCGAGGTGCGATCCACCATCGCCTGACCGGAAATAGATCGAGCGACAAAGCCACGCTTGCCTGGGGTCGGATCGGTTACAAAGAATATGGCCTGATCGTGGGATACGAGGCGCCTAGTTTTGTTTACTGCGAAATGACGCAAGGTTCGCCGGTCTGGCGCACGCAGGGCTTCCCCTTCCAATGTGAGGAGAAGTTCGAGGCGATGATCGGTTCCTTGCGCCTTTGAAGAGTCGAACTTGATATCTTCTACGCTCTTCGTGCCAGGGAGGGCGAAGCTTTTCGATTCATTCTGAGCAATTGAATGGTGGATGACGGGTTTGTTCAATGGCTTACCTCGGCATTGAAATGTCCTACACCACTCATACCGGCGATCGCGGCGGGAGAATCGCTTGTGAAGGTCGCTGTGATTTCAATCGTACGACTCACCGGATCGACGGCGCGCCCAATGCGGGATATTTTTGCGGGGTAAGACACACCGACTTCATCGATGTTGAAGTCAAATGTCGTGCCGACTTTAAGCCATCGCAACCACATGGAGGGCACAATCATTTCGATCTCACGCGGGCCATTGTCCATAATCTTCAAAAGAGGAGAGCCGGTTGAGGGTGTTTCGAACGGGTCGACATGGGTTTTAACGACATAGCCAGCATAAGGCGCTCTGATGACGCAATCTTTTAGTTGCGCGCGCTTGGCGCGGGCCTCGGCATCGGCTCGCTGTACGTCTGCTGTGGCGAGATCTAGTTCGAGTTGTCCCGCTGCACCATGCGCAAACAGTTCGCGTGAGGTTGCCTCGGTTTTCTCTAACGCGGATTTCGCGGACTTTAGCGCTTCCAGTTCCGCGCTGATCCGTTCACAATCAAAGCGAACAAGCGTGGCTCCCTTCTTGAACGAGTCGCCGGTCGAGTAGGGCATGCTCGAGATTCGTGCAGACAATGCTACTGAAACCTCTGCCTCCCGCGCTGCTTTGATGACACCTCTAGCGCTGACGGGTTCGGTTTTTGGCGCTACGCTGGGAGTGACGTTGGCGCTCATGCCGTCAATTTCCGAGGCGACGGCGCTAGAGGTAGTCATTGTTATGCCCAGAAGAACTGGTGCAATAAACTTGCGTGTGTAATTCATGGGTTTAGGTGCTTTTGAGTAATATATTTTATACAGTATGCGGATATTTATCACTATTTGGTTAAATTTAGCGCCGCTGTCAGCGATGCGGCCTGTCTCTCGGACTGGTGTGACTTCCATTCAACTTGTTCATTGAAGTTTGCAGGCCTGCGTTCGACTTGCCCGTCTAGGGTGACCTCACCGGAAGAGAGGTCGATTTCGTACTCGCCGGATAATACATCCGTGCCATCGAGTATCGCGCGAACACGGAAAGATACTTCAGTTGCGTCCGCTGGGCGGTTGACGATCAATAGCCCTGTATCGGTCACGTCTATCCATGCGGGGAGTTCGCCATCAATGGCTTCGATGAGCCAATTGGTCATCTCTGTCGAACTCGTCGACAATGTTTCCCAGAGTTGGACATAAACGATGCCTTCGCGAATGGTCGCTTCGACGATTAGGTCGCCGTCTGAATCCCCCAGACTGACCTGTGATCGCGATACGCCTCCCTGGAAGTTGAAATTCTGAGAGTCTGTCGCCATACGCCCGTCCCACGAGGGTTCAGTGTATAGGGTGTCAGTGATCCGGGTTTCGGTTTTTGCAAGTTGATTTGGCGAAATGACCTCATTGATCGTGGTCGGTGCCTCAGTAACTTCGACCGATTCTGCTACATTTTTGTCATTGTGAGTACCTAAATCTATAAGTTCTTGAACCGGCGCGGCAGCGTTGCGGCCGACAATAACTTCGAACTCGGTCGTGACGGTCCCGCCTTGGCCATCCGTTACGGTCAGGGTGATGGTGTACGGTGTGTCATTCGTAGCAGTTTGTGGAGGCGTACCCGTTACCAAGCCGGTATCAGGGTCAATACTCAAACCTTCCGGAAGGCCAGCCGCCGTGAATGTTAGGCTGTCTCCATCGGGATCGATGATGAACGCTGACGTATCAATGCGGGTTGGTTCTCCAGGAATGAGGTTAGGTATTGCATCTGCACCTCCTGGCACCGCCGTCGGAGCGGGATTGGTGACGTCTAAGAGCAGATCGGTCGTAGCTGAGCCGCCTTGTCCGTCGTCGGCCGTTACTGTGATTGTGAATGGGCCGTTTTCACTCGCATCGCTTGGTACTGTGCCTGAGATGACACCTGTACGGATATCAAATTGAAGGCCATCAGGTAGTCCCGACACAGCATAGCTTAGGCGATCGCCGTCAGGGGAGTTGAAAAGGTTCGTGACAGGGAGGTCGATCACTTGACCATCTTGCAGGTTGATCGGTGTGGCTGGCCGTGCCTCTACAGGATCATTGATGGCGTTTATCAAGAAGTCGCTTGTCGTGGTGGCGCCAGCAGAATCGGTAGCAGTCACCGTTACAGTGTAGGGCCCTTGTTGAGAGGCATTGCTGTCAAGCGTTCCCGTGATCACTCCACTTTCAGGATCGATTTGCAGGCCAGTGGGCAAGCCGGTTGCGGAGAAGGTCAACGGATCTCCGTCTAAGTCAGAGAATGCTTGGGCGGTCTCGATTGGAGTGACCGATTGTCCATCTACTCCCGTGCGGTCAGTAATTGATTGAACCGTTTCAGGACTATCATTTACCGGATCGACCGTGAC
>JBOEGK010000066.1:0-2160 GCA_050633385.1 Hyphomonas sp.
GCCAAAACGGCGCGCCAATCCTCACCGGCGCCCTCGTCAACTTCGAATGCCGCCGCCACGCTGAACATGATGGCGGCGACCACATCATTCTAATAGGCCACGTAGAACGCGCCCGCTACGAACCCCGCCGCGACCCGCTCTTATACTTCAAGGGCAAGTACCGTCGCTTGCATTTTGCTTGAGAATTGTTTGTTGGTGGAGTGGGGCAGATTGTAATGAGTGCCGAAACAGGAGTGCGCCATGAGCGACGATGATTATGTCTATGATGAAGAATCCGGTGAGTGGATGCCAGCGTCAGAACTCGCAGCGAAGCAGGCGGCGGCGAATACGGTTGAGGTGCGCGACGCGGTTGGCAATCTTTTGCAGGATGGCGATGCCGTTACGCTGATCAAAGACCTGAATGTCAAAGGTGCAGGGCAAACGCTGAAGCGTGGCACGCTCATTAAGTCGATCAAACTGACCGGGGACGCGCAGGAGATTGATTGCCGCTTCGAGAGCATTCGCGGCCTCGTCCTGCGCGCGGAATTTGTCAAAAAGCGCTAAAGCCCACCGATGAAGCGCGGTGAGCCTACATCAAATTCGACGATCCCAGCGGAGGCTGGGATCCATCTCCCGTCATCTCGCTTTGCTCTTGAGTAGCGATTCCATTCGAGATGACTCATGATTTCGTCACCATTGACTCCGCATGGCCGCGACTTTGACTGTCTGTAACCGCTCTTTTCTGCCACTCAGCACTATCGAGCCGACCGGGTAAGTTTGGCCCATAGCGGTCGTTTGATCACTCACGTGAATGGCGGATGTTGTATGGGTATCCGATCAATCGACTTAAGGCTCCAACTCATGGGCTTGTTGAAACCAATGATCTAAGTTTGACATGATTTGAGGCTTCAAGTCTTCGCCGTCTCGCTTAAGTATATGGTTTGCGCCGGAAACAAGATCGATGATGACGGTTCGGCCCGCATCTTCCCGAAGTGTATTCGCTAGAAGGACTGGTGATTCTGACGGCACGCTCTCATCGAGAGCGCCAGCGAATATGAAAACCTTTTGCGTCGTGACAGCAAAATATTCCATGGGATTGATATCCAGCATGGACGACCAGTAGGCGTGTGGATGTCCCCAAAATGTTTTGGTCGTGGATGAAGGGTCTTTCTCTATAGCTGCAAACCCTCTTTGAAGTTGTTCGATATTGCCCCGGCGTTCGGCAAGAATCTCGAGTTCCGTTCGAAAAGTCATACCGCCCGCTCCGATGATGACTAGGTTCTCTATTTCAGGATTTTCAGCTGCAAGCGCTGCGGCTAGCGTCCCTCCCTCCGAGACTCCGATGATGGCCGTAGGTGCTTTTCCAAAATCAACAGTAGACCAAATCAATCCTTGTTTGTTCGTCTCCAGCAGCGCTTTGAAACTATAGTTTTCGATGAACTTCTCCGAGCAGGAGGCACCAGTTTCAAATGCAGCAACACCTTTCTTTTGAGCCGCATACACACGATATCCGGAGGGTAGTCCTGCGAAATAGTCTTTCAAAAAATACCGCAATGATACGCAGCCAGAACCCGACACAAAGAAAATCGAGCGCTCGGGATTTGGACTAGTATCGAAATGATAGATGGCTAAGTCGTCACCAGACCTTAGTGGAATCTTTTTCACCTCGGGAGCGTTCGCAAATGCATTCATCGCGTATTGAGTCGAGGTGCAT
Source organism: Hyphomonas sp. (assembly GCA_050633385.1). Lineage (GTDB taxonomy): Bacteria > Pseudomonadota > Alphaproteobacteria > Caulobacterales > Hyphomonadaceae > Hyphomonas. The sequence goes on from JBOEGK010000066.1 coordinate 1,694, forward strand.
CCAGTTAGAAAAATTAACCCGATTGAGACAATGGCCGCTATTTTCGAACTCAATTAACTATCCCCAATATACGCCAGAAAGTTAGCTATTCAGTTGAAATACAAATGACAAATTAAGAACTTGTGAGTCGCTCAACTTTCAACTGCGACCGTCGCCTTTTGGCGAATTCCTGCCAGATGGTCTTCATTTGTCGAGCGCCATTATAATCCTGAAACCTGCCATTTGTGTCATATCACTAGATCAAATTACACGCGCCTGAACTGCTTTGCTTCACACCTGCTCAGGTGATGGATTTATGAGTCATTTGGGATGGAACCAGTACTTGAGGCCTTGTTCCGTGAAAGATACCTGCCTGCGCAGGTATCTTCGTAGGGAAATGGGCGCTCGAGATAAAATGATACCGAAATGAGACTCTAATGAGAGTAAAATGAGAGTTTTTTTGGTGGAAAAAGCGTGGATAGATTTTT
>JBOEGK010000067.1:0-9265 GCA_050633385.1 Hyphomonas sp.
TTCTTCTCATGCGCGGCCTCGGCCACATCAGACAAATCGGTCACCGTGCCAAACACGTTCGGCGATTGGCCAATCACGCAAGCGGTCTCATCATCCAGCGCCTCGATCAGCGCCGCTTCGCCGTCCACCGCGACGGGCAACCACACAACCTCCAGCCCTTGCGCCTCACACAAGGTTTTCGTCGCCTCGGCATAATGCGGGTGAACGCCACCAGACAGGATCACTTTTTTCCGCCGCGTCACCCGACACGCCATCACGGCCGCTTCCGCACACGCGGTTGACCCGTCATACATAGACGCATTGGCCACATCCATGGCTGTCAATTCCGCCACCTGCGTCTGGAATTCAAACAGGGTTTGCAATGTGCCTTGCGCAATTTCCGGCTGGTAAGGCGTATACGTCGTCAGAAATTCAGACCGCTGAATAATCATATCAACACTGGCAGGCACATGATGCTTGTACGCCCCCGCGCCCACAAAAAATGGACCAGACGATGCCGTCCGGTTCTTCGCCGCCAATGCGGTCATATGGCGCTCGACTGCCAACTCGCCCTGATGATCGGGCAACCCCTCGATCTGTCCGCCCAGCCTCGCTGTCTTGGGCACGTCCTCATAAAACGCATCAACGCTCTTTGCGCCGATCGTTTTCAACATCTCGTTACGGTCTTCATCCGTCAGGGGAAGGTATCTCATCGCCCGCTTTCCTTTGCCATTTCTTCGGCCACCAATTTCGACATAACATCACCAGACGCCAACAATCCGTCCCGCGCGCCCACCAAATCTGCATCACGTTGGTTCTGGTTCAACTTGCGAACACCCTCCAGCGCCGTCACGCGCAGACGCAGCCCCATAATCGCGGCTACCATCTTCTCGGTAAAATCTTCCGGCGCATCCGCCACAGTCCACGGCACCTCGCGCCCGCCTTCCAGCTTTCCCGTCAGCGCCTCCAAATGCCCGCGCAGTTCGCCCGCATCGTCAAATGTGTCCAAGACGCCCGTCGCGTGCACCGCGATATAGTTCCAGGTTGGTGCCACTTTCCCGTGCACCTGTTTAGACGGGTAGTATGATGGCGTCACATACGCGTCGACACCATTGAATATCGCCAATGAAGGCACCCCGCCCGCCGCCAGTTTCGCCATCGGGTTCGACCGGGCGACATGCCCCTCCAGATAGACATTTCCTGCATCATCACGTTGAACGATCATCGGCACATGCGCCGCCTGCGGCCCCGTCTCAGACGACGCGATCACATTTGCGAACGTGCGCTGCTCGATAAACTCAATGCGCTCGGCGTCGTCTTTCATTTCGAACGGGCCATAAGTAAACATCAGCCTACTGCCCCGCGCAGAAGGCGTCATACGCCGCCTTGTCCATCAACTCGGTCAATTCGCCTGCATCGCTTAGCGCCAGTTTCACAAACCAGCCCTTGCCTTCGGGGTCTTCGTTCACAGTTTCCGGCGCATCGGCCAGATCGGCATTACCTTCGGTCACCTTGCCGCTGATCGGCGCATAAAGATCAGACGCCGCCTTCACGCTCTCCACCACGGCCATCTCGTCACCTTTGGAAAATTCAGCGTCCGCATCCGGCAGCTCAACATAAACTACATCGCCCAATTGCTCTGCGGCGTAAGCGGTAATGCCGACTGTGCCGACCTCCCCCTCAACACTGATCCACTCATGCTCTTTCGTGTAATAAACGGTCATATCCCAAAACCCTCGCTTAGCGTTTGTAATTATGCGGAACAAATGGCAGATCGACCACTTCCGCAGCACGGGCTTTACCCCGCACCATTAAATCAATCTTCGTGCCCGCCTTCGCGCACCCCGCATTGATGTAACCCATTGCAATTGGCGCCTCGACGCTCGGCCCAAAACCGCCAGATGTCACAATGCCGACAACCTCTCCATCAATCGCAATCTCGGTGCCTTCACGCGCGGGTGCCCGCTCTAATGGCTGTATCCCCACCCGCTTTTGCGCAGGCCCCGCCTCACGCGCCGCCAGAATACGATCTGCACCCGGAAAATCCGCCGCCTCGCGTCGCCGCTTCTGGATCACCCAGCCAAGGCCGGCCTCCACTGGTTCCCGCGAGGCATCCATATCATGACCATAAAGGCACAATCCGGCCTCAAGGCGCAGCGTATCGCGCGCGCCCAGCCCTATCGGCTCCACGCGCTCATCCGCTAACAAATCTTTGACAATCCCCAACCCGACATCATTGGCCGGCAACAACACCTCAAAACCGTCTTCACCAGTATAACCACACCGCGCCAGCATGAACCGTTCGCCATCGCGCTGAATGTGCGCGCAACGCATAAACTCCAACTTCGCTGCTTCAGGGAAATGCGGGGTAATCACCGCCTCCGCCTCTGGCCCCTGCAATGCCACAAGGATGCGATCATCGGCCCGCTGCAACATCACCTCGTCGCCTAGCGCGCTTTCCATCAGCGCCCAGTCCTGCGCCTTCATCGCCCCGTTCACGACGATATAGAGCATCCCTTGCAAGCTCTCATCCGGCATCCGCGTGATAATCAGATCATCAAGAATACCGCCTTCGTCATTCAACAAGACAGACAAGCGCGATTGCCCTGGCTTCAGCCCTTTAATATCGCTCGGCACCAACCGCTCGATCAGCGCTGCAATTGTCTCATGCGCGCCCGCCTCGCCCAGCCCCTCTTTCAAAAACAGAAAACACGGCCCCATGTGAGACACATCGAACAGGCCCGCCTTGGCGCGAGTCCACAAATGCTCGTCCTTCACACCCATCGGGTATTGCACCGGCATGTCATAGCCCGCAAACGGCACCATCTTCGCGCCCAGCTCGATATGCAGGGCGTGCAGCGCGGTCGTCTTCAAGCTCGTGTCATCTGACATCAGCACCATCCATCAAAGGCAAGCGTCACGGCAAATTGCCGAACGTTAAACGCTGCCCCCGCTGTCCTTGGTGCCTGAGAGATTCCGCGCAGCCAGATAAGCGGCCCACTTGCTCCTTCGGCGAGACAGCACCCATAGGCCCGCCTCTTTCCAGCGTGTTGTTCCTCTCCCGGTCCTTTTGCCTGAGCGTTTCCGGGGCGGTTGCGCCTTCGGCGGCAGCCTCATATCAGGCTGCTCTCTCCCGGGAGGGATGAACTCATTCCGTTGCTAGTGACGATTCCTGCGCCCCGCAAGCACTATTGAGATTTTTCCACAGCCCCCGCATAAACTGACCAATATTCAATCACTCGCTCAAAGAGGCCCCGGCGTCATGCAATCACTCGAGTCATTCATTGAAGACTGCCGCGCAGCCATTGATCAAGATCCCACGCATCACACCGCCCTCGCTGTGGTCGAGCGTGCCTTTGAGAACCCAGACACAGTCATGAACATTGTCGGCAAACCCACGGCGAGCGGCCTCACCCCACTCTACCAGTCAGACACGCTGACCATCGCCAATCTCGTTTGGAAGCCCGGAATGATTCTCGCGCCGCACAATCATAATATGTGGGCGGTGATCGGTATCTATACGGGCCGCGAAGACAATATCTTCTGGCGTCGTCTCAAGGATGATCCAGACGGAAAACTCGAAGCGGCAGGCGCGCGTAGCCTCAGCGCTGGCGATGTCGTCCCGCTCGGCCCCGACATAATCCACTCTGTCGCAAACCCGCTCGATCGCTTCACAGGCGCCATCCACGTCTATGGCGGAGACTTCTTCGGTATCGAGCGCAGCGAATGGGATGCCGAAACCCTGACAGAGCGCCCCTATGATATGGAAAAAGTCAAAGCCCTGTTCAGCGCTTAAACACCTGCGCCGCTACCGCCCCCTGCGCCAGTGCCGCGCACACCGAACCAGCTCTGTATCGTAGACCACGCATTTTTCGATCCCGTCATCACGCTTTCGGTGGCCTTTGCTGCGGTGGAGGTCAGCCCCCCGCATGCCTTCATCAATTCGCTCACCACAGAGCCAGACTCTTTTTTCACAAAGCCCAACGCCTCCGCAGAAATAGAGCGCGCCTGAGACGGTTGCCACCCACGGAAACTTCGGCACCGCCGCTTGGTCAGATAGCCCAGCTTCAGCGCCATCATCGCATTGATCGCGCCATCCATTACCGGCCCCGCCACCAAGCCGCCCATGCGGCCCAGCACGCTGCCGATAATATCGCCCGTCACATCAGTCACATCCTCCAGCGCCCGGCTGGCCACCACTATCACGGCCACATCGCGCAACACGATCATGCTGCCTCGAAAATTGGGTCGTCCGAAATATATCCGCGAAATCTTCGCCACCAGATTGGCGCTGCGCCACAACACGATAAACGCGTCCACAGTGCCATTCATGCTCACCGCCGTCGCTATGCCAATACCCACAGCTTCTGTGTGGATCAGCTTATCAACCTTGGCATCCAGCGGTTTCAAGCGCGCCTCGATATGATCCATCTCAAAGGCGGCGAGCGTCTTGGCAACATCGCCCGTCTGCACCTCGGGGCCGCTTTTTACGCGGGTCATCAAAGCCTGCGCCTCGCTTAGCGCCAATTCCATTGCCGCCCGATCATCCTTCAAATCCGGATGCCGCCTCAGCGCCTTGATAAATTTTACATCATAGGCCAGTCGCGCAAGCAACGCGGCACGCGTCGGCGCTGCGGGGTCCAGATCAATATCCGGCGGCGTCGCCACAACTGGTGTGGTGAAATACGCCTTCAAGGGGCGTCCGACCAACAGAAACAACATCGCCGCCAGCAACGCCACAAACGCAATCCCCAGCGCGGGATGAACATCAGCGAAAACGCGGTAAAACAAAAATCCCTGTCCGATAACCAGCAGGAAAGAGACTGCCAGCATCGCGGTGATCGACCATTTAACGACCCGCCACGCCCGGCTCCACTGCGCCGCAAGCTCCCATTTCGGTTCGGCCGGTTCATCAACAGGTATCGTCGCCAAATCAGTCATTCATGCCTCATCGGTTTCGTGGCTCATACACAAACCACCCCGAAAACATGGGGGCACGAATACTTAAAATCAATCTCGCCGACAGAATCCCATGACACCGACATGCACGCGGTCACCGCCGTTTCCGGTCGCTACATACGCTCCGGCACGCGGATTCCCAACAGATCGAGACCGCATTCCAGTTGCTTCAGCACAGCTTCGGCCAGCCCCAAACGGCTTGCTCGCAAACCCGCATCCTCTTCATTGGCAATCTGGTGGGCGCCATAAAACGCACTGAACGCTTGAGCCAGTGAATAGATGTGCTCGCACAAAATATGCGGCATCCGTTTCTCACGCGCCTGCAAACAGGCCGCGCCAAAATTATCCAACTGCAACACCAGCGCGCGCTCGGCGTCAGATGTTACATTAATCGCGCCCGGCTCATGCCCGGCCTCGGCCGCCTTGCGCAATACAGATTTAATCCGTACAGCCGCATAAAGCAGATACGGTCCGGTTTTGCCTTCAAAGCTCGTAAACCGGTCCAGGTCGAAAATGTAATTACCCGTGCGCGTATTGTGCAGCTCGGAAAACCGCAACGCCGCCAGCGCAACATCACCGCAAACAGTCGCCCGCTCTGCCTCTTCCATATCCGCAGGCAGGTTCGCGCCTTCCAACTTCTTGGCTGCTTCATCATAAGCCATTTGGTTCAGATCAGACAGACGCAACACACCGCCTTCGCGCGTTTTAAACGGCTTCCCGTCCAGCCCATTCACCGTGCCAAAACCGATATGCTCCATCTTGTCCTGCGCGATCAGGCCTAATTTATCGGCTGCGCGAAACACTTGCTCGAAGTGCAATGCCTGCCGCTGATCCACCACATACAACATACGCTCCGGTGGCGGAGCAAGCGTATCCATCCGATCTTGAATCGTCGCAAGGTCGGTCGTGTGATACCCCGTCCCCCCGCGTGAATTTACCAGCATGATAGGCGGCATCGGATTCTTCAGGGTCAGCTTGCCCTTCTTCTCCACCTCGACATTCTCGCCATCCTTGGCCACATCAACGATCACCGCGCCATCATCTTCGCGCGCCAGCCCTTTGGCCTTGAACGCTTCCACCAAAGCAGGGATCAGTCCGTCCACGTCGCTTTCACCCTTCCACAGGTCAAAGCTCACATTCAGGAAGGCGTAGTCTTTCTTCAGCGCCGCAACGGATACGTCGATAAAATGCTTGAGCAATGCGCGATAACCGGGCCGCCCCGCCTGCAACTCAGCCACAGCATTCTGGCTACGCTCATTGCGCGCCGCGTCATCCTTGGCCTTGGCAGAGGCCGCCGGATACAACCGCCCCAAATCTTCAATCGTTACCGGCGCCTCATTCGGGTACGGCCCGGTAAAACCCTCATCGAAATACACCAAGTCCGGCTGCTCGTCATAAAGCTCCGTCACCAGATGCCCCATCTGGAGGCCCCAATCCCCCAAATGCACATCAGAGGTCACCTCATCCCCGAGAAACCTACACAGGCGCTGCAATGTGTCGCCAATCACCGCAGACCGCAAATGGCCAACATGCATCGGCTTGGCCACATTCGGCCCGCCAAAATCGATCAGTGTTATTTGCCCATCATCGGCCTTCACCGCGCCCGCCATCGGGTCTACGGCCACCGCCGCTCCGCGTGCAGACAGTGCCGCATCGTTAACACGAATATTGATGAACCCCGGCCCCGCCACTTCGGCTGACAACACCGCCTCATTGGCCTTGAATGCCTCAGCAATCTCGCCTGCGATCTCGCGCGGGTTCTTGCCTGCGCTTTTCGCTGCGCCCATCGCGCCATTGCATTGAAAGTCCGCAAATTCGGGCTTATCGGAGCGGCGCACCTGCCCCCAACGAGGCTCTAGCCCCATAGCTTCGAAAGCGGCTGCCCCAGCCGTTGAGAGATCTTGTATCAGGCTGGTCATGGCTAGTCTTCAGCGTTCAGGCGGAAGCGTTTGCCCGCGCGATTAAACGCCAACTGGTCTTCAGTCAGTTCAAATCCGACCAGAATCTCAAAGTTTGCGCCAGAAATCGATTCGTCGATTCGCGGAATGACAATATCGTTCACGCTTTCGGTCTTGGCCGCCACGCGATCACCTTCAAAATCCGCTGCGACCTCAAAGCTCTGCTTGCCTAACACTTTACCGCTGCGGCGCGTCACGCTCACAAAATATGGATAGGTGTGCGCATCGCCTGTCGCGCTCGGCCCTTTGCCAAAGGCGAAGTCGATGTCCAACTCCACACGCATCGGCTCATCCTCAACATAGCGGCAGAACAAGCGCACATCGACGATTTCAGCCGAATAATCGATGTTGGAATACAGTTCGCCATCCGCATCCGCAAACTTAACATAGCGCGACACATCATAGATCGAACCGACAGAGGGGCACGGCCCTGCATTCTGCCGAGTATCAAGATTAGAGGCGATGTTAGAGCTACATGCCGCCAAGAGGCTGGCAGCGAAGGCGAGAGAGAGGTAAGAAGCAAAAGAGCGCATGCGTCGGCGTGTCCTTCTTGGCCAAATGTTAAGGCCGGTCCATCTGAATATGGACACTGTGTTAAAGCCCTATACCGGTGCTGGCAACGCCAATGAGGCAGGAGAGTTATTAAATGACAGACAAAAACCCCCTCACAATCCGTCTGGCGGCCCCGCGCGGCTTCTGCGCCGGGGTTGATCGCGCCATCCAGATTGTCGAACAAGCGCTGGAGAAATGGGGCGCGCCGGTCTATGTCCGCCACGAAATCGTCCATAACGCCCATGTTGTCTCGCGTCTGGAGGCTCTCGGCGCCATTTTCGTCGAAGAATTGGACGAATGCCCGACAGACCGCCCCGTTATCTTCTCCGCGCATGGCGTACCTAAATCTGTGCCCGCCGCCGCTGAAACCCGCAATATGATCTATGTTGACGCCACCTGCCCGCTCGTCTCCAAAGTCCATGTCGAGGCCGAACGCCATGATCGTGAGGGCCGCGAGATCATCCTGATTGGCCATGCCGGTCATCCTGAGGTTATCGGCACAATGGGCCAATTGCCAGACGGCACCATGCACCTGATCGAAACGGTGGAAGACGCCGAAACCTTCACCCCCAAAAATCCGGACAATCTCGCCTTCGTCACCCAGACCACCCTGTCAGTAGACGACACCGCCGAGATGGTCGCCACGCTCCAGCGCCGCTTCCCGTCCATCTCCGTGCCCCACAAGGAAGACATCTGCTACGCCACCACTAACCGGCAAGAGGCCGTCAAAGTGATGGGCGACGCGGCAGACCTCGTTCTGGTCATTGGCGCGGAAACCAGCTCAAACTCCAAACGCCTCGTCGAAGTCGCCCTGCGCGCGGGCGCCAAAGACTCCCGCCTCATCGCGTCAGAGGAAAACATAGACTGGTCATGGTTTGAAAACGTCGAAACCCTCGGCCTCACCGCTGGCGCCTCCGCCCCCGAAGACCTCGTCCAAGGCGTCATCGACGCCTGCAAACACCGCTTCGACGTAAAACTGGAAACTCTGGAAACCGCCCGCGAAACCGTAACGTTCAAACTGCCACGCATCCTCAGTGATGAGGCCACCGCAACCTGACACCTCACCTTGATTTGGCCTCACACTTCTGCTCACATCTCCTCAATCAAAAGGGGATAATTCAGATGAAACGTATCGCGGCCATCTTCATTCTGGCGACCAGCCTCACCTTCACCGCTTGCACGCAGGCCGCCACGGCCGAGCTGCCCAACCAGATCGCCAATGCAGTGGAAGACGATATGGGCAACCGCTCGCTGATAGGCTGGTCGAGCACGGAAATCACCTCGCCCGCCATGCGCTATCGCTGGACGCCGGACAATGCCGCCTTTACGGGCGCTGAGCTTTGGTTCCAGCATATTGAGACGCGAGATTTCGAGGCCGCCACAAAAACCGCGCTCGAGAGAGCAGGCTTCAAAAAAGCCCGCACACTCGCCACCGCCAAAGGCAACCCCATCGCCATGGATGTGCTCGATGCCCACCCCGACGCCATGTACAACACAATCATGTTGGAAGGCAGCATCAATGGCGAACCCGCTCACGCCATCGCCCTTGTCACCTATGGCAAAACCGATGACGGATCACTGAAAAGCGGCGTGCACGCTTTCTTGGCCCCGAAAGAAAAATTCAAGGCACTCGGCGGCTATGCCGTTCCGGCGGTCTATTGGCTGCAAGCCTCAAACCAGCCGGGTACGGACATGCGCGAGGATGGCGGCCTGCCCCCGCAAGAGGCGGTCAACACATTCAGCACTTTCTTCGCGCGCTATGTCGAAGCTTATGTCGTGCCGATGATGCAGCTCACAATGCAAATCCACATGAACAC
>JBOEGK010000068.1:0-1058 GCA_050633385.1 Hyphomonas sp.
CCGAGGCCGCGCATGAGAAGAAAGCGCTGCTGGTGTCTGTGTTTACCGAAGCAGTGGCGCTGGGGCTGGTGACGCCGCCGGGCGAAATGGGGGCTGACATTGCCGTGGGCGAGGGGCAGTCTATCGGTAACGGGATGAGTTTTGGCGGGCCGTATGTCGGCCTGTTTGCGGCGCGCGAGAAGCTGGTGCGGCAAATGCCGGGTCGGCTGTGTGGCGAGACGGTGGATGCGGACGGTGCGCGCGGATTTGTGCTGACGCTTTCAACCCGCGAACAACATATTCGCCGTGACAAGGCGACATCTAATATCTGCACCAATGCCGGCCTATGTGCGCTGGCGTTTACGGCGCACATGACGTTGCTGGGCGGGACGGGGCTGAAACAGCTTGCGTTGCTGAACCATGAGGCGGCGTGTGATCTGGCCGATGCTCTGGAGACTGTGCCGGGGGTAGAGATTTTGACGCCGCGCTTTTTCAACGAATTTGCATTCCGTGTGCCGATGGATGCGGAGGCCGTGCTTGCGATGCTGGATGAAGCGGGCGTCGTTGGCGGCGTGCGGGCGAGCCGATTGTTCCCCGATGCGCATATGGGCGACGTGATTATCTGCGCAGCAACAGAATGCACCACGGCGGACGATATTGCAGCCTTTGCGGCCGCGCTGAAGGAGATTGTGTGATGAGCATGAACACGCAAGGACGGCCGACGGCGCCGGTTACTGCATTAGGCGGCAATGCTGCGGTGGAGACTGTTTCTGGCTCTCGCGGATTGCTTCAGGCTGAGGGCTTGATCTTCGAGATGGGGCGTTTGGACGATACGGGTGTGGACTTGCCTGTGCCCTCGGGCCGTACAGATCGGTTGGGCGGTGTGAGCCGTGCGAGCGATGCGGTGTTGCCGGGCCTGTCTGAGCCGCAGGCGGTGCGCCATTATATGCGGTTGAGCCAGAAGAATTATGCGATTGATCTTGGCTTGTTCCCGCTGGGCAGCTGCACGATGAAGCATAATCCGCGCCTGAACGAGAAGATGGCGCGCTTGCCGGGGTTTAGCGACATTCACCCGATGC
>JBOEGK010000069.1:0-1941 GCA_050633385.1 Hyphomonas sp.
TGACGGTGTGGGCCGTCGGTGCTTACAGCCTGATCCATGATGACGGGCGTGATCTCGATAAAGCGACGGCGGAGGTCGTGCGTGGGCCGTTGGCGCTGGGGCTGATGTCGGCACCGCAACTGGGCGAGATGTCTGACGCGGATAAGCAACAGTTTGCCGAGCGTTTGCTCATTATCTCTTATGCGTATGATTCCGTCCGCCAGCTCAAAACGAAAGACCCCGCGGGGCACGCCCAAATGGTACAGGTGGCGCGTGATCACGCGGCAGAGCTTGGCTTTGATGTGGATGGCGTGACTTTGGTGAAAGGTGAAGGGTTCAAGCCGAAAGGAGCGGCTGGTTCAGCTGCACGTAGCGCGGCGCCATCGTCTGGACCTGCCGTGAGCGGATCAGGCGCGGGCGCTGCTGGTCAAAATGACGAGGCCTCTCGCGCACAGAAGGAGTTGGAGGAGTATCTCTCCAATGTGCGCGCAAAAGGTATCTCGCCAAATCAAACAGTGATCGATATCTATGTGCGAAACGGCGCGGTTATGCCGGACTAGCCGTTGCACTGAGCGATCCCAAAGGGGCCTTTATGGCCGCGGCGCAGATCGGCATGATGTTCATGACTGGCGGTTCCAGCGCATTGCTGACCGGGGCGATCCAGCAGGGGATCATGCAGTTTGGTGGCCAAGCGATGGCGCAGGCGCTTGGTAAGGAGCTTGTCTCGATGGTGGGGCAAGAACTAATCCAAAAGCTCGGTACAGAGATGGGGCTGCCACAGTCAATGATTGATGCGGCTCAGGCAGCGTTCTGTAAGGAATGCGGCGATATGCAGGGCTATCAACGCAATCATTTAGAAGCCGGAACAATCGGTATGGGCAATGGCCTTACCAAGTTTGAGCAAATGTCTTCGAAGGTCTTCCTCCAGCACATCCTGAACGGCTTCGATGCGTCTCCTGCCCAGCGCGGTAACGCTGAGCGGGCTTTTGGGGAATACTATGACGGGGTGTCAGATATTATCAACCAGTTGTTAAAAAAACGCACTGATGAATCACGTGCTTCATCCGCGTCTGGAGGTCCTAACACAGATGGGAAAAGCTTACTTGTTGCAATTGCGATAGCTCTGGGTTCAGTTGTTGACGAGAAAATGTTCGCGATGAAAGATAAGACTGAAGAGCTTGGCAATCTAGATACTGCAAAAGACAAAGAAGACGTTGCTGGTCAGCAAGAGTTCCAGAAAGCATATGGTCAGTTAACTGGTGAGATTTCAGCCTTAGGACAAGAGCTGAAAATGGTCTCCGAAGCAATGTCCTCAACGATTAAGTCAATCGGTGAAGCTTCGTCAACATTAGCTCGTAAGCAATAACGCAAATTGACAGATATTTTATCGAGCTCCTCGCTGAGTCGGGGAGCTCATTTATGTTCTGTTCATCTCGGGGTTGATACTCTTCCGTGATAATGTTGTTAAAGAGAGTAGTTTGGTTGGCGAAATGAGTTCCATTATGAAAATGTTATTGTCGTCTATTTTTGCGGTGTTCGGTGTAACTGTGGCTAATGCTCAGGACATCGTTTTTTTGCCAACGATGCCGGATATGACGAATATAATGTTGTCGCAATCGGCACAGGCAGCAGCAAGCAATCTGCCGGATGAATTTGAAGCTGACTCAAGTGCGCACCAAGATGTTGGAGACACTACGCTCCTCCCGCCTGACGCCCTTAATTTTCGGCCTGCGTCCGCATTGCGTCGTCAGATACTGAATGAGTACTTCCCGACGGTTGAGGCGAAGGCTGAGTTGAAGGCGGTTATAGGCGGTGATGATCTGATAGCGGCGATGGATGGTTTGCTGCCGCAATTTGGGCTGCGTACGGATAATGTGGCCGATGCGATGACGGTGTGGGCCGTCGGTGCTTACAGCTTGATCCATTATGATGACCGCCAGCTTGATAAAGCGACGGCGGAGG
>JBOEGK010000070.1:0-1325 GCA_050633385.1 Hyphomonas sp.
TTGCGGCCAAGCCTGCCAAAAAAGGCAAGTCCGACAAGAAAGACGAGACCGAAGAGCCAGCGTAAGCGATCGGTGCGTCGCGCCAGCAACGTCATCCCGGGCGCGACGTTAGGTTCTAGGGGTTGGTTTGCGCATGTCGGTTACCGTGGATTTCATTGCAAGGGGGAGTTCGGATGACGAATGGCTGATGGTCCTGGTAGAAGAAGGATCGTGGCAGCAAGTGAACATGCGCCTTAGGTCAATTCAGGATAGGTTATACGGCTGCATAGACGCAGCGATAGACGGACAGTTGGCTCAAAAATTCCCTCAGACCAACGGGAAACGCATTGTGATCCGATTAGATTGCTACGACGCACCTGAACTCGAAGTATCCAATTTTTTTGAGCGGTTCTCGAACCTGGTGTTCGTAATTGGAGACTATAAGCAAGCACTTGCAGATAGCAGGTACGCCAGCGAGATTACGTTCGAGCTTAACTTTGATACCACAGACTAAATGTGCCCACCGAAATGCGGCTAGTTTCCCGATGATCCCAGCGGAAGCTGGGATCCAGTTCCGATTGTTCCCACTCGTGCAGAGGACGGCACGGGCATAATAGTGCTTTTCTTTGTGCCGGCTTTCCCTCTACTCTGTTTTCAAAAGAGAAGAGTGGAGGAAAGACATGGGCAACACAGTGAAGGGGCAATGCGACCCGAAATTTGAGAAACTGAAAGAAGAGTTCGAGCGCAATTTTGCCGAGCGCGGCGAGGTTGGCGCGTCGGTCTGCCTGTCTGTGAATGGGGCGACGGCGGTCGATCTGTGGGGCGGCATCGCCAATAAGGAAACTGGCGAGGCATGGGAAGAAGACACGGTCTCGATTGTGTTCTCCTGCACCAAAGCTGCTGTGGCGACGTGCGCGCACATCTTGATAGATCGGGGGCAGCTGAACCCGGCAGCGCTGGTGTCTGAATATTGGCCGGAGTTTGCGTGCAACGGTAAAGAGAAGACCACTGTGCAGATGATGCTGAATCATGAATGCGCCGTGCCAGCCTTCCGTGAGCCTGTGCGCGAGGGCGGGTTTAATGATTGGGACTATATGGTGGGGCGCGTCGCTGATGAAGAGGCCCATTGGGAACCGGGCACGCGCAATGGCTATCACATGGTGAATTTCGGCTGGACAGTCGGTGAACTTGTGCGGCGTGTATCTGGCAAGTCGCTGGGGCAGTTCTGGCAAGATGAAGTGGCCGGGCCGATGGGGGCTGATTTCTGGATTGGTCTGCCAGATGACGTGACCCCGCATATCGCGCCCATCCGCCCGTATGAACCGAAACCAAGTGATCCTCCGCCA
>JBOEGK010000070.1:1337-16610 GCA_050633385.1 Hyphomonas sp.
CACAAAGCAGAAATTGGCGGGGCCGGCGGCATTTCCAATGCGCGCGGGCAAGTGGCATATTACACCTCGCTGGCGTGTGATGACGGGCGGCTGGTTTCATCTGACCAACTCGCCCGTATGGGTATGGTGTCAACAGCGACCCATCGCGATGCGACTTTGCTTATCCCGACACGGTTTGCGTCTGGTTATATGAAATCTATGGACAATCGGGCGCTGAATACGGGGCCGGGCACGAGTGCGATTATGGGCGATAAGGCGTTTGGCCATGTGGGAGCTGGTGGTTCTATCGGATTTGCAGACCCTGAGTGCGGGCTGGCCTTTAGTTATACGATGAACCAAATGGGCAATGGCTTGTTGCTGAACGATCGGTGTCAAAGCCTGATAGATGCGGCCTATACCGCTTTGGGCTATCGCACCAATGTGCCGGGGGCGTGGGTTCGTTAGTTAGTCATCTTCCCACGCCATCGCAACCATTTCGTTTATTTCTTCTTTTGAGTAAGTATGCAGTGGTTTGCGCCGGGGTAGCCGAGCAGATTTTTGGAGTTCACGCTGTAGGTGCTGAACGTCGACGCCTGGCCGAAGGGCATCGCGTTCGGCATCTCGTATTCTAAGAGATTTGTACTTGTAATGATCTTGGGAGTTGCTGGACGTGATGTAATTTCCATCCATGTCATAATATATCAACCGGCGCTCAGGATGGGTGAGGGCGTCCGTTGGCAGGTCTGCGATTGCACGGCCATCAGGCAGTAAGCCGTCGGGAAAGCGGTTTTCCAGATGACGGCGCGCGAACTCTGACGGCCAGCAGGTTTTAACAGTTTCGATTCGTGTCAGGATGTTTAGCTCTTGGTTTACCCATAGGTTGTCCTCAATCTCGCGCCAGTCTGGGGCCGCGCTTATGCTCCAATCACGCTCTTGGGGGATGGCGTAGATCTGGGCCTGCTGAGGAATGACCTGATAGATGACAGGAGACATCGAATGCCATGGATGGAAGAAGGCCCAAGTGGTCAGCCAAACACAAATGAGTAACGCGATGATCCCCGTGTTGATGCAGCCAAGCACAATCTCCACTGCTTTCATTCTGCGGGTCATGACTGTGTTGAATAGCGTAGCAATGAGAAGACCAGCGGCGGCGAGCGCAACCGCGAGACCCGTATCCACTGTCGCGTCGATGGCCCCATCGCGCCCCAGCATCAGCGGCTGAATATCCTTGCAGTCTTCAGGAAAGGTAATGCTGGCAATAAAGAGGATACGCCCGAGAACATAAATTGCGATCAAAACAATTAGAAGTGGGAGTTGGTCTCCGCCATATCTAGACAGCTGGCGATTGTGCTTGGTTACTCCCCTCATGAAATCAACTAAAGGGATATTTCCTTTGTTTGGCAAGACGGGTTTTGCCCCCAAAAACAAAGATGCCGCCCTGTCGAGGGGCGGCATCCGTGAGCCCGTAAGGGCCCGTCAGGTCTGTGAGGGATTTCACCTCACTTACCTATGTCCTTAGGCGCTGAACAGAGGCTGCTCCAGCCAGACACCACATGACACAGACCCAACGGCCTTACTTGGTTTCTCACTCGACATTGGATCACCTCCTTTCAAGCGTGCGATTTGCACGTCAACACATACGGACCATTCCGTATTGCGTGGATTTAAGCACGATTTTCGTTAAGGCAAAGCAAAATTTTTGTGAGCGCAAAGAAAATCGCCCGTCGCAGAATTTACGACAGGCGATTGAAATAGAGGGTGGCTCGACGTGTTAATTGTAAGCGAGCGCCCCGATGACCAAGCCGATGATAGCCCCCGTCGCAATTGAAGCGAGCACAGCGTCGCCATTGTCTCTGTCGCGTACCCAATGATATCCGCGTGGCGGATCATATAGGCCGTGGCGATAGTAATCACGGATGTAAACAGTGCTGCGGTGGGGGCGATAATAGTGCCCGACCGTGTAACGCGGACGGTATTGATTGCGATAGTACGGGCCATAGGCGTGCCCCCGCGTGGCGTAACGATGCGTGTAGCGGGGTCGATAGTCACGATGCCGACGGGTATGGCGATGAGGATAATAGTCACCATGTCCCCGACGATAATCACGCCTGTCATGGCGCCGGTCTCTGCGATATTCACGATGATGTCTGTCTTTGTGGCGGGCGCGATCATTTTGGTGATGTCGCGAATAATCCCCGCGATCATGATGTCCGCGACGGCCATTGTCTGCACTGGCGATCGGCGCAATGATAAGGCCCAGCGATGCCGTGAGTGCGGCTATGCGAGTAATGAACTTTCCTGCGAGCATGATAGGCTCCCTTGAGGCAGTGCGCAGTGATGTGCGCTGATGGGCCGAGGATGCATTAACGGGGCTGAACTCTGGCTGAACACCGTGTTAAGGAAAGCCATGGCGGATTTTGGCGACCTTTGGATCAATGAGACGGTGACGATCCCGGCATGGGAGCTCAGCGAGGCGTTTGTGCGCGCGTCGGGGCCGGGTGGTCAGAACGTCAACAAGGTCTCCACCGCAGTGCAGCTAACATGGATGGTGGAGCACTCGTCTGTGCCCGAAGCGGTCAAAGCTCGATTTAAGCGTCTGTATGCCAGTCGATTGACCAAGGATGGGCGGTTGATTTTGGAGGCGAGCGAACATCGCAGTCAGGGACTGAACCGGGAAGCTGCAAGAAATCGATTGAAGGAGATGGTGTTGCGCGCGGCAACGCCTCCGAAGCGTCGTATAAAAACACGACCTACGCGCGGCAGTATCCGGCGGCGCCTTACCGCGAAGAAGCAACGTGCCGAGGTGAAGTCTCGCCGGGGCAAGGTCGATCCGAACGAGACTTAAACTCTGCGGTGTCGCTTCTAGTTCATCAATTGTTTTTCGATGGCGGCGTAGAGGCCATTTTGGTCAGCGCCGACGATGCGGGTATCGTTGACGAAGAAGGCTGGCGTGCCGTCAACGTTTAAAGAGCGGCCAAGTGATTTCATGTCAGCCAGTTGTTTCTGGATTTCCATGGATTCCATATCAGCGCGCATTTTCTGGACGTTTACACCAGCCTCTTTTGCGACGTTGTCGATGGCCTTATCGGTTAAGTCATTATTGTTTTTGATGCCCATGAGCCCGATGTGCATCTCAACATATTTGTCTTGTTTATGAGCCGCGAGTGCCGCCAGGGCGGCGGTTTCGCTCACACCGCCAAAAATGGGCAGCTCCTTGTAGACGACGCGAACCTTGCCGTCGAACTTGGCAGGCATATTGCGAATCCAGTCAGTTGAGCGTTTGCAATATCCGCAGCGATAATCGAAAAATTCCACGACGGTGATTTCTGCGTCTTCCGCGCCAACAAAGGGGCTGCTGGCGTCGGCATAGAGGCTGTCGGAATGCTGGCTGATCGCGGCTTGCGCTTGCGCGGCGGCTTCGGTTTCGCGCTTGGCCTGTAGGGCGATCAAGGCTTCCTCGATGACCTCCGGGTTCTCAATTAGATAATCTTTGACGATAGATTCAATTTCAGCGCGCTCGGTTGAACTCGGCGCTTCCGCGCAGGCTGGAGCCAGAAGAATGCCGGTCATGGCGGCGGCAAGAAGTGTCGAACGGATCATGAGAGGGCCTTTTTTTCAATAGCTGACTATCGCTAGCGCTAGACCTAAACGGTTCTGCGGGTTTGCGTCTAGTCTGCAATTACTGTTTTAGCGTTTGCCCATTTAGCAATAGACGCCCGGGTTGGCCTGCGCGCCGATAATAATCGCGGTTGTCAGGGTTTGACGGGTCTGTGATCAAAAGAATGTCATCCGCCCGGCGATAAGTTGGCGTGCCACGTTCAAGCGATTTGATCGCCCGACCTGCAAAGGCGTTCGCCTGTACAATGTTGCCGATAGAATAGGCCGATTCAGCAGTCGCTAACTGGGCATCGCCACGGCGGCCTTGTTTTTCCATATTGATGGCAAGTTGCGCCCAGGCAAAACCGTTGTTTGGTTCAACAACGAGCGCGTCTCGCAATGCGTTCTCTGCGGTTTTGATGTCATCGGGCAGGCCACGAGAATTGAGCGAACGAGCATAGGCGATCAGCAGAAGTGGCTGGTTCGGCTTGAGCTCTAGGGCGCGTTGGATAGGTGGGATCGATTCCTCTGTACGGCCGCTCTCAAATAGCACTTGGCTTTTTAGTTCGTGGAAATAGGGATTGTCGGGTTCATCGGCAATCAGCGTGTCGATGAGCTTGAGCGAGGTGGTAATATCAGATGCCTGCATCGCAGCGATGGCGTGAGCATAGCGGGCAGCAAGGCTGGTATCGCTGGGCGGGTATTCACGGTTCACCTTGTTGGGCGTTTCGAGGAAGCCGATCAGCTTGGCGCGCATCATGTCATATTCATATTGCGTTTGCTCAGAGGCGGGTTTGTCCATCAGGCCCGTTTCTTCGGCTTGCTGGCGGGCATTTCGAATGCGGTCAGATGCCAATGGATGCGACCGGAAATAGGGATACCGACGGGCATTCGACAAAACTTCCTGATAGCGGAAATTCTCGAAAAACTCGACAATGCCGCGCGGCGATTCACCTAATGCAGCGAGATATTCAATTGAAGCAGAGTCAGCCATGGCTTCTTCCGAGCGGGTATGAACGAAGAAGTTCAGCGCCGCAAATTGCTGTGAGGAGCCGATGAGCGCTGCGCCTGCGCCGCCCTCTCCGGTTGCGATGGCCAAAATGCCAAGACCGATGGAGACAAGTGCGGGGCGCGAGGCGATGCTGGCTGCTTTTTGGCGGCTGACCGAGTGACCGCAAGCGATGTGGCACGTTTCGTGGCCGATAACGCCTTTGATCTGTTCCGGGTTTTCCGCCGCGATGATGAGGCCGGTGTGCAAGTGAATGTTCTGACCGCCAGCAACGAAAGCATTAAGTGAGGGGTCATTGATGATGTAGAGGTTCACGTCCGCAGGCTGGAGGCCAGCGACTTCGAGGATGGGGTCTGTCCAATTGCGGATCGTTTCCTCAATTTCCGCATCGCGGATGAGGCCCTGCGCTGACGCCGTTGCAGCCATGAGAACGGCGGCTGCGGTTGTGGCGACGTATTTCAGGAGTGATCTCGCCATTGGCGTTTCCTTCATCTGCGGAGCTGTAACCTCAGTAATCTATGGACAAATGCCCCCAGAAGCGAGGGGGTATCGGCATCTATGACCAATTTGTCAGGTTTGGTCTGACTGGAAGATGAATGTCAGTGCCGGATCAAGTCTGAGGCCTATTTTGTCACCGACAGAGGGCGCTGTAAGGCGCGGCACCAGTGCAATCAGCTGTTCTGAACCGACCTCGACGACCAACCGCATCAACGGCCCGGTCAGTTGCCGGGCGATTACATGACCGTGCACTTTTGAGGCGGCGTCTTGCTGCAGACCTTCTGGCCGAACCGAGATGTCTGCGGTGATGGGAATGTTTGGATCAAGCAATTGTCTCAGGGGGCTGGCTGGAGGAATCGCATTGATCGGCCCGAGTGCGCCGGCGACCTGCGCGCTTTCAGGGTAGAGGTAAATTTCCTGTGCGGGGCCTTGTTGCAGGACTTTGCCGCCGCGGAGAATAGCGATGTGGTCAGCGCTTTCCAGCGCTTCGGCGGGGTCGTGTGTGACGAGAAGCGCCGGGATGCCCGCATCGCGAATGGCTGCGAGCGCCTCTTGCCTGACATCACCACGTAATGAGGGGTCGAGGCCGGAAAACGGTTCGTCCATCAAGATCGCGTCTGGTTTGGGAGCAAGCGCGCGGGCAATGGCGACCCGTTGCTGCTCGCCACCCGAAAGTTGGTGCGGGAAAGCCTTGGCGCGGGCGTTTAGCCGAAGGCGCACGAGCCATTGCTCGGCGAGCTTTATCGCTTCATCCCGTGGCAAATGTTTCAATCCGAAGCAAATATTCTGGATTGCTGTCAGGTGCGGGAAAAGGGCGAAGTCTTGGAATATCAGCCCGATGCGGCGCTTCTCTGCTGGAATGGTACGCTTCGTACTGGAGAGGGTTTTGTCGCCGAGTGTGATGACGCCCTTATCGACGGGTTCCAATCCTGCGATCAGGCGGAGGAGTGTTGATTTACCCGCGCCAGAGCCGCCTAGAAGCGCCGTTATGAGCCCCGGTTTTAGCGATAGAGAGACGGCGTCAACGACGGTGTGCTTGCCATATGACCGCGACACGTTTTCGATTTTCAACTCATTCATGATCCGCCTCCCGGTCTGGCTCGCGACAATTGCCGTGACAACAGGATCACTGGCAAGAGGCCAGCCAAAGTTATCAGCAGTGATGGCAAAGCGGCGGAGGCCAAACGCTCATCAATGGCATAGGCATGGGCCCGAACGGCTAAAGTATCCCAATTGAAGGGTCTTAGCATCAATGTGGCGGGTAATTCTTTGAGTGCTTCGACGAATAAGATGAGGGCGCCCGCCCATGCGCCAGACAGAGCGATGGGGAGATTGACCTCTCGCGCGCGACGCACAGGTGAAGCGCCAAGGCTTTCGGCGGCGTATTCGATGGAGGCCGGTGCGCGGTCAAGCGCTGTTATCATTGGCTCTGCGCCTGATGTCGTAAAGCGGCTGGCATAGACCCATGCCAGCGCGATAATCGCGGCAATACCTGTCAGCGTGAGGGAAAGCAGACCGAGGATAATGAGCGCACCAAGGGCCAAAACAGCGCCGGGAATGGCATAGGCCATGGAAGCCGTGAAGCGGGCGAAGATTGCGCTTAGGCTGTTACTGCGACGCGCCATTGCGATGATGAGCGCCAGTATGAAGGCGAGTGCCGCGCCACTGCTCGCGAGAATGAGTGAGTTTTTAAGCGCGCTGCCGATCGGAGCGAGTGTGTCGCTGGATTCCAGGCTGAGCCAGATGAGGCGACCAATCGGCAGAGCAAAAGCAATGATAAAGAGCAAGGTGCACAAGAGGGCGACGCAGATGCCGGGTAATGTGGCCAAGGGCGCGGCGTGGACGCGGCGCCAGCGCGAGGAACTTTGCTGACTGCCAGCTCCGCCGCGGTTCCAGCGTTCTAGCAAGACGAAAGAGAGGACGACAGTAATGAGAACCAGTGCGAGGCGTGTGGCGGCGGCTGGGTCACCAAAACTCGTCCAACTGCGCACGATGCCAAAGGTGAGTGTGGGCACGCCGAGCTGTTCTGCGGCGCCGTAGTCGGCGGCGGCCTCCATGAGCGCGAGGGCGAGGCCAGCGGCGATGGCTGGACGGGCCGCCGGTAAAGCGACGCGGAAGAAGCATCGCAGCGGACTCGCGCCGAGGCTGCGTGCCGCTTCCAAGGCGCATATGGATTGGGAGATGAAAGCCGCGCGCGCGGTGAGGTAGACATAGGGAAACAGGGTCAGCGCCAAGATTAGGGCAAGGCCGGGTAGGCTGCGTACTTCGGGAAACCAATAATCACGTGCTGTCAGCCCCGTCGCATCACGAAGGGCTGATTGAACCGGGCCTCCGACTCCGAGCAGATCACTATAGGCATAGGCAATGACATAGCCGGGCGCAGCGAGTGGCAGGATCAGTAGCCATTCAAAGATGGCCCGACCCGGAAAGCGGTGCATTGTGACCAGCCAAGCCGTTGGCACGGCGAACAGCAAGATGAGTAGAGCGGTAATGATGAGTGTGCCCAGCGTGCCGCCCAGATATCCCAGGAGCAAATTGTCTCGCACATGTTCCCATATCTCACCGCCCCCGTAGAAAAGACCTGCGATCAGCACGGCGCAAACGGGTAACCCAATGACAAGACCCGCCACTAAGGCGGGCCCGTCGCTTAGTTTGAAACGGAGGAATTGAGAGACGGTAGATGTGGCAGAGATGTCTTAGTTCCACCCAGCTCGGTCGAAAATTGCTTGCGCTTCGGCTTGGTTTTTACCGAGCCTCTCAAGCGGGAAGTCACTTTGCTTGAATTCGGGCAATTGTTCTAGCCCTTCCGGAAAGGTGACGGCGGCTATGACTGGGAATTCTTTTGTTTCGCGAGTGAGGAGCTCTTGTCCGGTGGGCGTGGCAAGAAATTCGATGAATTTGATCGCGTTCTCTTTGTTTGGGGCATGCGCGGCCACCGCTGCGCCGGTTACATTTACGTGTGTGCCTGTGGTGGATTGATTGGGGAAGGAGAGTTTGGTTTTCGCCGCTGCGGCCTGCTGGGCCTTGGAGCCGACAGACATGCGCACCCAGTAATAATGGTTCACCAACGCCGCTGAACACTCGCCCGCCGCGATGGACTGTATCTGAGTCATGTCACCACCTTGGGGAGGGCGCGCGAAGTTGTTGACGACGCTTTGTGTCCAGCTTTCAGCGCCTTCCGATCCCATGCGGTCAATCAGTTCGCCCATTAGAGACAAATTGTAGATATTGGTTGAGGAACGCATGCAGACCTCATTTGTCAGCGCGTCACTGGCGAGATCGGCATATTCATCGACTTGATCGGCAGACAGGCGGGTTGGATCGTAAGCGATGACCCGCACCCGTTTGGCGAGACCGAACCAATTGCCGTTTTCCTCCCGCAGTCGTTCGGGAATGGCGGCGTTAAGCGCTGGGGAATCTATGGCTTGAGTGTGCCCGGCCGCCTGAAAACGGTAAAGGGTGCCAGCGTCTGAGGAAATTATGACGTCTGCGGGACTGTTCTCAGCCTCGGCATTCATCGTTTCAAGAAGCTCTGCAGCGCCGGATTCGCGATAGCGCACCTTGATGCCAGTGGCCTCTTCAAACGCCTTGTACATCAGCTTGTCTGAATCATAGTGACGCGCTGAATAAAGATTGACTATTCCGTTCGATCCGACCGCCGGACCGGCAGTTGCAGGCGCGGACGTGTCCTGACTGCAGGCAGAGAGTATGAGGCACGCAGCGCCAACGAGAATGGCAGGTCTGAAGGGCATGATGTATCCTTGATTGGTGTTCCAGTGCACACAATCATACTTGAGAATGGATCGCAATGCGACCCTAGATCACGTTTAGCCCATTTCTTGCAAGATACAATTATTAGGCTCTCACACGGGTTGAAACCTCTTTTCGTGAGCCGAGTAGTTGAGTAAGTTAGCAGGAAGTTAACAGGCAATAGTTAGCGAGCGAGAATATCATGTGTGATGTTGTGATAAAGTTAGATGTTTCATCTACTCAAGAAGATGAGCTGTTATTGTCAGTTGTTCAGTCTTTTATTGAAGATCAGCACGTTGAACACTCTAAATTGGATGCGCCTAGTCTAATGTTGCGTCCGACTGTATTGCCGTCTGGTCGCTTGGGAAAGGCTGTTGTCTTTCAGGATCCCTCATGGGCGGACGCGTTTAAACTGTTCTGGGAAGAGCGGAAAATGCAGGCTGCAATCGCCTGACCGTTTGCCGATTGGGGTAAATGTCCTATGACGACCCCATGAACACCAAGCCGTCTGGCCCCCCGCAATCTATAGCAATCATCGGCGCTGGCATTATCGGTTTGTCAGCAGCATGGGCGTTTGTGCAGCGCGGTGTCAGGGTGACTGTATATGACCCCGGGCCGGAGGAGCGTGCTGCGAGTTGGGCGGCAGCGGGTATGTTGGCACCGGCATTTGAAGCCGGATTTGAACCGGACGCGCACCCCGACCTTTTCAAGATTTGCGCGGCGTCGGCGGCGCTTTGGCCGGACTATGCGCGGGAGCTGCAATCTGTAACAAATATTGCGCTAGGCGTTTCGTTCGGGCGGACGTTGGCGGTGGCCAAAGATGCGGAGAAGGTGCAGCCCTTGCGCGCGCTGTTATCAGCATTGGACCAACGCGGGCAGGCGCATGAGCGCCTCAGCGGCGATGGGCTGAGCGTGCAAGAGCCCGCCTTATCGCCGGACATGGCGCTAGGCGCTTGGCTGGCCAGTGACGGGCAGGTCGATAACCGCGCTGTGATGCAGGCATTACGCGAAGCGGTGGTGGCGTCGGGGTTGGCGACGTTTATCGCCCAAGAGGCACCGCTGGTTTGGCGTGCGGGCGGATTGCGGGTTGCGGGACATGATGACGTGTTGATCGCAGCCGGTTGGAAAAGCGCGGGCATAAGCGTGCAGTTTGAGGCAGTTTCGGGCCGTTTGGATGCAATTGAGCCCTGTTTGGAGGCGCTTTTGCCGATTGGCGGGCAAATGTTGTCAGTTGTGCCGACGCAAGGCCAAACACCTGAGGCCACCTTGCGCCAGGGTAGCCTGTATATCGTACCGAAGGCCGACAGGGTGATCATAGGTGCGACGGTGGAGCCGGGTGAGGCCTTGACCAGACCCACGACCGAAGCGATCGAGGCCTTGAAGGCGGCGGCGGCTGGCTTGTGCCCTGGGTTAGCGAATGCACGGGTGATTGAGACATGGGCGGGCGTGCGCCCCGGCCTGCCAGATCATGCCCCGATGATCGGGCGTGGACCGGAGACGGGGGCTTGGTTTGTGACAGGGCATTATAGGAATGGGATATTGCTGGCGCCATTGACCGCGCGCTGGATCGTTGATGCGATGATGGGGGAGGCGTGTGATCCGTTGATGGCGGCATTTGCACCGGCTCGCTTTGCCGCTGCGACCGCTTGAAGCTGGACGGGTCTTGAAACAGGGCCTAGTTAAAGCGGTGTATGGAGGAGATAAATAATGCATCAGATTGCACCACTCAGCGAAGATCAGGCGGCGATCAAGGATGCCGTCGAGCGCACAATCGCGCCCTTTGACGATGAATATTGGGCCAAGACAGATGAGACCGGCGACTGGCCGGAAGAGTTCTGTAAAGCGATGGCCGAAGGTGGCTGGCTGGGCATTGCCTTTCCCGAAGAATATGGCGGCGCGGGCCTTGGCCTGACGGAAGCCGCGTTGATGATGCAAACGGTGACGCGTTCTGGCGCGGGCTTTTCTGGTGCATCCGCGATCCATTTGAACATCTTCGGACCCAAGCCGCTCGAGAAGTTTGGCACCAAAGAGCAAAAGCAGGAAAACTTGCCCAAGATCATCTCTGGCGAAGAGAAGATGTGCTTTGCGGTGACAGAGCCGAATTCTGGCCTCGACACGTCGAGCCTGGAGACCAAAGCCGAGCGCACCAATAATGGCTATACGATCAATGGCCGTAAGATTTGGACAACAGGGGCGCAGCGCGCTGATAAGATCCTGATCATCGCGCGCACGACACCGAAAGATCAGTGTGCGAAGCCTTATCTGGGCTTGTCACTGTTCTACACTGATTTGGTGCCCGAGAAGATAGAGCGCCAACCCATCCCGAAAATGGGTCGCAAAGCGGTTGAGTGTAACACGCTGTTTATTGATGGATTAGAAGTGCCGAAAGAGCATTTGATTGGCGAAGAAGGCCAAGGCTTCAAATATTTGCTGCAGGGCCTGAACCCGGAGCGCGTTCTGTTCGCCGTTGAGTCTGTTGGGTTGGGGTTTGCCGCTTTGGAGCGCGCAACCCAATACGCCAATGAACGCGTTGTGTTCGGCCGCCCGATTGGCCAGAACCAAGGCATTCAACACCCGCTTGCGAAAAGCTGGGCAGAGCTGAAAGCGGCGGAGCTTTTGTCTTACACCGCAGCGAGTCTGTATGATCAGGGTAAGGATTGTGGTGCAGAGGCCAACGCGGCGAAGTATCTGGGCACAGAAGCTGGCTTTACCGCGTGTGAGACAGCCGTTCTTACCCATGGCGGTATGGGTTATGCCAAGGAATATCATGTTGAACGGATGATGCGCGAGGCCATGCTGGCGCGGATTGCGCCGGTCAGCCGCGAGATGATTCTGAACTTTATTGCCGAGCGCGTGCTGGGTTTGCCAAAAAGTTACTAGCCGGTCGCCGCGAGGCAGGCCACGCAACACTTGCAACAGGGCGGACCTTTTTTAGGTTCGCCCTTTTTGGTGGAACACGAGTGGCTTGTCGCTCGCGTTCAGCTTCAATTCAGGCCGGGGGGACTTAGCTGTCCTTTTCTCTGCCTTATTTGAAACCTAAATTTGGCAGGGTGTTGGGGACAGATTTAAGGTGAGGGATTGGGATATGGGCAAATCAAAACAGAACGAGACGACAGTCTTGCGCTGGAAGCAGATGTCGCGGGGCGCGATGGCGGCGATGTTGCTGGCCGGTGTGTCACTGGGCGCACCGCAAATACTGGCCCCGCAAGCCTTTGCGCAGTCGGCCAGTTTGAAAGACCATACCCCGTCTGGATGGACACGCGATAGCAGCCTGACCAATCTGAAAATTGATCGGTATGCGCCCAAATCCGGTTCAATGAGAATGGATTTGCTGGCGTTCCCCGAAACCGACAAAAGCGCCAAAGCGTGGTCTTTGTCATTTATAGATGTGATGACGAAGCCTGACAGTGACGAGGGGTTGACGGTCCACGTTATGGAAGAAACCGATCCGGCCTCTAGAGCCAAGCAGGGCGTCGATGTATCTACCCATGGCGTTATGGTGGTGCGTCCGGGGCGGGCCCGCAAGAACTTATTTATGCGTGTGCGGACGATAGTGCGCAAGGGAGAGCCGGTTCAGGTGACGCTGATCGAATTGTTGGAAGGGACGCCGAGCAATTTAGAATATGATCAGGCCAATGATATCTCTTATGCGGCGCGCCTGCCGGTGAACCAGCCTGTGGCGATGTTGGGGCTGGATAACATGATCGAGGTGATGACCTCCGGACTTGTCTATCCCGATAGGGCCGCGCCAAAGCCTGTTGCGGACGCTGGACGTGTTGCGCAGAGTAAAGCGCCTGCTGCGACGGCATCCAAATCGACGACCGCCCCGTCACAAGCCAAGGTGACGCCCGCCAAAGCGCCTGTTTCCCAGAACGGGAAAGCGCCTGTCTTGCGGAATATGCCCGGCCCGCGTGTGAAAGTGACGCGTGGGAAAACGCTGAAATCTCTTCCGGCCGGTTATCGTATGCATGTGTCGACCACCAATTACTGGACCAATGACAGCATGACGGCGACACGCAGAAAGCATCTGAAGTTGACCAAGGATGGCCAGTTCGAGAAGAGCAATTTCTCGATTTCCGGCGGCATGGGCGGAGTGACGGGCGTGGTCACGGAGAGCGACAAGAACGGATCATTTGGGAGCGTGTCGGGCAGCACGAACCCGGGTGGAAACGGCACTGTGTCTCAAGGTATCGTCAAACGCGAAGGGCTCGACCCGACCAAATACGGCGCTTACTATATTTCCGGCAATACGATCGAGTTGCGTTATGCCAATGGCCAGGTTGAGACGCACAAATTCACCACTGATGGCTATTACAGTTTTGAACTGGACGGGAAGCGGTATTTTGCGAATGCGCCGAAAGGCTGGGAACGGAAAGACCGTGAGAGAGATGCGTTGTATCGCAGCATTGATGGCGCCTATCTCGCATCGGTTTACCCGCTGAAAAGAGATGTCGAAGATGGCAAGTGGATGATGGACAACTGGTTGCAGAAAATGAAAGCTAGTGGGGATATTGTCAGCAGCACGCCGCTAAAGTTCGGGGAAGTCAGCGTCTATAAATATGCGCGCACCGTGGCGACCTATAAGAATGGCGTTAAAAAGGACGTGTATTTGCGCTATGAGCATGACAGCGCGTTGATCGAAATTACCCGCTACAAGGGTGCATCGGGGCATGACACGCTGATCGATTTTTTGCGGTATGTGGACTAAGTGCGTAATTTCAGGCTTGAGCCGACAGGCCAGAGCAGCGTAAAGGGATTGTCATGACTGATACGACACTACCAGACCGATTGAGCGTTGATCCTGACAGCCCGTTTTATGATGGGGAATTGCTGTCACAGGGCATTGGTGTGCGGTTTAACGGCACCGAGAAAACCAATGTTGAGGAGTATTGCATCTCCGAAGGCTGGATCAAAGTGTCTGCCGGTAAGGCGGTGGATCGCAAGGGCAAGCCGCTGACCATGAAGCTGAAGGGCAAAGTGGTTGTGTGGATTGGCGATGACGATCCGGGCGAAGACGCAGCCTAGTCACCATTCGCTCGGCACCAAGCCTGCACAGCAAGTGTGCGCGCTTCAGTATCCTCCATCTTGGCAATCTCGTTGAGCTGTTTGTCAGCAAATGCATTTCCGCTCAGGTGAATGCCGTAAAGTGAAGGTATGGCGGGCAGATTTTTAGGGTCAGCGCCGCGTGCGATGGCTTTCTTTCTGTGGTCGTCGAAGAATTTGGCAAACTGAATGTCGGCCAGTGATTTTGGCAGGCTGGTCAGTTGGCAGTCTTGTATTTTTAATTGAACCAGTTGTTGAAGCTGGCCGATATTTGCGGGCAGATGAGTGAGCGCACTGCCCGCGCAGTCGAGCTGGCGCAGTCCTTCAATTGTACAGATGCCGTCAGGTAAGGCTTCGCCGCGAAACCCGCTGAGGGTGAGCGCGGTTAAAGGGGAAGCGGTGCCGGTAAAATCCGGGAAGACTTCCAGCGCTGTGTCATCGAGCGTTAGCATGGAGAGGTTCGCACGTGTGAAACTAGCTGGAAGGGATTTGATCGCTGAGCCTTGCAGGTAAAGCTCGCTGAGCTCTGGCAGGTCGAACAGTTCTTCCGGGAGGGTTTCGATTTGGGTGAAGGTCAAATCTAGCGAGACGAGCGTTTCAAGCTTGCCGATTTGGGCGGGGAGGGATTTGAGCGGCTGGTTCCCAAGCATCAATGTATCGACGCCGTCGAGATCGAAAACCTCCTTGGGCACTTCGGTTAAACCGATGCCGGAGAGGAGAAGAATATCGGGGGCGGGCTGATAGCCTTCATCATCCTCTTCATCCTCTTCATCGTCGTCATCAGCGGGGAAGACATCGCGCCACTCTGGATTGGCGGTTGAAGGGTTGCCAGCTTTGAACCATTCGATGCGCCTTTGGGCGATTTCTTCGGGTGTGCGGGTGTCAGTCATATGCTCTTCTCGAATGAGTTGGGGCTGAATAGGTTCAGCGTATTAAACGATGTCGCCGGGAAATTGAAGCCGCCTTGGCGCTGGACGGATGCTGAAAACATTCTAAGCTGTTCAATATTCATGGGAGAAGTTTTGAATGGCCTATCTGATTGCGGGTTTAGTGGTGTTCTTCGGGGCGCATTTATACAGTGCCTTTCGTAGCCGTGAGGCGGGCACGGATGTGCGGCAGAAGCTGGGCTATGGGCCGTATATGGGGCTGTATAGTCTGGTCAGCCTGATCGGGCTGGGGCTTATCATTTATGGCTTTGGGCAGGCGCGACCTTCATCGATCATTTATTCGCCGCCGGTATGGGGCAGGCATATCAACATGTTGCTGATGGTCTTTTCCATGGTGTTGATTGTCGCCTCCAATTTGCCGACGGGATATATCAAGAAAGCGACCAAGCACCCAATGTTGGTGTCGGTGAAGCTTTGGGCGTTGGGGCATTTGCTGGCCAATGGCGAGCT
>JBOEGK010000071.1:0-21756 GCA_050633385.1 Hyphomonas sp.
CGGATACAAATCGGGTCGCAAGCGAAACCTCCGCCGCCACCGCTGGTCACGACGATCATGATGGTCACGATGATCATGCCGTAGAAAAAGCGGATCATGATGACCATGGCGAGACCGATCAAGATGATGATCATGACGATCATGCGGAAAGTGACAGCGAGCCTGACGGCCATGATGACCATGATGAATCCGAAGGGGACGTTGTAAAACTAACCCCTGACGCGGCCACCGAGGCTGGTATTGAAACGGCAATTGTTGCAGAGGGGGCGATTGCGCAATCTCTCAGCCTTCCGGCCGAAATCCGCTTTGACGCTGATCGTGTTGCCAATGTCTCGCCCAAGGTCAGCGGCGTAATTGGCAAACTCTATGCGAGCGAGGGGGATCACGTGGCCCGCGGCGATACGCTGGCGCTGATCAAGAGCCGTGAACTCGCCGGTCTGAAAGCCGCCTGGCTCACCGCTGAGACGCGCAAAGCCCTCGCCAGTCAGGCGCTGGCCCGCGAAGAAAAGCTGTTTGCGGACAAGATTACCTCGGAAGCCGATTTGCAAGCCGCGCGGGCGGAATTTGAAGCCGCCAAAGCCGATAGTGACGCGGCTGAAAATGAGCTCCATGCCGCAGGTGTCAGTCATGCCGCACTGGAGCGCATTTCCATGGCGGCTGACGGCGATAATGCCAATGCTTACCTGTCCGCGCCGATCGCCGGAACAGTGGTGCGCCGGACGGTCACGCTGGGTGAAACGGTCTCAGCCGGGGATGCCGGCGCTGATCCGCTTTTCACCCTTGTCGATGACAGAGTCGTCTGGGCGGATATTGCCGTTTACAAACAGGACATCGCCCGCATTCGCGTCGGCGCTCCTGTCGCGCTAAAAACCGACAGCGGTGAAATCCTTGCTCAGTCCACAATTGCCTTTGTCCTGCCGGTCATCAGCGAAACGTCACGCACCGCGACGGCCCGCGTGATCGTTGACAATCCGGATGGCACATTACGACCTGGCCAGTATGTCACGGCCGATCTCAGCGTTGGCACGTCTGAGCAGGTTTTGCGCGTACCAGAGGCAGCCATCCAATTGGTTGAAGACAGACCTTCCGTGTTCGTCCCTGTCGAGGGCGGCTATGCCCCGCGCGCAGTGATGACAGGCACCAAATCCGGCGGGTTTGTGGAAATCCGCTCCGGCCTGATGGCGGGTGAGACCATCGTCACAGACGGCGCCTTCACCCTTAAAGCTCAACTCGAAAAAGACGCCTTTGGCGATGGCCACGGCCACTAGGACATTTGATATGATAAACTTAATGCACCGTATCGCCGGAGGGCGGCTGCTCGCCGCCATCGCGGCGCTCGCCATGACCCTTGGCGGATTATTCGCGTTCAAGGCGCTTCCCGTTGACGCCTTTCCCGATGTGACACCCTCACTCGTTCAGGTCTTTACCGAAACCGAAGGCCTCGCGCCTGAAGAGGTCGAGCGCTATGTGACGTATCCCATCGAGACGGCCATGTCGGGTTTGCCAAAACTCGATCATATGCGCTCGGTCTCAAACTTTGGACTGTCTGTCGTCAACATCTATTTTGAGGACG
Organism: Hyphomonas sp.; assembly: GCA_050633385.1. GTDB lineage: Bacteria > Pseudomonadota > Alphaproteobacteria > Caulobacterales > Hyphomonadaceae > Hyphomonas. The sequence goes on from JBOEGK010000071.1 coordinate 1,574, forward strand.
GCACGGATGTCTATTTTGCGCGGCAGGTTGTTGGCGAGCGCCTCGCCGAAGCGCGCGGCAATATACCGGACGGATTCGGTGATCCTCAAATGGGGCCAATCTCAACCGGCCTTGGCATCATTTTGTATTTCCGCCTGGAAGATCAAACAGGTGAACGCGATCTTGTAGAGATGCGCGAAATCCAGGACTGGATCATCAAGTACCAGCTTCAGACCGTGCCGGGCGTCACCGAAGTGCTCTCGCTGGGCGGCTATGAAAAGCAGTATCAGGTCAGGCTCGATCCGGACGCGCTATTGGCTTACGACATCCAGATTGGTGATGTGATGACCGCCCTTGAGCGCGGCAACAAGACCGAAGGCGCACAATTTCTCGAAATCGGGGCCGAGCAATATACTGTGCGCGGCGTGGGACTGGCGCGATCGGTTGAAGATCTTGCTGAAATTGTTGTCAATGTCGATGATGGCCGCCCCGTGCGGGTGCGCGACCTCGGTGAAATCATTGTCGGCGGCGGGGTACGCCAGGGCCTGGCCACCGCCAATGGCGAAGGTGAAGTGGTCGCGGGACTGGTGCTCAAACTTTATGGCACCAATACGTCCGATGTGATTGCGCGCGTTCAGACACGCTTTGAGGAAATCAACAAAAACTTGCCGGAAGGCGTCAACGCCGTGCCCTATTATGATCAGGGAACACTGGTCAACAAAGCTGCCGCCACGGTTACAACGGCGGTTTGGCAAGGCGCGCTCCTCGTCGCTCTGGTCGTTTTCGTCTTTCTGGGCGGCTGGCGTCCAAGCCTCGTTGTTGTCCTCTCTATTCCATTTTCCGTTGGCTTTGCCTTCATCGCGATGCAATGGCTCGGCATCAGTGCCAATCTCATGTCACTGGGCGGTGTCGCCATTGCCATTGGGATGATGGTGGATGGGGCCATCGTCATCGCAGAAAATGTCGATCGGGGATTCCGGGAAAGCGATCCGTCTGTCGATCAGAGAGATGTTGTGGCGCGCTCGGCTGCGGAAGTTATTGCGCCGCTAATTGCCGCCGTCGCGGTAGTGATCGTCGTCTTTCTGCCGCTTTTCTCGCTGCAAGGCGTGGAAGGCAAAACCTTCCGGCCACTCGCGGCGTCTGCTGCGCTCGCCATGACGGGGTCATTGTTCTACGCCGCGCTGATTGCGCCCTCGCTCGCAAATGGTGTCATGCGCCGGAGCAAAAAGCCGCGTGAGGACCGACCAGGATGGATTGCCCGCACGGTCAGCCGAGCGGCCGGATTCTTCGTTCGCCAGCGTTTGGCGGCGATTGCTCTGGCCGCCGTCCTCCTCGTAGCGGGCGGACTGGCCGGTTCGCGCCTCGGGTCTGAATTTACCCCTTCGCTTGAAGAAGGTGATGTTCTGCTCCGCGTGACCATGGCACCATCTATCTCTTTGACAGAAGCGGCGGAAACGACCACCCGCGTTGAGAAAAGGCTTCTGACGGCGTTTCCTGAGATCAAGTCGATCGTAACCCGGATCGGGCGCGGTGAGGTCGGGGCCCACGCCGACCCGACTAATAGTGCGGAAGCTTTTGTTGAACTCAATCCGAGGTCGGAGTGGCGCAAAGGCTTGTCGCCGGAGGATTTGCGCACAGCGATATCGGAAAATCTCGAAGGTGTGCCCGGTATTGTCGTCAATATCGGTCAACCGATTGCCATGTCTGTTGATGAACTTTTGACTGGGACACGCGCAGAACTTGCCGTGAAAATTTTTGGACCGGACAGTGATGTCCTGTTGAAAAAGTCACAAGAACTTCAGGCCATCCTGCAACAGGTCGATGGGGCAGCTGAAGTTCAGGCTGACCAGATTACAGGGGCGCCACAACTCGTGGTGCGTGTCGACCGCGCGGCTCTCGGACGGTATGGTCTCGATGTTGAGGACGCGCTTGATGCCTTGCGGGCCTCGGTCGGCGGCGCAGAGGCTGGCGCGCTCTTTGAAGGCGTTCGGCAATTTCCGATCGTCGTGCGGTTTCATGAAGAGAGCCGCGATACAGCCGAAGCCATCAGCCGCTTGGTACTGGAATCGCCAACCGGCGCACGTGTGACGCTGGAAAGCGTGGCCACTATCGAGACCGTTATCGGACCACGTCAGATCACGCGTGAGGATGGCGAGCGGTTTATCACCGTGCAATCCAATGTGCGGGGCCGAGACATCGGGTCTTTTGTAATGGAGGCGCAAGCTCTGACCGACGCCAATCTTGACCTGCCTGCAGGCTACCGCGTTGTCTGGGGCGGTCAGTTTGAATTGCAGCAACAGGCCAATGCGAGATTTGCTGTGGTGATCCCGATCACGCTCGGCATTGTATTGCTGATCCTGCTACTGACCTTCGGACGACTGAAATCTGCAATCTTGATTCTGCTGAACATCCCCCTGGCGTTAACCGGAGGCGCACTCGCACTCTGGATTACAGGACTGCCTGTCTCGGTTCCCGCGACGGTTGGGTTCATCGCGTTGTTTGGTATCGCACTTGGCAACGGCATGGTTCTGGTGAGCTTCATGGACGACTTCGCCCGCGCCGGGCGAGACCGAGATGCGCTCGCAATCGATGCGGCTGGGATGCGCGCCAGACCGGTTCTGATGACGGCGATGACAACCGCTTTGGGACTTGCGCCCTTGCTGTTTGCGACCGGCGTCGGCGCCGAAGTGCAGCGGCCTCTGGCAACTGTCGTCACAGGCGGGCTTGTCTCTTCAACCCTGCTGACGCTGCTCGTGATGCCGGCTTTGCATCGGTGGTTCGCGCCAAAACCTGACTCGCCTCATTCGCTGCTGGAAACACCGCACGGCCCCGAAACTTTGCCAGCGGAATAAATCACTCTGCCTTGGCGGTGTAATCCGCCAAGGCGTCACTTTTTTTGGAGACGTTTATGTCACCCTCGAAACACTCAGATCATGATCACGACACTGACGGTCATGGTCACGACCATGGTGATGTCATTAGCCGCTTATTGGGACCGCGCGCGGAAATCATCTTTGCCGGGCTGGCTGGACTTTGCCTGCTGGCAGGCTGGCTCGGACCCAAACTTGGGTTTCTGCCGGACCCAATCGGATTTGCCTTCCTGCTCGCGGCTTACTTTTTCGGCGGTTATTTCGCGATGCGTGAGGCCATGGGTAAAATACTGAAAGGCCAGTTTCAGATCGACTTTCTGATGCTCGTTGCCGCCACAGGCGCAGCCATCCTTGGCGAATGGGCCGAAGGCGCTTTCCTCCTCTTCCTTTTTGCCATTGGTCATGCCCTTGAAAATTATGCGATGGCCCGGGCGCGGGGTGCAATATCGGCTCTCGCTGATTTGACCCCGAATGAAGCGCTCGTCCGGCGGGGCAAGACGACAGAAACCCTTGCGATAGATGAGCTTGTCATTGGCGATGTCGTTGTCGTGCGTTCCAATGAGCGCTTGCCAGCCGACGGATTTGTGGTCAGCGGACAAAGCGCCGTCAATCAGGCACCGATTACAGGCGAAAGCGCGCCCGTGGACAAAAGACCTGTGGCTGACCGCGAAAAGGCAGCTGGCAATCCTGACGCGGTAAAGGCTGAAAACCGCGTCTTCGCGGGGTCAATCAACGGATCCGGCAGTNNTTGATATAGAAGTGACCAAATTGTCGGGCGAGACGACGCTAGCCCGTGTTGTCACCATGGTGAGCGAGGCCGAAACACGCCAATCACCGACGCAGAGTTTTACCAAAAAGTTCGAGCGTATATTTGTGCCGTGCGTCATTGTTCTGGCTATCCTTACGTCGCTAGCCTTTCTTGTTCTGGACGAGACGCCCGCAGACAGCTTCTACCGTGCCATGGCTGTCCTGGTGGCGGCAAGCCCCTGCGCGCTGGCCATTGCCACCCCAAGCGCCATTCTCTCCGGCGTGGCCCGCGCCGCGCGCGGCGGCGTGTTGATTAAAGGCGGCGCGCCGCTTGAGGCGCTCGGACGGCTCGACGCCATTGCCTTTGATAAAACAGGCACACTGACGGAGGGCGAGCCACGCCTAGTGGATATTGTGCCTTTCGGCGATGTCGATGAAGACACTTTACTCAGGGTTAGCGCCGCTGTTGAAACGCTGAGTGATCATCCGCTGGCCGAGGCCGTGGTGCGCGATGCGAAAACGCGCCTCGGATCAATCCCCGACAGCGCTACCGATTTTATAAGCATTACCGGTCGCGGTGTTTCCGCCATGTATGATGGCCAGATTGTGCATATCGGCAAATCGGCCTTGTTTGATGAAATGGACGGCAAGCCAGTGCCCGAAGACTTGGCAGAGCGCGTCAATTCGCTGTCTGCCAATGGCCGCACAACGATGATTGTGCGCCATGGTGAGCGTTATCTAGGCGTAATCGGTCTGATGGACACGCCGCGCGAGGCCGCGAAAAGCGTCATAGCGCGGCTGCGCGACATCGGTGTGACCCGCATAATGATGATTTCGGGCGATAATCAGAATGTGGCAGATGCTGTCGCGCAAGACGTTGGGCTGGACGAGGCCTTCGGCGATCTCATGCCCGATGACAAATCCGCTAAGATCAGATCGCTCAAGCAAGGCCGCGGTGTCGCTATGGTTGGGGACGGCGTCAATGATGCACCAGCCATGGCCAATGCGACTGTCGGTATCGCCATGGGAGCGGCGGGCTCAGACGTTGCGCTTGAGACCGCTGACATTGCCCTCATGGCTGATGATCTTGAAACGCTGCCATTTGCCGTCGGATTGAGCCGGGCAACCAGTCGCATTATCCGGCAAAATCTTTGGGCGAGCCTCGGCATCGTCTCCTTTCTAATCCCGGCCACACTGTTCGGACTTGGGATTGGCCCGGCTGTACTCATCCATGAAGGCTCGACCCTGATCGTCGTTTTCAATGCGCTCAGATTGCTCGCCTACAAAGGCGACACACGCGCATATCTCGCAGACACCCGTAACGAAACGCTCGCATAAAGGAGCCATTTTATGTCATTTACCCGACCCAGAAGTCTCCTCGATCCTGACGATGTAGGCGTGCTTATTCTGCCAAACTTGCCAAAGGATATGACTGATAAACTGAACGTCTTGCGCACCTCGCAGATTGACTGTTTTGAGATAGACAGTGTCAACCAGCCCGCATGGACTGACCCGAAACTGTGGGCATTGATGGAGACACCAAAATGGCGACAATTGCTCATCATTGCTAATGCTGTAAGCACTTATGAAATCGGTTTAGTGACCATGGCGCTGGAAAAAGGCTTCAATGTTTTCTTTGTCACGCCGAATCTTGATGGAACTGATTTACGATCACAAAGACTGCAACAGGCAAGTGCAATCCTTATTTCAATTGATGATGTCATTGCAGAGTTAAATATCGAAACGCCTTCAGGACACTAAGCCAATAATCCATACCCCGCCTAAAATGTTGGCCCTCGTTGATTAACAATTGTAGCTCGTAAGACGTTGATCGAAGTTTCAGCAATTGATTGATTTGGCTCAATTTCGACTCGCCAATCCTCTTGATTTCACTATAGTAAGTGTATGGAAATTGATCCGAATGACGCGGTAATGAAAGGATGGCTGAGCCAGTTTGAAGGTGAGGATAAAGATCTTGCTGTCGAATTGATCGATAACCTTCTCTATATTACCGCAGACGATTTTCAAAAGCGCATGATGCACATGCTGCGGGCATTGCCTCAAACCCATGCTGGGCCATTTGGTCTTTATGTGGAACGAAAAGTCAGGCGCTATAATGGCGTCCCCAATAGACTTTTCAAAGAGCCACAACGCAAAGTGAAGCGTTCCATTGGTGGCGGCCCACGCCCCGTTGACTCCGCTCATGCCGGTCGCCATGAAGTTGGAAGCGAAGGTTTATTGGCGCACATCGCGACCCAAATACAACGCGGCGATGCCCGGACCTTTTTCAATCACCCAGGACCCAATGCCATTCGCCGGAACCAAATCAGACAGTTTGTGCTGATTACGGATTTTATTGGGACGGGCAATCAAGCTTCGGATTATCTGGAAGCGGCATGGCGCAACGCGTCCACGAAGTCATGGGTTTCTGGCGGGTTCATGAAGTTCATCGTGATATGTCATTCGGCCACCGCGCAAGGACGCGCAAAAATTTTGAGCCACAAGTGCCAACCTCAATTGATTGAGCACCAGGCGGCTCCGACCCTCAGTGCCCTAGCACCTTATCGCCGAACCGCTCTGGCGCATTTGTGTGAACGATACGGCCCGACCTATTCTGAAGCCAAGGGCATTCCGTCGCTGGGATATGGCAATTGCGGCGCGCTCATTGCCTTTGCTCACGGCGTTCCGAACAACGCGCCGCGTCTGCTCTTCAAACGGGGGCGTAAGTGGGAACCTCTCTTCGCAGGGCGTGTGACATCGGCTGTTCAGCCTTTGCGCCCGCAAGAGAAGTCCGCGTCGATTGCGCGACGCTTAACACGATTATCGGAGTCACGCCTTGCGCGACTGGCGCAAGCTCAAGGGCTTCCGGCTGATAGTGACGAAACACTGCTTGTTCTTGCCGCGCTCAAACGCAGACCACGAACGGTTGAAACTGTCTCATCGCGAACAGAATTGCCAATCATCGAAGTTAAAGCTGCGCTGACCCGGGCGAGGGCAGCCGGATGGATTGGCGCTGATAATCGTCTTACCCAACAAGCCTATACAGAATTGGAGATACTAAGAGACAAGCTGGTACCCGCACCGTCACGCTTTCAGGGCAAGCGCGGATATTATGTACCACAGAGTTTGAGAGCGCCATTGGATCAGTTTAGCTAATGCCCGGTCTGTTTCAGACAGGGCTCGGTGGATTGCTTAGCTTAATCGGCGGTAATCCGGCCTCGGGCAGCGTTTTTCGCTCGCCTGCGTTAAAGCGGCCTCATGTTGCAAATCATGAACAAGCTGCGTCCTGGTGCGACGTCTTCCGTAGCACCTTGTTCACGATCCGCCTTCGGCGGTCGAAGTAAATTGACCAACTGGCGCTCTCAATCCTTTACCGAAGCTGCGAAGGAAGCAAATGCCACTGCGGCTGTTATTCGAAATGCCAAGCGCACACGTGCTCTTCAGGCACGGCGTGCTCGGCAAGTGCCACCCATATTCACACTAAAGCATCTCTCGCATCTGACAGGCGTTAACTACGGGTTTCTTCGCGATTGTGTCGAACGCTATGGCGAAGAACCCTATAAAGTTTTTCGTATTCTCAAACGCCAAATCCCGGGCGAGACAACGCCCCGCTATCGCATGATTAGCGTACCAGATGATCGCCTAATGGCAACGCAAAGGTGGATTAACGCGCAGATTTTACAAAAATTGGACGTGCACGACGCCAGCACCGCTTTCAAATCCGGATGTGATATTGTTGAGGCCGCATCGCGCCATTGCGGCTGCCGATGGCTCATAAAAATGGACATTGTGAATTTCTTTGAATCTGTGAGCGAGCAGCAAGTGTTTCATGTGTTTTCTGCAGCAGGCTACCAGCCTCTTATTGCTTTTGAGCTCGCTCGGATTTGCACTCGCATGGGCCAACACTCTTTCGCACGAAGAGGCAGAAAATGGATGTCACCTGGGCAACCAGATCCGGCCATACCAGAGTATCATAGTTCATTGCTGGGTCACCTCCCGCAAGGCGCGCCCACGAGCCCGATGCTCGCTAATCTTGCCATGGTGCGCTTTGATGAAATTGTGACTGCAATCGCGGCAGATCGTGGTCTTGTTTATTCTCGCTACGCTGACGATCTCAGTTTCTCCACAGATGATGACGCCTTTGATCGTAGCCAAGCGCAGACTTTAATTTCTCTTGTGAAGTCGGAGTTGCAAAATCATGGGTTTCGGTCGCACTACGCAAAGACTAAGATTTGTCCGCCTGGCTCACGCAGGATTGTTCTCGGTTTATTGGTTGACGGGGATGAGCCGCGTTTATCGAAATCTTACCGTAAGAAATTAGATCAGCACCTCCATTTCATGTCCCCGAATAGCGTTGGACCGGTAGCGCACGCAGCTCATAAAAATTTTACGACCGTATATGGGCTGAAGAACCATGTTGAAGGTTTGATAATTCATGCCGCGCAGGTGAATCGCACTTATGCTCAGACAGCTTGGGATAAGTTTAATCGCATTGAGTGGCCATAGGGAGCGATTTTTTGGGGCGCCTTGCGGCTTGCGCCGCAACCGGGCTGGCGTGAACCGAGCCTTACCTTCGCCAAGTCTCGGCCCTTCGGGCTTTCATCCTTCCCTCAGCTGCGCTTCGGCTGGCGCACGTTATAGTTCGCCTAAAAAAAGGAGTTACGGCTGTGTTGTTTCAAGGGTCTATTTCACAACAAATCATATTTCCGGGCCACCTCGATAACCACACGCTTGGCCCGCCGCTGACGCTGGAGAACGCTGACGATCCAGAACAGAACGAATAGAGCCAAACCAGCCAGACCCACCATCCATATCGGACCACCCCACAGGAACTGGCGCAGGCCGAAACCCGAAATCAGAGCAAATATCACGATCAGGCTACCATTTACCGTCCACATCAATCGTGTCCAGAATTGCAAATGTGCATTGGCTTGCGCCTTCGATGTGACAAGTGACTCGATAAGACTATCGTCAATCGCGTGCTGGCTTTTAAGCCGTTGAAGATCCTGATTTAAGTCTGAACGCATCCCTAATGTTCTAGCAAATTCTGCCGAGCGGCAAAGACTGATTTGCGCCTTTTGAATCACGTTGAACCAGCGGTCGCCGCGCTGGCGCGCGGCGGCATTTTGGACGTTTCCCTCGGAACAGACGGCGGTGGGCGTCAGGCACTCTTGCACCGGGCGGTCCATGGGCAAGCGCTTTGGCTCTGTGTGCGTCTGGTTCGACTAGGTCGTCCTACCAAAACCCTTGCCCAGCGGCAGCAGGCTGCCTTGGCCCTGATGCCCGATGCCGGAGCGCCTTCTTGCCGCCCACCCCCGCCTGTCCGGGGGAAACAATGGCAGGGCGGGCTTGAGGAGACTTTTGACATGACCGCAACCACCACACCCCTTGGAACAGCTAACGCCCTCCCGACAGAGTCCGGCATTAAAATCTATGTCGCCTGTCTGGCCGCATATAATTCAGGACATTTGCATGGCCGCTGGATAGACGCGCGCCAAGGTGAGGCGCATATTTGGGACGAGACTCGCGCCATGCTCGCCGCGTCACCGGAACCCGATGCCGAGGAATGGGCCATCCATGATTATGAAGGCTTTGAAGGTGCGCCCATTAGCGAATGGACGAGTTTTGAGACGATTGCCGCGCTGGCCGACTTTATCGGCGAGCACGAAACACTAGGTGGCAAATTGCTGGAGCACTATGGCGGCGATTTGGAGGACGCCAAAGCGGCACTTGAGGAATATGCGGGCGAGTTTGAGAGCCTCGCGGATTATGCCCGCGACCTTACCGAGCAGACGGGGACAGAGATTCCCGCGCATTTGGCCCGCTATATCGATTACGCCGCCATGGCCCATGATATGGAAATGGGCGGAGACGTGTTCACCATCGAGACGGGCTTTAATCAAGTCCATGTCTTTTGGGCACGGTGAGCGATATGACGTTCACAGAGAAATTCGATAGCTTTGTCTGTGAGGGCGATAGCCTCACATGCGACGTGCGCGGCGTTACGGTCACGGCCCGTATTGTGCGCGATGATTGCGGCGATGCGCCCGACCAGCGCCAAGATGGATTCTGGCCATCGCTCTACAAAGACGATGCGGGCTTTATCGGCGCGGGCAATGGCTGGCGCGAACGCTTTGAAAAAGCGAAGGCCCGCGCCGAGGCTGTCATGGAGGCATGGCGCAAGGATGAATGGTTCTATTGCGGGATTGTCCTGTCTGTCCGTTTTGAGGGCATCACGCTCGATGACCATGCTGCCAGCCTGTGGGGCATTGAGGCGAATTACCCTGACAGCGACAATGCCTATCTGACCGAAGTCGCTAATGACTTGCTTCCCGAAGCGGTGGACGCGGCCAAGGCCGCGCGGGCGCGGCTTTGCGCGAAGGCTTGCGGCACGGACACCGAGACAGCGGCATGACCCGCGAAACGGAAACCACGGAGGTGGGCGAGCAGACCCTGATGGACGGGGTGCGCCCGGATCGTCTGCGTCTCATGGCGGCAAGCCCCATGACGCCCAAACGCAATCCGAACGCCCCGCAAAAGCAATGTGACCACGGCCTGTTTGATGAGGTTGGCCGTGCGCAAATCGACCTCACTGACCTCATCGCTCAATCAAACAAGGAGACTTAACCATGAGCACCACTACAAAACCCCGCCCGAAAGCCAAAACCAACGCGACCCCAAAGCCCAAGCAGGACGTGAAATTTCTACCTATTGAGGATTTGCACGTCAGCAAACTCAACATGCGGCATGGCAAAGCCGCGCCTGATATTGACGACATCTATCCAAGCGTTTTGGAAAGCGGTGTTCACCAGAGCCTGCTCGTGCGCAAAGAGGGCAAGGGTTATGGCGTCATCGCCGGACGCCGCCGCCTCTTTGCCTTGCAGAAGAAAGCCAAAGATACGGGCCAGCCGCAAACCGCGCCGTGCCTGATTATGGAAAGCGGCAACACCAAAGCCGCCCGCGAAGCCTCGCTTTTGGAAAATGTCGCCCGCGTCCCCGCGACACAGTTGGAACGCTTCGCCGCTTACAAAGCATTGGCGGAGACGGGCAAAGACGCCGCCGCGATTGCCGAGACGTTCGGCATCAAGGAATTGGACGTGCGCCGCGTTCTGGCCCTCGCCAATCTCAAACCCGAATTGCTCACCCTCTATGAAGAGGAGAAAATCCAAGGTCACACCTTGCAAGCCCTGACGCTCGCCACCGAGGAACAACAAGCTGCATGGCTGGAGATTTATCACGGCGATGACTACGCGCCTCAAGGTGAACAGTTGAAGGCGTGGCTGACAGGTGGGGCGCGGATTAAGACCGATGTCGCCTTGTTTGACCTCTCAGATTTCGATGGCACAATCATCACCGACCTATTCGGAGATACCGCCTATTTCCAAGACCCTGACCTGTTCTGGACGCATCAGAACAAAGCGATTGCGACAGCCGTATCAGAGTGGACAGAAGAAGGCTGGAATGAAATCGTGCTGATGGAACGCGGCGAGCATTTCATGTCATGGGAACATGGCAAGCGGACGATGGAGCAAGGCGGCAAAATTTTCCTCGCCATTGGCCATGACGGCAGCGTGACCCCGCATATCGGTTATCTGTCCAATGCCGACATCAAGAAAATCGACGCCATCCTGAAAACAGGCGGCGAAGCAGACGCGCCCGCCAAGACGGACAAACCCGAAATGTCTGGCCCGCTTAGCGATTATGTGGCTTTGCATCGCCACGCCGCCATTCGGGCGAGCCTGCTTGACCATCCGTCCGTGGCTTTGCGCCTCACCGTGGCGCATATGCTGGTCGGCTCTGACCTTTGGTCAGTTGCCCCGCAACAGACAACTTCGCGCAAAGACAGCACGAGCGAAAGTGTTGCCGCGAGTGCGGGTGCAAAGCGCTTTGATGACGAACGCGCATGGGTCTTTGACCTGCTCGGTCTTGAGCCGCCTACGGAGTATTATAGCCCCACCAAAAAACTGGCCGTGGGCGATGTAACGCGAGTCTTTGCTACACTACTCGAATTGGATGATAGCGTCGTCATGCGGGTGATGACCTTTGCCATGTGCGAAAGCCTGTCAGCGGGAAGCACGGTCATTGAAGCGGTCACCCATGCCGTGCCTGTGAATATAGAAACACTATGGGAACCCGATGATGCGTTCTTTGACATTCTGCGCGATAAGCGGGTCATCAATGCAATGGTCAAAGACATCGCGGGCAAATCCTGCGCAGACGGGGCGCTGACCGATACAGGCAAGGTGCAAAAGGACATTATCCGCAACCGCATGGCAGGGCATGGGGTGAGCGCAGACAAGGCGCGGCCCGATTGGCGGCCCCGCTGGATGCAAGTGCCCGCCCGCCATTATCTTGACCGCGCCACTTGCCCGCCAAGCGCGGCGGGCCATGCGGCGGCGGCGCTTATGCCAAAAGAGGCCGCGCAAAAAGCTGCTTAGCCAAGCCTGAATTTTGGTGCGGGCCGTGCGAAGTCTCCTGCGGCCCGTGCCCGCCTTGGCCTATGTCAATGGCCTTGGCAGACCGCCGCGCCCGTCGGGGCGCGGCGGTTCTTTTGAGCGGGCCATATGGATGCGCTTATGTGCGTTTCAGGGCGTTTTGGATTTGGGACAGGCTGGACTTTAACTCGGTTTCCAGATGCCGGAGATCGGATGCATCATCCGCCTGCGGCGCAGCCTGCATGTCGCCGAGCATATCCCGTATAAGATCGCTGACTGCACGGGGCGGAATCCTGCCGCTTGAGCCGAACAGCGCCGCCTCATCGGTTGCATCTAATTGATTCGAACTGAGTGCAATATAGCCCGTAGAGGTCAGGAAGACCTTCAAAAGTGAGCCATCAATATAGGTGCTCGCCATACGCTACAGACCTGTTTTACCCTTTATAGCACAAATCGCGCGCGCTTGCGACGAATACCAACTATACTTGGTAGCGCGCAAAGCGCCATCCCGTCCAGTCCTTACAGGATGGAATTAAAAGCGATCTTTGCGAGACATCTGCGCAAACGCCGCGCCGCGCTGGGCTGGAGTCAAGAAGAAGTCGGCGAACGGAGTGGGTTGACGCGGAATTATATTGGCATGATCGAACGCGGCGAAACCTCACCGACACTGGATGCTGTCGAGGCGATTTCAGAAGCGTTCGAAGTCAAGCCTTCGGTGATGCTAGACGAAAACTGATCGGTCTGTTCGCGCGGCCTCAAAAAGATAAGCGCATGATGCGGAAGCCCGAAACGAAGCACAGCTGATCCGAGACGATCTTCGCCCAGCGGCTTGCCGGAACCAGGCTTGGCCATGATCCTCGCTTTCATCTGGAATAAAACGCAATCATTCTGTCTCCCGGACTGTCATATCAAACAGGCACATGCGCGCATAAGGCCCAGATTGCATTGACCGCCATGGTCAGCTCTCTCGCATTGCAGCTGATCAGAAGCCCGGCCATCGTCTCACGTCTCCACCTCATCATCTGCGCCAACACCCAATCCCCGGACTGAACGCTGTAAGCCCTAAGCGAAACCCGCCGCGCCCTAAAACATGCCAGCTGACCTTTTTTCCCCGCCGCTTTGCGGCTCCTCGCGCAACAAAAAAGGTCAGCTTCTATGTGCTCCGCTTACGCTGCGCCCCTTCGGGTTGAGGCGCGCCCGGCTCCGCTTTCACGGGCGGCGTCAGCCGGGAGATTGGCTCCCGGCGGCATAATAAATGGAGACTGAAACAATGGCACAAGCACTTGGATATGTAACACAAGGCGAGAACGGAAACTTCGAGGGCATCCTCGCTATGGGCCTTAACACCCGTATCCGTATCGTGACCAATGACGCCAAAGAAACCGAGAAACAGCCTGACTTTCGGGTGTATTCCGCAGATGGCGGTGAGATTGGCGGCGGCTGGACACGCACCGGAAAAGCCAGCGGCAAAGAGTATATCTCGCTGACACTGGCATCCCCGATGATCGGCCCGCGTAAAGTTTACGCCAATCTCGGACAGGCCGCAGGCGGCGAGCCGGAAGAGTTTGCCATCCTTTGGAATCCGAAGGACTAAAGCCTAAACGCTTCAAAAAGAGCCTCATTCGGCGTCCAGCGCCGGATGAGGATTTTTCGCGTCTGGGTTTAATTAAGTTTGAATACTTCTTTTATACGATAAGATGTTGAAAACTATGGATAAACGGGCTGATGCGGGAAGATGGGCTGATCTCCGCTGCGCGGCGTATGCCGAATGCAGCATGGGCGTGGGAAGGATTGCGGCGCAATCCTGCCTATCGCGCCGACTATCGGGCCCATGCCCACGCCATGCCTGTCTCGATTTCTCTCTATGGAGGGGCGCGGCTTCTACGTGCGCGCCGACGTTATATAGGCGCTGAGAGCTGGGGGCTGTTGACTTATGCCGACCCGGACCGAACGGCACTTGACGCGAATGTATTTTGGCAGCCTGACTTGCTTGCAGGGGCGCTCAGAGTGAAACTGACTCCAATCGGCACAAGTTCGGCCAGTGATGACGCGCCGTCAGATACGATTGTTTTATCAGCGTTGAAATCGCGCCGTGTCTTACTGGAAACCGTGGACGGCGCGCGCCACATTTTGCTAAATGGCCGTCGGTTTTGGATACAGCTTTATTCAATCAAGCGCGCCCCGGTCGGCGATCAAGCCGAAGTCGATATACGCTTTGACGGCGCCGATCACATGAAACGCCGACTGGATACAGCCGCGCAACTGCTGGCCTTGCATCGCTCGGCGGGCGGAAAATTATCTTTGATTGGACGGCGGAGGAACACGCGGCCCTTATCAAATGCGCTCAATGCCTATGACATCTGGCATGGATTTGACCGGCCCAAAGGTAGCCTAGAAGAAGTCGCGGAAATGATTGTCGGCAAGGACCGTATGGCGACAGATTGGGGCGCAAATGACAGGGCCTTGAAAGCGCAAGCCAAGCGGGCTATTGCCAAAGGCGAAGCGTTTGTGGCGGGAGATTACCGCCAATTGCTGGCCCAAAAAGTCCTTTAATTAGTGTAAATTTGCGCGTCACGGAATCGCAACGTCGCGATTTCATGTCTTCCCTGCATCCTGAAATTGTGGCTCGATTCGTCCCGCGTTCTGCCCTGAACGGCTTGAACGCAAGTTGAGTTGCATAGGAGTTTAGTCATGGAGAATGCACAACCCAGTCCGTATTTACTCGCCGCAGAGGCCGCCGCTTATCTTCGTCTTGAAGAACGAACGATCAATAATATGCGCTGGCGAGGGGAAGGCCCATCTTATCGCAAGCATGGGGGCAAAGTGATTTATCACCGCGACGACCTTGATGCCTGGTCGCGAACCCGAGACGCCGGAAGCGGTCACAACACTGACGGTCAGGACAAGGATGATGACTAAGCACGCGGGAGATCCGGCCACCGCCGTCATCATCGCTTACCGCAAAAACCGCCTGAATAATCGCCTGATATTTGGCAGGCCAGAACACGAAATTCGCCGTGGATGGCATCGAAAATTAGCCGTTTTTAGAGCCGGAAATATCTTCGCATATGAGCGGTGGCGCGGTGATAAATACGGCACGCAAGATTGGTCATTGCTTGTCTGTGAAACTGTGAGCGGTGGCAATTTTACTCAAATTCCGGGCGTTATACCGGGCGCAAATCTGCTGTTACATGCGCGGGGAAAAACCAAAGTTAAACGCACTTTGAAGTGTTTTGACGCGCTTAAACAAACCCATTCCAAGCTCGAATCCGTGCCGGTTTCCGTATGGCGCGACCTTCATCACAGACTGCTTGCAGGCCAGAAAACTCCGGAAATCATTGATCACTTTGCCTGCGTCTATCCATGCTGATGCGCTTGATTCCTGCCGCCGCTGTGACCGCCTTTTGCGTCGCCAGTCTCTGGCAAATCGTACATCCGCCAGCGCCAAAGCTCATTTATAACAAGACCGCCAGCGCGCCCATTGGCTGGTATGCGGTGGAGACAAAACGTGCCCTAGAACGTGATGACCTTGTCGCCGCCTTTGCGCCAGCAGAGGCACGAAAGCTTGCCGCTGATCGGGGCTATTTGCCGGAGCATGTGCCCCTTATCAAAACTGTTTGGGCGGTGGGGGGAGAGCGGGTCTGTCATGACGGCATATCGGTGCGTGTTCCAAACCGTCCTGATATTTCCGTGATCGGGCAGGATGGTTTGGGACGCGCAATGCCGGTCATTTCGGGCTGCTATACTCTGAACGCAGACGAAGTCTTCCTTGTCTCCTTAGATGTGCAGACCAGTTGGGATAGCCGGTATTTTGGGGGTGTATCAGATACGCTCATCATCGGCCCTGTCCGTTATTTAGGAAAAGAGTTGGATGGGCCGGAAAAATCGGGGGGCAGGCTGGGCACGGGGTCATGGCGTGGAGGGCAAGATAAAAGGCGGGAGGCCTCCCTGGGAGCCATCCCTTTGTCTGCACATCATTTTTTGGGGGCCTATGGCGCTGAACGGGAGGCCCCCCAATTTTCAGGAAAGCTAGGCGTTGCCGGGACTTTAGGGAGGCCCACGATTTCTGAAACTGCCCGCAACACATCCGGAAACTTGTAATGAGCACTCGCGGCCCGGAAAACCGATTTGAAGTGCGGCTCGGGCATATTCGGTCGCCTTCAGGGCATGCGCGTGTCACCGGATTTTTGAAAAATGTGGGTCGCCGCAGCGGGCCCTGGCGACGGCGTTCCGGTCTATCGCAGCGCCGCGTGGGCGCGGTCAGCTTTCAGCGCCGGGTCATGGTTAAAGTCAGCATTGTGCGGATGGAGGGGCGCGGGATTGGCGCGCAGCGCCAGCACCTCAAATATATCCAGCGCGACAGCGCCGCACCCGGCGGAGAGCGCGGTGGGCTTTATGACCGAGACGGGCGCGATGTGGATGTCAAAGCCTTTGAGGACGATGGCAAGGATGACCGTCACCAGTTTCGGATCATTGTCTCGCCCGAAGATAGCGCACGACTATCAGACCTGTCCGGCTTCACCCGTGACCTGATGTCCGAGATGGAAAAGGATCTTGGCACCAAGCTCGAATGGGTCGCTGCCGACCATTATGATACCGGGCAGCCCCACACGCATATTGTCGTGCGCGGCAAGCGCGAGGATGGCACTGACTTGGTGATGCCGAGAGACTATGTCTCACGCGGCATTCGGATGCGAGCGCAGGAGCTGGTTGAGATTGAGCTTGGGCCGGTGCCACAAATCGAGGGACGGCAGCGCTTTGCCCGTATGGTGCGCCAGCATAGATTGACGGCTCTGGATCGGCAGATAATCCGCGCTGCTACGGAAGGTGTCATTGACCTTTCGGCTCCCGCCCGGCGCGGCCAGCTCTGGCGTAGGCAATTGGAGCGATCTCGACTGAAATATCTTCAAGGCTTGGGGCTGGCCGATAACCTCGGCAAAGGGCGGTGGAAATTTGCAGACAGCGCGCCTGAAACATTGAAGCGGATGGGCGAGCGCGGCGATATTATCAAAACCATGCACCGGGCCATGGCGAGCCGGGGCGAGCGGCGCATCGATGCCAGCAGTTTTTATGATCCAAGCGCCGAAACCGCCAAACCCATTACGGGCAGAGTGTTGATGAAGGGCGTCGGCGATGATGCGACCGATCGCGGTTATATCGTCCTGGACACTTTGGAAGGGAAAACAGCCTATGTCGATATTGGGCCAAGCGCACGATTGGAGGATTTTACCAAAGACCAAATCGTCACGGTCATTCCGCCTGCGCAGGAGCCACGCAGCTCGGATGTTACCATTGCGCGCATCGCTGAACAGAATGGCGGCGTTTATGCGCCGAGTTTGCATATGGACGCTGATGCCACAGCCCGGCCCGAATTTGTCGAAGCACATGTGAGGCGGTTGGAAGCCTTGCGCCGCGCAGGTCACGCCACCAGAGACAAGGATGGGCGCTGGAGCCTCCCACCGGATTATCTCGCCCGCGCCGCCGCCTTTGAGCGAAGCGCAGCTTTGTCCCGGCCTGTGCAGATTGAAAACCGATCCTCTTTGAGGCTTTCGGCTATGAAATCAGTTGTTGGAGCGACATGGCTGGATGAACAATTGATGGAGGGGCATGGCTCAGGCGGGGCCACCGGATTTGGCTCAGAGGTGGAAAGCGCCAAAGCCGCGCGCCGTCAGTTTCTGGTCAAGCAAGGTTTCCTTGGGAGTGTGAGCGCCGATGTAACACAGACAGTGTTGGATGAACTGACACGCAAGGACCTGGCGCGAGCGGGCGGGTCTTTGAGTGACGGGCTCGGCAAGCCATATTCACTTGCGCCATCGTCTGGACGGCTGCGCGGGACTTATCGCGGGGCGGTGGTCCGCCCAAGCGGAAGATTTGCGATCATCGAACGCGCGAAAGACTTCACCCTTGTGCCTTGGCGGGAGGTTTTGGAACGAGCACACGGTAAATCCGTAAGCGGGCTTATTCGGGGAAAGTCGATCTCATGGCGCTTTGGAAAAGGGCTTGGAATATCCTAACCCTTTCCGGGTAGACATCTTCGGACGTTAGGATGAACGGAACAAATCAGTTTGAGACATTAGACGGCTCTTAGGAGCTTGCCCTTTGGAATAAGCCGCGGAAATTTCTGCCTCACGTTCAATCATCCATTGAGGATGTGGCTTCTCAACATTTAGTATTTCAAGAGACCCATTTAGCCATAGGTCGCCTGAACCGGTCCATTCGTTCAACTGGTCTATGTGTGACAACAGCCTATTGAAAAAGATGTCGCCCGGTGATCTTTGAGACAGATATTTATTGAATAGAGACTCTACATTCTCCAAGAATTGGAGATAGATCGATTGATCGGGTTCTTCCATCTCGATTTTTGCAACGGGCACATCTGGCAAATATTTGAAGACGGCGGGAAGTCCTTGGCGATAGTCCCACCACATCGCTGGAAGCGGCAACTCCTCACCTTGTGTCAGAGGGTGAAGATGTAATTGAGAAACCGATAAATCCACGATTTCATGAAACTCAGTGTGGAGCCATATGTGGTGATCGGCGTCCCAAAAGCCCGTCCATCCAACAAATTTTCCTGATGGATCAATTTTTGTAAAACAGACAGCACCCGCATAAAGCCGGGCCGTTATGCCTAGCTTGTTCAATATATGCTTGATGCCACCAGCTGTTTGAAGACACTTCATGGGATAGTCATCTGGATAATGCGCACGGGCGGCCTCATCAACAATTTGCATAATGAGGTGTTGAACAAATGGCGCTGTTCGACCTTTGAGACGCCACTCAGCGATATGCTCGTCTATGTCGTTCTTTGGAATCATTCCTGCGAGTTTGCCTGACAAATGCCGAATGTCGAGGCGGATTATAAAGTCGGGCGCTTACTCGCAAGTGGCTCTAGTCCAATTCGCCTAGATCGCTCTGGCTTTCCTTACAGTTTTTACTCGCAACCCTGCATTTCCCGCTCATCGTGGTAGATCAAAAACTCTACATCTGCTCGGGACATACCGTAGAGATCATTTGTTCTCGCAAATAACTCCGAACGCGCTGATTTAGTCTCAATTTCTGCTCGGTTTCCTCACTGGACGATTAAGAGCTGAACGGCGCAGCATAGCCTCATAGTCAGTATGAGGTTCTTTTTCGTGTCACCGCAATCCATTCTAATTGGCCAAGTGATCGTCGTCTTTGTGACGATAATTTGTGGTGTTTGGTTTGCGACGCAGTGGACGGCCGCGCAGTTTGCCTATGATGCCTATCTCGGACCGGCCTGGTTTACACTTGGTGATACACCCATCTATTATCCGTGGCGTCTTTTCGAGTGGTGGTATGCTTTTGATGCCTATGCCCCGGACATCTTTGCAAAGGGCGGTAAAATCGCGGCGGGCTCAGGCTTCCTCGGATGCGCCTTTGCTGTCATCGGATCGGTATGGCGGGGGCGGCAAGCGAAGCGGCTGACCACCTATGGGTCATCGCGCTGGTCAAATAGCAAAGATTTGAAGCGCGCCGGATTGTTGAAACCGCGCGGCGTATTTCTTGGCCGAACACCAGATGACTATCTGCGCCATGACGGACCGGAGCATGTCATGGCCTTTGCGCCGACGCGTTCCGGCAAAGGCGTAGGGCTTGTCGTGCCCACCTTGCTGAGCTGGACTAACTCAGCCGTCATTCACGATATCAAAGGTGAGAACTGGGAGATTACGTCTGGCTGGCGTTCAAAATTTTCACACTGCTTACTGTTTGATCCAACCAACCCAGCGAGCGCCAAATACAATCCGCTGCTTGAAGTACGCAAAGGGCGCAATGAAGTGCGCGATGTTCAGAACATCGCTGATATACTGGTCGATCCTGAAGGCGCGTTGGAGCGCCGCAACCATTGGGAAAAGACCGGCCATGCTTTGCTTGTCGGCGCAATTCTCCACGTCCTCTACGCTGAAAAAGAGAAAACGCTGGCAAGCGTTGCGAGCTTTCTGTCAGACCCGAGCCGTTCATTTGAGCGCACACTGTGGGTCATGATGTCCACCAATCACCTCGGCACTGGCGATACGGCCCGCTGCCATCCCGTCGTCGCGCAAGCAGCGCGTGAACTTTTGAACAAATCTGAAAACGAGCGCTCAGGCGTGCTTTCGACGGCGATGAGCTTTTTGGGACTTTATCGCGATCC
>JBOEGK010000072.1:0-8685 GCA_050633385.1 Hyphomonas sp.
AAGGCAAAATCTGGTCTGAAGATAAACTCCTGTTACGCGGCACCGGCATCTTCAAAATCATCGAACGCCGTGACGGCTCGTCGAATACCAATCGCGGCAACGGGAATTAGCGGGCACCGCGCCTGGCCGCCTATTCTCTGAAGATCTTATTGCCGTACGGCCAGTTCCCGTCATCCCGGAAATGCCAGCGGCATTGTCCGGGACCTAGTTTGAAGCTCTCAACCTCGCCCCTTGGTTCCCACTCGCTTCGCGTCTGGGGTGCCGATGGCTAGATATTGCGCACCACCCAATCCCCCACGCTCTGATATCTCATCAGCATAGAGATATTGTTCCTGCACCTCGAGCGGGCCAAGAAACGCGGCCCCCGCATCAGTATCTGAGGTCACACTTTGAGAAAACAGAACTTGATCCCGTTTAATTCAGTGGAAAACTTCATCAGTCTGGTTCATCTGGGTAAAACCGGAAGAGGCTGACCTTTGTGTGCTCTGATCAGGCAAGGGGTCAAAATTATAACAGGGGAGACGCTGCACATGAGTTTACATTGGGTCCTATTATTAGGTGTAGCTTTGAACGGGCTAGGCGCGTTGCTCATCGCGACGACGACGGTGCGAGAGATGTCGTCGGTGCAAGCGCCAGAAGATTATTGGCAGGTGAAGCTGTTCTTTGCTGGCACGGCCGCAACCTTTGGGGCCATGTATCTCTATCTATTCGTTCATCAGGAGTATGTGTGGCCGTTTTTGATTTTCGGCGCAGCGCTTAAAACATGGGCCTTCCTGCTTGCCATTATTCTTCATCTGCTCGGGAAAATTTCAAAGGCCGGATTGATTAGTTTCGGGCTAACAAATGGCATCATCGCAGCTGCATTCTGGATCTATTTGCTGACGTAAAATTCGGTCACAGTTCGCAGGAAACTGAGAAATTTCATGCGTTCAGCGATGCGACGTTGAGGCATACGGCTCGAGTTTCACACCTCATCGACCCCGACGCCAATCTCCCGCGCCCCATTGCCCCGAATGGCCCGCTGCGCTAGGTGCTGGCCGTGAATAGATTCAAGGCGATGACTCATGGCTAAAGGCAACGACAAGCTGGCCCGCAAACCCCGCGGTTTCCCTGATAAGCGGGAAGGTCTCATCCATGCGCAGGCCGGATTGGTCGAGACCGTTACCGGCGTATATCGCAAATGGGGCTTTGAATCGCTTGAAACGGGCGCATTTGAATATGTCGATGCGCTCGGTAAGTTCCTGCCAGACACTGATCGCCCGAATGAGGGCGTGTTCGCCATTCAGGATGATGACGAGCAATGGATGGCGCTGCGTTATGACCTGACCGCCCCGCTTGCCCGTTTCGTGGCAGAGGCAGGCCAGAACCTTGGTCGTCCGTTCCGGCGCTATGCCGCTGGCCCTGTCTGGCGGAATGAAAAGCCCGGTCCTGGCCGGTTCCGCGAGTTCTGGCAATGCGACGCCGATACGGTGGGCGCGCCGGGCTATCACGCCGATGCCGAAATGATCGCAATGGGCGCAGAGGCGCTGCGAGCGGTGGGCATGCAAACAGGTGAGTTCGTGATCCGCGTAAATACGCGCCGCCTGCTCAATGGTGTGCTGGATGCTGTTGGCGCCAATCAAGGCGAAGCGCGGCTATCTATCCTGCGCGCGCTGGATAAGCTGGACCGCCTCGGCGCTGATGGCGTTGCTGATCTTCTCGGCAAAGGCCGCATGGATGAAAGCGGGGACTTCACCAAAGGCGCGGGTCTTGAGGGTAAAGACATCGAAACCGTCTTGGCTTTTGCAACAGCAGGCGCAGACACACGCGCAGAAACCCTCGACAATCTCATAAAGGCTGCGGGCAATACCGAAGAAGGCAAGGCTGGCATCGGCGAATTGGAGGCGATTGCTGACGCACTTGCCGCACTCGGCGCACCGGAAGGGGATGTCGTTATTGATCCGTCAATCGTGCGCGGTCTCGAATATTATACCGGCCCAGTTTACGAGGCGGAATTGCTGCGCGAGGTCGTTGGCGAAGATGGCAAGACATACCGTATCGGTTCGATCGGTGGCGGCGGTCGTTATGATGACCTCATCGCGCGCTTTACGGGCGAGACTGTTCCGGCGACGGGCTTCTCTATCGGTATTTCGCGCCTCGCTGCTGCGCTGCACATTATGGGCGAAACCCAAAAGCTCGATGGCCCTGTGGTCGTGCTGAATCTGGATCGCGGTAATCCTGCTGTCGCTTTGCAACTCGCTACTGAGCTGCGCCAGTCGGGTTTGCGGGCCGAGGCTTATATGGGCGGCTCCGGTATGCGCCCGCAGATGAAATATGCAGACAGGCGCAACGCCCCCGCCGTGGTGATGGTTGGCGAGGACGAGTTGGCCAAGGGCACCGTCACCATCAAAGATCTGGAAATGGGTGCACTAAAGGCCAAGGCAATCCAATCGAACGAGGAATATCGCGAAGCCCGCCCCGGACAGGTCGAAGTGCCGCGCGCTGAAATGATAGCGACTGTACGAAAGATTGTTGAGGCGCAGGGATGAGCCAAGAAGCCATTATTGAGGCAGCAGCTGGCATTTTCGCGCGCCTGAATGCCGAGCAAATTGATCCTGCCTATGCCATGGCGTCTGACATTCCGCTGGAGTTGTCGGGTGAAGCCGTGCGTGCGCGCCTTTGTGTGTTTACAGATCATCGCGGCAATGAAATGGTCATGCGGCCCGATTTGACCTTGCCAGTTGCGGGACAGGAGGCACGGCGCCGGATAGCTGGTGACACTGACGCAAAAAGTTACACCTATGCTGCGCGGGCTTTCCGGTTGCCAGCGTCCAGAGATGATCAGTTGGAGTTCACCCAAGTCGGGTTTGAGCGCTTCGGCGATGCCTCTACTCCACGGGCAGACGCTGAGGCATTTGTGCTCGTGCAGGATGCTGTTGCGGCGTGCGGTGTGGAAACCTTTGGCAGTGCCACAGGAGACCTTCGCTTGTTTCCCGCAGTGGTCGATGCACTGGGCCTATCCTCGCTGATGTCAGATTTGCTCAAGCGCGCTTTCCGGCAGGAAGGTGGCGTCAAAAAACTCATCGACAAGGCACCGTCTGCTCCTGATGCTGATGTATTGTCTGCGCTAGACTCTGATGATGTGCGGGGAGCAGTGAGACAGGTTATGTCGGCGCGCGGTATCGACCTTATCGGCACGAGAAGCCTAGATGAAATTATCGAGGGCCTACAGGCCAAAGCGACAGCGGCGGCGATCGGCGGTGTGCCAAAGGCTGCGGCTGACGTACTGCTCGCGCTCCAAAACATAAACTGCCCGCTAGAAGATGCGCCTGACGCACTCAAAGCCTTGGTCGCAGAACATGAGTTGACGGGTCTGGATA
The DNA here is from genome assembly GCA_050633385.1 of Hyphomonas sp. Classification (GTDB taxonomy): domain Bacteria; phylum Pseudomonadota; class Alphaproteobacteria; order Caulobacterales; family Hyphomonadaceae; genus Hyphomonas. The sequence continues at coordinate 3,360 of JBOEGK010000072.1, forward strand.
AGATCATTGGCGCCATCGCCGAGCGGATTGATCTCATGAAGAAAGATGTTGCTGGCGAGGTCGCAAAAAGTCGTTTCCGGTCCGGGTATGGGCGTCGGTTTACTTATTATGATGGTTTCGTGTTTGATACGTTTGGTCAAAACCTCTCAACCAATCGACCAGTGGCATCCGGCGGGCGCTATGATGGCCTCATCTCTGGTCTGTCAGGTGGCAAAACAAGCGCGAGTGCGATTGGTGGTGTGGTGCGCCCAGACCGTGTGGCCCGCGCCAGTGGGGAGGCTTCATCATGACCCGTCTTTCAATCGCTATTCCATCTAAAGGCCGATTGAAGGCTAAAACAGAAGATTGGTTTGCCGAACTGGGTTTTCCTGTGCGCCAAGTCGGTGGAGAACGGGGATATCAGGCTGAGATTGATGGTCTTGGTGATGTTGATATGCGCCTTCTGTCAGCCAGCGAGATCGCGGCGGGCATTGTGGACGGAAGCCTGCACGCAGGCGTGACGGGTGAAGACCTGCTGCATGATACAGCGCCGATGGGCGTCGAAGACTTTCATGTGCTGACCAAGTTAGGGTTTGGTGGAGCAGATGTGATTGTCGCGGTGCCGCAAGCCTGGTTAGACGTTGATACGATGGCTGATCTTGAGGCCGCTGGCGCACGGTTCCGCAAGGCACACAATCGCCGAATGCGGGTGGCGACAAAGTATCTACGTCTGACGCGGCGATTCTTTTCAGCCGAATCTGTGGGCGAGTACCGCCTTGTAGAGAGCGCAGGCGCGACGGAGGCTGCACCTACAACAGGCAGCGCCGATGTGATCGTCGACATCACCTCTACCGGCGCAACACTTAAGGCGAACGGCCTGAAGATCTTGAAAGATGGCGTAATTTTGAAGAGCGAGGCGGCATTTTCCGTGTCGCCTTCAGCTGAATGGAGTCCATTAGCGCTAGAATCTATAGCGAAGATTGCAGAGGCGGCACGGTTGAGTTTGCCGAAACTTTGAAAAAAATTTGGACACATTGTTGACACAAGTGTGAAACTGACCCCTTATGATGAGGCAAGTTTCTGGGAGGAAACGCTGCAAACGGTGGAGGGGTGTGAGGTCCAACGAGAGCTCACACCCCTTTGACCATTTATCTCCAAATTTTTATGTTTATCAGTCGATGACGGACGTGTCCCGCAAAGGGGGAAGTTCAGCCGTTTGTTCCGCAATGTGTCAGGGAGTGGAGGCGTCAGTTAAGCACCGCAGACGACTGAACTTCTCGATTAACGATATATCATTATCGTTTAGCGTCAACATTTTTTATCGTTTTTCGTTAAATTTTTTCTGTCGCAATGCTTAGATGCTGTTCGGTTCTGTGTGTCTCGTTGGTGACAACGCACGAATTCCAATATTTCGCGTGCCTCAAATGTTGACTTCCCCCGTCAGGCTAGCCAAGCGTGATCGGATAGTTTTTTCTCCACTAAAGCAGGGCAGCGAAATGAGCGATCCACGCGAGCACATCATGCCGGTTTATCGGCCCCCCGAACAGGTTTTCACCCATGGTGAAGGCAACTATCTGATCGCGGAAAATGGTGAGCGATATCTGGATTTCATCGCAGGCATTGCCGTCAATGCTCTGGGTCATGCGCATCCGGCGATGGTTGAGGCATTGCAAACGCAAGCCGGGAAGTTGTGGCACACGTCAAACATGTTCCGGATTCCTGCCGCCGAGCAGCTTGCCGATAAGATATGCAGAGACACATTTGCCGATCGCGTATTCTTTACCAACTCTGGCACCGAGGCGATTGAGTGCGCGATCAAGACAGCGCGCAAGCATCACTGGGCGAACGGTAGAGAAGAGCGCATCGATATTATCACCTTCACTGGGGCTTTCCACGGTCGTTCGTTGGGTGCGATCAATGCTGGCGGAAATCCAAAATATCTCGAAGGCTTCGGCCCCAAACTGCCGGGCTTTGTCCATTTGGAGTGGGGAGATCATGAGGCGCTGAAATCTGCCATTGCATCTCCGACCACAGCTGCGGTTTTGGTTGAGCCGGTGCAAGGTGAGGGCGGCGTTCGCGCAATGCCAGATCAATGCCTTAAAGGCCTACGTGAACTGTGTGATGAACACGGCGTATTGGTTATCTATGATGAAGTACAATGCGGTGTTGGCCGGACAGGAAAATTGTTTGCGCACGAATGGGTAGATGGTGCGCAGCCAGATATCCTCGCCGCTGCGAAGGGCATTGGCGCCGGTTTTCCATTCGGTGCGTGTCTCGCCACTGAAGAGACAGCTAAGCACATGCAACCCGGCAGCCATGGCTCGACCTATGGCGGCAACCCGCTGGCGATGGCTGTGGGCAATGTGGTGTGGGATATCATCAGTGATGAGGATTTTCTGGCTGAAGTACGGCGTGTCGCGGGCACATTGGCGCAAGGCTTCAAAAGTCTCGCTGATAGTCACCCGGATAAGGTCGAACGAGTCACCGGGAAGGGGCTGCTGATTGGGCTTCAATTGAAGGGAGACCCGAAACCGTTTCAGGGTATTTGCAGGGATAAAAAACTGCTCGTCGGTGTCGCGGGAAATAATGTTATGCGTGTTGCTCCACCGCTCAACATTACCGATCAGGATGTGCGCAATGCGACCAGTGTGCTTGACGCTGCGTTGACCGACTGGATGCCGGATTAAAATACGCTCGAAATACCTTGCACGTTTTTTTAGTTTCCGTCCCAACGGAATGAGTAAGTTTTAGCATGAATTTGGAGGGCTAAACCCCATGCACCCGCGGGCTGGGTGTATCCAAATTTATGTAACTACTCGTGAAATTGGGGGGTGCGTTGGGCCGAAAAATAGGTCATAAGCGCGAAACTAGAACTGCATCGTGGGGGTGTAAGTGAGCCAAAAAACACCAGAGGCTGAGGTCGACATCACACCAAATATGGTGCGACAGCTCCTGCGTGCGCAGTGCCCGGACAAAACAGATCTGCCTATCCGTTATCTTGGGTCGGGTTGGGACAATATAATGTTCCGGATTGGCGATGAGTGGGTCATCCGTATGCCGCGTCGTGCCAATGCGTTGCCGTTTTTCAAAAATGAGCAGATTTGGCTTGAGCGGCTTGCGCCGGAATTGCCAATTCCGGTGCCGGTTGTCCTGCACAAGGGTGAGCCAGAAGGTGATTACCCTTGGCCGTGGAGTCTAACGAATTTCATCCCCGGTGTTATCGCACATGAGGCTGAGCTCGCCGATAACCAAGCGGATGTCATGGCGAATTTTTTGCGCGTTTTGCACCGTCCGACACCAGATGACGCGCCAGTGAATCCGGTGCGCGGTGTCCCTTTGTCGGTCATCGCAGACGATGTTGAAGGCCGAATAAGACTGTTAGAAGGTGAGGCCGGCGGTGTTACCGCAGATAATTTAAGGGTCTGGAAACAAGCGCTGGCCGCCCCCGAATCCACGACGAATGTCTGGTTGCATGGTGATCTACATGCACGCAATGTTCTGGTCGATGACGCGCAATTCACTGGCGTGATCGACTGGGGCGATATTACCGCAGGTGATCCGGCTACTGATCTGGCTTGCGCATGGATGTTGTTTGAGAATAGCGCCGCACGGGAAGCAATGCTTACGGCTTATCAGGCTGATGTCGATACGATCGCAAGAGCCAAAGGCTGGGCGTTCTCGATGGCAACTATTTTGCTGCTCACCGGACGCGAAGACGATCTTACTCACGCCGAAATGGGGCGGAATATTTTTCGCCGATTGGATGATGATGCCTAAAGGTTAGTCTTGGCGAGCCGTCGCACGGTTGCTTCGCTCGCACCCGGACCGGGTCGGACAACAATGTCATCCAATGCCACGATGCGGCCTGACGCTGTGTGCAGCGAAAACCCAGTGATTTGATCGCCCGTGACAGCATCATGCAATGTTCCGGGTGCATTCTCATCTCCATACAGATGGGTATTCCCCCACAATGACATGGCGTGCATAACCGGGCGCAGGCTAAGACCCTTTTCAGTCAGCTGATAGGCGTGCCGCTCGCCAAGCGTGCCGATATTCACTGTCTCCAACAATCCCTCATCGACCAATCGCGCCAGCCGGTCGCTCAACATGTTTTTGGAAATGCCTGTATTCTTCTGAATCTCCCCAAACCGTGTTGCGCCGTAAAACGCTTCGCGCATCACCAGCCACGTCCAATTGTCCCCAAAGATGTTGAGCATGGCCGCAATGGGGCAGGTGTGTGTGTGGCGTTTCGACATTGAAAACGGGCCTCGAAATTTGGTTGCGTTTTGATACCAATAAAGTATAGTCTCAAAAGGAAACCAAATTATGACACGGTTTGAACTAATTTTTCAAGCCGTCGAAAAGAGGACACAACATATGGCCACTTCAACCTGTCTTGTTATTGGTGCTGGCGACGACACTGGGGCTGCCATTGCGCGCGCCTTCGCCAGAGAGGGCATGGCTGCATGTCTGGTGCGCCGTCCGCGCCATGCGGATGCGCTGGAAGCGCTGGCGCAATCCATCCGTGATGACGGCAACAATGCCGTGGCGCTGCCCGCTGATGCGCGCGATGAAGACGCGATGGCGGCGCTGGTCGACAAAATCGAAACTGAGATCGCGCCAATCGAAGTGGCGGTCTTCAACATTGGTGCAAACGTCAATTTCCCCATCACTGAAACCACGCCGCGTGTCTATCGCAAAGTGTGGGAGATGGCGGCGTTTGCTGGCTTCCTGATGGGGCATGAGGTGTCCAAGCGTATGGTTGCTCGCGGGCATGGCACGATCATTTTCACCGGCGCGACAGCCAGCGTTCGCGGCGGGGCAGGTTTCTCTGCCTTTGCAGGGGCAAAGCACGCCTTGCGCGCGCTCGCCCAGAGCATGGCGAGGGAGCTTGGTCCGAAGAACATCCATGTCGCGCACACAATTATTGATGGCGCGATTGATTCAAATTTCATCCGCGAGAATGTACCAGACGTTGATGCCCGCCGCGATGAAGACGCTATCCTAAATCCCGATCATATCGCGGAAAATTACGTCATGCTGCATAAGCAAAAACGCACAGCATGGACTCACGAGCTTGACCTGCGGCCCTGGAAGGAAAAATGGTAATGACACAGACGATTGATTTCATATTCGATTTCGCAAGCCCAAACGCCTACTTGTCCCATAAAGTGCTCCAGCCCATTGCGGCAGACACAGGTGTGACCATTAATTACAAAATGTGCCTGCTCGGCGGCATTTTCAAAGCCACGGGCAATCAGGCCCCGATGATCACCTATGGCGGCGTGAAGGGCAAAACTGAGTATCAAATGCTGGAGATGAGGCGCTTCATCACCCGGCACAAACT
>JBOEGK010000073.1:0-5377 GCA_050633385.1 Hyphomonas sp.
AAAGCGAGGATGACAAACCCTTTTGAAATGTTGGGTTTTAGTCGTTTTATTTTAGACAGTTGCAGCATACACGGGTCTCTCCGTGTATCTGTTAATCATACTAAGATGAGAATTTCGCAAACACCGCGCGCTAAATTTAGCACTGTGACAGTAACACTTATTACACATTTAGAGTTTCGACGACCCAAACACATCCGTCCGGCATGACATTTGTCTGTTTACCAAGGACCTACGATTCTCGTCGGTGCATTCGCTCTGACAGGTCCGCAAGCAAACGGATCATGAGGCAAAGCGCAAACACGATGCTATAGCAATATCGGAACAGTCCGTCCTCCTCGCCAGTTATAATACTCAGCGTTAGCGTACTGAAAAAAGCGCCGGCCAGTGCATAAATCCCAACGCGGTGAAGCCATCGAACAACCTGTCTGGGCAAGGTCCGCGCGATAGCGGGAAAGCTCGTTACATTCATCACAATCAACAGGCCATAAATATAGAGGCCAGGATTAGACAGAAAATCGACCCACGTCGCATCCTCCCCCGTCAAAAGGATGAATAGCAACACCATATGCACATGATGGTTCCCCGCCAATACAAGCCCTAGCCCTGCCCTATGACGTAGCAGCTTGCCTGCGCGTCCAGTGCCCAACAGGGTTACCGAAGGCCGGGCCACGAAAATAGGAATGAACAACAGCGCGGACATACGCCCCGTCCACCGCGTCGCTATTCGCAGAGGCTCGTACAGACCCGCCGCATAACATGCCCCCAATATGGACAGCCCCAACAGCCCTCCAAGGATCAAAGCCCGAAACGGAAACCTATACGGCAGCACCATTTGCAAAACTTACCGGCGGGACGGCGCCACAGCAACCACCCCGCCCAATAATCAACCCGGAGAGATCATCTTCGCCGGAACAACAATCGCGTCAAAGTCTTCTGCTGGAATACCATCCTTGATCGCTTCTTCGCGCAATGTCGTGCCATTTTTATGCGCCGTCTTGGCGATCTTAGCGGCACGGTCATAACCGAATTTCTCTTTCAGAGGCGTCACCAGCATCAGTGAATTCTCGAGGCCACGCTGGATATTGTCGAGGCGCGGTTCAATGCCCACAACGCAGTTCTCGGTAAACGACACCGCTGCATCGGCCAAGAGTCGTGTCGATTGCAGGAAATTATAGCTCATCATCGGGTTAAACACGTTCAACTCGAAATGCCCTTGTGATCCGGCAAAGCCAATCGCAGCATTATTCCCATGAATGTGCGCGCACACCTGTGTCAGCGCCTCGCACTGGGTCGGGTTCACTTTGCCCGGCATGATAGAGCTGCCCGGCTCGTTTTCCGGCAGCGCCAGTTCGCCAAGGCCAGACCGAGGGCCAGACCCGAGGAAACGAATATCATTGGCAATCTTGAAACAGCTCATCGCAACCGTGGTGATCGCGCCATGGCCAAACACCATCGCGTCATGCGCTGACAAGGCTTCAAACTTGTTCGGCGCGGTCTTGAAGCTCAGGCCTGTAATCTGCGCGATCTTATCGGCGACGGCCTCGGCAAATCCAACGGGAGATGCCAGCCCGGTGCCCACGGCGGTTCCGCCCTGTGCCAGCTCCATCAGCTTCGGCAAAGTCTGCTCTATCCGCTCGATCCCGTTCGCCACCATTTGCGCATAGCCGGAAAATTCCTGACCCAAAGTCACAGGCGTCGCGTCTTGCGTGTGCGTCCGGCCAATCTTGATGATGTCCTTGAAAGCCACCGCCTTATCATTCAGCGCATTGTGTAGCTGCTGCAACGCAGGCAGCAGGCGATGCGTCACTTCTTCGGCACAGGCAATATGCATCGCTGTGGGGAATGTATCGTTTGACGACTGGCTCATATTTACATGGTCGTTCGGGTGCACAGGCGCCTTGGTGCCCATCTCGCCGCCCAGCAATTCGATCGCGCGGTTAGAAATCACCTCATTGGCGTTCATATTGGACTGGGTGCCCGATCCGGTCTGCCACACAACCAAAGGGAAGTGCCCGTTCAGCTTACCCTCAATCACCTCATCGGCGGCTTGTACAATTACTTTGCCAAGCTTGGGGTCCATCTTGCCCAGCGCCATATTGGCCTCTGCGGCGGCTTTCTTAACGATGCCCAGCGCGCGCACAATCGGCTCGGGCTGTTTTTCCCAACCAATCTTGAAATTGCTAAGGCTGCGCTCAGCCTGCGCGCCCCAATAGGCGTCAGTAGAAACCTCAATAGGCCCCATTGTGTCGGATTCGGTGCGGGTGGTCATTGCGGATAACTCCAGCTTTAATCATGAAAACATCTAATGGCGGCGGGTGTAGCACGGCTACCGGTCCCCGCAAGGCGACATTCGGCCTTCCCGCCCTCGCGCCTCCTCAATACTCAACTAGATTCTGTTGTCTGTTTACGAGAAAGCACCATAATCAAGCGTATCAGCGTCGGTTTTTGCCTTTGCTTTTTCGCCTCCTGCAATGGTGTCATCGACTAACCTCAAGACATTGAGCCCCTGCGCCTTGACCCTTCTGCCAAAAAGGCTCACCTGACCTGATGAATCACGAATGGGTCACTGCGGGAAAAGTGCGGGCGCGCATCAATGATGAAGGCGCGCTGGAAGTGCATTGCGATGGCCTGACCACACAGACCAAATACTACAAAACCCTGCTGCGGGAATTTTTCCTGAAAGACTTTCCGCCCCTGCGTCCGGGTTTTGGTGACTACTCTGTGCACATCATCATGGAATATACAGGTGACGCCCCCTGGATGGATCTCGACAATCTTGCAAAGGCCCTTCTCGACAGCCTGACAGGACACGTATTTGACGATGACCATCAGGTGGCGCGTCTGTTGGTTGAAAGGCGCCCCGCTGATGTCGAGGGTATTTACTTAAGCGCTGCCGCCATGGGATAATGCGCTTCCCGTTCCTCCCACCCGGAGCCAGCGCCCATGCTCACCGCTTTCTTCTCGATCTTTGCCTCAGTATTTCTCGCCGAACTTGGTGACAAGACCCAACTGGCCACAGTTCTGTTTTCCGCTGATGGCAAAACGTCCCGCTGGCTCGTTTTCGGCGCGGCAGCCGGCGCCCTTGTCGCCTCAACCGCCATCGCCGTAGCACTCGGCGTTGTTGCCGAAAAATACCTTGCCTCCTTCCCGCTAAAGCTAATCGCAGGTATCGGCTTCATCCTGATTGGCGCATGGACAGTATTGGAACATTTCAAAGGCTAGGTTTTGCCCCGCCCCCAAGTACGCATTGCATCAATGATAGGGCGCATCTGAAGGCCTCGTTCGGTAAGCCGATATTGCGCACGCGGCGGGTGTGTGTCGTACACTTCGCGCAACACAACACCGTGATCTTCCAGCATCTTCAGTCGGTTTGACAGGGTTGTGGGCGCAATACCTACGAGCACCGCTTCAAAGTCACTAAACCGCCTCGGCCCCTTTTCGACCAATTCTCGAATAATCTCTGACGTCCAACGCGACCCAATTATGAAGGCTGTGCGTGAGATCGGGCAAAGAGGTAAATGCTTCTTGGGCATACAAACACTCTACAAAGTTGACACCAAAATATCCAGTCACTACAAAAAATGTAGCTACTAGCAAGTTTGGAGATAGTAATGAGTTTCGAGTTACAGTCTGTGGTTTATGTCGTCATGTTGCTGTTTGCTCTGCTCGTGTTTCAAGGCGGTCTTGTGCCACTGACTCACGGCTTCAAATGGGGGCTAGGCAGTCGGGATGAACCTCAACTGCCGTCGGCTATGCAAGGCCGGGCCGCCCGCACAATTGCCAACCAACTCGAAGGCATGGCGATATATGTGCCGCTGCTCCTCGTCGCGCATCTTGCAGGTGTTTCGACACAGCTCACTGTCCTGGGCGCGGGCCTCTTCCTCGGCGGACGCGTCGCCTTTGCACTTTGCTACCTGCTTGGCGTGCCCGTTCTGCGCTCCCTCTCATGGGGCGTGAGCGTTGTCGGTATCGTGCTTATACTGATCGAACTGCTCAAGGCATTCTAATCGGGAAGAATGCCGGTCTATCCCAGCCGCTTAAACGGCATCGGGATGGCGGTCGCGGTCGCGCGGGCAACCAGCTTGCCGTCATTGTCATAGCAATCTGCTTCCATAAAGGCTGCCGACCGGCCTAGCTTCAGGATGCGAGCATCCACATGGGCAGCCCCCGGCATAAGACGGCGCAAATAGCTGGTCTTCATTTCCAGTGTCGGTGCGGTCATCGTGACATTTGAAGCGATAATAACGCAAGTGCTCATGGCTTCGTCCATCATTGCGGCGATAAACCCTCCCTGCACAGCCCCGGTCGGATTCGCAAACATTTGCGGCACATCAAAATCCATCCGTATCCGCATCTTGTCTTGCTCGACTTCAGCAAGGCGCATACCCAGCGTGTCCGAACATGGCGGGCGTTTCTTGGAATTTTGAAATCGTGCGAGCATGTCTGCATCGCTGATGCGTGGTTTTTCAGAATCAGTCATACTTTACCGCTACTATTTGCGGCGGAACGCGTCCAGATTTACCACAGTACCAGCTTCGTTCGTTGCAGACTCGATCAGATCGGCATTTGAAGATTCTTTAGCTTCGGTCGCAGGAGCGATGACGGTCTCATCTTTTTGCGGGGCCTCAAAGGTCAGCCCAAAATTCACAGACGGATCCACGAAACGTGTAATCGCTGAATAGGGCACATACAAATGCTGTGGCACGCCCGAAAACTTCAAGACGATTTCAAAATGGCCATCTTCCACTTCCAAATCCCAGAACTGGTGCTGCACCACGATTGTCATATCTTCAGGGAAACGTTCGATCAGATAATCCGCAATCTTCACGCCCGGCGCTTTCGTGCGGAAAGTGATATAGAAATGATGATCGCCGGGCAGACCGGAATCAGGGTGCGCCAACTTCAACGACTCACGAACCACGCCGCGCATCGCAGCCTGAGTGAGTGCATCATATCCGATATAATCTGTCGCCATGGTTGCGTCTCTTCATCCCCGAAAATTTTGGTTATCAATTTCTTAATCGGCAATCTAGTGCGCCAAGCAACATCCCGCAACGGCCTTCCCACTTCGGGCGAGCAAAAAAAATTCTCTCGCCCAGTCGCCCCGTTAGCGAGCATAGCTCGCCTCTTGCGCTGCATCTAATACAGGTTGAGAGGCATGAACATCTTCAACGTCACGCATAGTCTGGCACCCTTTTGCAACAGATTGCGAGACAATTCAGTTGGATGAAATTTTGGCAATGCTACGTCCACCTCAGGTCAACTTTCATCAAGCGCCGTATCTGTCGATCATATACAGTTTAGCCTAATTTTGAGGCTTTCGAATCATGACACCCGTACAAAAGGCTCTTTGGTACATAGAAAATCAATTTGATGA
>JBOEGK010000074.1:0-1826 GCA_050633385.1 Hyphomonas sp.
GCAGCAGAATTGGGCATTTAGGGAAACGGGCCGGAAAGCAGAATTTGGCTGATGGTGTATCGCGGCGACCGAAAGACTCTCAAACAGCTCTCAAAAGACTCTCATTTTCCTCTCAATTTGAGCCGGCAGTGTCTCATCCGGGGATAGGGACGGGGTTATCCGGCGGATTGGAGCAATTTATCCAACACACACCGATCTTGGTTTAATCTGAGTTTGAGTTTTTTGGGGGGTGGCATTTTTTGCAATTGGAAGCAGGACCAAGGGAGGCAGCAACCCGGTCTTTCGCCGGGGCAAAATCCGGGATCAGGATGGCGGCGGGCAAAAGAAGCAATCTGCGTTGGGGTGGAGGACGTGTTGAACGATGATGCGCGGAGAGACATGCGAGGGCTGGTCACCACCTCCGATTTTTCGGTTCTTGGAGTAGGTGGCTCCATTTTACAGAATATACACCTTTGGATTGTATGAAATCAATTTTTAGTGTGGGTGGGGCATGATGCAAGGTTTTCTCAAACAACGTTATCATCAATATATTATTTGGATGGTGTGTGCCGCGCTGTGCGGATCTCTACTCACCTTCCTTGGTGGAGCATGGTCCACCAGCCATAGCTATGCGGAGCCTTCGGATGGCATTGTGGACGAAATGACCTGGTCGCGTGGCGCTGCGAAGGCAATTTTTAGTGCGTATGGCTCGGATATTGTCGAAAAGGCGATGAAGACTCAGTCAGACCCGTCTAATTTTACCCCCAATGAAGTGGCTGCTATCGGCATGGCCTTGCTACACACTGAGGAGGATCCCAGAACGATTTCTCTAGGGGTGGAATACCTTTCATTCGCATGTGATTTACAACAAGCGCGCGCTTGCAGAAATTTGGCGTTCCACATCGATCGTAAAGAGAAGCGCCCAGTCGAAGCGTTGCCGATCTATCATAAAGCATGCGAGTTAGGAAATGATCTTGGGTGTCTGGATGCTTTCAGCCTTCCATTTCGATTGATGAAGAAAAGTTCATTGGATATTGAGCTGCCGGTTCATGCTGATGAGGCCCTCGACGTTTTTGAACCGTTGTGTGACGAAGGTTTGAAGCCCGCCTGTTATAGCGCTGACGATTTATTTGCTTATTTGGGGCAAACAGAGAAGCGGATTGAAGTGCTCGAGCCAATGTGTCAGGAGGCTGAGCCTAATGCCTGCTGGCGAATGGCTGACATTCATGAGCGAAACCAAAATTTTTCTTTGGCATTAGGTGTTTTAGGGCCGTTTTGTGAGCCGTCCCGTTTGGAGGCGTGCATTCGCGCAGGTTATTTTGCCTTGAAAATCTCAAACTTCAAAGTAGCTGAGGAGAAGTTGGTTCCGGCATGCGATGCAGGCGCCTTAGAGGCTTGTTATCTGTACGCGCGTGTGCTCCTGGATGATGGAAATTCCAATGGGATGCCGGAGGCTGGCAACGAACTCTTGGAGCAGACATGTCATCGGGGGCATTTTGTTGCGTGTTCATCGTATGCGTTTAATTTGGCGCGCGGTAACGGTGTAGTCCAAAATAGACACTTAGCCATCGAGTATGCTTCAGCTGCTTGCCAAAGAGGTGTTCCAAAGGCTTGTCAGGTTTGGGCGCTCAATCTGACGACTTTGTATGATCTTTCTGAAAATTTGGACCTGGTTGCCGATCTTCATGCGTACGCTTGTAAACAAAACTTGCTTCGTTCGTGTGGCTGGGCGGTTGAGTATATAGAAATGGGAGCGAATTTGTCTGACACTAACGAAACAGCGTCTTCGTTGCTTGCATATTCTTGTGCAAATGGGGTGATTCCCGCCCACATCAGTGAACTAAAGA
>JBOEGK010000075.1:0-8594 GCA_050633385.1 Hyphomonas sp.
TTTTTGGCAGGCTTGGCCGCAATGTATTTGAAGGCGAGCTTCTCGTCGTCTTTCTTGTCGACGTCGATTTTTACCGTGCCGCCCTTTGTCAGTTTCCCGAACAAAAGCTCTTCCGCCATCGGCTTTTTGACATGCTCCTGAATGGTCCGCGCCAAAGGCCGCGCGCCCATATCCGGGTCGAAACCACGCGCCGCCAGCCAATCACGCGCTGGCTTGCTGATCTCGATTGTGACATTGCGGTCTTCAAGCTGGATTTCGAGCTGAAGAATGAACTTCTCAACCACGCGGTCGATAATTTCCGGCGTCAAACCACCAAACACAACGGTCGCATCAAGACGGTTGCGGAATTCCGGCGTGAACAGACGTTTCAGCGCCTCTTCCTGCTCGTCATCCTTCTTCCCACGTCCAAAGCCGATGGAGTTCTTCGACGCATCAGACGCCCCCGCATTGGTCGTCATTATGACGATCACATTGCGAAAATCGACCTTCCGGCCATTGGCATCGGTCAGCGCGCCATTGTCCATCACCTGCAGCAAGATATTGAACAGGTCCGGATGCGCTTTTTCAATTTCGTCCAGCAGCAAGACACAATGCGGATGCTGATCCACACCATCTGTGAGCAGACCGCCTTCATCAAACCCGACATATCCGGGCGGTGCACCAATCAACCGGCTGACCGTGTGGCGCTCCATATATTCAGACATATCAAACCGCAGCATCTCTACGCCCAGAATGGACGCTAGCTGCTTGGCCACCTCGGTCTTGCCCACACCGGTTGGCCCGGTGAACAAATAAGACCCAATCGGCTTGTTCGGTTCGCGCAATCCGGCACGCGCCAGCTTGATTGCCGCCGATAACGCCTCGATCGCATTATCCTGACCGAACACGACGCGTTTCAAATCACTATCCAGAGATTTCAACGCCGCTGTGTCTTCAGACGAAACCTGTTTGGGGGGGATGCGCGCAATCTTTGCGATCACCGCCTCGATGTCGCCGACATTGACCGTTTTGCGTCGCTTGCTCGAAGGCAAGAGCCATTGCGCCGCGCCCGCTTCGTCAATCACATCAATAGCCTTATCGGGCAGTTTGCGGTCGGTCAGAAACCGGTCCGCCAATTCAACAGCGGCCTTGATCGCATCATTGGTGTACCGCAACCCGTGAAACTCTTCGAAACGAGACTTTAAGCCCGTCAGAATCTTGATCGTGTCAGGCACTGTTGGCTCAACCACATCAATCTTGCGGAAACGGCGCGCCAAGGCGCGGTCTTTCTCAAAATGCTGTTTGTATTCTTTAAAGGTCGTCGAGCCCATGCAGCGCAAACCGCCATTCTGCAAAGCAGGTTTCAACAGGTTGGAGGCATCCATCGCGCCGCCAGATGTCGCGCCAGCACCGATGATCGTATGGATCTCGTCAATGAACAGGATGGCTTTTTCCTGCTGCTCCATTTCCTTCATCACAGATTTGAGGCGTTCTTCGAAATCACCGCGATACCGTGTGCCAGCCAGAAGCGCGCCCATATCCAGTGACCAGATAACCGCTTCATCGAGCACTTCCGGGGTTTCCCCGTCCACGATTTTTTTAGCGAGCCCCTCGGCAATCGCGGTTTTACCGACGCCCGGATCACCCACAAGAATTGGATTATTCTTGTTACGACGGCACAATACCTCGATGCAGCGATTGACCTCCATATCGCGGCCGATCAATGGATCAATCTTACCCGCGCGCGCCTTTTCATTCAGGTTCACACAATAAGCGTCCAGCGCCTCATGCCCCTGCCGCACCGGTTCTTCCCCTTCAGGATCAGCGCCACGCGGCACATTCGAGCGCGATTGTCCGGGCTGCTTGGCCACACCGTGCGAAATATAATTCACCGCATCATAGCGCGTCATATCTTGCTCTTGCAGGAAGTAAGCAGCATGACTTTCACGTTCTGAGAAAATGGAGACCAGTACATTGGCGCCCGTTACCTCATCACGGCCAGAACTCTCAACATGCAGAATCGCCCGCTGCACAACCCGCTGGAATGCCGCCGTCGGCTGCACGCGCCCTTCACTATCTTCGAGAATGAGGCTCGAAAGCTCATTATCGATATAAGTCGTCAGTTCAGCCTTGAGCGCCTCAATCTTGACCTTGCACGCCGTCATCACATCGCACGCATCCTCATCGGTGGTGAGAGACAAAAGCAAATGCTCAAGCGTCGCATATTCATGATCGCGTTCTGAGGCGAGCGTGAGTGCCTGTTCAAGAGCCGTTTCAAGGGAGGGTGACAAACGTGGCAATGGGCGAACTTTCTGAATAGTGGGATCAAACTGGATGGAATAGGTGTGGGGCTAGTCTTCTTTCTCCATGACGCATTGGAGAGGGTGTTCGTGTCGCTTGGCGAGGTCAAGCACTTGGGCAACTTTTGTTTCCGCTACCTCATAGGTAAAGACACCGCAAAGACCGACGCCCTTCTGGTGTACATGCAACATAATGCGGGTGGCTTGCTCAGTGCTCGTGTTGAAAAAACGCTCCAATACAAACACGACAAATTCCATCGGCGTGTAGTCATCATTGAGCAACAGCACGCGATACAGAGAGGGTTTTTTGGTCTTGATATGGGTTTGCGTGGCCAGATCTACGCCGTTTCCATCGGTGTCACCGGGTGTGTCACCGCCGCCGGGCGTCTCTGGATCGCTCATCAAGATAGGGTCAATCAAGTCAATCATAGGCACTAAGATATACGTTATTTGTCGAGTTTAAAGCGCCCAATCGCTTCAAAATGCCATCAACTTGAATTTAATGTTCTTTTAACAGGCTCAAAAGCGCTTTCACGCGCGTCTCGTTGACGCCCATATCGCTCCACCCAATGCGTGATCGAGAATAGATCGCAATGGTTGACTGCGCCGGCGCACCTTGAACCGGCAAGATAGCGATATCAATGTCATCCTTAAATCGCATCCAACGGCTCGTCACGACAAGGCGAAGCCGGGCGGTCGCTTCATCTGCAACGACAAGCGTCCAGTCTTTGCGCTCCATGGCAATACCAACAATTTGGTCAAACACGGCCATTCGCTGACGATTGAAAATGGGCGCATCTTCATCCGTCTCTGTCGATGCTGCAAACCCCGGAGGAGCGATCAGGCATGTATTAGGAGATTTCGGACGGACAAGATTCTGAAAATCAATAAACTCACTCATGCGCCCTCTACTAAGTAACGTCGACTGAATTCACCACACAAAAAACCGGACCTTGTGAAAGGCCCGGCTCATTCCAGTCTTCAAGTTGCCAGAAATATAAGGGAGGAAACACGCTGGCGCGAAGATCTGATATTCGTTTGTTTAAGCGTATTTAAATCCGCTCAGCATTGGTTTTGCAGCTTCGCGCCACGCACCAACGAACATCTCAGCCTGCGCTGTCATCTCGCTTTGGTAAGCTGAGAAGAATGACTTCGCGTAACCAGACTGAATTTCGACCAACTCGCGCGGGTCTTTCGCAGCGGTGAGCGCCTGAGTTGTTTCAACAGAACTCTCAAGTGTCTTTGAGAAGAAATCCATGTTGCGAGCACCGAGAGTGCGGAACACTTCTGTTGACGCAGCAGCTTGCTCAGCAACAGCTTTCAAGCCGTCATCAGCGTATTCACTGAACTTACCAGCGAAATCTGTCATTTGTTCCAGTCCCATCTCAAGCGCCTTTGCGTTGTCTTTTACGGATTTGGTTGCGGTCTTAGGTGCCATCGCCTCGGCTTTTGCCGATGCGGATGCTTTAGGTTTAGATTTTTTAGCAGCAGCCATTTCGAATCTTCCTTTCCTGAATTTCCTTATTCATAACTCACATTTTTCTGCGGCGCAACAATTATTGTGCACTGCAACAAAAAAAATTCCGTCACGTTTCTTGCAAGGTCAGGTGGAATATTACTGAATTGATATATCTCACCGTGCGTTAAGGTGTAGTCAACCTGTTTGACCGACCATACAGTAAATCCAAAGCGGATTGGGATTAACTATTAGAGGAGACGTCGAACATGCTGTCCAAAGCATTCACTGCAGCCTTCAAACCCTTGGCTGTTGGCTTGATACTCTCCCTCACCGCTTTTGTTGCCCCCTCTACAGCCATGGCAGAGAAATACGCCGCGATCGTCATCGACGCTGATACCGATGATGTGCTGCATGCGCGCAATGCAGATGATCCGCGTTATCCCGCTTCTCTCACCAAGGTCATGACGCTTTACATGCTGTTCGACGCGTTAAAGTCAGGCGAAGTTTCTCTAAATGAGAAACTCACCGTTTCCCGCTTTGCGGCGAGCCAGCCACCCTCAAACCTCAAGCTTAAGCCTGGCTCTACCATCACAGTGAAAGAGGCCATTAAGGCGCTCGTCACCAAGTCTGCGAATGATGTTGCCGTTGTTGTCGCTGAACGCCTCGGCGGGTCAGAAGCCCGTTTCGCGCGCCTCATGACAATGCAGGCCAAGTCACTCGGCATGAACAATACAAAATTCATGAACGCATCCGGCCTTCCAAATGATCAGCAGCTTTCCACAGCACGTGACCTCGCCATCCTTGGCGAAGCCGTGCTCACAGATCACGCTGACTTCTACCACTATTTCTCCAATGCCCGCTTCACATGGGGCAGCAAGACCTACAAAAATCACAACAAACTTCTCACTGATGTGCGCGGTGTGGACGGCATCAAAACAGGTTACACACGCGCTTCAGGCTTCAATCTGATGACCGCTGCAAAACGCGACGGACATCGCGTTATCGCCATCATGCTCGGCGGCAACACAGCCAAAGCACGCAATGCACACGTCTCAGAACTCGTCGAAGCCGCCTTCGCAACTTATGAAGAGACCCCAGAAGAGACGCTGCAACTGGCCGCATTCGATACAATCCAAACACCTGTTTCACCGAACGCTGCCGCTGAGCCAATGCTCAATGGCCGTCGCCTCAGCGCAATCCTCGCCGAAGGTGCCAGTGAAGCAGAAGCGGCGACCAAAGCATCGTCAAAACCAAGTGTGCCAACAAAAACGGCGGCAAAGCCTGCTGCCAAACCTGCGCCAGTTGCGCCAAAAAGAGCTGCTGCACCTGTGTTGAAAAAGCCTGCTGAAAAACCATTCTCAGTCGCTGAATACGAAGCCCGCCAACTCGGTTTGGCGAACTAACGCTTCACGGCACCTGAGTTCAGTCGCGCCGCGCGCTGACCTCAGTCTCAAAAATGGCTCATATCCTGATAATCAATGGCCACCAGCCATTCCCAACTTCGCCGGGGACGCTCAATGCGTCCCTGTGCGATATTGCGACAGACACATTCACCAGCGCCGGTCACACTGTTCGCAATGTCCAAACCGCTTCTGCTTGGAATGTAGATTCAGAAGTTGAAAACCAACTCTGGGCCGATCTCATTCTGCTTCAGTTCCCACTCAACTCAATGGGACCGCCCTGGTCGCTCAAGCGCTATCTCGATGAAGTGTTTACCGCCGGCATGGACGGGCGGCTGGCAAAAGGTGATGGCCGCACGCGTTCAGACGCCACGCGCCAATATGGCAGCGGCGGCCTCATGCAAGACACATCATACATGCTGTCAGTCACAATGAACGCGCCGCAGTCCGCATTCTCAGACCCGACCCAAACTCTATTCGCGGGCCGCTCCGTTGATGACCTGCTCGCGCCGCTTCACATCAACTTCGCATTCTTTGGCGTCAACGCATTGCCGACCTTCACAGCCTATGATGTGAAAAAATCACCGAGCGCTGACAAAACTTTTGCTGACTTCCGAGCCCATATTGAGGGCGTTCTTAGCGCACCGCCAATGCTACGCTAAAACAAGCTCAACCAAACGACGCGCAGACTTCATCGCATCCCCGCGTTGCCGCACATGCGCCGACACAATGGCGCCATCAATAATCAGCATTATTTGCTCTGCCGTGAGCGCGCGCTGCGTCTTGGTGCCAGCGTCCAGTTGAGTTTCGATCAGATCTTTAACCGCAGCTTTATGGGCGCGGGCGCGATCGGTTATTGCGGCATTCTCTGTCTCATATTCAGACACAGCCCGTATAAAGTTACACCCGCAAAACGCCTCGCCACCCACCCAGTCATCCACCACGTCGATAATTGCCGCCACACGCTGCGCGGCTGTCGCAGGTGCGCCATTCTTCTTCATCGCTTTGGTTTCGGCGTCGGCAATCTGCGCTTCCATTGCCTCCAATATGCCCCGACTGCGCACATCTAACAGTTCCAGCACCAAATCTTCCTTGGTGCGAAAATGCTTATACAATGTGGTCTTGGACACGCCAGACGCATTCATAATCGCGTCAATTCCGGTGCGGTGATAGCCATGCTGATTGAACAATGATTGTGCGACTTCAAGCAGGTGCGCGCGTCTTGGAGCAGGACGATTCAAGAAAGCCTCCGATATTTTTTGGTTGACGTGAACAGAATTGTTCACCATTAAGAGTGAACAGAACGGTACACTATAATCTGGAGCTTGTCATGTCATCAATTTCGCCCGTCACACGCGGTGTTCATCATATTGGATTGTCCGTCTCAGATTTGCAGGCAAGTATTCTCTTTTTCACGCGCTTGCTGAACTTTTCCATCATGGCAGAAAAACCAGCCTACCCGGCTGCGATTCTGTCTGACACACAGACCATGATCACCTTATGGCAGGTGGAAGACCCCGACACCTGCACCTCCTTCGACAGACGAAAAAATGTTGGCCTTCACCATCTGGCTCTCGCGATGGAAAACGAGACGGCGCTTCTTGCGCTCTATGCAAAATTGACCGACGCCAACATCACCTTCGAGTTTCCGCCCGAACCTCGCGCTGACGGTAAAGCCATGCATATGATGACCCTTATCCCCGGCGGCCCCCGTGTCGAATTTGTCTGTCCGACATGAACAATCAGGGGCATCTGCGCGGCCAACCTATTCGGGCCACACTAGACCTTTCTCCCATTGGCAGGTCTGAAAATTCAGAGCGACGTCTGTCACCTTCAAGATACGAGAATGTCAGTATTCATGGCCGATTGGGATCACAGAACCAATCCCAGCTCAGTCCCCACATGCGTCACGATATTTTCCTCTTGGCTGGACGCCTTGAGATTTCAGGTACGCCGCCCCTCAATGCAGGCGATTTCATCAGCCTGTGCGTCAAAAAAGAAACCCCACTGATTGGGCACGCCGCATCTTTTCTCAGATACTCTCACCCAATGGCAACAAATTGCTTCGTCCACAGAAGTAATCGAAATGATCAGAAACCACGCCCCGCCCGCGCGCGCGGCCTCACCGTGACGCCGTTACACAATCGCTCGGGCGATCATACCGTTTCGCTGGTTGAGTGGTCTGCTGGTGCAAGCATTCAAAATCACAATCACCTGTTCGGAGAAGAGATTTTAATACTATCTGGCGAACTTGAAGATCAACACGGCCACCATGGTGTCGGCACATGGTTACGCTTTTATCCCGGCGCGCATCATGCACCGCGCGCGAACCGACCTACCAAAATCCTGTTACGGAATAGCTTTTTACAAGACGAGGCACGCGCCGCTGAATAACGCCGCGCTTTCCTATTGTCCCATCGCGCGAATTTCTTCCTCGAAATAGGCAATCGTTGGCGCAAGGCCATCGCGCAACTTGATCGTCGGTTCCCAGCCCAGTGTATCTTTGGCACGCGTAATATCCGGCTGCCTCTGGCGCGGGTCATCCTGTGGCAAAGGCAAATTCACCAGCTTGGATTTCGCACCCGTCAGCTCAATAATCTCCTCGGCCAATTGGCGGATAGTGAACTCGCCCGGATTACCCAGATTGATCGGCCCTGTCACATCCGGGCCCGTCTCCATCAAGTTGATCAGACCCCCAACCAAATCGGATACAAAACAAAAACTGCGCGTCTGCTCACCGTCACCATATAGCGTAATATCTTCGCCCTTCAGGGCCTGCACAATAAAGTTGGAGACAACACGCCCATCATTCGGGTGCATACGGGGGCCGTACGTGTTGAAGATACGTGCGACTTTTATCTCAACATTGTGCTGGCGGTGGTAGTCAAAAAACAATGTTTCAGCGCAGCGTTTGCCCTCATCATAACACGCGCGCGGGCCCAGCGGGTTTACGTTGCCCCAATAGTCCTCGGTCTGCGGGTGGATTTCCGGATCGCCATACACTTCAGACGTCGAGGCCTGCAAAATCTTCGCCCGCGTCCGCTTGGCCAAGCCCAGCATATTGATCGCGCCATGCACGCTCGTCTTGGTGGTTTGCACAGGGTCAAACTGATAGTGGATCGGGCTGGCCGGGCACGCCATGTTGTAGATCTTATCGACCTCAACAAATAGCGGCACCGTCACATCATGGCGCATAATCTCAAAGCGCGGATTATCCAAAAGGTGGGCCACATTGGAGCGGCGACCCGTAAAGAAGTTATCAACACACAGCACTTCCGCGCCCGTCTCCAACAACCGCTCACACAAAAACGAGCCAATAAAACCAGCGCCGCCAGTCACGAGAATACGAGGAACATAATGCATCCCCGATCACTCGCCCGAATTCGGAGAAAGATCAAGCAATGGAGACTGTCTAACGCCGCTCTCCACCCCAAACCCAAAGCCCACATAGACAGA
>JBOEGK010000076.1:0-648 GCA_050633385.1 Hyphomonas sp.
GACAAGCTCCTTACCAAGCGCCTGCGCCATCGTTTGGCCACCAAACCGCATGATCCCCTGCTGGATCGCCCCGGTCAGGAGCGCGCTGGAGCCACCGCTTCTCCCTGCCCAGATCTTTCAACCCTTGCTCGGCCTCAGGGGTCAGCACGCCCCATTCGTCCATCATATCTTCAGCACGCATACCAAGCTTAGCGGCAGCCTCCTCATACTGTTGGCGCATTTCAGCAGGTAGCGTTGAAAGAAATTCAGCGCCCGCGCCTGATCCGCTTACGGCAGGCCCAGTCGACGGTGCCGCGCTACGTGCAGCTGAACCAGCCGCTCCCTTCGGCTTAAACCCTTCACCGATCACCAAAGTCACGCCATCAACATCAAAGCCGAATATTGCCGCGTGATCACGCGCCACCTGTACCATTTGGGCGTGCCCAGCAGGGTCTTTCGTTTTCAGCTGGCGGACGGAATCATACGCATAAGAGATAATGAGCAAACGTTCGGCAAACTGCTGCTTATCCGCGTCAGACATCTCGCCCAGTTGCGGAACCGACATCAGCCCCAGCGCCAATGGCCCACGCACGGCCTCCGCCGTCGCTTTATCGAGATCACGCCCGTCATCATGGATTAGGCTGTAGGCACCGACGGCCCACACCGTCA
>JBOEGK010000077.1:0-1695 GCA_050633385.1 Hyphomonas sp.
CGAACGCCTCTTCAGCGGAAGCAAGGGCGGACTGACGGCGACCGATTTCATTGTCGGCTTTTTGCTTGGCCAGAAGTGCGCCGCGCGCCAGATCTTCACGATCCTTGTCGATAGCCAGTTCGGCCTTGTCGTTCCATTCGTCACGCAGCGAGGTGTAATGCTCGATCTCGCGTTCCATTTCCTTTTTGTCGGCCATGGCGCGGGCAGCGGCGGTGCGTACCTCGACAAGTGTGTCTTCCATTTCCTGAATGATAAGACGGGCGATTTTTTCGGGGTTTTCGGCATTGTCCAGCATTGCGTTGATGTTGGAGTTGATGATGTCGCCGAGGCGGGAGAAGAGACCCATAATTGGTATCCTTTTAATTAGAGGGTGAGGAGATCAGTCGATCAGAAGAACAAGCCGCCGAGAAACACCCCGGCTACGAAAAACATCCAGCTTTCGGCTGGGCGGGTTGAGAGCCATCGGCCAATTCGGCCAGACTCTGAGTAGGCTCGGTGAGATCGGTCTTCCATCGTGTTAGATCCTCATAAGTTGGTTAGCGACGCCAATCGCCTGATGCCACTTACATTTCAAGGAGCGTGCCAAGTCGAAATTAATTTCATACATCGTTGATAAATAACGATATATTTCTTTTTGATGGTTTCGTCGTTATAACATTTTGGCTAATTTGACTAAAAAATTAGTCGATTTTACATAAGTTATTGGCTAAATTGACTATATGGTTGGTCAAACATCTCAATTGATTGGTGAGGCGCCGAGTTGGCTGTCAGCGCAGGAGCATGTGAGCCGTGTCGCGCCGCTGGATCGGCCGATTCTGGTGATTGGCGAGCGGGGAACGGGCAAGGAGCTGATCGGCGAGCGTTTGCACTTTCTATCTCGCCGTTGGGAAGGACCGTTTATCAAGGTCAATTGCGCCGCGCTTTCAAACGAGTTGCTGGATTCTGAATTATTCGGACATGAGCGGGGGGCCTTTACGGGCGCAACCGAGATGCGCAAAGGGCGGTTCGAGCTGGCCGATGGGGGCACGATTTTTCTCGACGAGATCGCCACGGCGAGCCGGAGTGTGCAGGAAAAATTGCTGCGCATAACCGAATATGGCGAATTTCAACGCCTTGGCGGCTCCAGAGTTTTGCAGACCGATGTGCGCATTGTGGCCGCGACCAATGTGGATTTACCGGCAATGGTGGAGCGCGGGACATTCCGTGCGGATTTGTTGGACCGGTTGGCGTTTGATGTGATTACCCTGCCGCCTTTGCGGGCGCGCCGGGGGGATGCGAGCTTATTGGCGGACCATTTCGCGCGGCGTATGGCGATCGAGATGGCGCAAGACTTTCCCGGCTTTGCCCCGTCGGCGATTGCTGCGATTGAGGCGCATGACTGGCCGGGTAATGTCAGGGAGTTGCGGAACTTCGCCCAGCGACTGGTGCACCGTGCGATGGTGCAAGCGCCCGGAGAGCCGGTGCAATTTGACCCCGGCGCGCTGGACCCGTTTGCCTCGCCGTATAGAATTGTGACGAAGGCAGATGTGACGACAGCCCCGAGCGAGAAGGCCATTTTGGCGGCGCCGGATACGGATGTGCCGGAGTTGGCTTTTGAGGAAATGACGCAGGCCTATGAGATGCGCTTGATAGATGAGGCGCTCTCACGCGCGCAGGGGCATCAGGGTAGGGCAGCAGAGGCATTGGGCCTGACAT
>JBOEGK010000078.1:0-1142 GCA_050633385.1 Hyphomonas sp.
AAGCGTAGACCTTGGTCCATCGCGATCGGGTGGATCAGCTCAACGTCCATTTTGACGTTATCGCCTGGCAGAACCATTTCCTTGTCCGCAGGAAGCGTAACGATGCCCGTTACGTCCGTTGTACGGAAGTAGAACTGTGGACGATAGTTTGTGAAGAATGGCGTGTGACGACCACCTTCTTCTTTCGTCAGAATGTAGGCCTCAGCCTCAAATGTTGTGTGCGGGGTGATTGAACCCGGCTTACACAGAACCTGACCACGCTCAACACCATCACGGTCGATACCGCGGATAAGTGCACCAATGTTATCGCCAGCCTGACCTTGGTCGAGAAGCTTGCGGAACATTTCAACGCCTGTGCAGGTCGTTTTCTGTGTGTCGCGGATACCCACGATTTCGATTTCTTCACCCACTTTGATGACGCCCTGCTCAACACGGCCGGTCACAACTGTACCGCGGCCAGAGATTGAGAACACATCTTCAACAGGCATAAGGAATGGCTTGTCGAGCGGACGCTCTGGGGTTGGGATATAGTCATCCACAGCCGCCATCAGCTCAAGAACCTTCTCTTTACCGATATTGTCGTCACGGCCTTCAACAGCCGCAAGCGCAGAACCTGCGACGATCGGCATGTCATCGCCCGGGAAGTCGTATGAAGACAGAAGCTCACGCACTTCCATTTCAACAAGCTCGAGAAGCTCTTCATCGTCAACCTGATCAACTTTGTTCAGGAATACAACCATCGCCGGAACACCAACCTGCTTCGCAAGAAGAATGTGCTCACGGGTCTGTGGCATCGGGCCGTCAGCCGCGTTCACAACCAAAATCGCGCCGTCCATCTGCGCCGCACCGGTGATCATGTTCTTAACATAGTCAGCGTGACCAGGGCAGTCGACGTGAGCATAGTGACGGTTCTCTGTCTCATACTCAACGTGCGCTGTGTTGATCGTAATACCACGCGCTTTTTCTTCCGGCGCTGAGTCAATGTCAGCATATGACTGCGCGTCGCCGCCAGATGCAGCCGCAAGCGTCATCGAAATCGCCGCCGTTAGGGTCGTCTTGCCGTGGTCAACATGCCCAATGGTGCCAATGTTAACGTGCGGCTTACTGCGCTCAAACTTTTCCTTGGCCATCGGGCCTCTCCT
>JBOEGK010000079.1:0-573 GCA_050633385.1 Hyphomonas sp.
TGGGGTGGTGGGCGTCTGACACCGCCACACTGCACTTTGATGATGTGTTCGTGCCGGCTGAAAATCTTCTGGGTGAAGAGAATAAAGGCTTCTATGGCATTATGACGAATTTCAATGGTGAGCGCCTTGGCATGGCGGCGCAGGCGACAGCGTGCGCGCGTGTGTGCTTGGAAGAGGCGGTGGCATGGGCGCAGCAACGCGAGACTTTTGGCAAACGGCTAGCGGATCACCAAGTCATCCGCCATAAGATTAGTTCTATGGCGCAGCGTATTTGGGCTTCAACCACGTTTTTGGACAATTGCGCCTATCGCGTGATGAATGGTGAAAGCCCCGTTGCTGAACTCGCCATGCTGAAAGTGCAGGCGACCGAGACGATGGAATTCTGCGCGCGCGAAGCGATGCAAATCCTCGGCGGGGCTGGCTTTATTCGTGGCCACCGCGTCGAGCGCATCTATCGTGAAGTGCGCGTGATGGCGATTGGCGGCGGGTCTGAAGAAATTATGCGAGACCTGACAGCGCGGCAGCTGGGGGTTTAGGCAGGGCGATCAGTTCCTTGTTCGGATTTCGTGAAAG
>JBOEGK010000080.1:0-5558 GCA_050633385.1 Hyphomonas sp.
ATCCTGTTGTGGCTGCACCCGGCCCTATTTGGCGTTGATGTGCTGCCAGCGTGAGCCTCAATGCGACCTGCCAATGCGGGCAGTTGTCTGTCGCGCTGCCTGAGACGGGTGAGCCTGCCGTGGTGATCTGCCATTGCGAGGATTGCCAGAGGCGCACCGGATCACCTTTTGGCGTTGGCGCGTATTATGATTTGGCGGATGTGATGATTTTGGGCAAAGCCAAGGAATTCACCCGCAAAGGCGATAGCGGCGGCGACTTTACGACCTGCTTTTGCGAGACATGTGGCACCAGCCTCTATTGGTTCACCAGCAAGCATCCAGCGGGCATTGGTGTGGCCGTGGGCGGCATTGCGAAGGCTGACTTCACCGCCCCTGTGCGCTCTGTATATGAATGTTGCAAGCATGATTGGGTGGAGCTGCCGGAGGGGATTCTGCATTTCGATAAGGGGCGGATGGGATGATGTGGAAAAAGTCGATTTTGATGGCGGTGGGCGGGGCTATGTTCGCATTGGAAGCGAATGCATGCAGCTGCGTGCCATGCGCAGAGAAGTCGCTGAAAGATAGAAGCGAAGTCGATCACATTTTTGCTGGTGAAGTGATAAGTGAGCGCAAAACGAATTGGTGGGAAGACTTTTGGACGCGCATTTGGAACCCACTTTATCTCCATGACAACACCGTTTACACATTCCAAACGCTTGAGGTTGTGAAGGGTGAGGTAGGCAATCAGATAAGCGTCAGAACATCTAGCTCTCTGGCCGAATGCGGTGCTCAGTTTATCGTAGGATCTACTGTAGCCGTCGTCACACGCCAACGAAAAGACGGAGCACATGTCACGAATTCTTGCCTTCAAATGTGTTGGGAAGAAGAAGTCAATCAAGCGCTGTTGACCACAAAAACAGTCAACACAAAGGGGCAGTAGTCACTCCATAAGCGGTGTATCCTTTCTTGCCCCGTGGGGCGGTGCGGGGTAGAGGATTTCCCATGTCAAAACAAACTCAGATCCGTCGTAAAACTGTTCGTGATATTGCCGCTGCCAAGGGCGGGACGCCGTTGGTCTGTTTGACAGCGTATGATGCGCCGACCGCCGAGCTGCTGGACCCGCATTGTGACCTGTTTCTGGTTGGCGATAGCGTCGGCATGGTGGTGCATGGTTTGCCGTCCACCGTTGGCGTGACGATGGAGATGATGATCCTGCACGGGCAAGCGGTGATGCGCGGTGCTTCGCAGGCGATGGTGGTCGTGGATATGCCGTTTGGCTCGTATGAGACCAATTCGGATCAGGCATTTCTGAATGCCGCGCGGATTATGAAAGAAACCGGCTGCGCGGCTGTGAAGATTGAAAGCGGCACCTATGCGGCGGGGCAGATTGCGCATCTTGTCGAACGTGGCATTCCGGTGATGGGGCATGTCGGTTTACGCCCGCAGGCGATTAATGTGGACGGCGCGTTTCGTGCCAAGGGGCGCACCGATGCCGAACGGGATCGGGCAATGGCGGAGGCGGTTGCTGCGGATCAGGCCGGGGCGTTTGCGATTGTGGTTGAAGGGGTAGCCGAAGACCTCGCCGATGAGATCACGAAAGCGGTTTCTTGCCCGACAATCGGGATTGGCGCATCCAATACATGTGACGGGCAGATCCTTGTGACGCCTGATATGCTGGGTGTGTTTGACTGGACGCCAAAATTCGTCCGCAAATATGGCGACCTGCGGACGGATATATCGCGTGCGGCTGAAGCCTATGCTGCAGATGTACGCTCGCGGGCCTTTCCGGCCGATAAAGAGACGTATTCTCTGAAGAAACCTGCAGCCAAACAGTCCTGATTTGTTGCCTGTTGCGCCGGGCGCGTCTAGGTTCGCACAGAATTTGAGTCTTTAGCATCTGGAGCTACCCATTGAGCGATATTTTCGACGAAGTCGATGAAGGCATACGTCAGGACAAGATGGAATCCTGGTGGGCGAGCAACCAGCTCTACGTTTATGCTGTTATCGGTATGATCGTTGGCGGCGTTGCGCTGAACGAGTTTGTTCTCAAGCCGAACACCGCCAAAGGCGTGGCCGAACGTGCCCACATGCTGGAGACCGGCATGGTTGCATTGGAGGAAGATCGCTTCGATGTGGCTGAAGCAAGCTTCTCTGAACTTGCGGCGGGCAAATCAAAGTTGGCACCAATTGCTGCGAATATGTTGGCCGAAACGCGCCTTGAGCAAGGCGATACAGACGGCGCGGCGCAGGCCCTAGCCGCGGCGGGCGCTGTTGAGGGCGGACCTTATGCACGGCTGGCCCTGCTGAAAACAGCGTATGCGAAGGCGGATAGTTTGAGCCTGTCAGAGCTTGAAGCGGTTCTGGGGAGCCTGCCTGCTGAAGATGGTCCGACTGGCGCACTGGCGCGTGAGCTGCTGGCGGCAAAAGCGTGGAATGAGGGCGACAATGCCCGCGCCCGCACTGAGTTTAACCGTTTGAGACTGGACCCGAACGCGCCAGAAGGTTTGCGTCAACGCGCAGAACTGGCGATGGCAGCGATTCCAAAGGCGGCGGCGGATGCCCCTGAGGTTGAAGCGGCGAGTGAGGCCGAGGATGCGGCTAACACTGAGACAGATACTAACCCTGAAGAGGCGATCACCCCCGCTGAGGAGACTGAGCAATGACCCAATTGCGTAATCTAATTCTGGCCGGTGCACTGGGCGGTTCTGTCCTTTTGACTGGGTGTTCTTCTCTCGGGAAGCTAACCGGATCGAAGAAGAAAGCTGAGGCTGACGCCGCTGACAAAGCGGGCCGGATCACCATGGTGCTTGATGATGAAGTGCTGACGGCGAACCCGGAATTGGCGACGACGCCGGTTGAGTTGCCCGAAGCGATCGTCATGGAGAGCTGGCCGCAAGCTGGCTCTAACGCTGCAAAAGTTGTTGGTCATGTCAGTGCGGGCGCTGAATTGTCTGTAGCTTGGCGCAATGGTGTCGGCTCTGGCTCTGACAAGAAGTCAGCGATGGCGACGCCGCCGGTTGCGAGTGAAACGACTGTGTTTACGCTGGATGCCGAGCAACGCTTGGTGGCGACCGATCTGGCGAGTGGCAGCACGGTTTGGCAGAAGCGCCTGAAAGGTGACAATAAGCGCGACAAGATTGCGCTGGGTGGTGGCCTTGCCGTGAACGGAGACACGCTCATCGTGGCGAGCGGTTATGGTTTTGTCGCTCGGCTGAGCGCTACGGATGGGTCTGAATTGTGGCGCACCAAAATGAACGCGCCGATGACAGGCGCGCCGACCGTGAAAGATGCTGATATTTTTGTCGCGTCTAACAATAATGAAGTGTTCTCGCTGTCGCTGGAAACGGGCGAGGTGAAATGGAGCGATCAGGCGATCTCTGAGACGGCACGCGTGTTGGGAAGCTCTAGCCCTGCTGCTGTTGAAGACTTTGTGATTGCTCCATATTCATCAGGTGAAATCATTGCGTATCTGGCGTCGAATGGGCGCCGCCTTTGGTCCGATGCGATTAGTCAGGCTGGACGGTACACGCCGATTTCCGAAATCAACGACATTGGCTCGCGCCCTGTTTTGTCGAGTGGCATGGTGTTCGCGTCTAGTCAGTCTGGCGTGACCGTTGCCATTGATGGGCGCAGCGGCAATCGTGTCTGGAACCAATCTATCGGGTCTGCACAGGCCCCGGCGCTGGCCGGACGGTTCATGTTTGTTGTTGGCAATGACGGACGGCTGGCCTGTTTGAACGCGGCGAATGGCGAAGCATATTGGGTTGTGGACCTGCCGCGTTTTGAGAAAGAGAAGAAGAAAAAGGGCCGGATCAGCTATTCTGGACCGCTTCTGGCCTCTGGTAATGTGATCCTCGTATCGTCTACGGGCGAGCTGCTGGCCTTTTCTCCGCAGACAGGTGAACAAACTGGGTCTGTTAAAATTGGCCAGTCTGTGTATATCGAGCCGATTGCTGTGCAGGATAAAATCCTTGTGCTCACTGATGAGGCACGGCTAATCGCCATTAAATAAAGGGCGCGCGGGCTTTTCGCGCGTTCCTTCTCACTAGAAGACCGTGAACGGGCCGAGCTGTTATGCCCCTAAAACTTGCTATTGTCGGACGCCCAAATGTGGGCAAGTCCACGCTGTTTAACCGCCTTGTCGGTAAAAAGATCGCGCTTGTACATGACGAGCCGGGCGTGACGCGTGACCGCAAACAACATGAGGGGCGGCTGGCTGACATGCCGCTGATCGTGATTGACACGGCGGGCTATGAAGATGTGCATGATGGCAGCCTCGAAAGCCGGATGCGTGAACAAACCGAGGCAGCGATTGCCGAAGCGGAACTGGCGCTGTTTCTGATTGATGCACGCATTGGTGTGACCTCTGAAGACCAAAGCTTTGCACGCTTGCTGCGTAAGGCGGATATTCCGGTTGTGCTGGCGGCCAATAAAGCAGAGGGCAAAGCGGGCCAGGAAGGCCTCTATGAAGCGTTCTCTCTCGGATTGGGCGAGCCAATTGGTTTGTCAGCTGAGCATGGCGAAGGTTTGGCCGAAGTGTATGCCGCGATCCGCGAAGCGCTGGGCGAAGAGGCGTTTTTGAAGGCGCTGGAAGAGGCTGAGACTGATTACGAAAAAAGCGGCGGAGACGAGATTCTCGAAAAGCTGGCCCATATCAATATTGATGACATGTCGGTGTCTGATGATGATCTGGTGGCCGCGATCGAGGAGGCCGATGTTGATGTCGAGCCGGAAGCGCCGCGCAAGGACAAGCCGATCAAGCTGGCCATTGTTGGGCGGCCTAATGCGGGCAAGTCGACGCTGATCAACCAGCTTTTGCAATCTGACCGTTTGCTGACGGGACCTGAAGCGGGCATTACGCGCGATTCTGTGTCGATTGACTGGGAATGGGAAGACCGGCGTATCCGCCTCGTGGACACAGCTGGCCTGCGCCGTAAAGCGCGCGTGCAGGATAAGCTGGAAGTGATGTCCACCGGAGAGACAATCCGGTCACTGAAATATGCTGACATCGTCGCGCTGGTGATGGATGTTGATGACGCGATGGAAAAGCAGGATTTGCAGATTGCTGATCTGGCGCTTCGCGAGGGGCGGGGCATTGTGCTGGTGATTTCCAAATGGGACACGGTGAAAGACCCTGATTCGGCGTCTAAACACATTCGCCAGCTGGCCAACCAAGTGATGCCCAATGCAGGCGGGGCGCCGATTGTGTTCCTATCTGGCCTGACGGGCAAACATGTCGAGCGGCTGATGCCAAGTGTTGTGAAGGTTTATCAGGACTGGACCGCACGGGTGAAGACGGGCGATCTAAACCGCTGGCTGCGCCACACAGTTGAGCGACACCCACCGCCAAGCATCCACGGAAAACGTATCAAGCCCCGCTATATGGCCCAGATGAAGGCGCGTCCGCCGACATTCGTGTTGATCGCCTCACGCGGTGAGCACATGCCGGAGACGTATAAACGCTATCTGATCAATAATTTACGCGATGGCTTTGATCTGCATGGCGTGCCGATACGCTTGTTTGTCCGGCAGGGTAAAAACCCGTATGCGGATAACCCAACGGGCTTTCACCAGCGCAA
>JBOEGK010000080.1:5641-8309 GCA_050633385.1 Hyphomonas sp.
GAGAAGACGGGGATGATGGCGGAGAGTTCGTCGCCTTCATTGTCTTGCATGTCGTAGGAGCCGCTCATCATGCCCGACGGGGCGGAGAGTGGAGCGCCGGATGTGTAGCTGAAACGCTCGCCCGGCTCTAGCGTCGGGGTTTGGCCGATGACGCCATCACCATCGACTGCTTGGCAGCGGCCAGCGGCGTCAACGATCATCCAATGGCGGCGCACGATGGTCCAAGTGCGGTCACTCTCATTCTCGACTTCGACCGTGTAGGACCACATAAATTTGTTGCGAGCAGGCTCTGATTCATCATGCATGAATTTCGGGCGAACGCGGATACGCACACCTTCTGTGATTTCTTCATACAAGGGTGGTGGAGTTCGCCGCGCCATCGAACGAAATTGCCTCGATTTGTGTTCACACATGGTTAAGAGCGTTTAACACATCGCGTTCTAAATCGTCAGCATCTTCTAGCCCAACCGAGAAACGAACCCAGCTTGCATCTAGCCCCATTGAGGCTTGCTCTTCCTCGGTCAAGGCGCGGTGCGTCGTGGTTGAGGGGTGGCAGGCCAGAGACTTGGTGTCCCCTAGATTGTTACAGATATCAACGAGTTGCAGCGTGTTCAGGAACTTAAATGCACCGGCTTGTCCGCCCTTTAGAGACAGAGCAAGCATTGTGCCCCCAAGTCGCATTTGTTTTTTATGCACGTTAAAGTGGGGGTGATCTTCCCTGTGCGGATAACGAACACTTACAGAGTTTTCATGTTTGGCGATCGCATCAGCCAGCCGGGCAGCGGTTGCAGATTGGGCTTCGACGCGCAAACGCATCGTCTCTAACCCTTTCAGGACGACCCACGCATTGAAGGGCGCCGCCGCTGGGCCGGTGTGGCGCAGGTATGGATCATAAATTTCTTCCATCCGCTCAGTCGTGGTGAGCAGCGCGCCGAGCATGACGCGGCCTTGGCCATCCATATGCTTGGTGGCGGAATAGGCGACAACGTCCGCGCCGAGTTCCAGCGGGCTTTGCAGGATGGGTGTGGCGAAGACATTGTCGACCACGAGCAATGCGCCGGCTTTTTTGCAGAGGTCTGCGACGGCCTTGATGTCTACGCCGTCGAGCAAGGGGTTCGCCGGGCTTTCAATAAGGACGAGTTGGCAGCCCTTCGCGATCTCGCGTTCCCATGCCTCAAGGTCTGCGCCGTCAACGAAGACCGTCTCGATGCCATATTTCGGCATGAGGTTGGCGATGATCCAGCGGCAGGAACCGAACAGGGCCGTGGCCGCAACCACGCGGTCGCCCGCTTTGAGGGGCGCGAGGATAGCAGCGGAAATTGCGCCCATGCCAGAGCCGGTGAGGCGGCAGGTTTCTGCGCCTTCAATCAGGGACAGGCGTTCTTCGAGCATGGCGCAAGTCGGGCTGCCATAGCGCGAATAGACAAAGCCGTCTTCTTCGCCCGCCATGCGCGCTTTTGCTTGTTCGGCGCTGTCATAGGCATAGCCGGAAGTGAGGTAGAGTGCTTCGGCGATCTCTCCATTGGGTGAACGCATGAGGCCACCGCGAACAGCTTTCGTCTGCGGGTTCCAGTTCTTGCCTTTTGCGTCGTCTGACATGGGGAGAGTCCTTGTTTAGTTTGCGAACTGCCTTCTACGCCCGCGGGTGATTGGGGGCAAGGAGGGATTGAGAGAGGCGGTGTCAGATTTTGCAACGAATTTCTGCTACTTTTCCCCCGTATGCAGGGTGTTCATCTTCTACTCATGCTAGAGTCTGAACAATGCTTCGAATTGGCGAGGGAGGCGTGTTTTAATGACCACATTAAGAACGGTAAGAACGGTTTTTGCGGCGGTGCTTTTAAGTGTTGCTGTTTCTGCCTGCTCGGAGCCTCAACGCGTCGATGAAGGCATAAAAGCGGATAAGGATAAGCGTGAAGATCTCGCCAGTAAGCGCGTCGACGGCATTGTAATGGAGCAGACCCGGTGCAACACGATGGGTGGATGTTCTGGGGTTGAGACAGACAGTGCCGGTGATAGCGCCGTCGTGTTGGATCAGGATTGGTAGGTATGTGCTGGGATTTCGCTGGTTTGGGTGAAACCGAAGCGGAACGCAAATTGCAAGAAATGGCTTCAACTATCCGTTTTGGACTGCGGGATAAGCGCTTGATGGCTCATCCTGTTGCAAAATCTGTCGATTTGCCGGACTAGAGCGTGAAGAAGTGAATTTGACCGAATACAGGGACATCTGCGGTATGGAATATGGGCACGAGATCATTGATGGGCTGAAGGCAGCCTCAATCGACATTTATAATCACGTGAAATCTGGCGAGGGGCTGAAAGTCCTGAAGTCGGCCAACGCATCAGGTGACGGCCAGATTGGCCTCGATATTTATGCCGATCTGGCTTTCCGCAACATTTTGAGCAAGTGCGAGTCTGTGTCGCGTGTTGTGTCTGAAGAAGGCGACGACATGACCAAGCTGCGCGAGGCGCCTTACAGCGTTGCGCTCGATCCGATTGACGGCTCTAAATCTGCGCTTGTGGGCATTCCGTGCGGCGCGATTTTCGCTGTGTTTGAGAATGTTGACGGTATGGCTGATTTTGCCGGTAAGAACGTGGTGAGCGCGGGCTTCTTCGTCTTCAGCATCAATCTTGAGCTTTATATTTCCGCTGAAAATGGCGTTAGTCAGTA
>JBOEGK010000081.1:0-603 GCA_050633385.1 Hyphomonas sp.
TCGGGCGGGAGGAGTACGTCGGCAGAACGCGATAAATCCCTCTCCTCACCATCGGCAAAATTTTGTCCTCTCATTTCCTCGATAGCAAAGCTGTTGTTAATCGAAGCCACTCCTGGATTAATGGAACCACCTTGAAACCATTGAGCGTAAGCGGGCGCAACCATTATGCCTCCAACCAACAGCAACAGTCCAAAAACCTTCATGACATTCTCCAACCTATACAATTATAGCAATTACCAATGAAAGCGGGGAGGACAATTAGCCTCCCCGCATAATTCACCCTCAAGATGAATACAGTCTGAACGAAGATTTACTTCCGCGCAACCGTCGTTGCGGCCTCGCCCACGCTTTTAATCGTAGTAGCAAGAGCCTGAGACAGGTAACTAACTTCTTGACCTAGCGCCTGCACTTGAGCTGAAAGCTGCCCGAATTGTGCCTGCCCCTTGGCGTTGAAGCCTCCTTTGTTTCCTTTGGATGTTGAAATCAAGGATTTGTCACTTCCCAAACGACCTAATTGGTCTGCCTTATTAGCCAAAGATTCCATTTTTTCATCCATTAGCTGGCCAAGTGCCGTGGCAATTCTCATCAGCAAACTTCCACTGC
>JBOEGK010000082.1:0-4620 GCA_050633385.1 Hyphomonas sp.
GACCTGAAGAATGAACAAGCCATCCGACCAGTCCGAGTTCGAGACCCCGAAAGTCACCACCGGCCCGCTGCCAGCCAGCCGCAAGGTCTACACCCACCCGCCGCAAGCGCCAGATATCGCTGTGCCCCACCGCGAGATTGATCTCCACCCCAGCGCGAATGAACCCGCCCTGCCCGTCTATGACACGTCCGGCCCTTATTCCGACCCCTCTGTCACGATTGACGTTGAGGCCGGCCTTGCCCGTGACCGTCGCGACTGGGTGCTGGAACGTGGCCATGTTGAAGAGTATGACGGCCGCCCCATCAAATTGGAAGATAATGGTGGCGCGCAGGGTAAATATCTCGCCCGTGAATTCCCCGTGCATCACAAGCCCCTGCGCGGCGACGGCTCCGGGCCAGTGACTCAATACGAATTCGCCAAGGCCGGCATCATCACCAAAGAGATGATCTATGTCGCCACCCGTGAAAACCTTGGCCGCGCCGCTGCGGTGGAGGGCGCCGCCGATCAGGTCGCCCAAGGCCAAAGCTTCGGCGCTGACATCCCCGAATTCATCACGCCAGAATTCGTGCGCGATGAAATCGCCAAGGGCCGCGCCATCATCCCCTGCAACATCAACCATGCCGAGCTTGAGCCTCAAATCATTGGCCGCAACTTCCTTGTGAAGATCAACGCCAATATCGGCAACTCCGCCGTCGCCTCATCTGTTGAAGAAGAAGTCGATAAAATGGTCTGGGCCATTCGTTGGGGTGCGGACAATGTGATGGACCTGTCAACAGGCCGCAACATTCACAACACCCGCGAATGGATCTTGCGCAACTCCCCCGTCCCCATCGGCACCGTGCCAATCTATCAGGCGCTGGAAAAAGTGAACGGCGTCGCAGAAGACCTCACATGGGAAGTCTTCCGCGACACGCTGATCGAACAGGCCGAACAGGGCGTTGACTATTTCACCATCCATGCGGGCGTGCGCCTCGCCTATATCCACCTCACGGCAGACCGCGTCTGCGGCATCGTCAGCCGCGGCGGCTCCATCATGGCGAAATGGATGCTGGCCCACCACACGGAAAGCTTCCTCTACACCCATTTTGAAGAGATTTGCGACATCATGCGCGCCTATGATGTCAGCTTCTCCCTCGGTGACGGCCTGCGCCCCGGCGCGATTGCAGACGCCAATGATGCCGCCCAGTTCGCAGAGCTTGAAACCCTCGGTGAGCTGACAAAAATCGCCCACGCCAAGGGCTGTCAGGTCATGATCGAAGGGCCCGGCCATGTGCCAATGCACAAAATCAAGGTCAACATGGACAAACAGCTCCGCGAATGTGGCGAGGCCCCCTTCTATACGCTTGGCCCCCTCACCACCGATATTGCCCCCGGTTATGACCACATCACCAGCGGCATTGGCGCAGCCATGATCGGCTGGTTCGGCACGGCCATGCTGTGCTATGTGACGCCTAAGGAGCATCTCGGCCTGCCAGACCGTAATGACGTGAAAGTTGGCGTCATCACCTATCGCCTCGCCGCCCACGCCGCAGACCTCGCCAAGGGCCACCCCGCCGCACAAATGCGAGACGACGCCCTCTCAAGAGCCAGATTTGAATTCCGCTGGGAAGACCAGTTCAATCTAAGCCTCGACCCCGAAACCGCGAGAGACTTCCACGACCAGACCCTCCCCAAAGAGGCCCACAAGGTCGCGCATTTTTGCAGTATGTGCGGCCCCAAATTCTGCAGCATGAAGATCACCGCCGAAGTCCGCGACTACGCCGCCGGAATGACCGACAACGAAAAAGCCGACCTCGAGAAGCAAGCCGCAGAGGCGCGGAAGGGCATGGAGGAGAAGTCGAAGGAATTTATGGCCAAAGGCGGTGAGATTTATTTGGAGGAGTGATGGAAGAAATACATCACTGATTCCGTTTCAATGCTCGAAGTTTCATCAAGTAGCCAACGCCGTATTCAGTGAGTGCCCAGTACACGCTGGTGTCGGAAGGTGTTCGCTTGATTTGTCCCTTTTGAATTAGTCCAAGGGCAATTAGTTGAACTTTAATCGTCTCGAAATCATCATTGAAAATTTCGGACTTAACTACCTCAGGATAGGTTTGACCGTCTACGGTATCGGGCAATCGCAGGAGTTCATCTTCAAGTCTAGAACGGATTTTTCTCTCGGTGCTTTCTTGCATGAGCACAGGGCCAACAATTCGGAAGATATTGTCCCAAGACAACTTAACAGTGTGAATTCTTTTACTTTCTCTTCCCCAATCGGTTTGGAAGTCTAGTGATATGTCGATCTCATCTTCGCCGCCGACAAGATTATCGATATCTTTTGGAGGGCCTGATTGTCTGAGTTCATACAGCTCCGCACGAAGAACGGCTAAAGTTTGAGGGTCTGATGCTTGACCTGCTCGGACCCATCCTTCTTGAGGATTTTTCTTTGTTTCAGTCACCAATGCTTGCAAAACAGCGCTTTGAAGCTGCTCTGATGAACTCCAAAATTTAACGTGCCGTCCATTTTTTACCTTTTCGCGAAACACGTTTAGGCGTTCCCGAGCCTCATCGTTGTTATCGGTATTTCCTGACTTAATTTCCTCGGGCTGAGAGTGAACAAACGCTAGAATTGGCTTCTTTTCGTCGACAGCGTAATCAAACTCCATCTCTGTATAGCTAATACCCTCTGAATTCATTGAGCCGTAACGGCCTCCAACTACAATTATATAGTAGTCGCTATCGTCGATTACGGCTTTTATAAGTTCCCATTGATCATCATCCGTTGCTGGAAACAGCTCCATCCCTGCGGGAAAGTGATCGAGCGAAAGCACGGCTTGCTGTATCGCTTTCCTTTCGTCCAGCAAATCAGTAAAGGTTGAGCTGATAAAAATCTGATAGCGTTTTTCCACGTCCCCGCCCCACATTCTACTTATTGGATAGTTTTCTATGCAGGTTCAAACCAAGAAGCAATGTTGGAAATAAAATCGAGCCGACTCGCCGCCCACCCCAATCAAAGCCCCACACCATGACCGACACACCCTCCCCCGCCTCCCGCCTTGATGAGCTTGAAATGCGTGTGGTCCATCAGGATCAGACGATTGAGGATTTGAACGCGGCCGTCACGGCACAATGGAAGCTGATCGAGCGGCTGGAGCGGCAGGTGCAGCGCCTTGCCGACCGCGTCGCCGAGGCCGAACAGTCCGCAGGCCAAGCCGCCCCGGTTGAGCGCCCCCCGCCACATTACTAATCCCAAACCTCCCCACCCCCGCTCTTCCCAGCGAAGGCTGGGAACCAGTTATATTGGTGAGGCGAGGGCGGAAAGTAGAGGATGCGAACGGGTGCCTTCTTATTTTAGAGCGATCCTAAAAACACCTTCTGCTGCTGGATCCCAACTTTCGTTGGGATGAGCGGGAGGAGACGCGGGATGGAACCTTAAAACCCGAAACTCTTCTCAATACTCCGCTCTTCCCAGCGAACGCTGGGATCCATTTACGATGGCTTAAAGAGGGCGGACGCAGAGGGGACGAGCGGGAGTCTTCTTATTTGAGAGCAATCCTAGTAACACGCTCTGCTGCTGGATCCCAGCGTTCGCTGGGAAGAGCGGAGTGAGGGTGGGATGAGCGGGAAAATGAAATGAGGAAACGGGCCAGCCCCCTCACCCCTCGGGCACCCAGTCTCGCATTTTATCGTAGACATCCTCCCAATCGGAATTATCCGCCTCGATCAGTTCCAGCTTCCACGCGCGCTTCCATGCTTTTATCCGCCGTTCGCGCGTAAAGGCAGTTTCTCGCGTCTAGTGAAACTCCAACCAGACACAACGCATACAGCCATATTTGGACGCAAAGCCCCGCATTGCGCCGCTGCGATGTTCCCACATGCGCCGGTCAATATCATCCGTGTGGCCCGTATATAGCGTGCCGTTTCTTTTATTGGTGATGATGTAGACTGCGAACATGATATCCGGAACATATCATGAACATTATACTTTACAACCGCTCATCCCAACGAAAGTTGGGACCCAGCGTTCGCTGGGATGAGCGGGTGATTGGGTCCACCCTACCCCGCATATCTTGGCACACTCGCCATGTCGCCCACGCGTACGCCGCGCGCATAGGCGGCGCGGCCTGTGACGAAGCTCTCCTCTGGCGCGTCTGTTGCCTCTAATCCAGAGGCCGCGAACGCCGCGCGGATGGCGGCGCGGTCTTCCGGGGTGAGGGTTGGCACATGATCGGCCTCACTCGCTGGCGGGGTGAGCAGGCCGCCATTGCCGCCGCCCAGCCATGAATAATATTTATTATGCTGCCACGGGTGCGCCCCTGCACGGATCACTTCAGACTGAAGCTGGAAAAAATGATCGTGTACGGGCTGTATTGTCCGCGCCGCTTTTTTGGCCGCCATGACGTCACCCCGCGCTGTGGCCGCCAGCAATTCATTACCCAATTGCACGCCCGGTGTTTGCACCGCTTCGCCATTCCACTGGCCAGACCATTGCATATGATAATGCCGCGCCAGCAAAGGCACGAAGTCGAGGTTCACCGGCGCGACGAGCAAGCGATCTGCCACCGCATCACACAATTTCATCGTGGAGGTGAGCCCGATCGGTTGGGAGACTTTCAGCGCCACAACATTCGGCAAATCCGC
>JBOEGK010000083.1:0-1290 GCA_050633385.1 Hyphomonas sp.
AAGATATAAATCGCGTCTCGCTTGACAGGGGAGTGGTGATAGTTGTCTCTACTGATGTGGTGCCGGGATAAGGCACGAATTTGGAGGAGACCAAAATGAAATCATTTAGACTTGCGCTTGCAACGGGTGTGTCAGGGGCTTTGCTGGCCCTGACGGCCTGTGTGACGGATGGTGCGGCGGAGGAGGCTGTGGCCGAACCCTTGGCGCTGAGCGCTGCGGCCTGTACGCCGCCACCGACCGACCGCTGTACGCGCGGCGAGGATTGTGGCCAGCTGGTCGTTGAGCAGGGCACAGCGGTGAACCCTGATACGGGACGCAATTATTACCTCGATTATTCCTGCGACCTGACCAAAGACGACAAAGTGACCATCGTGCTTAATCTGCATGGTGGCGGCTCTTACGGAAACTGGACGCGGCATTATTTCCCGATCATGGATCATGTGCAGGATCACAAGCTGGTCGTGGCGACACCCAATGCGCCGATCCAGTTCTGGACTGAAAAAGATGACGCGCATCTTGAGGGGATCATCAGCTCTCTGATCGACGAGATTGGCGCTGAGAATGTTAACGCGCTGTGGCTGGCCGGGCATTCGCAGGGCAGCCTGACGTCTCGTCGTTTGGTATGCACGCCATATTGGGCGGACAAGGTGGACGGGTATTTGAGCCTGTCTGGTGGCCGGGTAAGCCGGGCAGAGCTGGCGCCGAATTTCTTCCGCCCGGGTATGGAGCGTCGCGTTCGCCCGAGCATGGGTGAGGAGGTGCTGCCGACCTGCGATTTTCACCATATTTACACGACAGGGGAACGCGAGATTGTGTCACTGCCGGAAACATCTCGCTGGGCGGAGAAATATTCTTGCGATGCCCGCACAGAGAAAGAGATTATTTCCGATGCGGAGCCGGGCTATGTATTTGATAGTCTCGCGCAGGAAGAGCCTAACCTGGCTTGGGGTCTGATGCCTTCAGGTGGCGACGCGGAGAAATATGTTTACCCCAATTGTGACGGTGACAAACTGGTTGCCGATGTCGTGCGCTTGAAGAAGGGGCATACGGAAGGCTTGGAGCCAAATGTGACGGCCGAGATCGTGCGCATGATGGTGGCCGCGCCCGGGGGCAAGATTTCAGGTGCTGCGGAGTAGGAGTGCGGACAGGTTTGGAGGGTGTGGTTACTCTCCAAACACTCTCTCCGTCATTCTGGACGCACAGCAATCCGGTAGATAGTAGCTATTTTTTGCGGTTATAAAACTGGGCCCCGGACAATGCCTTTGGCATTTCCGGGGTGACGGGTTTGGG
>JBOEGK010000084.1:0-684 GCA_050633385.1 Hyphomonas sp.
AATTGTGTACCCGTCTTGAGGGAATCATTCCGGCGCTTGAGCCGTCTCATGCGCTGGCGCGTTGTGGTGAAGTTGCTGAAGAACTCGGCTCAGAGGGCTTGATGATTTTGAATATGTGCGGCCGTGGAGACAAGGATGTGTTCTCGGTTGCCGCTGCGCTGGGTGTTGATGTGTGATTGATGTTTGGATTGGAACTTCTGGACTGGTTTAAACTTTAAGGAGATGTCCGGAGGATGAGCGTTTACTTTGTCGATTCCCGCCATTTGGCGGCCGATAATAGTTTATGCGGTGCAGCGCCGGGTCATTGGTTAAGGGCGGCGCTGTCTATCTGTAGTTATTATTACAGGTGGCGGTTTTTTTTAGGGTAAGAGTGTGAAAAGGGGTCTGACGTGACAGATCTGATCTTAGTTAGGGTGACGTGCCCGTCACAGCGGGTCGCAGAAGAGATCGCGGAGGCCGCTGTTGAGGCGCGTCTTGCTGCGTGCGCCAATATTAGCGGGCAGATGTCGTCCACCTATCGCTGGAAGGGTGTTGTTGAGCAGGCCTTCGAGGTGCTGTTAACGTTGAAGACAACAATATCACATTGGCAGGCGATTGATCAGCTCGTTGCAAAAAAGCACCCCTATGATGTGCCTGCGATTGTGGCTTTGCCTTGCGTTCAAGCCAATGCGCTTTATGAGACTT
>JBOEGK010000085.1:0-2719 GCA_050633385.1 Hyphomonas sp.
GTCATCCGAATGCTTCAAGATTTCATTAGTCCAAACGTGTTCCGTCAAATCTTAGTCAGGAAAAATGCACGTTGAAGCCCTGAATCGAAAAGGCCAGCTGATTATTCAGCAAGCCCATCATTCTGCCGCCAATCATTGTTCTTCGATCACACGAACGCCTAGGCCCAACAGACGTGCTATCACCGCATCAAAAAGCTCATCGTTGCTGATGAGCAAATCAAACTCTCGGCCATCTCTGTGCACGAGCCCCACTATTTCACCGAACGGCGTCCGGCGAACGTAATAATCCATCAGCTCCAGACCTTTGGAAAAAAGAAACTCATCTGGGGTTGGGATTTGTTCTGTGTCTTCAACGCTCATTTGTTAAATCTCCCATAGTAGGTTCTCGTGTTACCCGGCTCCGGTCAACTTGCGTGTTGTGAAACTCATCCGAGAAGTCAGTTTCCCGAGGAAACCACCCTGCACGATCGGGTCACTTCTGCGTAGGAATCCATTCTCCCACAACCTAACACGAAACATTCAAGGGAAGATACTTGAGGTTTCAGCGAGTTGCTCACCTGTCCTGAAAGATGCCGCTTCAGACGTCTTCAGGGCCAACAATAGCCTGATTGGCCAAGATCTCTGATGACTGCTTCTGCGCCCCTTGCAGGCAATCAGCCTGATTTGCGGCACTGGCAAAATATCGCCAGAAGCGGACGTTCACTACATTCAATACTGATAGGTCGCCGTGGCCAGATTCGGATGCGGTATTATCTGATGTAAGCACCGGCATTCTGCCCGTCGGGTATACCAAGACATGTCCAGTCATTCGCGCCGTTGATTATGAAGACGACTTCCCATTCGGTATTGAACCTCGTTGCCCAGTAGCAGAACCGAGCTTCATCATTAATCAAACGGATGTAGGCAAGCCTCTCATTCTCACCACCATCTTGGCCAATTGTTCTCGCGTGCGTATCCATTAAAGTGATGTTCGAAACGATGTATCTCGCTTGATCAATCAAGCTTGATGGAACGGTAGCCGTATCAGGATACACGTAAACTTCGAAGCTGAGGTCGGAGTCTTCGTCGCCAACGCTCATATTTGCCTCAAAAAGAAATCCGAGTTCCTCATTTGTCTCGACAAACTCGTCAGACATCCTTCTGACGATGAAGGATGCGGCATCGAATAACTCCAAGTAATGCGAAGGCGGGTTTTGGCTGAGTTGAAACTCATTTTGTGACATGAAAGTTGCTCCACACAGGCCTTGTTTCGTTGATCGGTTTCTAGCTGCTCATCAAATCTGTTTTTTTAGCTTCTCTCCGCTCGAGCCGGTCAGGATCGCATCGTTTGTGAATTCCAGATTGGCAAATTCTGATAAGGCCTCCGGTAGATCCACAATCAGGGATTTCCATACGTGCTGTGTTCTAAGCAGGAAGTATTCATGCTCCAAACATAGTTTTTGAATCATCCCATCACTGCTGTACCGAACACTCAGCGCCTTAAAGTTATGTCCTCTTGAGAGGCGTTCGATAATATCAATGTCGACAATTTTGCCATTGGAAAATTTGTAAACTTCCGAAACGCTTTCATTGCCGATTGTAACAGATGTTCTCCGCCCCTGAAGATCGTACCCAATTTCGTAAGCATTGACCCCGTTTGGGTAAAAACCATATTCCGCTTCGCAACGACCTGAATCGTCAAAAGAAAAAGCGACGCCGCCAAACGGTTCACCGTTCAGAGACTGGGGAAGGTCCAGCCAATGACAATAACCTTCATCGTCCTTATTATCCAAATATTCTGACTCGATGAATTCTGATTTAGAACGTCTATCGATGGGGCTATGTTCGAAAGGACCAACGACTTGTCCTCTAGAAAAGACGTTTGCGTTTGCAAGCCAGCCATCTCTTTGAAAGCTCAATCCGACGCCACTGAATTGTTCCTTTTCGAAATAGGCCCGGTCATCCTTCATTTTGATCGAAGATGTCCGCACCATAAGCATGCAAGATAGCACTCCCGTCACTTCAAAGAAGAGCCAGTCTTGCAACTTCTATTGCAAGAGGCAATGTCGCAAATGGGCCAATTGCCGTCATTGCCATTCCTCCGTCATCCCGGAAATGCCCGGGGCATTGTCCGGGACCCAGTTTGTCACACTCGCTCAACCCCGCCCCTAGGTCCCGGATCGCTTTACGTCCGGGATGACGGGGTATCGCGTGTTCAAGCGTGCTTTTTCTGCCCAACCCCACCCTCCCGAGGATGCCTGCGCAGGCAGGTATCCATCTCGGGACGTGGCCTCGGCAGCCTCCGGTAACATCGGGAGATGGTTTCCGGCCTTGCGCTGGAGTCATCGGGAAATGGGACAGACGGCTTTGCCCCAACCGCTCAGCCGTGCCCGTTTTCGCACAGTAACGCACGCCTCAGCCTGAAATGCGCCTCAAACTGCATCAAACTGCCCGTTTCTGCACGCGACTGCACGCGTCTGCACGGGCCGGATATATGGGTATTTACATGCCCCTCAAGGCACACGATTGCGATCTACCGGCCCTTTAATACCGGCTAACTCGCCCCGCATGTCATACTGCCAAATCGCTGCATTTATTACAGGAGGGCCCGATAGGGACCGCAGCCAGATGGGGTAATCTTCAAGGTTTCCAGCCACCCAATCCGCATAGAAGTCCGGCGTGGTATAAATAACGGGTCGCTGGCCATATTCGGCCTCAACCGCATCCAGATAAATTTCCA
>JBOEGK010000086.1:0-2831 GCA_050633385.1 Hyphomonas sp.
GTAGATAGGCGCTCCAGAGTGGATTGCCGAGGGCATTTTGCTCGCCCACGCTAGGCGGGAGGTTGGCGAGTTCTATGTTTGGCCCGGGCAGGCGTAATTCTACACGCGCGCCGTTTACGAAGCTGAGAATGTCGCCTGTCGTATAGCTATTGGTGACTTGACCTGGTGTAAAATCAAGGTTGTAGCGGCTGTGCGTGCCTTCTGAAATGCCCGCTGCGTTGAAGGTGTAAGCCTCTTGCCCCGTCACGCCTGATGCGGTTGCCGCAAGGCCCCCACCGAGCGAATGCCCGGTGATCGTGAACGGTGTATCACCTAATGTGCGCTGAACCGTTCGCGCAACAATCACTGCAGCTTCATACTGGTCGGCCTGATGCCCTAACCCTTGTAGAAGGTTGTCATCGGCGTCGCCTTTGGCCAGCGGGTTCCAGTTATCCGTGCCACGGAAAGCGAGCACCATTTCACCGTCCACACGCTGATACAAAGCCGCTTCAAAACCAATGCCTGGTTGGCTGAGCAGTTCCGGTGCAATACCGTGCGCAATGAGTGCAGTTTCGTGCAGTTTCGTGTAATTTCCGACTGTTTCGAGCGATTTATCGTACACCGCCGTGGAAAGCTGGGCCATCTCGCTCACACGCGGTGACATGGGTGTTATCCGCTCGACGATGTCAGTCACCTCGATCATCGCTGGATCAATAGAGCGCGTGGCTGACGCGAATACCTTGTCGCCGAGCGCGCGGGTGCTGCCCTCCAGCGGGGTATTGATGGTGGCCGCTTCCATATTGGCTGCGGCCTGCGTCAACCCTCGGAATAATGCCTTGTCAGCGGTCTGTGTATGCCAGCCTCTGATAGGCCCCCAATGCTGGGTCATATCAAGGCTCGCGCGGAAAGTGGCGTCGAGCGCACCGGGGGCGGCGTCAAGGCTCTCGAACGCACGGCGGGTGGCGGCGGGGTTGTTCTGAAGGGAGGAGACGACTTCGGCAACGGCGCGGGCCTCGGCGTCGCCAATCACGCGCTGGCCATTGAAGGCACCACGGTGGAAGCTGGGCATATCTGTCGTGCTGGCGGCGAGCTGTTCAACATAGTCTATCCGCGCGCTGATCGAGGCGTGCCGCGCTACTGCGCCGCCAAACTCGACCACGACATCATGTCCGCCTGACT
This sequence comes from Hyphomonas sp., assembly GCA_050633385.1. Lineage (GTDB taxonomy): Bacteria > Pseudomonadota > Alphaproteobacteria > Caulobacterales > Hyphomonadaceae > Hyphomonas. The sequence continues at coordinate 1,159 of JBOEGK010000086.1, forward strand.
TAACATCCGTCATCGCGAGCGCCTGTGTGAAACTAGCCAGTGAGGGCCCATCCAGCCGCTGCGCCAAAACGCGGAAGGCATCGCGGCGTTGATCCACCGTCAGCCCCGGCCCGAAGATGGACGCGTCCATAACCTCCTGAGCAAAGACGACGAGTTGTCCGCCCGCCTGCAGTTGGTCAATTACGCTATCGGCCTGATGCGCTGGCAATTGCCCGATTAACTGCACGGCCGCCTGTACTTCGGCCCGCGTGGCGATGTTCCACCCGCCAGAATCGAGCAAAGCCGTCACCTTATCCACCGTATTGGCGACCCGTGGGTCGTCAGACGGGGCAAAGCGGGCAGGTTGGGTGCCGATTTGTGCCATGCTGGGTCCTTTGCGCTTACCGACGCATACAATCCGAGCGAGTGAGCCACGCTGCCGCGCGCCTGTCTAGCTAGGGTTAACCCTAGGTTTTGCTGCCGACCTAGGGTTGACCCTAGCTAGGGCCAGCCCCAGCTATCGCCGCCGAGCGCAACCTGCCATCCTCACCCCATCGAAGCGCAAAAGCCGTTTCGCCCACACAAACCAAATGGCGCAAATAGCGTCGATCAAATGGAGAATGGAAAATGAGCATTTTTGGTGGTATCGGGAACATTATGAACACTGCTTCCAATTTGGTGACAGCCGTTGCAACCGGCGATCTCAAGGGGGCGTTAATGGCCGCGGCGCAGATTGGCCTTATGTATATGACTGGCGGCTCCAGCGCGCTTCTGACCGGTGCGATCCAGCAGGGGATTGCGCAGTTTGGTGGTCAGATGATGGCTCAGGCGCTTGGTAAGGAGCTTGTCTCAATGATGGGGCAGGAGTTGATCCAGAAACTGGGCACAGAGATGGGGTTGGATCAAAAAGTTATCGATATGGCGCAGGCGGCGTTCTGTAAGGAGTGCGGCGATATGCAGGGCTATCAACGCAATCATTTAGAAGCCGGAACAATCGGTATGGGCAATGGCCTTACCAAGTTTGAGCAAATGTCTTCGAAGGTCTTCCTCCAGCACATCCTGAACGGCTTCGACGCGTCTCCTGCCCAGCGCGGCGAGGCAGAGCGGGCGTTTGATGGAGTTTCAAGTATTATGGATAAATTCGTCAAGATGATGCTTGAAGAAGCCACCGGCGGAAGTTCAGAAGATAAACTTCAAAAGGCCATGCAAGCCAGCAAGGGTAAGAGCCTGATAATGCAGATTGCGATGATCCTTGGTGCGCTTGCAGATGAAAAGACTTTGGAAATGCGCGATAAGGCGTTTGAAATCGGACAGGTATCTAATAAATATGGAGATGAGCTGTCTGGGATAAATGCCAAAAAGCAAGCCGGAAAATTCGAGGGAGTGAAAACCAAAAAAGATGGTGCAATAGCGCAACTATCCGCCGAACTTCAGGCGCTGGGACAGGAGCTGAAAACAGTAACTGAGGCGATGACCAACGCTGTTAAGAGCCTTGGTGAGTCGGCTGCGACATCCGCCCGCAAAAGCTAACTTGGTATAATGAATTACGGAGGGGGCGGATAATTGATCGCCCCCTCATTTTATGTTCATTAGGCATTCATTCTCGCTCCGGTAGCGTGAGCGTTACGGAGTTTGGAATATGTTATACAAGTTTACCGGTGCGTTTGTATTCATTTTAACATGGGTCGTTTCGC
>JBOEGK010000087.1:0-553 GCA_050633385.1 Hyphomonas sp.
CTCCAATTCTAGTTAGCTGGAGTTTTTGAAGGCGGTTAATTCGATTGCTGACGTTTGATTTTGCGGGCGAGGTGTTTCTCGACGACTTTGAAATTCTTCGTGTTCGAGCGGAAGAAGAAGTCGAAGATATCTCCCACAATCGGGATCGAGCCTAATAGGGTATCGAAGCCGAGGTTCCAGAGGATGTGAATTTTTGCGCTGAGCGGGAGTTTTAATCGGAACGCAGAAATGAGCGCGACGATGCCGGCGACACCCATGCTGATATCCCCCGCAATGGGGATGAGGCCAAGGATGGAATCCAATCCGAAACGAATTCCGAAGAGCGAGAATTTTGCATCCATCAATTTCGCAAAGACGCGAAAGTGGCGTAGCTCTTCCTCAACGGTTTTGCCGTTCTCCAGCTTTAAATCGAGAATACTCTGATCTTCAAATACATCTGCCATGCCTGCCCCTTAGCTCCTGCAGGCAGTTAACGGGAATGGCACGGGAAGATCAATTGGCTGGGTGTGGATGGCGAGGGTGGTTTTTGGTCATTTACCCAATTGCCAAGGGC
>JBOEGK010000088.1:0-783 GCA_050633385.1 Hyphomonas sp.
CCCTTGTTCCGGACGATGCTTTTGGTCTGCCCCCACGGGGTGATCCGCTGACTTTGTTAGACCGGCGGTTAGTTTAAGCGGCGTCATGCCGCCTTCACCTTATAAGGCGGCATGACAGCCGTGGGCAAGATTGTTTCTGGTGCGGGTGATCTATAGCCAAGTGACGAGTGCGGTCTTTGCGTGTTGTCGTGGCGTCTCCATCCTTCGATCAGGATTTGCGCTTCACGCAGGTCGTAGAAGATTTCTCTGGCGAGCAACTCATCACGAAGCTTCGAGTTGAAGCTTTCGCAATACCCATTTTCCCATGGGCTGCCCGGCTCGATGTAAAGCGTCTTGACCTCCAGGTTCTGTAGCCATTCGCGCAACGCAATCGCAATGAACTCGGGGCCGTTATCTGAACGAATGGGCTCAGGCGGACCATGCTTCACAAACAGCTCGCCCAATGTGTCTAGCACATCCCGGGAGTTGAGCCGTCTCTCTACACGGATCGCGAGACATTCTCGTGTGTGCTCGTCGATCACGCAAAGCATACGGAACACCTTCCCATCATGAGTTCGGTCCTGCACGAAGTCATATGACCAGACATGCCCTTTGTGCGTGGGCCGCAGCCGAATGCACGAGCCATCATTCAGCCATAGCCGACCGCGTTTTGGTTGTTTCTGTGGGACTTTAAGCCCCTCACGCCGCCAGATCCGATACACACGCTTCTCGTTCACATGCCAGCCATCGCGTTTTAGCAAGGCTGTGATCCGGCGATAGCCATACCTGCCAAACCTCTCCGCC
>JBOEGK010000089.1:0-744 GCA_050633385.1 Hyphomonas sp.
GTGTCTAGCCATTATGGCAATCGGAAACATCCTGTAACTAAAATGAAGAAGATGCATTTGGGTATTGATCTGGCTGTCGCTGAAGGCACGCCGATCTATGCACCAATTGACGGTCTTGTTTTGCATTCTGGGGTGAGTGATGGGTATGGAGAGAATCTGAAAATTGCATTGTCAGATGGCCGAAAGCTTCGCTTTGCACAGATGCTCGACCGGAGTGTCGAAGAGGGGGATCAAGTCTTTGCTGGTGATCAAATTGGGCGCGTGGGCCAGTCTGGGGCAGCAACCGGGCCACACCTACATCTCGAAATCTGGCAACCCATCTTGGAGGAGAATGGAGATCAGATGTATGAATCAATTGATCCGGCGTCTGTCGAAGGTCTTGAGCTAATTAAGGGCGTGCAGGTCCAAATCAAGGCGCCGAAAGTTATTCAACCCTCCGGCACCCCTAAAGCCCCTAAGACTCCAAAAACGCCAATGGTTCCCAAACCGATAAAAATGGAGGCGATTGATGTGACAAATATTGAACCTGATTGTGAGACGGGGAAGGCAAGCCCAGTTGAACACAAATTATGGAATGAGGCTGAACGAGTCGAAAATATGGAGGAGTTGAACAAAGGATAAAATCTGCAGAAATAGAAGTACCTGACAAGCCAAAGAAAAAGCCCCGGCCTTGCGGTCGGGGCTTTTTATATTTTTTGTGTATTCGTCTTAGCTGTCGAAGAGTTTTGAGACAGACTCTTCGTT
>JBOEGK010000090.1:0-957 GCA_050633385.1 Hyphomonas sp.
CGGCTCAATGCGCGGTGCATCAAATGCATCCTTACTCGCAGGCTTAATCCAGCCACGGCTTTCCGGGCGCAACTGACAAGCATGAATGGTGAAGCCGTCTTCGTTTACATCACCATTGCCATGATCCTGCACAATAGCGTTCACCAAATGCAACTGCACATCCGGCTGGGCTAGGCCTTCCCTCGATTTCAAGAAAGCCCCGGCCTGTAAGAAATTATCGGCACCGGGACCAGACTTCGCCAACAAATAACGTAATCCTACAAAAAGCTTTTTGATCCCTTTTTGCGCGGAATAGGCGGAAAGTGGCTGCAGCATTTTATGAATGACCGTCACATCGAGATGATCTTGCAAATTGTGACCTACATTCTGAGACGCAACCTTGGTTTCGATCCCCACGTCCGCAAGATCTTCCGGGCGACCAATACCAGACAATTGCAATAATTGCGGTGATTGCACCGCACCTGCACACAAAATCACTTCCCGATTAGCCTTGATTGTCTTTGTCGGTCCGCCACGCTCATCCACCAACTCAACACCCGTCGCGCGGCCATTCTCTAATTCAACGCGTGTAACAAGAGCGGTCGATCGAACCGTTAAGTTCGGGCGCGTATCCACGATCGGGCGCAAATAAGCAAAAGAGGCGCTCCAACGCTCACCCTCATGAATCGTGCGCTGGTAAGGGCCAAACCCTTCTTGTTGAGCACCATTGAAATCGTCGGTTTGCTTAAAACCAGCCTGCTTTCCCGCCTCGATAAAGGGGGCATAGATTGGGCTGCTTAGTGGCGCACTCGAAACATTAAGCGGTCCATCACCGCCATGGTACTCATCGGCACCCTTATCCAAACTCTCAGATTTTCTGAAATAAGGCAGCACATCTGCATAACTCCACCCAGTTAAGCCCGTTTGCGCCCATTGATCAAAATCGCGCGCATGGCCTCGAATATAGATCATGCCGTT
>JBOEGK010000091.1:0-1518 GCA_050633385.1 Hyphomonas sp.
TCGTCCTCCGCGTGCCTAACCTGACTCTCTGAATCCGCGCCTTTTGCGCGTGGGTTTGATGTCGATTCAGGTTATCACAAGGAACAATACCCCATGCCAAAATTCAAACAGGGCGCACTCTGCGTCCTGATCGCGGCTGCCTTTGCAGGCACAGCGGTCGCGGCCCCGTGCAACGGGCCAACAGGCAGCGCGCCGACCATCGTGCCCGATGCGCCGCTAACCCTCACCATGGCGCTCATGCAAATCCGCCATGTGTCCCCGGATGTCCGCCGGGCCGCACTGGAGACGCGCGCCAGCGCTGCCGAGGCAGATCAGGCCGGGCGCCGTCTTAATCCGTCAATCGGACTGGAAATTGAGAATTTTTCAGGCTCCGGACCGCTCAACGGGTTTGACCAAACCGAAACTACGCTCGCCATTGAGCAAACATTCCAGCTTGGTGGTAAAAGAGCCAAGCGCGAGCGTGCCGCGCGGGCCCGTGCGGCTCTCGCCGACGCCGAATGCCGCGTCATATTAAGAGAGACCGAGCTAGAAGCGGCGCTGCTCTATCATGACCTGATCGCCGCGACAGAACTCGCAGCGCTGGCTCGGGAGTCGGCGGATCTCGCCGTGTCTTTGGCTGAAACCGTTGCGAAACGAGTTGAGGCCGGTGCCGCGGCCCCGCCAGAGCGCTCGCGCGCCGAGGCAGATGCCGCTGCACTCAAAGCCGCTGCGCTTGCAGCAGACGCAGAAATTGATCAACGCCGCTATGAACTCGCCGCCCTTTGGGGAAGCCCCATGCCGGTTTTTGCGCCGCCCCGCGCCATTTCGCCTGATGAAACCAAAATACTCTCAAAGACCCGCGGGCTTGATGAGCACCCGGCGCTCGCCGCTGCCAAAGCTGGCGCAACAGCCCGGGACGCCGAGCAGGACGCCGCCCGCGCAGCCGGTATTCCTGATGTCACAGTCAGTGCGGGCGTTCGCCAATTTGAAGAGACCGGCGACAATGCGCTCCTGGTCGGTGTCACCGTGCCAATTCCACTTTATGACCGCAACCGCGACGCCGCCCGCGCAGCAGGTTATCGCGCAGATGCCGAACGCATCAGCGCCGTCGCCGTGGAAGCCAGATTGCGGTCGCAGCAACAAGCCGCCGCCGCGCGGGTGCGCGCCGCCGAGGCCCGGCTGACGCTACTCGAACAGGAGGCGCTACCTGCGGCCCGTTCAGCTTATGACGCGTCTGTTCAAGGTTACGCCGCAGGCCGATTTGATCTCACCACCACGCTCGATGCCCGAAAAGGGCTGATCGAGGCAGGCGTGGGCGTGATTGACGCCCGGCGCGCTCTTAATGCGGACCTCATGCGTCTCAAAAACCTGATCGGTGCCGCCCCGTTTAATGGAGACTTCCAATGAAACAGACACTTATTTTTCCAACGACCATGATGGTTCTGGCCGTGATTTTGGCGGGATGCGGCAATTCAACCCCGGATACAAATCGGGTCGCAAGCGAAACCTCCGCCGCGACCGCTGGTCACGACGATCATG
>JBOEGK010000092.1:0-644 GCA_050633385.1 Hyphomonas sp.
AAAGCATCGTCCGGAACAAGGGAAGCAGCCTCTGCCGCTCCCCCCATTCGTGACCAATATTTTTTGTGAAATTCCTTAATCAGGCTCAAGAATAGGCGAAATCGCCAACCTTACAGTTTCCATCACTTATCTTCCCGATCAGCCAACAAATACTACTGGCTCTAGTTATCTGCGTCAGAAGTCATACGCTTTATTATCTCCGCATCCACCTGCTTCGTCACAACGGGATGGATGCTCACTTATCCGCGGCCTGTTATTTGCGCGAAATTGGCGAGTACGGTGGAGGCAATTTTTTTTACTCGGGGCGATGACATCCAGCAGCCAGACTTTCTCTCCGCTGCGCCATTCATCTCCGTTTAGGTGCGCGGGGAGTACTTCAGCAACAGTACTCCAACCGGGTGGCCCAGTGATGGGGCGCACTTCAAACCACCAAGAATACTAAGTTTAATTTGACCCAACTTTAAGGTGTAAGGAAAACCCGAGGCAAATTGGTGGGTACAGTGGTGGGTAGAGCTCAAGAGCGAAGACAGAAAAAATCTTAACACCATGTTTTTTATAAATTTTATGTATTTTTGTGGCGGAGAGGAAGGGATTCGAACCCTCGAAGGGCGTGAACCCTTACGCCCTTAGCAGGGGCGCGCCTT
>JBOEGK010000093.1:0-619 GCA_050633385.1 Hyphomonas sp.
CCGCCCAACGCCTCATCGACCCCAAAGACATGGGCGAACGCTTCAAAGTGATCTGCCTGTCGAGCGCTGGGTTGCCCGCGCCTGCGGGGCTATAACGCAAAAGCCCCGCCAACGTCGCCGGCAGGGCTTTTTGTTACTCTACGCTCTCGAGCTTGTGCTTAAGCGTGGTGCTTGATCTCGTTGCCTTCGCCTAGCAGCACGACGTTTGGTGCGTGCTGGCGGGCTTTTTCTTCTTCGACACCGGCAAAGGCCGCGATGATGACAACATCACCCACAGCAAAATGGCGGGCCGCTGCGCCGTTCAGGCCGATCGTCTTAGAGCCGCGCGGCGCTTCCAAAGCGTATGTCGCGATGCGCGCGCCATTCGTCACGTTCCAGATATCAACACGCTCATTCGGCAGAATACCTGACGCATCAAGCAGGTCCTGATCGATCGAGATAGAGCCTTCATAATGAAGATCGCACTGTGTCACAGTTGCGGAATGAAGCTTCGCTTTCAACATATTCAAGATCAAGAGTGGCCCTCCGGCTAGAGTTCAGAGTGAAGCATTATGCTCACAATGAGTATATGGGGTCGCTGTCCCTGATTACAAGGGTCTTATTGCATTGCAACATACGG